>JAJDYG010000009.1 GCA_022822855.1 Dehalococcoidia bacterium
TCACGATGCAGGACGGCACGGAGACGGGGGCGACCCCCGGCAAGCTTCTCAGGCACGGAGGGGGTTAACTCAACTCGGGGTACCCGCCTTGGGTCCCCGGCCCAACGGCCGGGGACGCAAGGCGGGTAGCGACTCACCAAAGCCGTCGCAGGCGAATCTATCAGCCCGCCTCCGACGCTTCCTCAGTAGTCATTGCCCTCGGCAGTTTGACCTTCGGCTCGATCTTCACATCAACGACGTGGATCGTTCCGGTGAACTCGAACGGGGCTGCGTAGCTGTCGGAGACGGGGGAGTAGTTGTCAGCTCCGACATCGGCGCCGCCGCGCACTCCAATCCCGCTGATATCCGGAATCTCGACTTGGCCCGCGACTTCGCCGTCGATTGAGAGCGCGACCGTGCCTCCGCCGCCCTCGTGCGAGGTCATCTTCGCCGACAGCCGCGACCGACCGATCGGCAGTTCCGAGTCAGAGCGACCGATGGTGTGGTTCTCGCGCGAGTTGTAGTCGACGCAGAGCCGGTTGTCTTGCACGTAGATCGAGACGCCGCCGGCCATGCTTCCCGAGGCGTAGAGCACGCCTTGCTGATCGGCGCTGTCGCGCTCGACCTCGGCGCTGATCTCCCAATCGCCAACATGCAGCACCGGCGCCACCCGACCGTGCAGGTGGGAGACGGGCGGGTAGTAGCGATAGTGCAAGCCCTCGTGCGGTCCGCCGGGTTTCGGGCTCGGGAGGCCTAGCGTGGGGAGCCGGTCGTCGAGCGGGAGCACGTTGTAACGGCCGGCTTCGATCCACCAGCGGTCGATCATCTGCTGCAGACGCTGCGGCTCCTGTTCCGAGAGGTCGTGGAGCTCGGAGAAGTCCTCTTCCAGGTTGAACAGCTCCCACTGGTCGTCCTCGAACGCCGTCCCGCGGAAGTGTCGCGTGACCGCCTTCCAGCCGTCCATCCAGATCGCGCGGTGCCCCCACATTTCGAAATACTGCACACCCTTGTTCGAGGCCGCGTCGGGGTCTGCGAAGGAGTAGGCCAGGCTCTTACCGTGTACCGGCATTTGCGCTCGCCCGTTTAGCATCCCGGGCGCGTCCTCACCCAGAACATCGAGCACCGTCGGCACGAGATCGGTCACATGGTGGAACTGGTCGCGGACTTGACCCTGTGGGACCTGCTCCGGCCAGCGGACAATCAGCGGCACGCGGATGCCTCCGCCGTAGGCGTCGCTTTTGTACCAGCGCAGCGGCGTGTTGGCGACCTGCGCCCAACCCCAGGGAACATCGGTCCAGCTCCGCGCCGTGCCGACATCCTCCAACCGATCTTGCAGCGCTGCGATGCGGTCGTCATGGATGCCGCTCTGGTCGCCCATGGGAATGTTCAGCAGCCCCCCTTCGTTTGAGGAGATGCCGTGGCCGCCTTGCGCGAGGCTGAACATGCCCATCGGTCCACCCATGCCGGAAGCGCCGTTGTCTGAGGTCAGCAGCACGATCGTATTGTCGAGCTGTCCCGAGTCTTCCAGGTACTGGAACAGGCGGCCAAGCTGCGCGTCGGTGTGATCGAGGAACGCCCCGAACGCCTCGAACAGCCGCGCGGCCAGTCGCCTGGCGTCGTCGGAGAGGTCGTCCCAACGCTCGACCCCCGGGTTGCGAGCCGCCAACTCGGTGTCCGGCGGGATGATCCCGCTCGCGAGTTGACGCTCGTACCATTCCTGCCGCACTTCGTCCCAGCCGGCGTCGAAGCGCCCGCGGTACTTCTCGACATACTCCCGCGGAGACTGGTGCGGCTCGTGAACCGCGCCCAGCGCCAGATACGTGAAAAAGGGCTGTTCCGGCCGATGCGACTGCTTGTCCCGGATGAACTGGATTGCGTGGTCGACCAGATCCTCGGTGATGTGATAGCCCTCTTCGGGACGTTTCGGCGGAGTGATGTGATGGTTGTCCTCGGTCAGTTCGGGATAGAACTGATCGGTCGCGCCGGAGAGGAATCCGTAGTAACGATCGAAGCCGCGCTGCAGCGGCCAATGATCGAACGGACCCGCCGGACCGTTCTCCTCGGCCGGACTTAGATGCCACTTGCCGACCATGTAGGTCGCGTAGCCGCGCGGTCGGAGCATCTCGGCCAGGGTCGCCGAGTGTTTCGAGACCGCCGAGCGCATGTTGGTGAACCCGGTGTCGTGAAAGCTGATCGTCCGCATGCCCACCGCGTGGTGATTGCGGCCCGTCAGCAGCGACGCGCGCGTCGGCGAACAAAGCGGCGTCACATGGAAGTTCGAGTAGCGCAATCCCTCGGCGGCCAACTTGTCGATGTTGGGCGTATCGATCGTCGAGCCGTAGCAGCCGAGATGGGCGAAGCCCATGTCGTCGAAGAGGATGATCAGGACGTTCGGCCGAGGGCCGTGCTCATGCTCCGGCAACAGTTCCCACCACGGCTCCGACTCTTCAATCGTCAGGCCAATCTTCCCGCGAAACTCCTCGAACTGTTCTGACATGACCATCGCCGATCTGCTGCTGCCAAATTGGAATGCAAGATAGGCGATACCTCAGCTCGCTTCGCTCGCCTCCTCCGGCGTTGGCGCTCTGGGCACCTGGCCCCTTGGCGTGATCTGCACATCCACAACATGGAGCGTGCCCGAGAACTCGAACGGCGCCTCATAGCTCGTGGTCACCGGCGAGTAGTGATCAGCGCCGACATCTGCGCCGCCGCGCACAGCGATTCCGCGCAGCGTCGGAATCTCGATCTTTCCGACCGTCTCGCCGTCCACCGACAGCGTCACCACGCCGCTGCCGCCGTCGCCCGATGTCAGTTTGGCGGCGAGCGTTGCCTCCCCCGTCGGCAATTCGACCTCGGCCCGGCCCACGGTCACGTCCTCGCGCGCGTTGTAATCGAGGCAGAGCCGGTTGTTCTGGACGTACATCGACACGCCGCCGGCCATGCTGCCGTGCGCGAACAGGACTCCCTCGTCATCGGCGCTGTCACGTTCGATCTCCGCCGTGATCGCCCAGTCGCCCACGAACAGCGTCGGTGAGACGCGGCCGTGCAGGTGAGCCGTCGGCGGATAGTAGCGATAGTGGAATTCGTGATGCGGACTGCCCAACCGATTGCTCGGTGCGCCCATGCCGAGCATCCGATCGTCTAGCGGCAGCACGTTGTAACGTCCGGCTTCGACCCACCAGCGGTCGATCATCCGCTGTAGCCGCTCCGGCTCCTGCTCGGCGAGGTCGTTGATCTCGGAGAAGTCCTCCTCCAGGTTGAACAACGCCCAGTCGTCGTCCTCGAATGGCACGCCGCGGAAATGCCGGGTGACGGCCTTCCAGCCGTCCATCCAGAGCGCGCGATGGCCCCACATCTCGAAGTACTGGACGCCCTTGTTGGATGCCGATTCGGCATCGTCAAAGCTGTAGGCCATGCTCTTGCCGTGAATCGGCATCTGGGCCAGGCCCTTGTAAGAGCCGGGGGCCGTTTCGCCAAGCAACTCGAGGACCGTGGGAACGACGTCGGTCACGTGGTGGAACTGATCGCGTATCTGTCCCTGGGGCACGCGATCGGGATAGCGCACGATCATCGGCACCCGGACTCCGCCGCCGTAGGCGTCGCTCTTGTACCAGCGCAGCGGAGTGTTGGCGGCCTGAGCCCAGCCCCAGGGCACATCAGTCCAGCTTCGCGGGCCGCCAATGTCTTCCAGCCGCGCCTGCATCGCTTCCAGCAGCCTGTCGTCCATCGACCCCTGTCCGCGCAACGGATTCTGCAGGACTCTGCCTTCGTTGTCCGAGATACCGAGACCGCCCGCGGCAGGATTGAGCAGCCCGCGCGGACCGCCCATGCCCGACGCGCCGTTGTCCGAGGTCAGCATGATGATCGTGTTGTCGAGCTGCCCGGACTGTTCCAGGTGATCGATCACCCGGCCGAGCTGCGCGTCGGTGTGATCGAGGAATCCGGCGAACGCTTCGAAGAGTCGGGCCGCAAAGCGCTGCTCGTTCTCCGACAGATCATCCCACTTCTCCACGCCCGGATTGCGCGCCGCCAACTCGGTCTCGGGAGGGATGATGCCGCTGGCGAGCTGTCGTTCGTACCACTCCTGCCGCACCTCGTCCCAGCCCGCGTCGAAGCGGCCGCGGTACTTGCTCACATAATCGCGAGGCGCCTGGTGAGGCTCATGCACCGCTCCCAGGGCGAAGTACATGAAGAACGGCTGATCGGGCCGATGCGATTGCTTGTCCCGCAGGACCGAGATCGCGTGATCGGACAGATCCTCGGTGACGTGATAGCCCTCTTCCGGCTTCCCGGGCGGCAGGATGTGATGGTTGTCGTGGGTCAGTTCGGGATAGAACTGGTCGGTCGCGCCCGAGAGGAAGCCGTAGTAGCGGTCGAAGCCTCGTTGCAGCGGCCAGTGGTCGTAGGGCCCCGCCGGACCATTGGACTCGGCCGGACTCAGGTGCCACTTACCGATCATGTAGGTGGCGTAGCCGCTCGCCTGCAACATCTCTGCAAGATTGGCCGAGTGCTTCGAAACCGACGCTCGCATGTTGGTGAAGCCGGTGTCGTGGAAGTTGGAGATCGTCCGCATCCCCACCGCGTGATGGTTGCGGCCGGTCATCAATGAAGCCCGGGTCGGCGAACAGAGCGGCGTCACATGAAAGTTCGAATAGCGCAGACCCTCGTCCGCCAGCCGGTTGATGTTGGGCGTATCGATCGTCGAGCCGTAGCAGTTCAGGTGAGCGAAGCCCATGTCATCAAAGAGGATGATCAGGACATTCGGCCGCGGTCCGTGTTCATGCTCTGGCAACGGCTGCCACCACGGCTCGGACTCGTCGATCGTCAGGCCGACTTCTCCGCGAAAATCCTCAAACTGATCAGACACGGTTGTCCCCTGTTCCTTGCTGCTCTCCCAGCAGACTCCTAGGTCTTTGAATCGATGCTCCTGAGCAGGTCGCGGATTTCGACGAGCAGATCGTTCTCGCTCGCTGCAGCCGTTGAGGTCGGGCTCGAGCTCCCGCCCTCCTGGAGGATCTCTCGCTGACGCAGCACAGCGTCGCGAAATCCCGCCGCGTCGACTACGCCGATCAGGTTGCCCTCCGCCCCGGTCGCGCCGGACTGCCCGGCCGTCTCCACCTTCAGACCCTGGATCCCGCTGAAGCGCATCAGCGGATCGTCGTGCAAGCGCACGTCGGTAATCCGGTCGAGCGGAATCGTGCTGTCGCTGCGGAAGTAGACGCCTCGGGTCAGTTCCAGCGAGGTCGGCGTCAGGCGCGCGCTGAACCGGTCGTAGGCCCTGGGCAGATAGGAGACGCTCCAGATCAGCCAGAACGGGATCAGCGGAACGCCGACCAGCGTGACCAGGAGCAGCAGACTGACAGCCAGCCGTCCGTACCCCATCACTCGGCGATCGAACTCTGCGGCCAGCAGTTCTTCGTCGCGGGAAGAGGTCATGTTGTCCCTCCGATAGCCAGCCCCGTGCTCGCTGCAACCATAAGTGAACCGATACACAGACAGGCCGGAGTCGGTCCGCATCGACGCCGCGTTCTTCCCGCTGGAACCAACCTCCGCTATGGTGGAACGTATGAACGATGTAGCCCAACAAGACGTGGCTCTAGTCCGACGCCCGGCGTTGCCTACTTCGGCTGCCAGCATGCCTGAACGGAATCGGCGACGCCGAACCCCGTCCCGGTTCGGCGGCATCCGAACAGAGCCGAACAGGCCCGAACACATCAACGCTGAAAGAACCTGGAAAAACCTGAAAAAAGCTGAAAGCCCTGAACCCATGATCTCCAGTGTTTTACTGGAGATCGTGGTCTCAAGGCCCTCCAGAAAAAAGAATTGCTGAAAACCTGAAACTCCACCCGGTTCGGCAGAGTCGACCGCCCCGCGCCGGAACCGTCGGTCCGATACTGACAGCCGGCGCGCACGCGCCCTAGAGGACAACGCGAGATGGAATTCGGAATCCACCTGGTCCAGCAGAACGTCTCGATCGGCGAGTGCCGCGAATTGTGGCGCTGGGCCGACACCGCCGGGTTTACCTGGGTCGATGTCTCCGACCATTTCTACGAATCTCCGATGACGGAGAAGCGCGGGCCCTATCTCGAGTGTCTGGCCAGCCTCGCGGCGCTCGCCGTCGATACCGAGCACGTTCGGATCGGCACCTGCGTGCTCGCTATGGACTACCGTCATCCCGCCGTGCTCGCCAATGCGCTGGCCACGATCGATCACCTCTCCGACGGACGGCTCGACGCCGGACTGGGCGCGGGTTGGAATGTCCAGGAGTACTCGGCCTACGGCATTCCCTTCGACCGCATCGGCAAGCGACTCGATCGCCTGGAAGAGGGCATCCATGTGCTCCGAGCCCTCTGGGAACAGCCCGAGGCGAACTACTCGGGTGAGTTTTTCCAGCTCACCGACGCTCTGTGCGAGCCGAAGCCGCTCCAGCGGCGTGTGCCAATCTGGATCGGAGGCGTCGGCGAGCGCCGCACGCTGCAGCTCGTCGCCCGCTACGCCGACGGCTGGAACGCTCCCTACTTGAACGTGGAGGACTGGCAACGATTGTCCGGCGTGCTCGACGAATGGTGCGAGCGCGTCGACCGCGATCCCTCCGAGATCCAGCGCGACGTCAATCTCTCGTTCCACCTGGCAGCCACAGACGCACACCGAGCGCGAGCCCAAGCGCACTTCGACGAGGTCTTTGGCGCCTCGGGCGACGCCTTCCGCCAGCGCGGAGCCATCCTTGGTACGCCGACCGACGCAATCGAGATCCTCGCCCCCTACGCCGAAGCCGGCGTCGACCGGGTCAACATCACGCTCCGCCCGCCCTGGGACTGGGACGCCCTCCGCGCCTTCAGCGAACAAGTCATCGGCGTCGTGTGAGTCAATGCGCGAACTCGGCGTCCTGCTCGTCCTGCTGATCGCGGTGTCCTGCATCGCCTGCGTCGATCAGATCCCCTCGTCGCTTCCGTCCGCCCCGAGCTCCGACGGGACTCCCTCATCTTCCCCATCTGCCCCAAGCGCCAATGAAGCTCCTTCGTCGCAACCGGCCGCCGTCCAACCCGAACCTCAGCAAGCTCAACCTGAGCAGCCTCAAGCCGAGCAGCCGGTGGCCGAGGAACCCGACGATCCTGATCGAAGAGCGAGCACCTACAGCTATCGCGACGTCCGCCAGTTCGCCGACGACATGCTTGAAGTCCTGGCCCGGGAGCGCATCTGGTGCGACGAGCAGCCGGAGGTCGCCGAACTTCGCGCGATGCTCGACGAGCACGAAGCCGAAGACATCTGGCGCAGCTTGCTGATTCCTGCCGATGGCGAAGATCTTCGAGCCGTCGAGATCATCGCCGAGGCGACCGCCGAAGCCCGCGGCATCCCGTTGCAGAACCTGCCCCCGGTCTACCTGATCAGCCGGACCAGTCTGCGCCGCTACGCCTGTCTCTATGAGGAGGTCTGGGAGGACCCGACCGGCGAGGAAGAGGACTGGACCGTGGGTCGTCCGGCCAGTCGGCTAGCCGTGCTGCTCGGACAGGAGGTCGAAGACTACGGAGACCTGGAGCAGAGCTGGCTCAGCGCCACTCTCTTCTGGGGCTGGTACGGCGAGATTGAAGATGCGCACCAGTTGGAACCAGGCGAGGACGGAGTTGGTGAAGTCGTGATCGTCTCAAGGCCGCCAATGCCCGCCGCCTTTGTCGGTGTGATTTCGCACGAGCTGGTCCACTTCCTCCAGGATCAATGGACCGGCTGGCGCCTGCATGACTGGTACCGCGACGCTGAGACCACCGACGAACTGGAGGCCCTCCGCTGGGTCGTCGAAGGGGACGCCACCCTCAACGAGCTATATGGAGACACATCGCCGTTGCTGGAACTGCTCGCCGGCATCCCGTGGGGACCTGAATCGAACTCCGAGTACGACCTCTGGTATCGCGCCCATGAAGCGCTAATCCCCCAGGATGCTGCCAATCTCTTCGCCGCCTACGACCAGGGCAGCAGCGTCCTCGCCAGGCTGCGCGCGGAGAGTGGACAGGAGGCCATTGACGCCCTGCTACTCGATCCGCCTGAGTCCACTGAACAATTGATTCATCCGCAGAAGTTGACCAGCGACGAACAGCCAATCGCTCTCGCCGATCTCGAGCGGCTGCAAGCGGAGCTCTTCCCCGACACCCACTGGGACGAGCCAATCGTTGATCGCATGGGCGAGCACTGGCTCCATTCGTTAATCCTGTCCACCACCAGATTCACAACCCTGGCCCGGAGCGTTTCCGCCGGCTGGGGCTCAGACCAGATGGCCCTGTGGGAGTCTCAGGACGGTCTGGCGGAGGTGGTGACCTGGCAGATCGTGTTCGATCACGTGGGACACCATCGCGAAGGCGTCAACGGGCTGCGAACCTGGTTGTACCTCCACGCGGATGAAGAAGCGCTGGCCGACCCGGACGATCCGTTCAGCCTGTACCGCTGGGATGGCCCGACCGGCGCCGTTCGTCTGGTCATCGAGCCTCATGCGCTCTGGCTCGTGGCCGCCAATGGTCCGGCGCTCGCCGACGAAGTTGCCGGAGGAATCCTGAACCGAACTTGGACCAACTACTGGTGATCACCGTGATTCAATCTCGCCCCGCTGCACTAGCAAATCTTCGTACGCCTCCTGCGAAAGCTGGCAATCAATCAGGGCCAGAAACTCCCGCCTCGTCAACCGGCATTGTCGCGCCATCCTGCCGAGCAAGCCGTCATCGATATCGCGATTGCCGCCATGAGACATCAAGGTGAACACTCCCGTCGGTGAACCATCGAGCTGGTGATAGTAGAACTGCCGGTGTCGAGAAACGCGGAGTCGAAATCCCTTCGAGAGCAGGCCCGACTCAACCAATCTCGCTTTACGCGGCGCTACCGACACCGGCAAACCGCTTGCGCAACTCCCTGCCGATCTTCTGCGCGTCTCCCGACAACTTCTGATGCTCGCCAGCCGCGAAATCTCGCCACATCACCTCCAACACGTCGTGGAGCATGTCGTCGAGAACTTCTCGCGTCTCGGCGAAGAGATAGATGCGCAGCGGACCCTCGAGGTCGTAGATGGCCTCTTCGGCGTCGAAGCTGACCTCGAACTCCAGCGGCTCCCGTGCCACCAACCTCTCACCGTCCACCACGATCTCCGACACCACGATCGGGCGCAAGTCCACCTCAGCCTTACGGTCGCTCGTCACCATCAGCGCCTTCCTGCCCTGTCACCTTATCGGACAGGGCGGACTGTACAGCCGTCGGCGATAAACTGCCAGCGGACCCCAACTGCCTCAAACCCCGCCGACCGAAAGGCCCGCCATGCCCGTAGACCAGACTCGCGAATCGTGGAAGCCGGGACAGGACTGGCAGGGCGCGATCGACGAAATCAACTACATCAGAGAACTCGGCCGCGAAATGGGCGGCGAGTACGGCGTCGCCCGACAACACCGCGGCGGCCGCTACACCATCCGTGAACGGATCGACAAGTTCCTCGACGAAGACTCATTCTTCGAAGCCGGTCCATTGGTCGGCGGCTACGAGTACGACGAGAACGGCGACCTGCGCGAGTTCACGCCCGGCGCATTCGTCATGGGCATGGGCCGGATCGAAGGCCGCAACATCGTCATCGGCGGCGACGATTTCACCATCTCCGGCGGCTCGCCGCACAACGTCTCCAAGGGCGCATCGCAGTTCGCCACCCCGATGGCCGCCCAGTACGGACTGCCCTACGTCCAGCTCATCGAGGGCGTCGGTCACAGCGCCAAGCGCGACGAGGAAGAGGGCCGCATGGCGCTGCCCGGCGGTCAGACCTGGTGGCGGCACATCAACCTGCTCAACAAGGTGCCGGTCGCCTCGGGGATCATGGGCTCCGTCGCCGGCGCGCCGGCTGCGTTTGCTCTGCTCTCCCACTTCACCGTCATGATCAAGGGACAGTCCCAGATTTTCCCCTCCGGACCGCCGGTCGTCAGACGCGCAATCGGCGAGACCTTCAACAAGGAAGAGCTCGGCGGCTCGAAGGTTCACGTCTACCAGAGCGGGCAGGTCGACAACGAGGCCGAAGACGAAGAGGACGCCTTCGACCAGATCAAGAAGTTCCTCTCCTACCTGCCCGACACCACCAGCGACGTCACCGAGCGCACGCACAACTTCGACGATCCCAATCGCCGGGTCGAAGAGCTATTGCGGATCATTCCCGAGAATCGCAAGCGCGGCTACAACCCACGCAAGCTGATCAAGCTCGTCATGGACAACGGCGAGTTCTTCGAGATGCGACCCCACTGGGGCGGTGCGATCATCACCGGTTTCGCTCGAATCGGCGGCTACGCCGTCGGGGTGGTCGCCAGCGACCCGTACGTGATGGCCGGCGCAATGAACGGCGACGCCGCCGACAAGTTCACACACTTCGTCGACCTCTGCGACGGCTTCAACCTGCCCATGGTGATCTTCCTCGACATGCCCGGCTTCATGCTCGGCTCCCAGGCCGAGCTCAACCAGACCATGCGTCGCGGCACCCGCGCACTGATCGCCGCCTACGAGGCCGACGTGCCCAAGGTCGAGTTCAACATCCGCAAGAGCTACGGCGTCGCCGCCGACGCGCCCAACAGCATGGGCGAACCCAATGGCGTCAACATGCGCTTCGGCTGGCCCGCCGGAGAATGGGGCGGCATCCCGATCGAGGGAGGCGTCGCTGCCGCCTACCGACGCGAAATCGAAGCCGCCGAAAACCCTGAAGCCCACCGCGAGATGATCGAAAACCGGCTGCTCAAGCTCCGGAGCCCGCTCAAGGCCGCCCACAACTTCGACGTGATCGACCTGATCGATCCGCGCGACACCCGCCGGATCGCGTTCCGCTTCATCGAGGCAGCCCAACCAATGCTCAAGCGCCTGGCCCAGCGCCCAAAGCGGATCATCCGCCCATAGACGGTTGAGGGATCGTTGGGACTACTCGGCGAGCCCCAGCTTCTCGGCCAGGCCGATGCGCTGGATCTTCCCCGTTGCGCCCTTTGGGATCTCGTCCAGGATCACGACCCGTCGCGGCGTCTTGAAGTCCGCCACTCGCTCACCCACGAACCGTCGGATCGCCCGCTCGTCCGACTCCTCGCCGTCCCTGAGCACGACGGCCGCCGCGACCTCTTCCCCCAGCCGGTCATGTGGCATCGCAAACGTCACTGCCTGCGCAACGGCGGGATGCTGCAGCAGCGCCTCATCCACTTCGCGCGGTGAAATCTTCTCCCCGCCGCGATTGATGATCTCCTTCAGGCGTCCCGTGATCGTCAGATAGCCATCGTCGTCGAGCACGCCCTGGTCGCCGGTGCGGAACCAGCCTCGGGTGTAGGCGCTGGCGTTGGCCTCGGGGTTGTTGCGGTAGCCGTCCGTCACGTTGGCGCCCCGGATCACGACCTCGCCTCGCTGACCCATCGCGAGCAGAGCGCCGTCCTCGTCCATGATCGCGATCTCCGGACCGGCCGGCAGCCCGACGCTGCCGGGCTTGCGCTCCAGCGGTGGAATCGGATTCGAGCTCATCTGGTGCGCCGCTTCGGTCATGCCGTAGGACTCAATCACCGGCGCTTCAAAGGTCTCCTCGAGCTCCGCCATCACGGTCGGCGGCAGTGACGAGGAGGACGAGCGGATCAGCTGCAGTTCGGTCTCCTCGAGCACGTCGGCATTGCGCGATGCGCGAGTCAGGATCAGTTGGTGCATCGTCGGAACGGCCGTGTACCAGGAAGGCTTCGCCTCGCGCAGCCAACTGAAGACTTGCATCGCATTGAATCCCGGCGAGCACCAGGTGCAGCCACCGGCGCCGACGCTGGCCAGGATCCCCGCCATCACGCCATGAATGTGGAACAGAGGCATGATGTTGAGGCAGCGATCCTCGGAGGTGAGGTTGAGCGTGTTGCGGATGTTGTGCGCTGTCGCGGTCAGGTTGCGCTGACGAAGCGGCACGATCTTCGGTCTCGATGTCGTTCCCGAGGTGTGCAGCACCAGGCCGACATCGTCCTGTCCGGCAACGCCGGGTCGTTCCGGCGTGCCCGAGATTGAGGCGGACAGGTTGAACATCCCCGCAGGTCCGTCGGATTCCGGTTGCAGTTCAACCAGGGGGATGCCCAGTCGCTGAGCGACCTCGCGAACGGGAGTCTCTACGCCTTCTTGCACGACGACCGCTTTGGCCTCGAGGTCTTGGAGGTAGAACTCAAACTCGTCGGCGCGGTAGCCCGGATTGAGTGGCGCTGCGGTCGCTGCGTTCGCGACACCGAGGAATGCGGCCGCCATCTCCGCGCCGTTGGGCAGCACGATCGCAATGCCGTCTTCACGTCCCAGGCCGAAGCCGTTGAGCTGCTCGCCAGTCTTGGCGATCTGATCGCGGAGGCCGTCGAACGTCAGATCGGGCCGCCCCGGCGAGCCCAGGGCAGAGGCGCCGCCATCCAGCGGCGCGAGCAGTTCAGAAATCGTCTTGGCTTGGGAATTGGCGTTGGTCACAGGGTCTCCGGGAACAGGTGAGAGCGTCGATTCGGCGCGGTCAAATGCGCCACATGGCACACAGCCTATTGCCGGAATGGGTCCGGGCGCTGCGTATACTTGGCTACGGAGAGGTGTCCGAGTGGCCGAAGGAGCCGATCTCGAAAATCGGTAGGTGCGGCGACGTGCCTCGTGGGTTCGAATCCCACCCTCTCCGCCAGGTTTTTTTCTCGGCCAACCCTCCGGAGAGGTGCTGGAGTGGACGATCAGGCACGCCTGGAAAGCGTGTAGGGCTGCAAGGCCCTCGTGGGTTCGAATCCCACCCTCTCCGCCAGCTAGGCAACCCCGTTACTTCGCCAACGCCAGAAACTGCTGGATCAGCGGCACGATGATCTCCGGCGCGTCTTCCTGGCAGAAGTGTCCGGCATTGGGCAGGGTCGTCACGGGAGCATCCGGATAGAGCGCCTGGAACCCGCCGATGGCGCGCTCGGGATCGATCGCGTGATCCTGCATCCCCTCGACCATCATCGCCGGCTTGGATGCCAGCTCCGGCACGTTGGCGATCTCCTCGAAGACGAACTCGCGGATCCGCCCCAGGTAGGCGTCGAGCGGGAACTCGATCGCGCCGATGCACGATTCCTTGTCGGGGAACGGCGCCGAATAGGCGCGAATCCAGGCGTCGTCTACGGCCTCGGAGTTCTCGAACCCAATGATCTTCATCACACTGAGCACGTGGCTGCCCAGGTGGCCGAGCGTCTCGTGCAGCGTGCCCGCCTCGTGGTGCTTGCCGATCCACTGGAACCAGGGCGTCACCGGCGCGTTCGGCGGCTCCCGCCGCGAGCCCGGGATCACGGTGTTCAGCACGCACATCCGCTTGACTCGGTCGAGATTGCGCACGGCGTACTGCGAGCCCATCGGGCCGCCCCAGTCCTGCATCACGAAGGTGATGTCCCGCAGGTCAAGTTCGTCGATCAGCGCAGCCAGGTTCCCGACGTGGGTCCCCAGCGTGTACTCCCGATCCTGCGGCGTCTCGCTCTTGCCGAAGCCCATGTGGTCAGGCACGATCACCCGATTCGTCTCCGACAACCCGGGGATGAAGTTGCGATAGAGATAGCCCCAGGTTGGCTCGCCGTGCAGCAGGATGACCGGCTCGCCCTCGCCCTCATCGACGTAGTGCATGCGGAACCCCGGCGCATCAGTGAAGTGCGGCTCGAATGGAAATGTGCCGTCGAAGGTCTCATCTGCAGGGATCATGGGTGGTCCTCTCAGGTCAGCTTGAGGAACTGCTGGATCAGCGGCACGATGATCTCGGGCGCATCCTCCTGGCAGTAGTGTCCGGCGTTGGGCAGCATCGTGATCGGCGCGTCGGGATACATGTCGCGGAAGACGCCAATCGCATACTCGGGGACCCCGGCGTGATCCTTCATCCCCTCGACCATCATCGCAGGCTTGGACGACAGTTCCGGGATCAGGTGATTGGTCTCCATGACGTAGTCGCGCGTGCGCCGCAGGTAGATATCAAGCGGAAAATTGATCGCCCCAATGCACGACGCCTGGTCGGGGAACGGCGACGAGTAGGCGCGGATCCAGGTGTCGTCGACCAGACTCATGTTCTCAAAGCCGATGATCTTCATCACGCTCAGCACATTGCTGCCCAGGTGTCCCAGCGCCTCGTCGAGCGTGCCCGCCTCGTAATGCCTGCCAATCCATTGGAACCATCGCGAAGGCGGCCTGTTGGGCAGAGGCGGACGAATCCCGCCAACGTTCGTGTTCATCACGCAGAACCGCTTGACTCGATCCAGGTGCCGAACGGCGTAGGCCGAAGAAATCATCCCGCCCCAGTCCTGCACGACGAACGTGATGTCGCGCAAGTCAAGTTCATCGATCAGCGCCGTCAGGTTCTCGACATGGGTCCGCATCGTGTACACCCGGTCCTGCGGCGTCTCACTCTTGCCAAAGCCCATGTGGTCGGGAACGATCACCCGGTGGGTCTCGGACAGAGCCGGAATGAAGTTCCGATACAGATACCCCCACGTCGGCTCCCCATGCAGAAGAACCAGCGGCTCCCCTTCCCCCTCATCCACATAATGCATCCGAAACCCCGGAGCCTCAGAGAAGTGAGGCTCAAACGGAAAAGTCCCCTCAAAGGTCTCATCGGCTGGGATCATGGGAAGCCCTCGGTCTCCGTGCTCGGCTTCAATCGTCGATACGACGGCCGTACTCGGCGATCAGGTGGTCTGGCAAGTCGTCGTGAGGTACGAGACGGTAGTGCCTCTCTGTGGCAATCCCGATGCCTACACCATCGCGCAAGCGTTCGAACTCAAACAGGGCGATGCCTTCGTCATCCAGGAATTGAGCGCCGAGCGGACGCGGCGTGAGGTTTGGGAATCGCTGCGCGCACAGCTCAAACATGTTGTCGACCTGGACGTATCCGATCACGTCTTTCGCGGATTTCACCTCCACAGGGATTACATAGTGAGCGCCTCTTCGGTCGAGCCCGACGTAAAGCTCATCAACCTCGATCTGACCGGATCCGTCCAAGCTGGTCCGCAAGTGGCTCTGCACGGAAAAGCAACTGAGCCGGGTAAAGACATCGATGAGTCGGTTGTATCTGATAATGGCCAGGAGAGCCTGCTCATCCGATTGCTTGTAGAGGTGAATCAGTGCGGGCGTGCTGTCGGGCACGGAAATCTCAGATAGCTGCGGATTCACCTGGAACGAGGCGTGAGGGATCAGATCGAAACGATACACTCCGGTCGCCGTTGTGCGAATGACCCATTCTCTGTCCTTTGGCGCTTTACTTCGGATCGAAGGAGGTAATGGTTTTCGAGAGCGAAAAGTGTAGATCACGTCTCCAACATTGCTAACTGGAGAGAGGCCGAGGCATTCAGCAGCATCGTTGATTTCGCTGCGTGAGAATTCGAAGCCCTCGAGTTCGATGTCGAAATGATCATCGAAGATGTGCGTGATGATCTGCTCGTACTTCGTGGGCACGGTTACCCTCCCGGCCAACGCAGCAAAAGGACTTCCTCGTTGATTTGCTCGCGAGTTGCTGTTGCCGCCCTGGTGCGAAACAGCTCTCGGCCTGTCACCTCGTAGCCGAGCCGTTCGGCGATCTGACCGAGCAGTTCCCCGGTTCGAATCATGATGCGGAAATACGATGCTTGGTCGCCAACCACATACGCCAGCTGCGCCCCAGGCTTCAGAACGGTCTTGAGCGCATGGAAGTGTCTAGCCATGCCGCCGAAATACAGTCGGGTTACCCGGTGATACATCTTCTCGAAGCCCGAAGTTTTGCCTAGTTCGATCCGTCGTTCCTCAATCCGCTCGGCTAGATCTGTCACGGCCGGGAACTGATCCAGCCATTGATCGTCGTCATCGGCCTTGTAGACACCTCTGGTGTTGGAACGAACGAGGCCTCGTTTAGTGGCTCGGAGCGACTCGCGATCGTCGAGGAAGCCGAGTATGACCGATTCGAGTCTTACCGTTCGCGTGTAGTCCTTTTCGTTCGGGTACGGCGGCGAAGTAATCACGGCATCAACGCTCGCGGGAGTGAGCAAACCGTTGAGTGAGCGCGCGTCGCCTTGAATCACCCTGGCGACGGTAGGCTTGCGATCCGTCCATTGCTTCAGGTCTGCTGCCATCCGGTTCACCTGCTTGTTCCACAGATCGACCACCGGCGCGTCTTCCTTTATCTGTCCCAAGCCAATCTCGGGGCCAAATCGGAGGTTGCCAATCGCAGTTGGCAGCTGGCGTGCGAGGGCGAGCAGCAAATGATCCTGTCGAGAGCCGCCGATGGCCCGAATCGTATCGCGGAGGATCAGCGCCTGATGTAGAGGTTTTGGGCTGATCGAGTTCTTGGGAACCAGTTTGGCCTGTGCGTCAGTCAGGGTGCGCGATGGCTCGTCTATAGACTCTTCAATCTCAGCCTCCACGGCCGCGGCAATCAGATCCGCATCTATAACAAGGTCGTCAGGCAACACGTCCCAGCGCAACTTCGTCTGCGCAGCGAACGCGGACATCGGGACAGCTTCGATGCCAACGGACTCGATGCCAAGTTTCTTGGCTTCCACCATCGTCGTGCCCGTGCCGCAAAAGGGATCCAAAATGACGGCGTCGGATTGAAGCTCGAACTGATCTACATACTCCCTCACTAGGTGAGGCGGATAGGAAAGCACGAACCGATACCAGTCGTGGATCGGTCTGTCTTCCGAGAACATCTGATTGCGAGACGGGCGAGTGTCTGCCAAGTCCCGGGGCAGGTCGGCGAACTGCGTTTGTTCCTCAACTTGAGCGTCGGCGACCTCCGAATTGGCTGTCTCCGTGTTCATGAGGTTCCGCCATTAGATTCGCGGCCACGCGTCCGCTCAAACTTCTCCCGCTGCTCAACCTCGGCCTGAGCCGCGGCGATGTCTCCGGCGACCTTCGCCTGTTCCCAGTTCTCCTTGTTGTCCTCGCCGCTCATCACCCGGCCAACGAGCGCCCCGATCACTCCCAGGAACAGGCCCCAGCGCAGACCCCTCCAGAAGCCCATCTCAACTGCCTCTCTGACGGAAGTTGCCGCTCAGGACATCGAACATCCTCTGAATCCTCGAGGCCGTGGCGTAGGCGCGGATCACCGGCTCGGCGGCGGAATCGCCCAGGTATTCGGCGGTCCCCTTGACCGACTTGACCGTCTCCTGCGCGCTCTCGAGCAGCGGCGGGACGCCTTCCTGGAACGTCTTCCGGGCCGCCCGGAGCAGGCGGAATGAGAGGAAACCGACGACGATTGTGGCCACAATCATCACGAACAGTGCGATCACGCTGAGTAGTCCGGCGACGATGATGACGATGTCGCGGATGTCGGTGATCGTGCTCAGCGGCATGAGGTGAGCGTAACCTACGCCGTCGACTCCACCGTGCCGCCACCCAGCACCCGATCGCCGTCGTAGAAGACGGCCGCCTGTCCCGGCGCCACGGCCCGCGCCGGCTCTTCGAGCAACAGCGTGTCGCCACTCAACCTGGATGCCATCGGCGCCGAGCGATAGCGCAACTGGACCTGTAATCGGCCGACCGGCTCGGACAGCCAGCGCACATCCGACAGCTCGATGCGTTCAACCAGCAGGTCGTCGGCGCCGCCAATCGTGACGACATTCGTTTCCGCATCGATTGCGGTGACGAAGCGGCGCTCGCCGCCCCCGCCGATCTCGAGCCCCTTGCGCTGACCGATGGTGAAATGCTGAACGCCCTGGTGCCGACCAACCTCGCGCCCCTCCGTGTCGAGCATCAGCCCCGGCCGGTCGGCGACCCTGGTCCCGACAACGGCGCGATAGTCGCCGCCGGGGACGAAGCAGATGTCGGCGCTCTCCGGCTTGTCGGCGACCGCCAGGTTGTGACGCTCGGCGACGGCCCGGACCTCCGCCTTCTGCAGTCCGCCAACCGGGAACCTGGTCATGGCCAGGGCCTGCGGCGTCAGCGTGTAGAGGAAATACGACTGATCCTTATCCCGATCGACGCCGCGCAGAAGCTGAGCACGTCCATCCGATCCGTTGGCAACCCTCGCGTAGTGACCGGTCGCGATCCAGTCGGCGCCAAGCGCCTTTGCTCGGTCAAGAAAGGCGTCGAACTTGATGTAGGTATTGCAGTTGAGGCAGGGATTGGGCGTGCGGCCTTTGGCGTATTCGTCGATGAACTGGTCGACCACGAACTTGCGGAACGGCCGCTCGAGATTGAGCGTGTAGTGCGGAATCCCGAGCCGCTGAGCGACCCGGCGTGCGTCGCCGATGTCCTCGATCGCGCAACACTGGCTCCGACCCGTGTAGTCCTCGGGCCGCGCCTCGGTCCACAGGCGCATCGTGATCCCAATCACGTCGTAGCCCTGCTCGACCAGCAGCGCCGCGGCGACCGAGGAGTCAACCCCGCCGCTCATGCCGACGACGACTCGCTCAGGCATGGGCGCTACCATTGACCACGTGACTACTCCAGCGACGGCACTCGACCCCACCGCGCGGAGGCCTGTACGTACCACCAAGGAAGACGCCGAGCAGCTCGCTCGCGCCGTCGTCGAACAGCTCGACGAACGCCAGGCCGAGGCGATCGTCCTGCTCGACGTCGAGCCGCACACCGATCTCGCCGACTACTTCGTCATCGCATCCGCCACCTCGCGGCGACAGTTCGGCGCGCTCGAAGACGCACTGCGCCACGTCCCCGACGCGGACTTCCCTCGTCGCGAGGGCGGCCCCGAGGGCGGCTGGTTGCTCTGTGACTACGGCTCGGTGGTGGTGCATATCTTCGACCGCGAAACCCGCGACTACTACGACCTTGACGGACTCTGGTCCCAGGCCGACACGCTGCTGCGCGTCGAGTAGCCCTGACCGCGTCGCCCGCCCGCCGCTGACTCCAAGCTACTCGTAAATCCAGACCTCGACGTCCCGGCTCCAGTCGACCAGCTCCGACGCCTCAAAGAACAGAGCCAACTCGCGCTCGCCCGACTCTGGTGAGTCCGAACCGTGAATCACATTGCGGCCGAGGTCGACGCCGAAGTCTGCGCGAATGCTGCCAGGCGTCGCGTCGGTCGGGTTGGTCGCGCCCATCGTGTTGCGAACCAGTTGCACAGCGTTCGACCCCTCAAATGCCGCCGCGACCAGCGGACCGGAGGTGATGAAGTCGCGTAAGCCAGGAAAGAACGGCTTCTCGACATGCTCGGCGTAATGCCGATTGGCGAGCGCCTCGTCCATCTGCATCAGCTTGAGGCCGATCAGCTTGAGTCCGCGGCGCTCGAGCCGCGCCAGAACCTGCCCAATCAGGCCCCGCTGGACGCCGTCGGGCTTGACCAGGACAAGAGTGCGTTCGGTGGACATGGAATGCTCCGGGAGTTCGATAACGGTTGGTTGCTGCGAGTGGATTCAGCCTATGACCCACGGCCGTATCAGTCGGTGTCGAAACGATCACACCGAAATCGGAACTACTCCTGTGGCTGTGGCTGCGGACCAATCGCCGGCTCCCGCAGATACAACGGTTCCAGCGCAGCGGGCGGTACGCCCTGGCCGTCCTCGAGACGCCGCCAAGCAAGTTCGGCCAGCAGACCCGCCCGCCGGACATTGAGCGCCGCCGGCGAGCAGGTCCATCCCGCATCCTCGATCGACGCGACGGCATCGTCACCGAGCCGTTCCGGCTCCCCGCAGACCACGCCGGCTCGTCCGGCGACTCTCCGGGCGTCGCCCAGAGCTCGGAGCAGTTCAAACTCCGCCCCGGTCTTCGCCGGACCCAGCTCACGCCAGCGATCCAGCGGCCCCCAGAAGATCTGCCAGGCCCAGGTCGTTCGCGAGGCCCGGTGAATGGCCGCCGCCAGACCGCTTGAGGCATGTTGGTACGCCTCGATCTCCAGACGTCCAACGCCCACGCATTGCAGGTCGAGAGCCACGGCCAACCCTTCGGCCGCCGCCATCCCCGAGCGGATGCCTCCGTAAGCGCCCGGACCGACATCGACGAAGACAGCTTCGAGTTCTCGTTTGACGACTTCAGTGTTGCCGGTCTGCCGGCAGACCAGGTCGATCATCGGCGTCAACGACGGCGTATGCCGCCGTCCGGACTGCCAGCTAATCTCGGTGAGCACGCGACCCTCGTCGCTGACCGCAACGCTGGACTGCTCCCCGACCGTGTCAATCGATAACTCCATCAGGCGGGAACCGCCGCGAACTGCGCCGCCAGGTTGTCCAGCAGCGACTCAGCCTGCTCCCCCGAGGCCGTCAACAACAACTCTCGCGGCGAGGCGTCGAGAGCGTCCTCTGAAATGTCGTCCGCAAGCGGAGTGATCTGCACGTGCAGATGCTCCTCGGGCAGCGCGCCCTCGCCCCGTTCCGGCCACTCGACCAGCAGAATGCCGCCCAGCGCCGCCTGATCCAGGCCCAGTTCCGCGATCAGATCGAGGTCGTCGAGCCGGTACAGGTCCGCGTGGCGCATCGGCAACCGGCCGGCGAGATGTTCGTTCATCAGGACAAACGTGGGCGAGTTGACCGTGGTCGGCGACTCCAGGCCACGTCCGACGCCCTGCGCGAAGACGGTCTTGCCCGCGCCGAGGTCGCCCTGCAGCAGGACGACGGTGCCGGCCGGAGCGTGGCGTCCGACCGCCGCTCCGACATCGCGGGTCGATTCGGCGTCCTCGCAGGTCAGTCGCAGCGTGCGCATCATCTCGGCTGTTTCAGGTCGAGATCCCCGCCTGTGGGGGAATCACGGGAACTTCTGCTGCGGCCAGCTTATCGGTAGAGGACGTATTCTGAGGACATGGACACCATTCATATCGCCAACTTCTTGCAGGTGCCGGAATCGGCGCTCGATGTGATTCGCGCCGTCGATTCCCGCATCGACATCCACAATGTCTCTCCAAACCTCGCCCGCTACATGCGCGAGCCGGAGCATCCCCAGGTCGATGTCGGCGCCGCGATCGAAGAGGGCCGCGAGATCCAGGAGCGAGACCGCATCTGGTTCACGTTTTTCAGCGGAGAGCTGGCAGGCCAGGCCTCTGCCCTTGAGTGGATCGCGCTGGCCTCGGCCGGAGCGAATCAGATCCTCGACCGTCCAATCGGCGAAGACGTGGTGATCACCAAGATGCCCGGTCTGGCCGCCCGAGTAATCGGCGAGTGGGTGCTCGCCTTCATGCTGATGGACGCCAAGCGAATGATCAGATTGATCGAGGCCCACCGTCAGGGCACCTGGGCCCGTTCAGACCCGGAGACGCTGGAGGGCAAAACCGTCGGGATCATCGGCTACGGAGCGATCGGCGCCGAGATCGCCCGCTTCTGCGACGCCTTCGGCGCGCGCGTCGTCGGCATCCGCCGCCGAGCATCCGGCGACGGCACACCGCCCCAGGACGCGCCCGACTCGGTCGCCTACGTCTGGCCGCCCGAGCGGCTCAACGACGTGCTCAGCGAGTCCGATTACGTGGTGCTCGCGGTTCCCCTCACCGAAGACACCTATCACCTGATCGGCGAGCAGGAGTTGGCCGCGATGAAGCCCGGCGCGGCCTTGATCAATATCGCGCGCGGAGAGGTCGTCGATTGGGATTCGCAGGTCGCAGCCCTGGAGAACGGAAGCCTGCGAGCTTCCTACACCGACGTAACCACACCCGAACCGTTGCCAGACGGCCACGCCCTCTGGAAGGTGCCCAGCCTGTTCGTCACGCCCCACAACAGCGGACTCCAGCCCAACTACTTCGGCAAGGCCGCCTACCGATTCGCAGACAACCTCCGCCGCTTCATCAACAACGAGCCACTGCGCGACGTCGTGGACCGCCATGCCGGCTACTGACTCGACCGAAGCCGTCACCGCGCCGCAACGTCACGGGATCAACATGCCGGCCCGCGGCACGTTCGTCGCCGCCGGACGCGACCGCGATATCGCGCGCATGCCCAATCCCGATATCCGCTTCGGCATCGGACTGTGGCCGTCCGAGGCGATGGCCTACATCGAACCCGACGACGCCTTCAGGGACGCGGCGATCAGGCTCAGGCAGTTGGGTCCGAAACTGGTCTCGGCGCTGCAGATCATGCAGGTGCCGCTTGAGGATTTGAAGAACCGCACCGTCGGCGCAATCGAGGAAGAGCTCACCCTCGAGTTGGTCGAACGCACCCCGCTCCGCGTCGACCTCGTCGCGCAGTACATCGCGGAGCTATTGGACCACGTCGCCACGATCATCCCCCTCTGCTACGGAGATGACGGCGGGCCACTGCTGAGCGGTCGAGGCAGCCTGAGACGGCTGGCCCAGAGTCCACTCGCGGAAGTTGACCCCGCGCTCTCCCGGATCGTCGCACCCGGAGGCAACCTGCCTGAGTGGGCAGAAACGCTGGCCTCGTCGTCAATCGGCGCGACCGCCGACTTCTCCGCCCTGCCTCCGGCCAACGATCCGAACATCTACATCATCACCAACCACCCCAACTTTGAGCTCGCCGATCCCGACCAGAAGCTGACAGCGCTCAAGGCTTCGGCCGGACAGACCATCGCCGCCGCCGAAGCGATCGACGCCTCCATGCTCGGCATGTTCCGCTGGCTCGACGAGCTGCTCGATCACCTGGTCGGCGTGCTCTGCGACCGGCTGCCGGAGGGCGATCGACTGCGCGAGCGCTGGGCTGCGGATGAGTGGACCGTGATTCAGCGGCTGACCTTCTTCGACACCGACGCCGCCCTCGCGATCACGCGAGCCTTCCCCGCAATCTCCGACGGACCGCTGCTGCCCGGCACGGAGTCCGAGTAGCCAGTTCTCTTACTCCTCTCTTACTCAAGGCAGGCCGCCGCCATCGTCCCGATCGTCGCCGTGCGCTCGCGGATATTCTCGTCCTGCTGGAAGCCGTTGGTCAGGAAGCCAACCGACAGGCCCGTCTCCGGGTCCCCCCACGCGATCTGACCGCCAGCCCCGGCGTGTCCAAAGGCGCTCGGCGACGCTCCGCTGCCAAAGCCGCGTTCCTCGGTCAGGCCGTCGTCGCCCGCCAGGACGACCGTCAAGGCCCGGTTCACGTGAATCCCGCTGAGCGGATCCGTGTGTCTGTCGGGATTCGTCATCACCGTCGTGCCCAGCTCGACCGCGCTCCGGCTCAGCGGGCCGTCGTCCGACGGATCGATCACCTGCTGGTAGAACATCGCCACGTCGGCCGCGTTGGCGAACGCGCCCCCGCCCGGGCATCCCGCTCGGCGCTGCGAGGCCAGGTTGAAGTGCAGGATCGTCTGCGGGAAGACCTCGCCGCCGTCGACCGGCAGCGGCTCCTCCGTGTAGACGATCGACGCCGCGCGGTCATGCTCCTCGTTGGGCAGCCCGACGTAGAGATTGTCCAGGCCCATCGGATCAAGCAGGTTCGCGCGCAGCCAGTCGCGGAAATCCTCGCCGGTCTTCTGCTCGATGATCTCGGCCAGCACCCAATGGGCCGACGTCGCGTGGTACTCCCACTGCGAATCCGGCGTCCAGTTCAGCCGCCAGCCCATCATCCGCCGCAGCCGCGCCTCGCGATCTTCCCACAGACGCGGGTTCATCGGCGCATGCGGGAAGCCGCCGGTGTGCAGCATCACGTTGCGCACCGTCACGTCGGTGAACGACGCTTCGCCGTTGCCCTCGGCGCACCAGCCGGGAATGATGTCGACCACCCGCTCGTCGAGATCGAGCATCCCCTCGTCCAGCAGCTTCCACACGCCGATACCCACGATCGCCTTGGTCGAAGAGAACATGCAGAACAACGTGTCATCGCCCGCGGGCTGTACCGACGCGCCCTGATGGGCGACGCCGAATGTGCGCATCCCCGCCAGCTCGCCCTCGTGTCCGATCGCGATCTGCGCCGCCGGCACCTTCGCCTCGCTCACGATGCCCTCGACATAGTCGAAGAGTTCGCCGAGTTTGTCCTGGTTAATGGAAGTCATAGTGCGCTCCGCCTCCGCCGGTCAGTTCCCGGCTGCGCCAAGTCTAGGGCCTGTTCACGCACTGTCCGTTTGCGGATTCGCAATGCAGGCAATGATCGTCGCCCCGTGATCGTCGCCCCGTGATCGCCGCCCCGTGATCGTCGCCCCGTGATCGTTGCCCCGTGATCGTTGCCCCGTGCTTGACACGGGGCCCAGAGCAACCAAGGACGCGCGCGGAATGGCGTTGGCCTCACCTCGACATATGTGCGCGGGTCTGGCCTCTCCTCATCTGAGCCGAGGATCAGGTCATCGCTCCGCTGACCGCCATCGGCTGTTCGTCGCCGAAGCGCGCTGCCGGTCTCCGCCGCGCACGTGCTTCACAACTCTCTGGCATGTTTGGCATCCTCCTCCCAGCACAGTACATTTGTGCGTACCAGCATCGTCCGTGTGGAAGCCGTCGCATGCCCGCTCAACACTCCCAGCCCCTCGCAGAGGACCAACCGACCCTCGGAGCTGTCTCCGTCACCACCCGCACCGGCCTCGATGCAACCGAACGGGTCCGGACAAGCCTGCGTCGAGCTGACCATCCAAAACCTTCCAAACCCAACCAACTCCAACCAGCCGAACCACACGATCTCCCGCAAAACACTGATTTTTCTTCGCTCGATCACCCAGGAATTTTCTCCGGTCAACCACCAACCAGGCACCGCAAACCGCTCACGCCCGAACACCCTCCCTCCCCCAGGGCGGCGAACGGCGATCGAGCGACACCGAACGGAACCGAACAGACCCGAGTAACGAGGGTCTTCCAAAACCTTCCAAACCCAACCAACTCCAACCAGCCGAACCACACGATCTCCCCCAAAACACTGGCTTTTCTCCGCTCGACCACCCAGGAAATTTTTCCGGTCAACCACCAACCGGCCGCCGAAGCTCCCTGTCACCCGAGCAGCGTTCATCCGGCCGAAGCGGACCAGACGAGATCGAACGCAACCGAACAGCCCCGAACGCCCCTCACCTTCCAAAACCGTCCAAAACCAACCAGGACCAACCACCCTGACCACACGATCTCCTGCGAAACACTGGTTTTTCCCCGCTACACCCCGCCAGAACTTTTTCTGTCCAACCACCAACCGCCCGGCGAAACACCGCTCGCCCGAACAATGCGCTCGCCGCCAACCCCGGCCAACCCGCACGAGCCGGTCGCGTACCCTGTCGCCCATGCCTGCAGCGATCAGTATCCGCGGCGTCTCCAAGCGCTACGGTCCGGTGCTCGCCGTGAACGACATCGACCTCGAGATCGAGTCCGGACAGGTCTACGCGCTGCTCGGACCCAACGGCGCCGGCAAGACCACGCTGATCGAGATCCTCGAGGGCTACCGCCAACGAGACGCCGGCGAGGTCTCGGTGCTCGGCTACGACCCGCAGCGTCAACGAGGCGAACTCAACCGCAAAGTCGGCATCGTCCTCCAGCGCAGCACGCCGATGGAGGGCCTGACACCGCGCGAGATGCTCAACTTCTCGGCCAGGCTCTACGACCACCCGATGAACACGGACGAGGCGTTGGAGCTGGTCGGCCTGACCGAGCACGCCGACCGCCGCGGATCGCAGCTCTCCGGCGGTCAGAAGCGCCGCCTCGATCTGGCCACCAGCGTGATCGGCAACCCCGACCTGATCTTCCTCGACGAGCCCACCACCGGCTTCGACGCAACCGCCCGCCGCCAGGCATGGGAGGTCGTCCGCGGCCTGACCGAGCGCGGCGCGACCGTGATCCTCACCACCCACTACCTCGACGAAGCCGAGCACCTGTCGCAACGAATCGGCCTGATCAAGGACGGCCGCATCATCTTCGAAGGCGACATCGCCGGCCTGCGCCGCGAAATGGAGACCGACACCAGGATCTCCTGGCAACCGCCGGTTGGTTTCGAACTGCCCGACCTGTCCGATCTGCTGCCGGAATGGAGCGATCTGGAACAGGGACCGGACGGTCGACTGGCACTGCCGACTCAGACGCCGACCGTCCACCTGGCCCGCCTGATCGACTGGAGCCGTGACCGCGGGTTGGAGGAAATCCCCGAGCTGCAGGTTGAGCGGCCCGATCTCGAAGAGATGTACCTGGAGTTGGTCGACGACAGCCAGAGCCTGGAACAGGCGGAAGACTCATGAGCGCCGCCGACACTCTGCGCACCATTCGGCTCGGCTTCTTCTACATGGTGCTCAACCTCAAGACCATCTATCGGCAGCCCGCCGCGCTCTTCTTCGTCGTCGCCTTCCCAATCATGTTCCTGGTCATCTTCTCCTCGCTGCTGACCTTCGAGATCGGCATACCCGAGGAGGCGGGCGGCAACGTCCCCGTCGTCAAGTTCAGTCAGTACTTCGTCGCCGGGATCATGGGTGTGGCGATCTTCGGGACCTCATTCAATCTGCTCGGCACCTCGTTGGCGATCCAGCAATTCGACGGCACCCTGAAGCAACTCGCCGCGACCCCGCTGCCCAAGGCGTCGTTCTTCATCGGACTCGTCGGAACCGCCTTGACCTACACCTTCCTGCAGCTCGTGATCATGTTGATCCTCGGCGTCGCCGCCTACGGAATCGAACTGCCCGACGCCAACGGCTGGCTCACCCTCATCTGGATCGTGCTGCTCGGAGTGCCCGCCGGTTGCGTGCTCGGCATCGCCATCACCAAGGTCATTCCCTCGGCCAACGCTGCCCCCGCCGTCATCCAGGCCCCCTTCATCATCCTCCAGTTCATCTCCGGCGTCTTCTTCACCCTCGCCTCTCTGCCGAGCTGGCTGCAGTGGGTCGCAGGCGTCTTCCCCCTGCGCTGGATCGCACAGGGCCTGCGCTCGGTCTTCCTGCCCGACGCTTATCGCTATGCCGAACCGGGCATGAGTTGGCAGCTCGAGCTGGCCGCAATCGTCCTGGTCGTCTGGATCGTCGCCGGCCTGGGCCTCTCGGTCCTCACCTTCAAATGGGACCGTTCCGGTTAGCGCCGATGTCTGAAACTCTGTCGACGCTCGCGCTCTGCCTGTTGGTTCCGCTGTCGCTGCGCCTGTATCAACGCCTCCTGGATGTCGTCCGAGCGGTCTCCGCCCCGCGACTCCACCTGCCGCTGACCCCGCCCCAGCTCCCGTGGTTCGAATCGCTGAGCCAATTTCATCGCTTCATCGTGATCGGCGCCCGACTGTCTGCGCGCGCGATTCACCGCGTCGCTCGTCGACGGCAGCGCGCTGGTCTGGTCGGTCGCGCCGCTGGCCAGGAACGACGCCGCCTGCCCATGCTTCTCCAACTCATAGCGCATCTGCGACTCGGCCCCCATGACGTGGAGGTGATGCAGCAGCCAGTTCTCAAGCCTGAGCATGCCCCGACCGAGCGGAGTGCGACTCCCGCCGAGCAGAAATCGCAAGGGCCGGAGGACAACAACGACGAAGATCTCGCCGAGCCCGATCACCATCATTGGCGGCCTCCTGTCACACCCGGCGGAAGCGCAGCGCGATCGCCATCGGGATATCGGGCAGCATGTTCCAGATCAGCTTGGCTTCATCCTCTGCCTGCTCCGGCGCCGGCAGTTCCTCCATCCCGTCGAGCACCAGGCCCGAGGCGAATGCGTCGGCGAGCAGCTCGCTCAGCGGTCGATGGAAGTAGATCTGAGGCTCCGTTTGAGCCGTGTTGGTCACGCCATGAGTGACATACCTGGACAGGTAACGCTCGACCTTGAGACCGGGCAGTTGGTCTTCTTCGGGCTTGACGAACTTGTAGCCGGAAGTCGCATAGGCGGGGTGCAGCGTCACCACGACGAAGACCCCCCGCGGCCTGAGCACACGCCAGGCGCCGCCGAACATCGGCCTCAGCATCGGCATCGACATCACGCCCATGATGCAAACCGCCGCGTCGAACGGCCCGCCGCAGTTCACGATCTGGCGCTCGACCGTCGCATCGACGACCTCGTACCTGATATCAACCGGCTGGTCCGAGATCGTCTCGGTCCGCCGCTCCGCATGGGCAATCAGCGCCGGCGAGAGATCGGTCGCGACGACGCTCATACCCTGCCGGCCCAGCCGGCGGGCGAAGCCGCCGTTCCCGCAGGCGATCTCGATCACGCTCGCGCCGCGCTCCAAACCCAGCATCCGTTCCGCCGACGGCGCGAACACACCATGATGAAACTCGTCGCCCTGGTCGCCCCAGCGCTCGTCGAAAAAGTCGGCCCCCTTCTCCCAGCCGTCCAGCACCTGCTGGCGCAACTGCGCGATCATCGCTTCAGGATCAGGGGGTGGCTGGGACTCTGGTTGCGTCATGCCATCAGGGTAGTCGGAGTGAGGTAACCCAATTTGCAGCGCGTCGGGAGCAGCGAGACAGAATCCGTATACTCTCGCCACCTCCGACAGGAGCGGGCGATGGCTGAGGCGAACTACTGGCAACGGATGCAGGCCAGCCGTTTGCGCCGCCGATCGCTGCTGAGAGCTGCGGCTCGCGCCGGGATCGGCGTCGCAGGCCTGACTCTGGTCGGCTGCGGAGACGATGACGACGACACCGAACTCGTGCTCGTCGAGTCCGAGCCTGAGCAAACCGCGATGCCGCGCCAACGGCCGAGGCAGCAGGCCTCTCAAGCCCAACAGGCGCAGCAAATCCGGGCTCAGCAGCAAGCCGAGCAGGCCGAACAACAAGATCGGGCGTCCAGCAACGGCCAGCAAGAAATCCAACCACAAGAGAAAGACAGCCAGCAGTCCTCCCAGGAAGTGATCTTCGGCAGCGTCGTCCGCGGCGGCGATCTGCGGCTATCCACCCCGGCCCGAGCGCACGACTACTTCGATCCGCATCGCGCGGTCTTTGGCAGCACCCAGTTCTGGATGGGCTTCTACATGAACAACGTCGTTCGCTGGCGCAACAAGGCGCAAGCGATCATGGAGGCCGACATCTGCAGCCTGCCTGAGACCCCCGACGAAGAGACCTATGTGTTCCGAGTCGACCAGGGCGCGCGATTCTGGGACGAGTTCCCGACCGAGGGCGGCAGATTGGTCACTTCGGAGGACATTCGAGTCAACTTCCAACGCCATATCGACGGCCGCGATGCGACCGGAGCCGAGGACGGCACGTTCCCACACCGGGATTCCTACGCCAAGACCGCCACGATGGACACGCCGGATGAGCTGACCTTCCTTGCCAGAACCGATGGCCCCGACGCCACCTGGCTGGGTGTCCCGCTCGGACCCTTCGGCTGGATCACCTCTCCCGAGGCGATCGCCGAGTTCGGTGACCAATGGCGAGACGATCCAACCAACATCCTGCTCTCCAGCGGCACCGGCATGACCATTCCGCGTTCCTACGACCCCGACATCGGCCTGGAACTCGAGCGCAACCCCAACTTCTGGAAGTCCGGCGTTGACGGACTCCCGCTGCCCTACTTCGACCGGGTGACGCTCGCCAGCATGGAGGATCCTACCGCGATCGAGACCGCCTACCGCGGGCGGGAGATCTCGATCGGCGGCTTCCCGCTCTCCTCGATCCAGGTCGAGACGCTCTCCTCCGACTTCCCCGACCATCCCACCGGCAACGTGCCCTTCGGCTTCACGATCATCACGGGTTGGTTCAACTTCAATCGGGACTGGAGCGGTTGGGACGGATTGGGCAATCCCTATCTGGATCGACGCTTCGCCCAGGCCATGCACCTCGCCGTCGACCGCTACCTGATGATCGACGCCGTGTACCTCGGTTCAGGCAAGCCCACCGGCCAGGAGGACACACCCTGGTTCAATACCTTCTGGGCGATCCCGGAGGAGGAATTGCTGTCGACACCCGGATTCCGGCCCGATCGCGAGGCAGACATTGAGGAAGCTCGCACCTTGCTGGACGCGTCCGGATACGACGTCGGCCGGCCGATCAGGCTGATCGCGCCGGAGTTCTGGGAAGTGACCTATCCGGGCGTACTCGAGACCGAACGAGCGATGTACCACGACGCGCTGGGCATTGAGGTGCAGTTCGACGTGGAGCCGTTCCCGGTCATCCTCCAACGCCTGATCGACGGCAGCTACCCGGGCTCCGGGCCCCAGTGGACCAACGCGCCGGTCGAGCTGGATCCAACGACCGCCTATCACAACCGCTTCATCCCCGGTGGAAGCTGGAACTACTTCCACTACGACTACGAGCCGATGGCCGAAATCGTCAAGACCATGCGCGTCACCATCGACCAGGAGGTCCGCCGCGACCTGGCTCACCAGGCGCAGCGGATCGCCTTCGGCACGCATCCCGACCACGGGCTCGACGGGATCTCGCCGACCCCGGGAGTGATGAACGGCATCGCGCCGTCGATCTGGTGGCCGTTCATGCATCGCGGCGAAGACTCGCTCCAGTTCGCTCACGACTCGCATCGGCACGACGACACCTGGATCGACGTCTTTCACCCCGACTATCCGACCTGAGTTCTCCTGCCCTGAGCGAAGTTCGCGAGTGAGAGACCGTCGGCGCCGTTGCGCAATCTGCAGGTCCGTGATAGAGACGCTAGCTTTCCTGCATTCAGAGTCGCAGAGTCGCTTGGCGACAACGCATGGAGGCAGATCAATGTCGGAACGCAACTACTGGCAACGCATGAAGCGAGCGCAGATGAGCCGGCGCGCACTGTTGCGGGCATCCGGTCGGGCCGGCGTCGGCGCAGCGGGACTGGCACTGGTTGGCTGCGGCGATGACGATGACGACGGCCAGCAGGCGGCCGCGCAGTCCAGCGCCCAGGGCCAGCAGCAACAGCAGGCCATGCAGCAACAGTCACAGCAGGGTCAGCAGCAGCAGGCCATGCAACAGCAGGGCCAATCCGACGGAGAAGCGGCGGCCGAGGCGCAGGCTCAGCAAGCTGACCAGCAGGAAGAGTCCGCCGCCGATGCCGAGGCGCAACAGCAGGCCGCCGTGGCGGACGTCGTGCGTGGAGGCAACCTGACCTTCTCGACCCCTGCGGCAACCCACGACTACTTCGACCCGGGACGCGGCGTCTTCGGTCCGACGCAGTTCTGGATGGGGTTCTACATGAACTACCTCATCCGCTACCGCAACAAGGAGCAGGACATCGCCGAGCCCGACATCGCCTCGCTGCCCGAAATCCCCGACGACGAGACCTACATCTTCAGCATCGATCAGGGAGCTCGCTACTGGGATCAGTATCCAACCGAAGGTGGTCGGTTAGTGACGGCCGAGGACATTCGCGTCAACTATCAACGCCAGATCGATGCTGTCGACGCAACCGGCGCAGACGACGGTACGTTCCTTGGCTCCGGCGCCTTCAGGCGGACCTCCTCGATGGAAGTGCCGGACGAGACCACCTGGGTGGCTCGCACCGACGGCCCTGATGCGACCTGGATCGGCGTGCCGCTACGGCCGTTTAGCTGGATCACCAGTCCCGAAGCGATCGATGAGTTCGGCGACCGCTGGCGTGACGAGGCCGGCAACGTCGAACTCTCTTCCGGCACCGGGATGTTCATCCCGCACAGCTACGACCCCGACATCGGGATCAGCATGTCGCGCAATCCCAACTATTGGAAGATGGGTGTCGACGGCCAGCCCCTGCCGTACTTCGACGAGCTGACATTGGCCAACATGGAGGACCCGACCACGATTGAGGCCGCCTACCGCGGCCGGGAAATCCTCAACGGACGATTCCCGCTCTCGACCCTTCAGGCGGAAGGCATTATCGAGGACTTCCCCGACCACAACAGCGGCCAGATCGCGTTCGGCTTCACGATCATCACTTTGGTCAACTACAACCGTGACTGGCCCGGCGAGGACGGCCTGGGCAACCCCTGGGTTGACCGCCGTTTCGCCCAAGCACTGCACGTCGCCGTCGACCCGTACTTGATGATCGACACGGTCTACCTCGGCTCGGGCAAGCCCACCGGCCTGCACGACACGCCTTGGTACAGCTCGTACTGGGCCATTCCGGAAGAAGAGCTGCTGCAGACACCCGGCTATCGTCCCGATCGCGAGACGGACATTGCCGAGGCCCGGGCGCTTCTGGACGCCTCCGGCTACGACAAGAGTCGCGGCCTGCGGATGATCGCTCCCGACATCTGGGAAGGGACCTACCCCGGCGTCCTGGAGACCGAGATCGGGATGTACCGCGAGGCTCTTGATCTCGAGGTGGAGTTCGACGTCCAGCCATACACGGTGATCTTGCAGCGCTTCGTTGATGGCACTTACCCGGGCAGCGGTCCGCAATGGGGCAACCCGCCGGCGGAACTGGACCCGACCGCGCCGTACAACGACTTCTTCACGCCTGAAGGGTCGGTCAACACGCTCTACTACGAGTACGAGCCGATGGCAGACATCGCTCGCACAATGCGCCGCACCCTCGACAAAGAGGCGAGGCTCGAGATGTCACACACGGCGCAGAGGATCCTGTTAGGCACGCATCCCGACCACGGCCTGGATGGGATCACAACGATTCCCGGCGTCATGAACGGCATCTCGCCAGTGCTCTGGTGGCCCTTCGTACATCACGGCGAGGACACGCTGCAGTTCGCTCACGCGAGCCACCGCTACGACGACACCTGGATCGACGTGAACCACCCGGACTACCCGGCCTAGCGCCTCTTGGCAGCCGTCTCCAGCGACACGAGATGACATGAGGTCATCTCGTGTCGCCGTGTCCCGGCATCGTTGGGTCCTGCCCGACTACGAACATTTCGCGCGACCCTGAACAAATTGGCGCGAATCATGTGTAGGCCTTTACACTTCGCCAATCTGCTGCCGAACCGAACAGCAAAGGAGCAAGCGGATGAGCGAGCGACAAGACGGTAGGAACTACTGGCAACGCATGGGGCGGAATCGGATGAGCCGGCGTGCATTGCTGCGCGCCTCGGGCCGCGCCGGGGTCGGCGCGACCGGCTTGGCGCTGGTCGGCTGTGGCGACGACGATGACGACAGCGTCTCGCAGGTCGCTCAACAGCAGCAACAGCAACAGCAGGCGATGCAGCAGCAGGCCGCGCAGCAACAGCAGCAGCAGGCCATGCAGCAGCAGCAGCAAGAGCAGGCTGCCGAACAGGCCGCGCAACAGGCCGACCAGCAGGAAGAGCAGGCGGTCGCCGACGCCGAACAGCAGCAGCAACAACAAGCGGCTGCAGCCGTTCCGGAGACGGGCATTCCAACCTACGGCGGCACGATGCGCCGTTCATCGACGATCGAGACGCACGACTATTGGGACCCGCACCGCGGTGTCTTCGGACCGACCCAGTTCATGCACTCGATGCTCTACAACAACCTGATCCGCTGGAAGAACAAGGAGAAGGCGGAGATGGAGGCAGACATCGCTGGTCTGCCCGAGATCCCCGATCCGACGACGTACGTGTTCTCGCTCAATCCTCGCGCGGCGTGGCACGATGCCTACCCGACCGAGGGTGGCCGCAACATCACCGCCGAAGACATCGTGGTCAACGTCGACCGCAACACGGCCGGCGTCGACTCGACCGGCGCCGAGGATGGTTCATTCCTGGGATTGTCGAGCTGGCGAAAGATCGCGTCGGTCGAGGCAGTTGACGAGACGACGCTGCGCACGACGTCGGACGGGATCGACTCCACGTACCTGTCGGCAACCTTCCTGAGGCCGTTTGGCTGGATGGCCGCGCCGGAGGGCATCCGCGAGTGGGGCACTGAATCGGACGTCTGGCGCGACGACCCGACCACCTTGCGCGTCGCGGGCTCGGGGCCGTTCATCGCCGAGAGCTACGAGCCGACCGAGGTGTTCGTCGCGAACCGCAACCCGAACTACTGGAAGGACGACGCCTGGGGCCAGCAATTGCCCTACGTCGACCGGATGGAGTACTACAACCTCTTCGACGAGACGGCGATCGAAACCGCCTTGCGCTCGAAGGAGTTGGACGGCGCCTGGCTCAACATCAGCCGGGTCGAGTCACTGCTCGGCGACTTCCCCCAGATGCAGCGCAACACGGTCGGCGGCGGTTTCACGATCATGATCCGCACCAACTACAACCCCGACTGGCCGGGCGAGGACGGCGAGGGCAACCCCTGGCTCGACCGCCGCGTCGCCGCCGCCTTCCACCTGGCCACCGACCGGTATCTGATGATCGACACGGTCTATCTCGGTTCGGCCAAGCCGTCGGTGTTGGAAGAAATCCCCTGGTTCTCCACGTTCTGGTCACCTAGCCAGGAGGAGATGACGAACATCCCAGGCTTCCGCGCCGATCACGAGGCTGATCTTCAGGAAGCCAACGAGCTGATGGACGCCAGCGGCTTCCGCGACACAGGCCGATCGATCTACCTGTTCGCGCCTGACGTCTGGGAGCAGCGCTACCCCGGCATCGTCGAGACGGCGAAGAACATGTACGAGTCCGGTCTCGGCATCGGGGTCGAAATCAGCATCGACCCGTACACGATCCTGCTCCAGCGATTGGTCGACGGCACCTCCACCGGTCAGATTCCCTGCTGGACTAACCCGCCCTCCGACCTCGACCCAACCAGCTACTGGCTCAACGGCCGCGTGCCGGGCGGTTCGGCGAACTTCTACAGCTACGAGAACCCGCGCGTGACTGAGATCGCTGAGGAGATGAAGGTCACCCTCGATCTCGAGGCCAAGGGCGAACTCGGACGCGAGATGGTCGAACTGCAGCTGGGCATCCACCCCGACTATGGCTGGGAATCGCTCTCACCAGGTCTGGGCGTGATGAACCCGGTGTCGAACGAGGCGGCGTGGCCGTGGTACCACGTCATTCCCGACGGCTACCAGTTCGCTCACCAGGGCCACAAGATCGTCGAAGAGCTGTGGCTCGACACCGCCCACGAGGAGTACCCCGCCTGATCAACTAGTCGCCCGGCTTGCGACTCGGCTCACTACCTGGGAGCCGCGCAGCCGGGCGGCGTCGTTTGCGCCGTGGTTTTGGGTTGGCGTGTGAGGTGTCAAATGGCTTACACTCTGCCAATCCAAGGCTGAGCGAGACAATGGGAGGCCCAGGATGAGCGACCGAAACTATTGGCAGCGGCTGAGGCGGAAGCAGATGAGTCGCCGGACGCTCTTGCGGGCGTCCGGTCGAGCCGGGGTGGGCGCCGCCGGCCTGGCGCTGGTCGGTTGCGGCGGCGACGACGATGACGACAGTGCCTCGCAGGTTGCTCAGCCGCAGCAACAGCAACAGCAGGCGACGCAGCAGCAGGCCCAACCGCAACAACAGCAGCAGGCCATGCAGCAGCAGGCCCAGCAACAGCAGGCAGAGGACTCTGCCGATCAGCAGGCCCAACAAGCCGACCAGCAAGAGCAAACCGTTGCTGACGCCGACGATCAGCAGCAGCAACAAGTCGCGGCGTCCAATATCGTCCGCGGAGGAGACCTGCGGTTCTCAACGCCTGCTGCAACCCACGACTATTTCGACCCGCACAGAGCCGTCTTTGGGCCCACCCAATTCTGGATGGGCTTCTACATGAACTATCTGATTCGCTGGCGCAACAAGGAACAGGGGATTCTTGAGGCGGATGTCGCTTCGTTGCCGGAGATTCCCGATGACGAGACATACATCTTTCGCGTTGACCAGGGGGCTCGCTACTGGGATCAGTACCCGACGGAAGGCGGGCGCGAGGTCACTGCCGAGGACATCCGATTGAATTTCCTGCGGCAGATCGAGGCCGTCGACGCTAATGGCGCTGAAGACGGTACCTTCCTTGGGGCATCGGCCTTCCGCAAGACCGCCTCGATGGACGTGCCGGACGAGACGACCTTTGTCGCCAAGACGGACGGTCCGGACGCGACTTGGATGGGCGTTCCCCTACGTCCGTTTAGCTGGATCACCAGCCCCGAAGCGATCACGGAGTTTGGCGACCGCTGGCGCGACGAGCCGTCCAATGTCGAACTGTCGTCGGGAACCGGAATGTTCATCCCCCAGAACTTCGATCCGGACATCGGGATCGATATGGTTCGCAACGACAACTACTGGAAGATGGGCGCCGACGGGCAGCCGCTGCCTTACAACGACACTGTCACGCTCTCGAACCTGACTGATCCCACCGCCGTTGAGGCTGCATACCGCGGACGTGAGATCTTCGTGGGCGGGTTCCCGCTCTCCTCCGTCCAGGCTGAGAGCATTCTTGGCGACTTCCCCGACCACGGCCAGGGACAGATCGCGTTCGGATTCACGATCATCACCGGCGGCGCGAACTTCAACGCCGATTATCCCGGAGAAGATGGTCTCGGTAATCCCTGGATCGATCGCCGCTTCACTCAGGCCATGCACGTCGCGGTCGATCGCTACCTGATGATTGACACCGTCTATCTCGGATCAGGAAAGCCCTCCGGGATGGGCGAGACGCCTTGGTACAACGCCTTCTGGGCGATTCCCGAGGACGAGCTCCTGCAGACGCCGGGCTTCCGCCCGGATCGCGAGGCTGACATCGCAGAGGCCCGGGCACTGTTCGATGCGACCGGCTACGACCGGAGCCGCGGACTGACGCTGATTGCGCCTGACATCTGGGAAGGCACCTACCCGGGCATTCTTGAGACTGAGGTTGGCATGTATCGCGAGGCCCTCGACCTCGAGGTCAGCTTCGACGTTCAGCCGTACACGGTCATCCTCCAGCGTTGGATCGAAGGCACGTATCCCGGTCAGGGTCCGCAATGGACGAACCCGCCCTCCGACCTCGATCCGACAACGTCCTACAACAACAACTACATCCCGGGCGGCAGCACCAACAACCTCGCGTACGATCACCCGCGCATGACGGAGATCGCTGAGACCATGACGGTCACCCTGGACCTGGAACAGCGCCAGCAGTTGGCCCACGAGGCTCAGCGGATCCTGCTTGGGACCCATCCTGACTATGGGCTCGATGGTGTTGCCAACAGCCCGGGTGTGATGAACGGTATCTCGCCGGCAGTCTGGTGGCCGTTCGTCCATCGCAACGACGACACGCTCCAGTTTGCCCATGCCAGTCACCGCTACGACGACACCTGGGTCGACACTACTCACCCGGACTACCCGGCTTAGGGGCGGACGACTCACGACGTCTGGACGGCCAGAAGCGAACTAGTCGGGAGCAGCGATGCAGCGATATCTCATCCAACGCCTAATCCTCGTGATTCCGACGCTTTGGTTGGTGATCTCGCTGCTCTTCTTGGCTCTGCGGGCACTGCCGGGAGACTTCGTCACCCGTAAGCTCTCCAACCTTGAGAACCAGGGCGCTGAGCAGCGCGAGTCGGAAATCGTCGGCTTCATAGAAGTCGAGGACACGACACACCGGGTGATCTCGGGCGACACCCTGGAGGACATCGCAACGGAGAACGCCACGACCGTCTCCGCGTTGCTCGCTCAGAACCCGGATCTCGACACATCGGGCGAGCTCAGGCCCGGCACCCGGATCACCGTCATTCCTGGCCAGTTGCTGTCGCAGATCGCCATCGGAGAGAAAATTTCACTGCCTGAAGAAGTGGATACCGGCGTGCAGTTGCTGCTCGACCGCAACCCGGACGTTGACTTTCCTCAGTATCAGGGCCAGCCTTACGCGGAAGCAGGGACGATTCTGATCCTGCGGAACACTCTGACGCTCGATGAACTGGCGCACGTCAACCGGATCGATGCCAGCGACATCCTCGCGGTCAATCCCACCGGCAGCGCTAGCAATCCCGACGGGAACTTATCGGCCGACACGCAATTGATCCCAACAGGACTTGTGGTTGCCGAAGAGGGCGACACGCTTGAAGGGCTCGCCGCGGCATTCGGTCGCGACCTCGAAGCGATGACCGCGGCTAACCGTGGAGTAGACCCGGCCGAACCCTTAGAAGCGGGGACAGACATTCTCATCCCCTCGGACCGGATCGTGACTCCGACTACCAAAATCACCGAGGCAAACATTCGGCATCGACTGGGCATCGACAAGCCGCTAGGCACTCAGTACATCGATTTCCTCTGGGAGACTGTGCGGTTGAAGTTCCGGCCGTCCTTCCAGACCCAGGAAGGGTCGCTGGACATCTTCCTGCGCGCCTTGCCGCGGACGTTGCACCTGAATGTCTACGCGTTGATCGTGGCCCTGGTGATCGCCCTACCGGTCGGCATTCTGTCCGCGATGCGGCAGGACCGGCCTCTGGACTATGCCTTGCGCGGGTTCGCCATCCTCGCGCTGGCCGCGCCTTCCTTCTGGATCGCAACGATGATGATCTTTGTCGTCACACCGGGAGGCATTTCAGAAGCCGGGATCTGGTCGATTCCGCTGACATCGGAAGAGGCGAGATCGGTCTTCTCCTCCTTCACCGGAGCTCTGGCCCTGTACTCGATTCCTGCCGTCGCTGGCGGCATCGCAGCGGGAGCCGGCTTGATGCGGATCACCCGGTCCGAACTGCTTGAGGTGCTGCGACAGGACTACGTCCGTACCGCATGGTCCAAGGGGCTCCGCGAACGAACAGTGATTCGCCGTCACGCGATGCGCAACGCCCTGGTCAACGTGATGAGCGTCCTCGGCCTGCAGATTGCAGCGCTGGTCGGCGGCAACATCATCCTCGAGCTGCTGTTCAACATCCCAGGCATCGGACTGTTGCTCATTCAGCGCATCAATCAGGCCGACCTGCCGGTCGTGCAGACGATGGTGTTCTTCTTCGCCCTGTTCATCATCATCGTGAACATCATCATCGACATCTCGTACGCGGTGATTGACCCGCGTATTCGATACACCTAATCGGTTGGCCCGGGGGTAGCACCATGAGTGACGAACGGCAATCGAATTCTGCGCAGCTGGAAGAGTTCGCGCAGGCCCAGGGACTTCGCGTCGAGGAACGAAGCACGTTCCAACTGGTCTCGAGAGCGCTCGTCTCATTCTTCAAAACCAAGCCGCTCGGCGCTGCCGGTCTGATGCTCGTGGTGGTCTGGTCAATCATCGCCGTGGGCACGGTTGGTTCAGGCGGCGGCTGGCTCGGCATCGGTCGCTACGACTCGCAGGATGTCTTCAAGGTCGCCAACGCCAGCTTTGCCGACGACAAGATCGCAAACGAACTTGACGGCAAGCCGGCAGACATTTCTGACGGCGAACTGCGCGAGCTGCTCCTTAACCCCGCCGTCTACGGCGATCTGGCCAGGGATTCGGGCGTTCTCGATGACATGCTGGAGTATGTCGAAGGGCGAATCGCCGACGGCACCTTGCTCACTCATCTACAGGAGATAGACCCAGCGCAAATCGAGATCGCCAACGGCGTCATCGCGGATGTCGATGATCTGCTCGCCACCGGTACCAACACTCCGTTGACGACGGCTTCGTTGCAGGGTCCGTCGCCCAAACACTGGTTCGGCACCGACCGCGCCGGGCATGACCTCTTCTCCCGCGTCACCGAAGGCGCGCGTCTGTCGCTCTACATCGGCTTCTTCGCCACCTTGATAGGTGTTGTCGCCGGAACCGCGATCGGGCTGATCTCTGGCGGCTTGGGCGGCAACATCGACCTAGCGATCAACCGCCTGATGGACGCGCTGCTCTCCTTCCCGCCGATTGTGCTGTTGCTGCTCCTTCGTTCAGTCACTGAACCTTCGGCGCTCTGGGTGACATTGGCTCTCTCGGTGCTGGCGGTCGGACCTGTCCAGCGCATCGTGCGAGGCGCGGTAATCGCACTGCGGGAAATGCCGTTCGTCGAGGCGGCGCGCACCCTCGGCGCGACCAACGCGCGGATCATGTTGCTGCATATTCTGCCCAACATCGTCGCGCCGCTGATCGTGATCTTCTCGATTACGATCGGCGCCTTCATCCTCGCCGAGGCAGCGCTCAGCTTCCTCGGCCTGGGCACGCTGGACGTCTCCTGGGGCAAGATGATTGCCGACGGCCGCCAGTTCATCGTCCAGTCGCCGTGGACGTCACTGTTCGCCGGCCTCGCTCTGACCAGCTTGGTCTTCGGCTTCAACGTCCTCGGTGACGCCTTGCGGGACGTCTTTGATCCCCGTCTCCGTGGCAGTCGCTGACCAGTCCAGTCCTGAAGCTGAACTGTCCAACCTCTCAGCCGGTCCGGCGGGAGCCTGGCACGTGTCTTTGGCGCGAACTGGGCGTCGTCAAGTAGACTGTGCCAACTGTCAGCACGCGCCTTAGACGTGCTGAGAAGGAGCGAGATTCATGCCCGAGCGGAACTACTGGCAACGCATTCGACGCAACAAGATGAGTCGGCGCGCGCTCTTGCGCGCATCGGGAAGGGCAGGAGTCGGTGCCGCCGGTTTGGCCCTCGTCGGCTGTGGCGGCGACGATGACGACGACCAACAGTCCGTTGCTCAGACAGCCGATCAGCAGCAACAGCAGCAGCAGGCCATGCAACAGCAGGCCGATCAGCAGCAGCAACAGCAGGCGATGCAGCAGCAATCGCAGGAACAGCAAGCTGAGCAGGCTGCACAGCAGGCCGACCAGGAAGAGCAGGAGACGGCAGCCCAGGCCCAACAACAGCAACAGCAACAGGCCGCCAGCGTCGACCGCTACGGCGGAACACTGCGTTTCTCGACCCCTGCTGCGACCCACGACTTCTTCGACCCACATCGTGGCGTGTTCGGCCCCACCCAGTACTGGATGGGGTTCTACATGAACTACATGATCCGCTGGGCCACGAAGGAAGGCGGGGTCATGGAGGAGGACATCACCTCCTTGCCCGAGCTGCCCGATGCCGAGACCTACATCTTCAGCGTCGACCGAGGCGCGCGCTACTGGGATCAGTACCCCACAGAGGGTGGTCGCGAGGTCACCGCTTCCGACATTCAGCTCAACTTCGAACGGCAGATCGAGGCGCTCGACGCGGAGGGCAACCCTGACGCCCGCTTCCGCGGCCAGGATGCATTCAAGAAGACCGCCTCGATGGAAGTGCCCGACGATGGCACTTTCATCGCCCGCACCGATGGCCCCGATGCGACCTACCTCGGCGGCACCATTCTGCGTCCCTTCTCTTGGATTACCTCACCCGAGGGCATCCAGGAGTTCGGCACTCGCTGGCGCGACGAGACCGCCAACGTCGAGCTCTCGTCGGGTACCGGGCCGTACATTCCGCAGACCTACGACCCGGACATTGGCATCTACCTTGAGCGCAACCCCAACTACTGGAAGAACGCGTCGGATGGCAGCCAGCTGCCGTTCATGGACGCCGTCGAGTTCGTCAACCTGACCGATGCGACCGCCGTTGACGCCGCCTATCGCGGCAAGGGCATCGACATCGGTGGATTTCCGCTGTCTGCGGTACAGGTGGAGGAGTTGACCGGTGACTTCCCGGACCATGAGGTCCGTGAGGGCGCGTTCGGATTCACCGTCGTCACGGTGATGGGCACGTACCAGCCCGGCTGGGAAGGCTCGGACGGTCTGGGCAATCCTTACCTCGACCGGCGCTTCGCGTACGCGATGAACGTGGCGGTCGACCGCGACCTGCTGATCGATGCGGTCTACCTGGGAGCGGCCAAGCCGTCCGCGACACACTTCTGCCCCTGGTTCTCGACCTACTGGACGATTCCGCCGGAGGAGCTGCGCACGATTCCGGGCTTCCGCCTGAACCGCGACGAGGACATCCAGTTGTGCCGTGAGTTGATTGCTGCGTCCGGGTTTGACACCGACCGGACAGTCACGATCTACATCCCGGACCTTTGGGAGCAGACCTACCCGGGTATCACCGAGACGACCCGCAACATGTACGCCGAGGCGACCGGCATCAACGTCGAGCTGGACATCCAGCCGTACACGGTGATGCAGGACCGCTACGACAACCAGACCTTCCCCGGCCGAGCGCCGACCTGGACCAACCCTCCGGCCGACCTCGACCCAACCGCGCAGTTCACGCTGTCGCTCAAGGTCGGTGGTGCCTCGAACCTGACCCAGTACAACTACGCTCCAACAGAGGAGATCGTTGACGAGATGGCGGTCACGCTGGACACCGAACAGCGCCGCGACATGGGACTCAAGGTGCAGCGAATCGGCCTCGGCGTCGATGAAGAGCACGGCCTTGACGGCATCTTCGGCTGGTTCGGTGTGATGAACGGTATCGCGCCGACAATCTGGTGGCCGTACGTCAACCGCCCGGACCACACCTGGCAGTTCGCGCACGACTCCCACAACTTCGACACGGCCTGGGTCGACACCCAACACGCCGAGTACCCGGCATAACAACCGGGTCTGTCAGGACGAACCGCGCTCGGCTCCCCTGCCTGCATGGCAAGGGAGCCGAAGCAGCCGGCGAGCGACATCGCCGAGCGAGGCCGGATTTCCCCAGCAGCATCCTGCTCAAGCAGGAGTGACGGGATCACATGCAGAAGTACCTGATCCGACGATTCCTGCTTGTGATCCCCACCTTGTGGCTGGTTATCTCGATCCTCTTCCTCGTGCTGAATGCGTTGCCGGGCGACTACGTCACAATCAAGCTGTCCAACTTGGAAGCATCAGGCGCGACCAAGATTGAAGCTGAGATCGTCGGCGAGCTGGAGGTCGAACGCACCCTGCATCGCGTCGTCGGTGGCGACACTGTCGCCTCAGTTGCGGCGCAGTATGGGGCTGCCGTTGACGACATCGTTGCCGTCAACCCCAATCTTGATGCCGGATCTGAGCTTCGGCCCGGCTCGACCATCGTGGTGATCGATGGCCAACTCCTCTCGTCTATCGCCCGGACCTCGAGGCTTTCCCTGCCCGAGGAGAATGAAGCGGGCATCGCGCTGCTTCAGGAGCGCAACCCCGACGTTGAATTCGGCACCTTCGCCGGTCAGCCGTTCGCGCCCGCCGGCGTCACTCTGACCCTGCGCGAGAGCACGACCTTACGTGAACTCGCCGAAGTCAACCGCGTCTCCCCCGACGACTACATGAACGTCAACTTGGAGGGCACTCCCGCCAATGAAGATGGCTCCTTGACCGTCGATACGCCGCTCTTACCCGGCGACATCTACATCTCGCCGACCCGAGAGATCACCGAGGCGAGCATCAAACATCAGCTTGGCATCGACAAGCCGCTGGGCCAGCAGTACATCGAGTACCTGTGGGACACGATCCGGTTCCAGTTCCGACCGTCCTTCCAGACCAACGAACCGTCGATGGACATCTTCCTGCGCTCGTTGCCACGGACGCTGCACCTGAATGCTTACGCGTTGATCGTGGCAGTCACCGTGGCGTTGCCGGTTGGCATCCTCTCGGCGATGCGGCAGGACCAGGCGCTCGATTACGGACTGCGAGGATTCGCCATCCTGGCCTTGGCCGCGCCTTCCTTCTGGATCGCGACCATGATGATCTTTGTGGTCTCGCCGGGTGGCATCTTCGAAGGAGGGATTTGGTCGATCCCGCTCACCGACGAGGAGGCGCGGAGCATCTTTACCTCGGTTGATGGGTTCTTTGCGCTCTACACGATTCCGGCTGTAGCGGGCGGCATAGCCGCCGGCGCCGGACTAATGCGCATCACTCGCTCCGAGTTGCTCGAGGTCCTGCGTCAGGACTACGTGCGCACGGCTTGGTCAAAGGGCTTGCGCGAGCGAGCCGTGATCCGCCGGCACGCGCTTCGCAACGCGCTCGTGCCGGTGCTCAGCGTGTTCGGACTGCAGTTGGCGGCCCTGGTCGGCGGCAACATCATCCTCGAAGTGCTGTTCAACATCCCCGGCGTCGGACTCATGCTGCTGCAGCGGCTCTACCAGGCAGACATCCCAGTGATCCAGACGGCGGTGTTCTTCCTCGCGCTGTTTGTGATCATCGTCAACATCGTGATCGACATCAGCTACGCGCTGATCGATCCGCGCATCCGCTACACCTAGAAGTTCGCCAGGTAACCGAGCAGACCATGAGCCAGCAATCCGGCGCCACCGATCAACTCGACGATTTTGCCGCGACTGAGGGTCTGCGCATCGATCAGGCGACCGGCCTGCGGCGCGCCCTGGTCTCCTTCCGCGACTTCATGGTGACCAAGCGCCTCGGCGCTGCCGGCGTGATAATCGTCGTGCTCTGGAGCGTGATCGCCGTTGGTACCGTCGGTGACGGCGGAGGCTGGTTGGGAATCGGGCGCTACGACTCGCGCAGCGTGTTCGAAATCCCTTCCGTCAAGTACGCCGATGACAAGCTCGCCAACGCGCTTGATGGCCTCTCCGCCGACACCTCGGACGCTGAGCTCCGCGCCATCGTCAGCGAACCCGAGATTTTCGGCGAGCCCGCTGCTGACGTCAACGTTCAGGCCGAAATGGTCGACTATGCGCTGCAGCAGATCGAGGCCGGACTGCTGCTGGAGACCCTGATCGAAGAGGAACAGATCGAGATCCAGGACGGCACCATCGTCGACGTCGACAGCTTGCTCGCCGCTGGAACTGACAATCCACTGATTACCGCCTCGCTGCTGGGACCTTCGGGTAAACACTGGTTTGGAACCGATCGTGCCGGACACGATCTGTTCTCGCGGGTCACCGAGGGCGCAAGGCTATCGCTGTACATCGGATTCTTCGCCACGCTGATCGGCGTAATCGCCGGCACAGCGACCGGTCTAATCTCAGGCTCATTTGGAGGTTCGGTCGATCTGGTCATCAACCGCATTCTTGACGCCGTTCAGAGCTTCCCGCCAATCGCATTCCTGCTTCTGATCGCTTCGATCACCGATCCCTCAGCGCTGTGGGTGACGCTGTCGCTCTCGGTGTTGGGGATTGCGCCGACTAATCGGATTGTCCGAGGGAGCGTGATCCAGATTCGCGAGATGCCGTACGTCGAGGCAGCTCGTACGATCGGCGCAAACTCGACACGAGTGATGGGATTCCACATCCTGCCCAATATTTTCGCGCCCCTGATCGTCATTTTCTCGATCACGATCGGTGCATTCATCCTCGCCGAAGCAGCGCTTAGCTTCCTTGGCTTGGGCACGCTCGATGTGTCGTGGGGGAAGATGATTGCCGACGGACGCCAGTTCATCGTCTATTCGCCCTGGACATCGCTCTGGGCCGGTCTCGCCTTGACCTCGCTCGTCTTCGGCTTCAACGTTCTCGGTGACGCCCTGCGGGATGTCCTCGACCCGCGACTTCGTGGTAGCCGCTAGATGGTTGATCTGACGGACGCTCCCGAACTGCCTGGCGGCATCCTTCGCTTCACCCTGCCCATGTTCCCGCCGCTGGGGCATGTCCATGTCTGGCTGATCCCAACCGGCAATGGCTGGGCGATGTTCGATGCCGGGTTCCCGACGCCCCAAGGCGTGGACAAGCTTGAAACCGAGATTGAGCCGCTGCTCACCGACGGCCGTCGACTCGAGGCGGTCTTCATCAGTCACTACCACCCCGATCACACCGCCTTCGCCGGGCGCCTCCAGCGCGCCTTTGGCTGTGACGTTTACGTCCACGAAGCCGATTGGGAGCGCATGCGGCGGATGCAGCAGATGCGCGAGTCGGACGACGGCAGCGGCGACGCGTTCCGGCGTCGCTTCTCCAGCGGTTGGACTGAGGCGCTCGACGATCACGAGTTCGAAGGCGAACAATCGCAGGAAGCCGGCGACGGTATGTTCTCGAAGATGCGCGATGCGCTGAAGGACATCGACCTTCCGATGCCCGAACCGAGCTTGCTCTCGGGCGGCGAAACGATTGATATCGGCGGCCGCGAGTTCGAGGCCATCTGGACGCCGGGTCATACGGAGGGCCACCTGTGTGTCCGTGACCTTGACCAGAATGCTCTCTTCACCGGCGATCATCTGCTGGGCCGGATCACTCCGCACATCGGTATGTGGCCCGATCAGCGCCGCTCGCCGCTTCCCGACTTCGAACAGTCCCTGGGTTTGGTTCAGGAACTCAACGCTTCGATCGCACTGCCTGCCCATGAGGCGGTCATTGAACACCCGGCGGAACGCGCGGGTGAGATACTCGAACATCATCAGATCCGCCGGCAGGACATGCTCAATGCCGTCGCCGATGGCAACCACACGGTCAGGGACATCGCGATTCGAACCTTTCCCAAGCGGGCGAAGGATCGGATGCAGCTCACGATGGCGATGTCGGAGACCGCGGCGCACCTTGAAGCGCTCGTCGAAGAGGGCGAGCTCGTTCGCTCCGGCGAGGGCGTCGGGCGACAATACTCGTCCCTCTAGTTCTGCCGCCGTATGACGTTCGTTACCTTCTAGTTCAGAGTCAGACTCCGCGCGCATCGGAGGCGAGAGATGGCAGATCTGTCAGGCAAGGTTGCATTCATTACTGGCGCGGGAAGTGGCATCGGTCAAGGGACTGCGGTCCGGCTCGCTCGCGACGGCGCCGACATCTGCATCGCCGAGATCGACCTTGAAGCAGCGGAAGAGACGGCGTCGATGGTCCGTGAGTTCGGACGCTCGGCACAGATCGTGCGCTGCAACGTCGCCTCGAAGGATCAGGTCCAGGACGCCGCCGACGCCTGCGTCAGCGAACTTGGCAGCATCGATATCGCCGTCGCCAACGCTGGAATTGGTCGCGGGGGCTCGGTGCTCGACATGGAGCTGAAGGACTGGCAAGACCAGGTCGACATCAACCTGACTGGAGTGTTTCTCACCGTGCAGGCAGCGGCCCAGCGGATGGTCGCTGCCGGCAGTGGTGGGCGCATAGTCTGCATCTCATCGCTGGCGGCGCTCAACACCAGCCAATGGATGTGGAGCTACTCGGCGACGAAGGCAGGCGTCGCGATGATGGTTCGTGGCTGGGCGGGAGACCTCGGACCTCACGGCATCAACATCAACGCGATTGGACCCGGTGTGATTGACACGCCCCTCGCCCATTCACTGGCCGGTGATGAGGGAGGACCGATCCGGACGGCACTGGAGGAGGCGACGCCTCTCGGGCGCTCCGGTGTGCCCTCGGACATCGCCGGACTGATCTCTTTTCTGGTCGGGCCGGACGCCGATTTCATGACCGGCACCTACCTCGTCATGGACGGCGGCATCCGTGACGCTCGCGGCGGCGGATTGCTGGAGGACCCGGAGACGCCGCTCGGGCAGGAGCGCGCCCGCCACATGCAGGCCAGCGAAGAGCGGACGGCCCGCCTTCAGCCTCTGATCGATCAGCGTTAGGAGCTGGTTAGTGTCAGCCTCTGTGCACCCTTCGCAAATGCCCGAGATTCCAGACTCAGCGCGCGCGATGGTTCTGACGGGTGTCCGCCAGCTTGAGATGCAGTCGTTTCCTATTCCCGAGCTTGGCCCTGACGATGGTCTGCTGCGGATGGAAGTGTGCGGCATTTGCGGCTCCGACTACGAGCAGTTCAACGGACACTTCTCGTCCCAGGTCCCTGTGATTCCCGGACATGAGCCCGTCGGCCGGATCGCGGCCTTGGGAGAGCGCGCCCGCGAGCGATGGGGCGTTGAGGTCGGCGATCTCGTCTCGGTCGAGCCCGGGGTTCGCTGCGGGCGATGCGCGCACTGTCTCGACGGTCGTCAGTGCAGCGACGGCGCCGGCATTGGCTACACGCTCACCGACCGATCGCCCGGCCTCTGGGGCGGCTATGCCGAGTATCTCTATCTGCATCGCTCGACCGTGATGCACCGGATGCCGAATGACATGCCACCTCGGCTCGCTGCTCTCTACAATCCGCTGGGCGCCGGATTCTCCTGGGCGGTCAATGCCGCCAACCTGCAAGTCGGACAAACCGTGGTCGTGCTCGGTGCCGGACAGCGTGGGATCTGCTCGATCATCGCCGCGCGCGCGGCCGGAGCGGGGACGATCATTGCCACCGGATTGGCGCGCGATGAGCACAAGCTGTCGCTCGCTCGCGAGTTCGGGGCAGACCTCACCCTCGTCGCAGACAGTGACCCGGTGGTCGAACGAGTCCTCGAAGCCACTGACGGCCGCGGGGCTGACGTGGTCATCGATGTCACGCCGTACGCGACCGATCCCGTCTCGGAGGCGATGAAGATGGCTCGCCGCGGCGGCACTGTTGTGCTGGCCGGACTCAAGGGCGGACGCCGCGTCCCCGAGTTCAACTCCGACGACATCGTCATGCGCCACCTGCAGGTTCGGGGCGTCTTCGGCGTCGACCATGAATCCTTCGTCCAGGCGGTCGAGACGATTCGCTCCGGCCGCTTCCCGTTGGAGCGTCTGCATACGCACGCGTTCGGACTGGAGGACGCCGCCACCGCGATCGATACGCTCGCCGGCGAAACCGGCGAGCCAGCGGTCAACGTAACGATTGAGCCCTGGCTCTGAGCCGGTCAGGAACCACTGCGACATAGGAGGCCGTTCGATGGTCGGTTAGGATTGCCCTATGCGTTGCATCGTCTCTGCCGGTGCCGCGGCGTGGATCTTCCGATGACTCGAAGGGGACAGTGATGCCCGAACTTTCTATCAGCGATCAGATCGTCCTGTTGGGACTAGGCGAAGACGGAGTGCTCGACCGGCCATACGACGGCCGGCTCGACTACGCGATTGCCGGAGCGTCGCTGCTGGACCTGTCGTTCCTGAATCGGATCGATACCGACCCCAACCGGCTGTTCATCATCTCCGCTGACTCGACCGGCAATCCGCTGCTCGACAGTGTGCTTCATCAGATCAATTCCGGCCCGCCCAATCAGCCGATCTCATACTGGATCTCCGAGATCGCGCGATACTCGCTCGTGCTTCGACAGCAGATCATTGAAGACCTGACCGATCGACACGTCATCCAGCGGGAAGCCGGACGCCGGCTGATCGTGCTCAAGTCGGAGAAGTTCCCGCCGGTCGATCCACAGGTTGTCCGCGATGTCCAGCGCAAGCTGATCGATACCCTCCTCTCCGACGAGATCCCCGACCCCGAGACGGTCGCCCTGATCGGTCTGGCGCGGGCCAGCCGTCTGCTCGAGCTCTTGCTTCCCCGCGAGTACCTCGACCGCGTCGAAACCCGCATCGAACAGCTCGCCCGCATGGACCTGATCGGCATGAGCGTGAACCGCACCCTGGACGAAATCCAGGCGGCCGTCGCGCTCGCGGTGCCGGGCCTCTAGGCGTTCGTGACTCCTGCGACCTGAGCGAGACGGGACATTCCGATGGACTGGAACGACACGCCCGAACAGGCCGCGTTCCGCGGCCAGGTGTCGTCTCTGATCGCCGAGCGTCTGCCCAGGCGCTACCGCGATCTGGCCGCTCGCGGCGCGATGCCAGAGCGAGCCTGGGAGAACGACCGCAAGTCCAGTGACCCGGTCGAGTACGCGGCGGCCATTGACTGGCACGCCGCGCTTGCCGAGCGGCACTGGGTGGCGCCGCATTGGCCGTCCGAGTACGGCGGCGGCGGCCTGACGCCGATGGAGCAGTTCATCTTCAACCAGGAGATTGCAGAAGCCGGTGCGCCAGGCGTCGGCGGATCCGGTGTGAACATGCTCGGCCCAACGTTGATCGTCCACGGGTCGGACGAGCAGAAGGCGAAGTATCTGCCGCCGATCCTCGACGGCAATGTCACCTGGGCTCAGGGCTACAGCGAACCCGGCTCCGGCTCCGACCTTGCCTCGCTGACCACCCGCGCCGTTCGAGACGGCGACGATTTCATCATCAACGGACAGAAGATTTGGACCTCCGCCGCGCATACGGCCGACGCCATGTTCGCCCTCGTCCGCACCGACCCGGACGCGCCCAAGCATCGCGGCATCTCGTTCGTGATGATCGACGACATCAAGACGCCCGGGATCACGGTGCGGCCGTTGATCAACATCAACGGCGACCACTACTTCAACGAGGTCTTCTTCGAGGATGTCCGCATTCCCGCGAACAACCTCGTGGGCGAGCTCAATCGCGGTTGGTACGTGGGGATGACGCTGCTGGACTTCGAGCGCTCTAACATCGGTGGCACGGTCGCGGCGCGCCGCCAGCTTCGCCAGTTGATCACGCACATCCAGAACAACGACCAGGGCGCCCGCGAGCGTGTCACGCCGGAGTTGCGGCAGGAGATCGTCGACCGCTACGTCGAGACCGAAACGCTGTACCAGTTCAGCTTCCGCATCATCTCGATGCAGTCGGCGGGTCTGGTGCCGAACTACGAGGCTTCGACGGCAAAGCTGTTCGCCTCCGAGCTGAGCCAGCGCCTGGCGCTGACCGCGACCAAGGTCTTCGGCCTCCACGCTCAGCACTGGAGCGACTCGCCGCCGGCCAGCACATTCACTCGCAACTACGTCGGGATGGTTCCCGCCACGATCCGAGGCGGAACCTCAGAGGTTCAGCGCAACGTGATCGCCACCCGAGGTCTGGGCCTGCCTCGGGCCTAGCTCGCCCAGCCACTCACACGAGAATTTCCTGTGTCTGCGCATATCATCCTCTGAGATGCGACAGTGCAGGATTTCTCCATGACCAACGACGAACATCTCCTTGACGGCGTGCGCGTGATCGAAGTCGGGGACGAGGTCTCCGCTTACGCCGGCAAGCTGTTTGCTGGCCTCGGCGCAGAAGTGATCAAGGTTGAGCCCCCCGATGGATGCTCTACTCGGAGCATCGGACCGTTTTACCAGGATGACCCAGGTCTCGAGCGGTCGCTGTTCTGGTGGCACTACAGCATCGGCAAACGATCGTTGACGCTCAATCTGAACGCCGATGATGGTCGCTCGACGTTGCTGAACCTGCTTGGCACGGCTGACCTGTTCCTCGACGCTCGACCGAAGTCCGACCTTGAGCAACAGGGACCCGACGAGGAGGCCGTCCGCGAGGCGAACCCGGACATCGTGATTGCCCGGATGTCTCCGTTTGGCGATTCGGGGCCGTGGGCTGACTATCGGGGTTCGGATCTGGTCCACCTGGCGCTGGGTGGGCCGATGATGAACTGCGGCTATGACCCTCGGCCCGACGGCACGTACGACACTCCCCCTATCGCGCCGCAGATGTGGCAGGCGTACCACATCGCCGGGGAGCTGACCGTGATGAATGCGATTGGGGCGCTGATTGATCGGGGGCGTTCCGGCCGAGCGCAGACATTGCACACCGCGGTGCATGACGCGGTTGCCAAGAACACCGAGCTTGATCTGATGAGTTGGGTCTATCGGCGGGCGCGGTTCTTCCGGCAGACCTGCCGCCATGCGGCTGAGGTGGTCTCGCCGTTGCCGATGATTGGTCCGACCAAGGATGGGCGCTGGGTAATGGCGCTGCCGCGCGGACGGTCTCAGTCGTTGATCGACTTCCTGGACAGCTACGACATGGCGGCCGATTTGAAGGACAAAGCGCCGGAGTCGGGCGGCGCGAACACGCGCTCCAGAGGCGAGACCGCCGCCCACCTGCAGGAGGTGTCGCAGCGGTTGATCCGCAAGTTCCGGTTCGAAGACGTGCCCTGGCGCGAAGCGCAGGACCTGGGTCACCTCTGGGCGCCGTTGCGCAAACCGCATGAGAACGCGCTCGATCCTCACTGGTGGGAGCGGGGGAGCTTCGCCAGGGTGGCGCATCCAGAACACGAGGTTGATGGCAAACCGGCAGAGTTCATCTACACGTCGAGCAAGTGGGTTTCGTCGGAGACGTCGTGGCAGGTCGGGCCGCGCGCCCCGCTGCTCGGAGAGCACAACGAGGAGATCCTCGGCGAGCTGGACGCCGGCTCCTTGCGTGTGGGGCAGGCTTCTGGCATCTCTCTCCGCGGAGCGGGCGGAGAACAGAACGGGAATGGCCGAGCCGATATCCCGGAAGGGGAGTGCTCGGTGTCCAGGTGGGGGACGCCGTTTCCGCTCGAGGGGGTTCGCATTCTCGACTTCACCTGGTGGCTCGCCTCGGGCGGCGCGCCGCGATTCCTGTCGGCGCTGGGCGCGGAGGACATCAAGGTCGAGTGGCATCAGAACATGGACCTGCGGGTCGGCATGGCTCAGTTTCCGCAAGGCGGCAAGGGAGCTCGTGAAGTCCTGGGGATCAACGATGGACCGTTGCCGCCCGACAACTCGACGATCAACCGCTCAGGGCAGTTCAACGACTTCCACGCAGGACATCGCGGACTCTCACTCAATCTGCGCGACCCCCGCGGGCTGGAGATTGCCAAGCAACTGGTGTCAATTTCGGACATCGTCGCCGAGGGCTTTTCGCCCGGCGTGATGGAGCGCTGGGGCCTGGGCTATGAGGTGATGAAGGAGATCAAGCCGGACATCATCTACCTGTCGCAATCGGGGATGGGCCAGGTCGGCGTCTACGGGCGATACCGCACCGTCGGTCCGATCGCCGCGTCCTTCGGCGCGATCTCCGAGTTATCGGGCCTGCCGGAGCCATATGCTCCGGCCGGTTGGGGGTACAGCTACCTCGACTGGTTCGGCGCGTACAACCTCGCCAACGCGATGATGGCGGCACTGTACTACCGCGACCGGACCGGCAAGGGTCAGTGGATCGACTCCTCACAGGTTGACGCGGGCATCTATCTGAACGGCACGTCGGTCCTCGAGTGGTCGGCCAACGGGACGATCTGGCAGCGCTACGGCAACCGCTCGCCGTACAAGCCGGCCGCCCCGCATGGCGCGTTCCGATGCCGCGACGACATCGAGTCCAGCGACCGCTGGGTCGCGTTCGGCTGCTTCGACGAGTCGGACTGGCAGTCGCTGCGGCGGGTGATGGGCGACGCGGAGTGGGCGGCATCGGACCGCTTCGCCACGTTGGCGGATCGGCTGGCTAACCAGGACGAATTGGACGAGCGGATTTCGGAGTGGACGCGTCAACATGACCGCTGGGACTTGATGACGAGACTGCAGGAGGCCGGAGTCGCCGCCGGCGTTTGCCAGGACGCCCAGGACCGGTTCGAGGGCGACCCGCAGCTCGCCCACCTCAACTGGCTGACCGAGGTCGAACATTCCGAGATGGGTCCCTGGCCGACCAAGGAGGTGCCGGTCAAGTGGAGCGAGACTCCGCCGTTCATGGGCGGGCCGATCGACCGGGGCGCGCCGCGTTACGGCGAGGACAACCACTATGTGCTCGGCGAGCTGCTCGGCCTGAGCTCGTCGGAGATCTCCCGGCTGGCGGATGACGGGGTGATCGCCGAGGGTCTCGCGAAGGTCTGACGCCGGCCCAGGGGCTGTGTTCGGCGGGGACTTTTCCGGCGGTTTGTCAGCTCACGGCGAAGCTGAGAGCAGGTGAGTCCTCCCCAGAAAAAAAACAGGCGCGAAAAAAAAGAGAAGACCCGCGTTACAACGGGTCGTCATCTTGCTCGGACAGCTCCTCCTCCTCGATGCGGGCGTCGCAGGATGGTCCATGTTCGGAGGCGGGGACGGCTGGTTCGCGGTCGTAGAGGTCGCGGAGCTTATGGCGTGCGAGCTCGAATGCGTCGGTGGCCTGGAGCATCTGTTGGATGATTCGGCGTTGGGGGTTGGCGGGGGAGAGCATGCGTGCGAGGGCACCCGCGGCGGCGACGGCAATGTAGGCCGGCCTGGATGGGTCGGCGAGGCAGGCGAGTCGGTGGACGGTGGCGCGGTAGTGGAGCGGAGTTGGCATGAGGATGGCCTCCCTGTTCAGAACGGACTGATGTTCTTATCCTACGCAGTTTGGGAGGCGATAGGGGAACGGCGGGAGTCTGATCCGGGGTGTGTAGCGTCGAAGACGGGGGCGAAGGGAGAGCCGGGCGGGTCCCCCCGATCAGGTCGGGGGCAGGCTCCGAGTGAATCGGGGACTGGAAGACTCGTTAGAGGGACGCGTAGAGGGCGTCGATGAGGACGGTGCAGCGGGGGTCGTGGGCGACTTCGGTGCCCATCTGGTTCATGACGTAGCCGAAGCCGATGTTGGCGTCGAGGTCGGCGTAGCCGAGGGAGCCTCCGGCGCCAGAGTGGCCGAAGGCTCGGGGATTGGGGCCGTAGGGCGTGGATTCTCCGGTGAGGGCCCAGCCGAGTGCGAAGCGGGTGTTGATGCCGATGCAGGCGTCGGGGCCGTTGGTCTGTTCCTCGATGCCGTTCTCGATGGTTTCCGGACTGAGGACATGGACGCCGTCGATCTGGCCGCCGTTGGCGGCGGCGCCGTAGATGCGGGCCAGGGCGCGGGCGGTCGCGTGTCCGTTGGCGGCGGGGATCTCGGCGGCCCGCCAGTCGCGTCGCGACGCCATCGCCGGCCCGCCGGGGTTGAAGACCGGCGGATTGACGACGGCGACGATGCCAACGCTGTCGGGGTCGCCGAACAGGTCGCTGGTGGGCGGGAACTCGGCGGCGATCTGGGGTTCGATCACGGTCGAGATGCGGGCGTCGAATTCAGGACCGGTGCCGATGTGGGCGTCGAGGCCTAGGGGCGCGGCGAACTCCTCGCGGAAGTACGTACCCAGCGAGCGGCCGTCGATCCGGCGGACCACCTCGCCGACCAGCCAGCCGAAGGTCATGGCGTGGTAGCCGTGCTTCTCGCCGGGTGTCCACCAGGGCTCCTGCTCGGCGAGGGCCGAGGTCATGGTTTCCCAGTTGAACATGTCCTCGGCGACGAGCTCGCGCTTGACGGCGGCCATGCCTGCCTTGTGGCAGAGCAGCCAGCGGACCGGGATGTCCTGTTTGCCGGCGGCGGCAAACTCGGGCCAGTACTCGGCGACTGGGGCGTCGATATCGAGCCTGCCCTGTTCGACCAGCCGGTGAGCGCAGAACGCTGTGAGCCCCTTGGTCGAGGAGTAGACGTTGACGAGCGTGTTGCGATCCCATTCGCGCTCACGGTCGGGCGCGTACCAGCCGCCCCAGAGGTCGACGACGGGCTCTCCGTTGAGGTAGATGGCGACGGCTGCGCCGACTTCGTTGCGCTCGTCGAAGTTGCTCTCGAACGCTCGTCTGACGGCGTCGAAGCGCGGGTCGTTCCATCCGTGGATTGGAGTGGTCATGGTTGGTCCTTGTGGCTGGGAGCCCCCCTCTGCCTTCGGCATCTCCCCCCAGAGGGGGGAGAGAAGGATGGGAGTCAGCATCTCCCCAGAAGGGGAGAGAGTGAGAGAGGAAGCGGCGTCTCCTTCAGATGGGGAGAGTGGGTAGGAGTCGGCAGCTCCCTATGCGCTAGAAGCTAGAGCGAGGCGTAGACGGCGTCGATGAGGCCGTTGACTCGAGGGTCTCCACTGAGGTTGTTCTGCATCTGGTTCATGGTGTAGCCGAAGCCGATGTTGGCGTCGATGTCTCCGTAGCCGAGGGATCCGCCGGCGCCGGGATGGCCGAAGGCTCGGGGGTTGGGTCCGAGGGGCATGAACTCGCCGGTGAGCATGAATCCGAGGCCGAAGCGGGTGGGGATCATCAGGCAGGTGTCGGGACCCTTGGACTGTTCGGCGATGGCGTTCTCGAGGGTGTCGGGGTTGATCACGTGGATGCCGTCGATCTCGCCTCCGTTGGCCGCGCCTCCGTAGAGGCGGGCCAGCGAGCGCGCTGTGGCGTGTCCGTTGGCTGCGGGGATTTCCGCGCCGCGCCAGCCTCGGCTGCCGGTGATGTTGTCTTCGTCGGGTCCGGCGATGGGTGGGTTGGAGAATGCTGCCGCGCCGACGCTGTCCTCGCCCATCATTTCAACGAGGTTGGGGGCATCGGGATCGACCGGCGCGTTGATCAGGGTCGAGATGCGGCCGTCGAACTCGGGTCCGGTGCCGATGTGCGCGTCCAGTCCGAGGGGCGCGGCGAACTCATCCCACCAGTAGCGGCCGATGGAGCGTCCGTCGATGCGGCGGACGACCTCGCCGACGAGCCAGCCGTAGGTCAGGGCGTGGTAGCCGTGCTGTTCACCCGGCGTCCACCAGGGCTCCTGCTCGGCCAGTGCCTCGCACATGGTGTCCCAGTTGTAGAGGTCTTCCATGACCAACGGTCGGCGGACGGCGGCCATGCCGGCGCGGTGCGACATCAACCAGCGGACGGGCATGTCGCCCTTGCCAGCCTGGGCGAACTCGGGCCAGTATTCGGAGACCGGCGCATCGAAGTCGAGCCGGCCTTCCTCGGCGAGCCGGTGGGCGCAGAAGGCGGCCAGGCCCTTGGTCGTGGAGAAGACGTTGACGAGCGTGTTGCGGTCCCACTCGCGCTCATGGTCGGCGTCGTACCAGCCGCCCCAGAGGTCGACGACGGGCTCGCCGTTGAGGTAGACGGAGACCGCTGCGCCGACTTCTCCGTGCTCGGCAAAGTTTGTCGCGAAGGCTTCGCGGACCGCGTCGAATCGTGGCTCGGTCCATCCGCCGATTGGCGCGTCGGTCATGGTTGAAGTCCTTGTCTGTGTGGAGTTTCCATGTGTCCGCAGGCAACGCTAGCAGGTCGGCCAACGAGTAGCCTGTGCGCGTCAATCTGACCTGGATCGATGACCTGGCTTGATGACCTAGAGGGGGACCTCCAATGCCGAACGTACCGACCGAAGCTGACGTGCTGGCGATGATGGACTCGCTGTCCAACTGGGGACGATGGGGCGACGATGATCAGTTGGGCACGCTGAACTATGTGACGCCCGAAGTGCGCCGGGCGGCTGCGGCGCTGGTGACTGAGGGCGTGTCTGTATCGTGCGCCTGGGACATCGAGAACACGCATCAGCCGGACCACGCGATGGGCACGCCGCAGCGGTTCATGGTTGCGACCGGTGAGTCGGCGGCGGCGATCGCCGAGGCTGGGGTGTCGCGTATGGGCGGTGCGATGGAGTTTTTCGGACTGGTCTATCACGGATATGCGATCACACATCTGGACGGACTGTGTCACATCTTCTGGGACGGAAAGATGTACAACGGCAAGGAGGCGCGGCTGGTGAACTCGACCGCGGGCGCGACCAACCTGCCGATCACTGAGCTGCGGGACGGGATCGTGACTCGCGGAGTGCTGCTGGATGTGGCGGCGGCCAAGGGCGTCGATTGGATGGAACCGGGTGAGGGCGTCTTCCCGGAGGATCTCGAAGCGGCCGAGGAACGCCAGGGCGTCAGGGTGCGCGTGGGCGACGCAGTTCTATTGCGCACGGGCTACGGCAAGCGCAAGCGAGAGGTTGGGCGGGAGGCGCTGCTGGAGACCGGATTCCCCGGATACCACGTCGCCTGTCTGCCGTGGCTGCACGAGCGCGGAGCGGCGGTGATCGGCGCGGACACGGCGACCGATGTCAACCCGTCGGGCTATCAGACGCTGGGCATTCCGATCCACGCCGTCGGGATTGTGCATATGGGACTCTGGCTGATGGACAACATGCAACTCGAGGATGTCGCCGAAGCCGCCAATCGCTACGGACGGCACGAGTTCCAGTTCGTGCTCAGTCCGCTGCGGATCATCGGCGGGACAGGGAGTCCGGCGAATCCGTTGGCGATCTTCTAGTACGGCACTCCCTCGCCAAGGGGCGGCAACGGCTCCAACCCCTGATTCATTCAGGTGGCTGCCTGAGGACCAAGCGGGTCCCCGAACGAGTCGGGGACTGGGAGAGGGAGCGCGCCTTCACGCGTTTGGCGTGATGTGGACCTTGATCGACTTTGAGCTCTTGTCGAGGGCGGTATCGAATGCCTGGTTGATGCCGTCAAGGCCGAATCGATGGGTGATCAGTGACCGCGCCTCTTCCGTGCAGCCGGCGAGGACTTCCAGCGCCTGCTGGTAGTCGGGGGCTCGTCCACCCAGGGCCCCGTAGGTGACGGCGCCGACCATCGTGATCTCTTTGCCGAGCAAGGTGAGCGGATTGAAGCCGGCGTTGTCGATGGCGAAGACGCCGAGCACGATGACGCGGCCGAGGCGGCGGACGACGTCAACGGACTGGCGGATGGTGTCGGCGTGCCCGCCGACGCACTCGGCGACGACGTCGATGGCGTCGTCGTCGGTAAGCTCCTTGAGGCGTTGTTGCCCGGCATCGTCCTCGCCGATCACCTCGGCCGCTCCGAGCGCTCGGGCGGCTTCCTGTTGATGCGGATGTCGAGCGAGGACGATGACGTTGGCTCCGGCGGCCTGGGCCGCGAGTTGGGCGGTGAGGCCGATGGTGCCGGCTCCGATGACGAGGACGGTTTCTCCCTGGCCCAGGGTGGCCATGTTGTAGCCGTGGACGCCGCAGGCGAGCGGCTCGGCGATAGCTGCGACTTCGCCGTCGACGTTGGGCGGTGCTTTGAAGACGGCAACGCCCGGCGCGAAGACGTCCTGTGCCATGCCTCCGTCGACCGCGATGCCGATCAGTCCTCCGGCGACCTGGCACTGGTTGTAGTGGCCGGAGATGCAATGTCCGCATTGACCGCAGCGCAGCAGCGGCTCGACGCCGACGACATCGCCTTCCTTGACATGATCGACGCCTGGGCCGACGGCGGCGACGATCCCGCCGATCTCATGGCCGGGCGTGCGCATCGACGTTGGCTCGAAGTCTCCGCGGTACCAGTGCAGGTCGGAGCCGCAGATGCCGGCGTTGACGACCTGGACTCGCACTTCGCCCTCGCCGGGAGCACGCTGCGGGTCGTCGAGGAGGCTGAGGGTTCGGTCAGAATTCCAGGCGGCGCGTCGCATCGGTGGCTCCCATCGGCTGCCTTCAGGCATCGGCTCGTGCGCCGCAAGGCTAACAGTCAGCAAAGCGGCCCGGCAGTCGACTGCCGATAGGCTGATTGCCATGCGCTCCATCGCCCTGCTCATTCTGGGACTGCTGATCGTCGCGGCGGTGTCGGCCGGCTGCGGCGAAGACGAGGCCTCCGAGCCGTTGGCCGAGCAATCTGAGCAAGTGGCGGAATCAGGTTCAGGCGATCAGCGAGCGGACACTCAGCGGCAGCAGCAAGCGCAACCACAGCCTCAGCCGGAGCAACCCGAGCGGAGCGAAGAGTCCGGCGAACCGAAACAACAGTCGGCCGCGCAACAATCCGAGCAGCCTGAGGCTGCGCCATCCGAGCAAGATCAATCGCAGCCGGAGCAACAGGCCGAAGCACAGACACAGCAACAACAAGTGCAAGCGCAAGCGGAGGCAGAAGCTGAGACCAAGCTCGTCATTGGAGGCGACCGGCCGGCCACTCTGCTCCTGCCTGAGGAGGGAGATCGGTCGCAACCACGGCCGCTGATCGTCCTGCTGCACGGGTACGGCAGTCGTTCGGCCGAGGCGGACGCGTACTTCCGGTTCTCGCAATGGGTGGACAAGGATGAGTTGGGACTGCTGCTGCCCGACGGGACGGTGGACGAGATTAGCAATCGGTTCTGGAATGCCACCGACGAGTGCTGCGACATCTTCGCGACTGAGCCGGACGATGTCGGTTACATCAAGTTGCTGATCGATGAAGCGCGAACGATCGCCGAGTTCGACCAGGTCTTCGCCGTCGGGCACTCCAACGGCGGGTTTATGGCCTATCGGCTCGCCTGCGAGGATGTGCCAGGCCTCACGGCGATCGTCAGTCTCGCCGGCGGCGCGTTCGCTAATCCCGAGGATTGCCGTGCGCCCGCTCCGCTGTCGGTGCTGCAGATTCATGGCACCGATGACAGTATTGTGCTCTACGAGGGCGGGCGCTTGCCCGCTCATCCCGATCCCGACCGCCAGCCCGTTCCCGGTGCGAAGGACTCGATGCTCCGATGGGCGGAGCGAGCCGGCTGCGACGCTGACAGAGCTGGAAGGCGTCCGCCGATCGATGGCGACACCGCAGTCGATGGGCGCGAGACGTCGGTGGTCCGCTTCTCCGACGGCTGTGCCGGTGGGACTGTGATGGAACTCTGGACAATCAAGGGCGGCGGTCACATACCGCTGGTCCGGGATACGGACTTCACGCCCGGGATCCTGAAGTGGCTCGGGGCGATCTACGACCCGAGCTCGGTCGCGGGCGGTCCCCCGAGCCGCAGCATCAGTTCGCACGCGATCGGGAATGAGCGGCAGGCGGAGTTGCTGTTGCCAGAGGGCCGCGAGGGCGAGACGTTGCCGCTGATCCTGTCGCTGCACGGCTACCAGGGCGACGCGGCGGCGCACGACTGGTACTTCGGACTTTCGGAACGGATCCTGGGCTACAACTTCGCGTTGATCACGCCGCAGGGCACAACAGATTCGCGGGGCAACCCCTTCTGGAACGCGACCGACGGCTGTTGCAACTTCCATGGCAGCGAGGTTGACGACTACGGCTGGCTGACCGGTCTGGTCGCGGACGCGCGTGAGATCGTTGATATCTCGGGCGTGTACGTGGTTGGCTACTCAAACGGCAGTTTCATGTCGTATCGGCTCGCCTGCGACGGACTTGAGGGTCTGGTCGCGATCGCCAGTCTGGCCGGCTCGTCCTTTGGGGATCCCGAGCGCTGCGCCGACGCCATGCCGATCTCGGTGCTGCAGGTCCATGGCACCAACGACCTGGACATCCCGTACGCGGGAACGCTCGAACATGCAGGAGGCTATCCCGGAGCGGTTGAGCTCACTCAGCGCTGGGCCGAGCGCGCCGGCTGCGACGCGACTGCGGTCGAAGAGTTGGCCGGCATCGATCTCGAGGCGCAGATCGACGGGGCCGAGACCGCGGTTCAGCGAATCCGCGACGGCTGCGCTGACCGCATCACCATCGAACTGTGGACGATCGAAGAAGCAGATCACTTTCCCATGTTCCAGGACGACTGGCCCGATCGTCTCTTGGACTGGCTGTTCAACGAATCGCGGACGAACTAGCGGCTGATGCTGCGCAAGCTGGGTATGGTCGGACTTGGCGTTCCGCTGATCGCGATCGTTGGCGCACTGATCTACCTGTTCCTGTTCGGTACCTCCGAGCCGACCTTCGATGCCGCGACACGGGAACTGGCCCGCGACCACACCGTCCTGCGTATCCGCGATGAGCCGCCGGCTGCGCTCATCGCTCCCGACGAGCCGCCCGAGTCGGTCATCCTGGTTCTCGTCCTGCCCGACGACGCGCGGCACGTCTGGTCGGCGACCCAGGCGCTCGGACTTCTGGACGAGGTCGATAGCCACGGATTGGCCGTGATTCCGGTCAACACCCCGCTTGAACGCGATCAACTGTCGGAGTTGGTCGAGCTCGCCGCCGAGTTCGTCACGCCGAGCCGCATCTACCTTGCTGCCTTCAAAGGCGGGCCACTCTCCGCCGTCTGCGAGGGCGAGCTACCGGACGGCTGGTCGGGCGTCGCAGTCGTGGATGTGGCGGGACGCGAGTCGTTGGATCACTGCGCCGATCTGCCCGTCTTGCGGATCGAGGGACAGCACAATCCGGCCCCTCGTATCGTGCAGTGGATGCTGGAGCCGGAATGACGTTGTCTGAAGCCCTCCGCGACCTGTCCCTCGATCGCAGCGACGACATCGCTATCGCCGTGTCGGACCGCTTGCCGGGTGATGCCGCGGCGCGCCTGGCCCAGGCGATCACGGCTCGCCTGCAAGAGGCGGCCGTGCCGCGCGATCAGCGCACATGGATCATCGCGACACGCAATGACGACGAAGCCGCGGCCTCGCTTGTGGCTGCCGTCTCGGACCACATCGATGGAGCTCGGCTGATCATCCATGACTCGCGCGAGACCGACGACCTGACCTTCCAGCGTCGAATTCCCGGCCAGCGAAGAGGCGGCATCTATCTCAGTCACGCGTGGCAGTCGGCCAGCGTCAGAATCGCGTGCGGCGAGCCGCGACGAGTGCTGTTCGGCCTCAGCGCGTGGTTCAACGGCCCGAGGCAATTGGACGAGTCTGACCTGAACGCCACGGTGTGCCTATAGGGGCGATCACAAGGGTCGCCACGCCAGGTTGGCTCGTTCGGAGAGTTAGCCGCGAGGCAAGCCGAGGCCGCGGGTGGCGATGATGTTGCGCTGGATCTCCGAGGTGCCGCCCTCGATCGTGTTGGCGATCGAGCGGATGAACGCGTACGAGTGGCGACCGCGACGCGGTGCTTCCTTGCCCTGGAGTTGGCCGTGCAGGCCGAGCACCTTGACCGCTGTGCTCTGGATGCGCTGGTTGAGTTCCATTGCGAACAGCTTGGCCATTGAGGCCTCGTGGTTGGGGATCAGGCCCTGGTTCTGCATTGAGACAATCCGGTAGGAGATCATCCGGGCGGTCTGCGTCTCGATGTAGCGGTCAGTCAGCGCCAGCTGAGTCTCGCGCCTGTCGACCGACGAGAGGCCGCTGCCGCGGTTCTCCTTGGCGTAGCGGATGATGTCCTCGACCGACTGCTGCATGCCGACGGCGGAGCCGATGCTGGAGCGCTCGAAGTCGAGCGTGGTCACTGCGCCGTACCAGCCTCTGTTGACTTCGCCCAGCACGTTGCGCTGCGGGATGCGGACATCCTCGAAGAAGACCTCGTTGAACTCGTGCGTGCCGGCCATGTTGACCAACGGGCGCGTCGAGACGCCGGGCGAGTGCATATCGAGCACGAAGTAGGTAATGCCCCGGTGCTTGGGCGCGTCGGGGTCGGTACGGGCCAGGAGGATCATCCAGTCCGACTTGTGCGCGCCCGATGTCCAGATCTTCTGGCCGTTGACGACGAAGTCGTCTCCGTCCTTGACGGCGCGAGTCTGCAGCGAGGCGAGGTCGGAACCGGAGCCCGGCTCGGAGTATCCCTGACACCAGATCGCGTCGCCGCTGAGGATCGGCGGCAGGTGCTCTTCCTGCTGATCCTCCGTGCCAATCGTGATGATCGTGGGGCCGGCCATGCCGATCGCGATGCCGCCTGGTCGCGGCGCGCGCGCCTCGGCCATCTCCTCGTTGAAGATGAACTGCTGCATCACGGAGAGTCCGGCGCCGCCGTATTGCTTCGGCCAGGCGGGAGCGATCCAGCCGCGGTCGGCCAGCTCCTTCTCCCACTCCCGCTGGGTCGGCGGGCGGTCAAACGGTTGCGCGGCTCGCGCTTCCTCGCGCATCTTGTTGCGCCGAGGCTGGAATTCGTCCTTGATGAACGACTTCACCTCGGTGCGGAATGCGGCTTCTTCGTTGTTGTCGTGGAAGTCAACCATCATGCGTCTCCATCCGGGCCAGTTCACAGCATCGTATCTCAAGTGAGGGCTAGACTTTGGCCATGGTTCGCAAACGGATGCTCGAGGACGACGCCCGGCGGTTGCTGGGCGGATCGCCGGTGGCGATCGTCAGCACGAACTGGCGAGGCGTCGGCAATGCGGCGCCGATTGCCTGGTCGATGCCGGTCTCGGTCAATCCGCCCCTGGTCGCGATCGCAGTGCATCCTTCGCGGCGCACCCACGACATGATCAAGTTTGGGGAAGAGTTCGCGATCAATATCCCATCGAAGGTGCTGCTCAATCACACGCAGTGGCTGGGTATGGTATCGAACACGATCGGCGACAAATTAGAAGCATCCCGTGTGCCCTCGTTCAAAGGCAAGGAGATTGATTCACCCTTGCTCGAGGGTTGCATCGGTTGGATTGAATGTACGCTTCATGACTTCTACACAGTGGGCGATCATACGTTATTCATCGGCAAAGTTGTGTCGGCTCAGGCCGATACGGACGGTTTCGATTTCAACACCGGTATGTGGTCGCTGGACGACGATGAGTACAAGCCGCTGATGTACCTGGGCGGCCGCAGCTACAGCATCCTCGACGATCTCTTCGACGCGACGGTCGAGCAACGCCCGGTCGAACAGATGCTTGAGGAGGGTATCGGGCGGGAGCTGGAGGAGGCTGAGGCTGAGCGCCGCATCAAGCGCGAGGAAGAAGCCGAGCGTCGTGAGGAAGAAGAGCGTCGCGGGGAGGCCGAGCCCGATACGTCAAGCCTGCCGCGAGAGCTACCCGATGCGTAGTCGCCATGTGCGCCATGTCCCTGTCGAGCTGGCTGCCGCTGCGTTCATCGTGGTTGCTCTCGTCCTCGTCGCGCTGTCAGGGACTCCAGGTAGCGACCCAACGTCGGCCCAGGACCAAGATGAAGCGGTCACGGCGCGGGTCGTGGCCCGAGATGCGACGGGCAACCGAATTGAGTTCGGGATCCGCACTGGGGAAAGGACATACCTTCCCGACGAGCGCTTCATGTCTCGAAACAGGAGGAGCGTGCGCTGGGCGCAGAGTTCTGAGGTCGTCATCGCGGACGGGCGGGCGCTACATGTGACTGCGCGGCGACTCACGAGCGGCAGCTTCGAGTTTGGGATTCGCGTCGACGGTGTGACAGAGCGGCTCCTGCCCCAGTCACGTTTCGTATCGGCCGACCGGGACCTCGACGAGTGGCTCGACAGCAGCCCCGTCACACTGCCACATCCGGAGATACTGCGGACCGTCACGCCTGTCTCGCCGGAATTGCTCGGGCTTGGGAGCAGTCATAGCTGTGCCGTGACGGGCGATGGAAGCATCGAGTGCTGGGGTTCCCACGAGTACGGTCAGAATGACCCGCCAGACGGGCAGTTCCTGACGATCAGCGCCGATGCAGTCCAGAGTTGCGCTTTGAATGTCGGCGGCGGCATCGTCTGCTGGGGCGACAACAGCCTGGGTCAACTCGATGCGCCGGTGGGACGCTATGTTGCGCTCGGCATAGGCGGTGTTCATGGCTGCGCACTGGATGAGGACGGGGCCATCGATTGCTGGGGACTCGACTTCAATGGGCAGGCAACATCGCCGGAGGGCAGGTTTGTCGCCCTGAGCTCGGGCACCGGCCACAACTGCGCCATCACCACATCCGGCGAAGTGGAATGCTGGGGCGACAATCTGTGGGGTCAGTCTGACGCTCCCGAGGGGCGCTTCGTTGCTGTTGACGCGGGAGGCGCCCATAGCTGCGCTCAGGATGCAGCAGGCGCGATTCAATGCTGGGGCTACGGTGGCGATGGTCAGTTGGGCATTCCACCCGGCCGATACACCAGTTTCGTCGCCGGAGCCTGGCATACCTGTGCCATTGACGGCGACGGTCATCTCGGCTGTTGGGGTTGGGACGGTCACAACCAGAGCAGTCCGCCGCCGGGATCCTACGCTGCAGTTGGCGCAGGCGGTGCACACACCTGCGGCGTTGCGACCGACGGCAGCGTCCGCTGTTGGGGCTCAAACGGCGCCGGTCAGACCGAGTCGCCGAGTGGAGAGTTCAGCGAGGTTGTGGCAGGTTTCTTACACACCTGTGCTCTCGACGAGGAGGGCGCCGCCTCATGTTGGGGCACAAACGGAGATGGTCAATCGGACGCACCGGAAGGGTCGTTCATCTCAATCGGTCCCGGCCTGTCACATACCTGCGCGGTCGACCAGGACAATGAGTTGGTCTGTTGGGGCTGGGATGGCTACGGCCAGACCGATGCGCCTGTCAGCGAGCTACCCGAGGATGAATCGCGGTTGGTTCCGTTCAGACTCGGGGACAGCGACTGCGAACAGGACGAGTTCGGCGCCTTCAGCAGAGATACCTGTTGGGGCAGCGACGAGGATTCTCCGCTCAGTCCACCGAGGGTAAGTCACTACCAGACGGTCGGCAGCGGAGGTTCATTCTCTTGCGCCCTCACGCTCAACAACGAGATCGACTGCTGGGGCACCGGGCGAAGCGGGCAACTGGAGTCGCCTTCTGGCCAGTGGCGGAGGCTGAGCGTCGGCTTTGCGCATGCCTGCGCACTGGACGAAGCTGGCGAGATCACCTGCTGGGGGGCGAACTCATACGGACAGTCTGATGCGCCGGAAGGGCCATTCGTGTCCATCTCGGCGGGAATCGTGCATACCTGCGCACTTGATGCCGCAGGTCAGGTCACCTGCTGGGGCGACGACGAATACGGACAACTCGAGATCACGCCAGGGTCCTACGAAGTCGTGTCGTGCGGCGGGGAACACACTTGCGCGATGACCGCCTCGGGCGAGATCTCCTGCTGGGGACGCGACGTCTGGGGTCAGGCGAGCCCGCCTGAAGGCGTGTACACCGCGCTGTCGGTGGGCGCCGAGCACAGTTGCGCCCTGAACGAGGAGGGCGAGATCGTCTGCTGGGGCATCAACAGGTACGGGAACACCGACGTCCCGGAAGCGCTCCAGCAGCCCGGCGCCGTCTCGGTTGCGAGCGAATAGAGCTTTGACTCAGGAGATCGTGCGCAGGATCGTTGAGGGCGACAACCTGCCAATCCTGCAGGGGTTGCCCAATGAGAGCGTGCAGCTCGCATACACCGATCCGCCGTTCAACACCGGCAATGTGCGGACGTATCAGCGATTTCGGACAACCCAAGATGAACAGGGCGACCGTACCGGATTCGGTGGTCGCCGATACCGCTCTGAGGAGACATCGTCGCACTCGTACTCCGATGCGTTCGAGGAGTACATCGGCTTTCTCGCTCCCAGGCTCGCCGAGATCTGGCGGGTCTTGCGCTTGGATGGAACCCTGTATCTGCACCTCGACGCACGCGAGGTCCACTATGTGAAAGTCTTGCTCGACAGCATCTTCGGTCGCGACTGCTTTCTCAATGAAATCGTCTGGGCTTATGACTTTGGCGGCCGGCCCAAACGGCGTTGGCCGGCCAAACATGACAACATCCTGGTCTACGTCAAGGATCGGGAGCAGTACGTGTTCAACCGAGACGAGATCGATCGCATTCCCTATCTGGCGCCGGGCTTGGTTGGGAAGGAGAAGGCAGCGCGAGGGAAACTGCCGACGGATGTCTGGTGGCACACGATCGTCGGGACCAGCGCCAAGGAACGGACCGGATATCCGACGCAGAAGCCCGTTGCACTGGCGGAGCGGATCATTCGGGCGTCCAGCGATGCGGGGGAATTGGTGCTCGATCCGTTCGCCGGCAGCGGGACCGTCGGCGCGGCCTCAGCGCATCTCGGTCGCCGATACCTATTGGTCGACAGCAATCCCGAGGCTGTCGCGGTGATGTCGGAGCGATTGCCCGACGCCGAGGTGGTCAGACCGTGATATTCGGCGCGCATTCCTGCATGAACAGACTCATCGACTTCGTCACCTGATCGTGCGGCACCATTCCTCCTGGGTTGCACCAGGTGAGGAAGTGACCGACTCCGTAACGCTCGCTCAAGGCTGAGAGCTTGGCCGTGACCTCGTCCGGATTGCCGATCGCGCAGAGCTTGTCGACGACCTCTTCGTAGGTGGCGTTTCGATTCCGAGCCAGCAGTGGGGGCAGGTCATTGGGGTCGCCGCCGCGTCGGGTCCAGCCGCGGAAGCCGGTATCACTGACGACCTTCATGTAGCTCATCATGCTTGCTTCGACTTCCGCCCTTGCAGTTTCCGACGACTCGTGGACATGCACCGGCAGCAACAGTCCGGCGTCAGACGCGGTCGCGTCGGGCCGCGCCTGCCAGTACATCTCGAAGCGGCGATCGAGATCTTCGTCGAATGCGGTGATCGGACTTGCGAACACCCGCCACTGCTCGTCGCTGGCTCGTACGAACGATTCGTCGCTATTCGCCGCCATCCGTAGCGGCGGTCCCGGACGCTGGATCGGCTTTGGCACGACTTGCACGTTGCGGTAGCTGAAGTGGTCGCCCTCGAAGTTGACGGGACCATCGGCCCAGGCCTGCTGGATCACGGCCAGCGCCTCGTTGAAGCGTCCGGCGCGGTCGGCCATGCGCACATTGAACCCGGCGAAGTGCTCGGCGATGCTCCCGCGTCCGATGCCGAACTCGAGCCGACCACCGGAAATGATGTCGACTGTGGCGGCATCTTCAGCGGCGCGAATCGGATCGGACAGGGCGAGCAGCGCGACTCCGGTGCCCAGGCGGATCCGTTCAGTCTGCGACGCTGCCGCCGCCATGGTCACCATCGGCGACGGCAGCACGGAGAATTCGCGGACGAAGTGCATCTCGGCCAGCCAGGCGGCATCCCAGCCGATCCGGTCGCCGTGGACAATCTGGGCGATGGTGTCGCGATAACGCCGCGGCACGTCCTGCCCGTCGGCCTGGGGTAGCTGGAAGAAGAGCCCGAACTCTGCAGGTTGGCCCGGCATCGTCGCCCTCCGCTCTTCCCAGCTTCGGATAGTGGCAGGCTAACCGACGACCTCATGGGCAGACCTCACAGACCTATACTCGACGCCAGAACGCAAGAGGCATGAGAGGGTCCGACGATGACCACCGCCACATACACGGTCCAAGATTTTGTCAGGGATGCTCAGCGGATTGTTGATCGGGGCGATTCGGGGGATCAACAGATTGCTCAGATCGCCGGACCGTTGGAGCGGTTGATCCAACGCAAGGACTGTTTGCTCGACCTGCCGGAGTGCGATGACGCGGATCCGGAACAGGGCTTCATCATTCATCGCTCCGACAATCTGACCGTCTCGGCCGTCGTCTGGCAGCCAGATTCGGGCGCACCGATCCACAATCACAACGGCTGGGCGATGGAGGGCGTAATCTCAGGCGTTGAGCTAAATCGCAACTACCAGCGCATTGACGACGGATTAACGCCCTGGCGCGCTGAGTTGGAAGAACTGGAACCATCGCTCGTGCCGGCCGGCACGACGACCTACCTGCGCGAACCGCCGGCGGACATCCACGCAGTGGAGATCAACCAGGGCAAGACCCTCGCGATCCACGTATACGGACTCGACCTGCTCCGCCAGTGGCGCTACCGCTTCAACCTGGAAACCGGCGAGGTCGAACCGTTTGGCATGCGGACTCGCCGCCAGCTCGACAGCGCGCAACAAGCGAAGTAGAGGGTCAGCAGCGACGACCGACTCGGGAGGTTCACAATGGGCAAGCTTGACGGACAGGTCGCGCTGATATCCGGCGCCGCGCGAGGTCAGGGCGAAGCACAGGCTCGGCTGTTCGCTCGCGAGGGCGCCGCTGTCGCGCTCGGTGATGTGCTTGTGGAAGATGGCCAGCGCGTCGCCGAAAGCATCAATGACACGGGCGGCCAGGCGATGTTCCAGAAGCTCGATGTGACCGAAGTGTCGAGCTGGAAGTCGATGGTCGATGAGACCCTGGCCCAGTTTGGCCGGTTGGACATTGTGGTCAACAACGCCGGCATCGCCAGGGTGAAGCTGATCGAAGAATCGTCGCTCGAGGAGTATCTCGAGGTGGTCCGGATCAACCAGCTCGGCGTCTGGCTGGGGATGAAGGCGGCGATTCCCGCGCTCAAGGAAGCCGGAGGCGGTTGCATCATCAACACCTCCTCAACCGCAGGCCTCGAGGGCTATTCGGGTCTCGGCGCGTACGTGTCGTCGAAGTTCGCCGTGCGCGGGATGACCAAGGTCGCGGCCATCGAGCTGGGGCCATACAACATTCGCGTCAACTCGGTGCATCCCGGACCAATCGACACACCGATGATCCGCGATCCGCAGATTGCTCGAAGCGGAGACCAGGACTTTGACATCGCGCGAACGTCGCCGATCCCCCGAGTCGGGCATGTGGACGAAGTCGCTGCGATGATGCTATTCATCGCAGCCGACGCGACGTACAGCACCGGTTCGGAGTTCGTAATCGACGGCGGCGTCACAGCCGGTTCGACGATCGCTCGGTCCAACGACTGATGCGGATCATGGTCGGGCCAACGAGATTCCCGCGTTCGCGGAATGAAGAAACTGGATGGGTAGGAGCGACATGGGCAAGTTAGATGGACAGGTTGCGCTGATCTCGGGCGGCGCGCGAGGTCAGGGTGAGCAACAAGCACGCCTCTTTGCTCGTGAAGGGGCGGCAATCGCGATCGGCGATGTGCTCGAGGAAGACGGCAACCGCGTCGCCGAGAGCATCAACGACACCGGCGGCCAGGCGATGTTCCGCAAGCTGGACGTCGCCGACCAGTCGAGCTGGGCCGAGATGGTCGATGCGACGACGGAGCAATTCGGCAAACTGAACATCCTAATCAACAACGCCGGGATCCTGCGCAACGGGTCTATCGAGGACACGACTGTGCAGGAGTACCTGGAGGTGATCAAGATCAACCAGGTCGGTGTCTGGCTGGGCATCCGCGCAGCGATCAAACCGATGCGCGAAGCCGGCGGCGGCTGCATCATCAACACTTCGTCGACGGCCGGTCTCGAAGGGTATCCAGATTCCAGCGCCTATGTCTCGTCCAAATTTGCCGTAACCGGCCTGACAAAGGTCGCCGCGTTGGAGCTGGGACCGTACAACATCCGCGTCAACTCGGTCCATCCCGGTCCGATCGATACGCTGATGACGGCCCCCCCAGGCACCCCGCGACGTCCGAACGGCGACATCCCGGTGAACCTGGTGCTGACCCGTTTCGGCCACGCCGACGAGGTGGCCAAGATGATGCTCTTCATCGCCGCCGAGGCCACCTACAGCACGGGCGCCGAGTTCGTCATCGACGGAGGCCTGACGGCGGGTCGGTCGCTTCAGGTCGGGGAGTAGCGGACTCGCTCGCTAACTCCTCTGTATCGGCTTCGCGAACGAGATCTCGTGGCCGTCCGGGTCGACGATGTGGAAGTAGCGCTCCCGCCAGGGTGCGTCTCGCGGCTCGGCCTCGGGAGTCAGGCCGGCGCTGACGGCGTTCGCGTGGAAGGCATCGACGTCGTCGACATAGAAGATCGCTCGTCCCCAGAAGCCTGAACCGTGGTCGGCGGCGATCAGGTTGAGATAGCTCTGACCGGCTCGGTACGAGGTGAACCCTGCATCGTGGCCGCCGTATATCTTCTCGAAGCCCAGTGCCTCGTAGAACGCCGTGGCCGCCGACATATCGCCGACCGCCAGCGTGACCGCGCTCAGCGCCGTGACCTGCGGCATGGTCAGGTGAGGTCCGTGAACGGGTTGTAGGCCAGTTCCCAGAGGTAGCCGTCGGGGTCGCTGAAGTATCCCGCATACCCGCCCCAGAAGACTTCCCTTGGCGGCTGAACGGGTGTCGCGCCTGCCTCAACTGCTTCCCGCATCGTGGAGTCGACCGCCTCGCGCGAGGGCAGGTTGTGAGCCAAGGTGATGGTCGGCGTGCCGGCCGACGGTTGGGCGAAGTCGACCGGCGCTTCGTCACGAAACAGCTCTCGTCGATAGAGCGCCAGCGTGATGTTCTCCAGCTCGAGGAACACGATGTTCTCGAAGCTGTCGTCGTCGCGCATCGGCCAGCCCAGTCCGTCGCGGTAGAAGCGGACGGAAGCGTTGAGGTCGGATACTCCGAGCGTGATGATGCTGATCTTGGGTTTCATGGGATCAGCGTAGCGTCGATCTACGGGGTTGCAGCTTCCACGCGCCGCCTGATGCCATCGAAACTCGTCCCCGCGTTGATCCCGTTGACATGAACCACGGGACCGTATCTGATTCCAATCGCCGCTGCGTCACGGACAATCTGGTTATGAGCCTGGCGCGTGGCCGGATCGTCGTAGCACCGCTCGAAGCTGTCGGTGTCGAGCCCGATCTCACCGGCATAGTCAATGAGCTGGTCGCGCGAAGCTGCACGGCTGCCGTCAACAAGGAACCGATCATGGAACTCCCAGAAGGCGGCGCCGCTTTGCTCGGTGGCGCAGACCATCGCATAGCCGACCCGCTCGGACGCCGCGCCGACGTAGGCGATGTTGACGAACTGGAACCGGGCGATGCCGGTGCGGACGTACTCTTCAATCACGCGCGGCTCAACCTGAGTCGCGATTCTGCGGCAGTTTGGTCAAAACGGATCGCCGTACTCGACAATCAGCACCGGCGCATCCGGATCGCCGACGATGCTGCCTTCCACGATCAGGCCGTCGCGGTGGGTCCCGCTGATTCTCTCCACGTCGGATGCTTCGGTCGTCCCTTCCCCGGTGTCGTCGTCCGTATCGTCTGGTTCAGGCACCGATTCAGGCAGTGACTCGGGCTCGTCGTGTTCGTCGTCCTGTTCGCGAGCAGGCAGCAGGATCGGCGTGCTCGAGCGCCACGCTCCTACGGTCGACGCGCGCGGGAAGTACCGCCTCGTGGGCAGGAACTCCTGTCGCGGCTCGTCAATCCTAAGGCCGAACTCGACCCGAGTCTCGCCGTTGCGGCGGGCAATGACTCGTACCTCAGTGCCGTCCGACAGTTCGACGAGGGAACTCTCTCTCCAGCCTTCGTCGCTGATAGCGGCCGAGAAGACGCGCAGACGCGGCAGTTGGTTGCCTTCTGAGGTTCGCAGCCCGAACTCGATGTCGCCGTCAACCTGGAGCCGGGCGATGATCCGGACCGTTTCCCCGCCCTCGGAGCCGTGCCCGCTGATTGCGATCAGGCTGGCCAGCGATGACACAGCGATCAGCGCGAGCAGATTGATGGTTCGAATGGCGCTTGCGCGAATCATGGTGTCCGGATCATAAGACAAGGGGCGGGGCGAATGCCCCGCCCCTTGCCTGGCGGTTCGTTGAACCGGGTGTCCGGAGCTAGAACGCCAACGGCGCCGGGTCGGCCTGGCCGGTCTCCATGCCCTGCGGCCACCAGTGGTCTTCCCAACCTTCGTCGTCCCAGATGTGCTTGAGGTTGGGCAGCACCTGCTGGGCGGTCATCTCGATGTTGGGGATGGCCAGTTCCTTGGGAATCGAGCCGAACTGGTTGAGGATCATCAGGTGTCCGACGTGGAGCGTGCGAATCACTTCCTCGAGCTGTTCGGTGACCTGGCTCGGCGTGCCGGCGACGATGTTGCCTTCGCGGATCAGGTCGGCCCAGGTGATCTCGGAGTTGGCCTTGGATTCGACCATCTTCTCGGCGGTTTTCTCGCCTTCGAACTTCTTCGAGTCGCCGAAGACCGGCTTGAGGCCCTGACTGCGAGTGAAACCCTGCTCGATGGTGCGGACGGTCCGATAGCCGGGCGGGTCGGCGTAGCGCGGGTCGATGTGGAGCATCTTGTTGTAGAAGTACTCCGCGTGCGGCCCGAACTTGTCGGCCACTTCCTGCTCGGTTTCGCCGACGGCGACGAGCTGGAGGAATCCGGCGTGGTACGGGTTGAGCGGCTTCTCGCGCTGCTGCATCGTGCGCCAGAATCCGTCGACGTTCTTCTGACCGGCCTTGTAGCCGCCGTAGGAGAGGTAGCAGTAGACGTAGTTGTGGTCGGCGCACCACTCCCAGGTCTCGACCGAGCCGCCGCCGGGAATCCAGACGGGCGGGTGCGGCTGCTGGATCGGTCGCGGCCAGATGTTGATGTAGCGCAGCTGGTTGTAGCGGCCGTTGTAGGAGAAGACCTCGGGCCGCGTCCAGGCCTGCGTGATCACATCGGCGGCCTCGTAGTACTTGTCGCGCAGGTGCGACGGGTTGGCGCCGTAGCAGAAGCAGTCGTCCATCGGCGTGCCGACGGGGAAGCCGGCGACGAGGCGACCGCCCGAGATGCAGTCGAGCATCGCGAACTCTTCGGCGACGCGAGTTGGCGGGTTGTAGAGCGCAATCGAGTTGCCGAGCACGACGATCGCGACGTCCTTGGTGCGCCGGCAGAGGTTGGCGGCCATCAGGTTGGGCGACGGCATCAGGCCGTAGGCGTTCTGGTGGTGCTCGTTGATGCAGATGCCGTCGTAGCCGGCAGCAGCGGCGGCCTCGAGCTCGTCCAGGCCGTCGTTGTACATCTCGTGCGCCTTGGCCGGGTCGAACAGCTTGGAGTCGACGTCTACCCAGACCGAGTTGTTCGTCTCTGCGAAGTCGGGCGGCAGATCCCGATACGGCATCAGATGGAAGAACTCAAATTTCACGGCGTACTCCGTTCGGTTCCACGTTCACAGCATCGCCCATCCGGCAGGCGGTCTCTGGGGCAAGGTATTGAAGAAGGTGCGTCAGTGTCAATCAGCGTCGCGCTCCATCAGGTGTGGAAGAGGTGGTGGAACCGGGGCGCGGCGACCGAGGTGAGCTGCCTGGAGGCGGCCCCCGGGGCCGCCCTCACAGGCGGACGCGGTGAAGACTCCTTAGGCCGAGTACTCCGGATGCGTCGTGTCAAGCCAGGTGTCGTCGTAGCGATGCGAGGCATGGGCGAACTGGTAGACGTCCTCGGAGTTGTGCACGTAGGGCCACTCGACCTGCGGCGAAATGGCGTTCATCACGGACGGCTGACCGGTCATCCCCTCAACCCCATGGTCGGGATGGACACCGAGGAAGATCTTGAGCAGTTCGGAGGCTGTCTCCTTGCGTTTGTCGACATCGAGTTCGGTCCGCATGCCCCTGATCATCTCCTCCGCAGGCGGGTAGTTGTACTGCGAGAAGTTGGAGCTGCCACCGGCGACGTGAGTGATGTTCCACTCACCGGTCGGGTCAAGGTCTTGCGGCGGGTTGGTCCAGGCTGGCGTTTGGCCGGGGTGGGTGCCCTCCAGCAGACGCTGAAGAATGACGGTGTACGGCTGGATGTCCATCGACAGCGTGACCCCCAAGGCCTGCTCGTACATCGAGCGCACCGTCTCCGTGATGCCCGGATAGGTCTGTTCCCAGACGTCCGGCGTGATCCAGTAGAAGGTCCGGCTGTCGCGATCGACGCCCGCGGCATCCAGCAGTTCATTCGCCATCTGGATGTCGGCATCGCGATTCGGCCGGTATCCGGGCCACGTGGCGAGTTCTTCGGGCGGGACCGTCCAGGCCTGGTTGAACCACGGTGCCTGAGCGATCGCGCTGATCTTGGCCGAGCCCAGGTAGACGGCATCGATCAACAGGTAGCGGTCGGTGGCCACGTGGAAGGCATAGGCCAAACGACGGTCCGCCCACGGATTGCCCAGTCCATCCTCACCCGGCCAGTCCGGGTTGAAGTTGTAGCGGATCTGAATCGTGAAACCGAAGGGAACGTCGAAGACGTTGTGTTCGGGGAAGTCGCTCAGAATGCCCTCAACCTGCAGGCTCGAAAGCGGGAATCCGCCAATGTCGATCCCCTTGCCGCGATACGCGGCGTCGACAGCAGTCGCGTCGACGAGGTTCGTGAACTCGACCCGATCCAGATATGGCAGCGCGCCGCCGTCTGCCCCGTTCTTCCAGTAGTTCGGGTTGACATCGAGATTGATGCCAAGGTCCGGGTCGTAGTTGAGCGGCATGTACGCTCCCGTGCCGGAAGAGAGCTCGACGTTCGTCTGCTCGTCACGCCAGCGGTTACCGAACTCGGTGATCGCCTCGGGTGAGGTGATCCAGGAGAACGGGCTCAGGTGCGCGCCCAGATAGGTCGAGTCAGGCTCGGCGGTCGTGTAGGTAATCGTCGTGTCATCGACGACTTCGAGCTTGTCCGTCTGCTGGTATTTGCTCGCGGTCAGGAATGACGTGTCCTCAACGCCGTCCGCGTCAACGGAATCGATCTGCCGCTGAGAGTTGAATCGAATATCCTCCGCCGTGACCAGCCGTCCACCCTCCGTCGGGTAGCGGTCCCAGAACCGCGCGCCCTGGTCGACGCTGAAGATGTAGGTGGTGTCGTCGGGAATCTCTGGCAGCGACGCAATGTCGCTCTCCATGATTCCCTTTTCCTTGTTTCGCCAGCGGATGAGGTAGTTCATGTAGAACCCCATCCAGAACTGGGTCGGACCGAACACCGCGCGGTGCGGATCGAAGTAATCGTGGGTGGCCGCCGGAGTCGAGAAGCGAAGCGTGCCGCCTCTTGTCAGGCCTGAGGTGTCGGCGACGGCCTGCTGTTGCGCCTGATCCGCTTGGTCCTGTTGAGTCTGCTCTTGCTGATCAGCCTGCGAGGCCGACTGGTCGGCCTGTTGCTCCTGGTCCTGCTGCATGGCCTGTTGCTGTTGTTGCTGCATGGCCTGCTGTTGCGCGGCTTGCTGTTGCGCTTGCTGCTGTTGTTGCGCAGCGGTGACGGCCTGCTGGCCGTCGTCGTCATCGTCGCCGCAACCGACCAACGCGAGGCCAGCCGCGCCGACACCGGCGCGCGACGAGGCTCGCAGGAGCGAACGCCTGCTCATTCGCTTACGCGCCATTCGCTGCCAGTAGTTCTGTCGCTCGGTCATGTCGTCCCTCCATCTCCGTTGGTCGGGAAAATTCTAGGGAATTCTGACCGGGCCTGTTCGCCTCGGTGCCCACCGACACCACCCACTGCATCGTGAGCGTCCCCCAAAAGAGGCGTGCGCGTGCAGAGAGGATGATGCCCAACAGCGCTCAACCGCCGGGAGCGCACCCAGAACCCTGCAAACTCACCCAATATCCACCGGAGCGGAGCCTCATCCCATGGCAAGCAAGCCCATCTGCACAAGTTCCGGGAGTGCAGATGAGGAGAGAGTTCAGAGAGGCCGAATGCGCAGCGTCGGCGCATCACCAGTCGCGCTGCCAAACACCTCCCGCAGCTTCTTCGCCCGGAAATGGAAGATGTGGCGCAACTGCGGAACGACCGCGAAACTCGCGACCGGCGCAGAGATCGGATCGAGCGGCAATGACCAGTGGACCTGGTCGGTCGCAAGCACGCCGCCGTCGACCTCCTGGAAGTGATGCTCGTGATGCCAGAGCGCATAGGGTCCGGCGATCTGGTCATCGGCGAAGTAGTAGGGCGCGTTGACCTGAGAGATCTCCGTTGCCCAGGAGACCCGGAGCGGCAGGATCGGCAACGGAGTCAGGCGATAGGTGATGATCAGGCCCGGATGCACCGCCTCCGGCGGATCGCCGGTAATCTCGAAGCGCATCTCTGGCGGAGTAATCACCGCAAGATTGCGCGGGTTTGAGAAGAAGTTCCAGGCTGACCGCAGGTCGGTCGAGAGCGTCTGGGCAGCGTCGAGCCTATAGAATGGCATGGTTCATTCAGACTGATACTATGCGCCTATCGCAGAGCGGCGACGTGAGGGTCGGAAGTGGCGATCATCGATCGTCTCAGGGTTGTCGACACTCTGAAGTAGCGTCTCGGAGAAGACGTGTCTCGCGAGTTTACCGACGCGCTGCAGGACGAGATGGCTCCGATGATGACGAAGGAGGAGATCCAGATGATGATCTCCGGCCTGGTCGATCAAATCGAGGCTCGCATGTGGCGCGTGGTGGCATTTGCCACAGGGATTCTGATTGGCGTGATCGCGATTGCCACGACACTCATCCTGACACTCAATCGATTACAGCGTCGCGAGCACGCCGCCCAGACCGATCAGCGCGCCGACCAGCAGATGCAACTGCGCCGTCCGTTTCAGCATCGGGTTGAGCGCTGATCCTTCCCGACCAGTCACGATCTCGCGGGCGAGCCACATGGCCGGCGGCAATCCTATCCAGGCGATGTAACAGTAGTAGGGGATCAACCCGACCGATGCGAAGACGGCGATGCCGACGAACGCGCCAATCGTCAGAACGACGTATTCGATCCTGGTGTTTCGTTCCCCGATCGTGACCGCGAGGGTCCGTTTGTGGCTCGCGCGATCCGTGTGAATGTCGCGCAGATTGTTGACTACCAGGATCGCCGTGACCAGGCAACCCACGGGCACAGAAGCAGCGGCCAGCTCCCACGTCAGCTCCTCAATCTGGACGTAACCCGCGCCCATCACGGCGACGAAGCCGAAGAAGAGGAAGCAGATCACGTCGCCCAGGCCTCGGTAGCCGTACGGCAGCGGTCCGCCTGTGTAAGTGACGGCCGCGATCAGGGAAAGCGCGCCAATTGGCAGGATCGGCCAGCCCACGATGATGATCAGCACGATCCCGACGATCAGGGCAGCCGCGGTCGCCAGCGCGATACCGACAGTCATCTCTCGTTGCGACAACCAACCCTGGGCGACGGCGCGCGGCGGTCCGAGGCGGTCCGGCGTATCAGCGCCGCGGCGGAAATCGGAGAGGTCGTTGGCGAAGTTGACGACGATCTGGATGAAGATCGCGCCGATCAGGGCGAGGAAGAAGCGGCCGGCCTCGAAGTCGCCGTCAACGGCCGCAATGCCTGTGCCGGCGAGCACCGGCGATACCGCCGCTGGGAGGGTCGGCGGGCGGACCGCGAGGAGCCAGGCTCGGCGTTTGGGTGGGGCGGGAGGCGCCGCGGCCGACATCAGGGGAATCGCGGGTACTTCGAGAAGTCGGGCTTGCGCTTCTCGAGGAACGCCGTCTTGCCCTCCTTGGCTTCCTCAGAGAGGTAATACAGCAGGGTCGAGTCGCCAGCGAACATCTGCATTCCGGACAGCCCGTCGGTGTCGGCCACGAGGGCTCGCTTGATGAAACGCAGCGCGGTCGGCGACATGCACAGAATCTCGCGACAGCGGTTGACGACTTCCAGCTCAAGCTCGTCGACTGGGAACACCTCGCAGGCGAGCCCCATCTCGACGGCCTCGGCCCCGCTGTACTGGCGGCACTGCATCCAGATCTCGGCGGCCTTCTTGTGACCCACCAGCCGCGCCAGCAGCATCGTGCCGTATCCGGCGTCGAACGATCCAACCTTCGGTCCGGTCTGGCCGAACCAGGCGTTGTCGGCCGCGTAGGTCAGGTCGCAGACCGTGGCCAGGACATTCCCGCCGCCGATCGCGTAGCCCGAGACCATCGCAATCACCGGCTTGGGAATCGATCGCATGTAGCGGTGCAGATCAAGCACATTGAGTCGCGGCACGCCGTCGTCGCCCACATAGCCACCGTCGCCGCGGATCCGCTGGTCGCCGCCCGAGCAGAACGCCTCCTTGCCCTCGCCGGTCAGAATGATCACACCGACCGACATGTCCTCGTGTGCGCGTTTGAAGGCGTCCAGCAGCTCGAACAGGGTCTTGGGACGGAAGGCGTTGCGCACCTCGGGCCGGGCGATCGTGATCTTGGCGATGCCCTCGGCGACGTCGTAGTAGATGTCGCCGTAATCGCCCGACCGCTCCCAATCCGGGAGACCGGTGCGTTCGACGGTGACGGTTGGACGGGACATAACTCGTTACTCCTTCGATGGGTGTGAATTCGAATTGGATTGGAGCGGAACGCCGGCGCTGCGCAACAGCAATCGCCGAAGTTCGGGATAGATGCGGTCAATCGGCATCGCGACGCGGCCGGCGGCCCAGGCCGACAGAGTCGACTGAACCATGCCGACCCAGGCGCGCGCCGTGAGGTCGGGATCGAGCGGCGCGTCGAGCTGACTCAGACGGCCGCCGTCGAGCGCGCTTCGGAGCTCCAGCGAGATCAGGGCGACGAACTCGTCCTCGATCTCGGCCACCCGCTCGCGCGCCGCCGCCGATCCGCCCAGCGTCTCGCTGGCCAGGACGCGGGCCAGCGAGCGGTGCGCGGAAAGCGTCTCAATCAGCGTCGCCAGCGCGGCGTCAGCTCGCGCCACCGGGTCGGAGCCGGCGGCGCTCATCGCATTATCGACCCGCCGTCGGAGAACATCCCCTGCGCGTCCGATCACCGCCGCGATCAGCGCCTCCTTGGTCGGGAAGTGAAAGTACAGCCCGCCCTTGGACGTGTCGGCAGCGGCCGCGATCTCGTCCATCTGCGCGTCGGAGTATCCCCGACGGGCGAAGACGCGAGCAGCAGCGTCGAGCAGCAACTCGCGCCGCTCGACCGCGCGGGCCTGACGTGGCTGTGTCGTGGTCATCCGCTGCTCCAGGACAAAACAAATCCGACGCACCGGTCGGTTTCTGTACTGTATCAGCATGGATCGTCGGACCGCCGCTCAACAGCGCACACGCACCATCGAGGAGATGTTCAGCCGTCTGGTCCCCCACTACGACCGCATGAACCGCCTGATGACCGGCGGTCGAGATGGTCGCTGGCGGACCCTGGCCGTAGAGACGTCGCAGCCGCAAGATGCAGTCGTGCTCGATCTTGGCGCGGGCACCGGCGACCTCAGCGCAGAGTTCCGTCGCCAGGGCGCTGGTCACGTACTCGGCTTCGATGTCTCGGCCTCGATGCTCGCGCGGGCCGACGAGAAGTTCGGGCGCGACGGCATCGACTGGCTGCAGGGCGACGCGCTGCACCTGCCCTTCCCCCACGAGTCGTTCGATGTGGTCGCCTCCGCCTTCGTCATGCGCAACCTGCCCGACCTGGCCGGCTCCTTCGAGGAGATGGCCCGAGTCCTCAAGCCGGGCGGCCGCCTGGTCGGCCTCGACATCACACACCCGCCGGACACGCCCTGGGGCCGAGTGCTGCGCGTCGGCTTCGAACAGGGCGTCACCAGGGTGGCGGGTCTGCTCTCAGGCGACCGCTCCGCCTATCGCTATCTGCCCAACTCGCTCAGCGGCTACCCGACCGCGGACGAGTTGTCGCGAATGCTTGAGTCAGCTGGCCTGGTCGATGTGTCATACCGCCGCCTGTCAATGGGCGCGGTCGCGCTGCACCTGGGTCGGAAGAGCTAGCGCTGAGCGTCCAACGCGACCATCGCCCGTCCGCTGCCCTTGACCAGCCGACCGCCCCAGGTCGTCGGCGGGGCTTGATCGACGCTCAGCCACTCGGAGCGGGTGATGCGAAAGCCGGCCGCCTCCAGTGGATCACGTAGCGACTTCCGAACCTTCTCAGGTGTCGGCCGATCGAACCCCTCGGGCACTGCCTCGGCGTTGAGCACGATGCTGAGTCTGGCTCTCGGCGCGGCCAAGTCGTTGAGGATGTCGCCGATCAGCGCGTCGCCGCCGAGGATCAACCTCAGCAACGCAGCCCAGGGGAAGTAGATCGTGATCCAGTCGCCTGTGCCTTGCAGCTCGGCCGGGAGCGATTCGACGCTCGCCGCGACGTACAGTGCGTTGGGCGCGCCGCCGCGAGCCGGTTTGCGGTCGGCGAGCTTCGCGGCTTCGCCGAGTGCATCCCGGTCAGGATCAACCCCAATGGCGAGAACGTTGCTGTACTCCCGGGCGAAGCGCCGCGGCCAGGCTCCGTCACCCGTGCCCAGATCGACCAGAGTCGACGCGTATCCCGTACGCAGTTCGTAGAACTCGCTCTGGTCCATGTTGCGTGGACCGCGACGGCTGATGATTTCCAGTGACATCTCAGAGCCCAGAGTAGACTTGCGGCGGTACGTCCTCAGTCGCACCGCGACAGTTCCCCCTGTTGAGAGGGGGGCTGCAGTTGCTGGAAAGGAACTCTCCAATGCCGACTCCCGCGCGCGTGATTTTTCTCCCCGAAGCCGACGAGCCGCTGGCTATCGAACGCGTCGACCTCCCCGACCCAACAGACTTCCAGGTCGTGGTGCGACAGTTCGCGTCGGGCATTTGCCACTCGCAGTTGCACCAGATGCACAACCCGCGCAACGGCGACCAGATCCTGGGGCACGAAGCGACAGGCGAAGTGATCAAGATCGGCTCTCAGGTCACGAACGTTCAGGTCGGCGACATCGTCTTCGTCACCTGGGTGCCGCGTAGCCCCGACACGGCGAAGCGCGAAGTCGACGCAATCGTGGTTGAGCGGCCCAACGGCCGCACCGCGACCACCCGCAACGTGTTCACCTGGGCCGACACGACGATCGCAGACGAGAAGTACATTGTCAAGGTCCCGCAGGACACACGTCGCGATGTGACCTCGATCATCGGCTGCGCCGTGCTCACCGGCTCGGGCGCGGTCTACAACACCGCCGCGGTGCGCGAGGGCGACAGCGTCGTGATCTTCGGTGTCGGCGGCGTGGGGCTATCCGCCGTCGTAGCCGCCTCGGTCGTCAAGGCGGACCCGATCATCGCGGTGGATCTGGACGACGAAAAACTGGAGTTCGCCAAGCGGTTCGGCGCGACCCACGGCGTGAACGCCTCTGGCGGCGATGCCATCGAACAGATTCACGCGCTGACCCAGGGCGACGGCATGACCAGCTTTGGCGAGCCCATCTCGGGTGCCGACTTCGCCTTCGACTGCATCGGTCGCGAGGTGACGATGGGCCAGATTTTGCGGGCCGTACGTCCCGGCATCCTGGGCGCCGAGACCGGTGGCACGGCAGTGTTGGTCGGCGTCCCGCAGTCGGGCGTGACCTTCAGCGAGGTCGATATGCGCGGCATGTTGATCAACGAAAAGAAGTACATCGGCTCTATCGGCGGCAGCTGTCATCCCGACCGAGACTTCCCGATGTTCCTCGCCTGGGCCGAGGACGGCGCCCTCGACCTCGACGCGATGGTCACCGAACGCTTCAAGATCGGTCAGATCAACGAGGCAACCGCCGCGCTCGAGCAGGGCGAAATCTTCGGTCGCGCAATCATGGAGTTTGACGACTAGGGTCAGGCCAGCAGCAGCGGGATCTCCATCTCCTCCGAGCGCATGCCGGCGTGGTAACCGTTCAGCGCGGAGACCCGATTACCCGCCTCGCCGTAGACCAGCACATTTCTCGTCGCAGACACGGCGATGTGGCTGCCGATGCGCTCTGCTGCCACGCTGCTCAGCGGCTTTGGGCCGAAGAGTTGCAACTCCTCAGACTCCGCCAATGTCAGCAGCGCCCAATGGCGGCCCCAACGCTCGCGGAACTGCCCCGCGAAAGCGTCTTCACGACCGGCGCGTACGCAGAACATTGGTACTCGAGGCTCGCCATGCGGCGGCGTGTGCAACTCGTCGATAATCTCGTCGTCGGGCAGGAACAGGCCCTTCTCCGCAGCCGTGACTTTGAGCTCGCCATGGTCGGCGCTGATCGCGATTCGAGCGCGACCGTCGACCTTTTCTGCGATGATCGTCAGGGCTTCGTCCACAGCTTGCAGCGCGCGAAGCGTAGCGGGCGCGTCGGGCCCATCACGGTGTGCGGCGGTATCGACCATCGGCAGGTAGAGGTAGTGGATGCCGGTCTCTTCCTGATCGACCAATCGCGTGACGACTGTGTCGGCGGCGTCACGCAGGTGATCGAACGGGTCGGTCTGGGCCTCACCGCGCTGGTAGTTGGTGAACTCACTGTTGGAGATGTTGCGCGGGTGATAGGTGCGAAGCCGACCGCTGATCGTGGCCATACGCGACGGATGGACGAAGGCGTCCTCAGGTTGAACGCCGAACTCCTGCAGGCGGCGCTCTGAGTCTCGTTCGACGAACGGCAGGATCGTGGCCGTGATGTCGTGGCGATGGAGGTGCGTGTACCAGGCGGGGACTCCGTGTTGAGCGGGCCACGCGCCAGTGGCGAGCGTCGTCAACGCAGCGGCGGTGGTCGAGGGAAAGACTGAGCGAAGCTGAATTCCCTCAGCGCCCGCCAGCAGCCCTCCCGGCTTCGCGAGTTCGTCAAAGACGCAGCCGAGACCGTCGACCAGAACGAAGAGCAAAGGTCGCTCACGACCGATTCGCTCTGCGAGTTCAGCGGCTCTGGTGTCCTCATCGGAGAGCGGAGCGCCGCCGATCGAGGCGATCGCTCGAGCAAGATCCACCGTCGATGGCGGTGCGTCGCCCTCGAACGGGTGAAGTAAGTCGCCCTCGCGGAACCAGCCCTCTACACGTTCGACATCGGCGGATGCCACGGCAGTGCCCAACTAGGCCGCCGCGCATTGAGTCGACGGCTTGGCGGCGGCTAGATCTGAGAGTAGCCCGAACCCGGCGACGTGACACCGGTGCCCGCCGGCTCCTTGCCATCCATGTCCCAGCCGAATTCCTTGAGGATTTCCTGGGAGTAGGTGACGCGGCCGGAGACCTTGTCCAGCGGTTCGGTCGCCAGCAGCAGCGCCGCCTGCGCCATGATCTCCACTGACTCGCTGTCGTTCGGGTCACGGCCTTCCATCAGCCGATGGTGGACGACGCCCGGCGTTGGCACGATCTGCGAGGGGCTGTAGCAGGTCACCGAAATGCCGTACTGGTGAACCTCGGAGGCCAGACCCTGCGTGAAGCGCTCCAGCGCGGCCTTCTCTGCGCCGTACAGCGTGCCGCCGCCACCGTCACCCTCGTATGGGCCTCGGCCCGGGCCGATGGCCGCTGCCGAGGAGACGTTGACGATCGCGCCCGCGCCGCGCTCGATCATGCCGCCCTCGTTGAGGCAGAGCTGGCTCATGTAGAACGGTCCGTGGAAGTTCACGGCCGTCGAGCGCAGCCAACGGCGGACAGGGAAGTCCTTGACCGGGATGAAGTAAGTCAGCGCCGCGTTGTTCACAAGCACATCGGGCTGTCCGTAGGTGTCGATGCAGGCTTGCACGATTCCCGCGCACTCCTCGTACTCGGAGACGTTCCCGGCAACCGCTGTCGCCTCGCCCCCAGCGTCGCGGATGTTCTTGATGGTCATTTCCAGCGAACCGGGCAGTGGGTGTGTGCCCTCCTGCACCGTACGCGCGGTCGCGACCACCTTCGCGCCCTCAGCCGCGAAACACTCGGCGATCGCCGCGCCGATGCCGCGGCTCGCGCCCGTCACGATGGCAACCTTGCCGTCCATCTTGCCCATGAGGTTCTCCAGTCATGTGGTTGGGGTGCTGCTATGGGTATCGAGAGCATCATAGCGAAGCATTTCACAAGCGAGACCAGATGACTCCCGCGATAGCCTCTGCGCATGGAACGAGTTGTGATCGTCGGCGCTTCACTGGCAGGTCTCAACGCCGCTGAAGCGTTGCGAGACGAAGGATTCCAGGGTCAGATCACGCTGATCGGGAACGAGCCGGAGATCCCTTACGACCGGCCGCCGCTGTCCAAGCAACTGCTGACCGGCGAATGGGACGTCGATCGGCTGCCGCTGCGCTCCGCCGAAGATCTCGACGCGCTGAAGTTGGAGTTCCTTCGCGGCAGAACTGCGGTCCGGTTGGACCCCCAGGCGTCCACGGTGGAACTCGATGATCACTCGCTGGTCGAGTACGACGGAATGATCATCGCAACCGGCGCGCGAGCGCTCACGCTGCCGTTCAGCCACGAGCTGAGCGGAGTGCACACCCTTCGAACGCAGCAGGACGCTCTGCGGATTCGTGAGGACCTGGATTCAGCCACGAGGGTCGCGGTGATCGGCGCCGGATTCATCGGTGCGGAGGTGGCCTCCTCCGCGAGAGCGCGTGGACTCGACGTCACGATGGTCGAAGCGCTGTCCGCGCCGATGCTTGGCCCGTTGGGGGCAGACCTCGCCGCGTGGGCAACAGGGCTTCACGAGCAAGCAGGCGTTCAAATGCGATTCAACGCCAGGGTCTCAAGGCTGATCGGCGAGTCTCGCGTCGAAGCGGTCGAGTTGCAGGACGGCACACGTCTCGAGGCCGACACGGTGGTTGTCGGAATCGGCGTTCGGCCGAATGTCCAGTGGCTGGAGGATTCGGGTCTGACGATCGGTGATGGCGTGATCTGCGATCAGTTCTGTCGGGCAGCGCCGATGATCTATGCGGCCGGTGATATCGCGCGCTGGCCCAACGAGCTGTTCATGCACTTTCGCTACGGCGAACCCCAGCGCACGATGCGGATTGAGCACTGGACCAACGCAATCGAGCAGGGAATGGCGGCAGCCCGAAATCTCATGTTGGAGAGTCGAGGCGAGCGGATGGAGGCATTCACTCCGGTGCCGTACTTCTGGTCCGACCAGCACGGCCTGAGCATCATGGCCTCCGGCATCACCGCGCCGCGCGATGAGTTCCGGCTGGTGCATGGCTCGCTCGAGTCGAACCGGTTCGCCGCGATCTACGGTCTCCGCGGATACCTGACCGGCGTGGTCGCCGTCGGCTGGCCGAGAATGCTGCGTCGCTATCAGGGCTTGATTCGCAAGCAGGTGAGCTGGGATGAGGCCCTGGAGACCGCTCGAGAGATCGAGGGATAGCTCAGGATCCGTCCTGCCACGCAGCGGTCCGCCGTCCTCGGCGCTCCGCGAATCCGGCGGCGACATCGACCAGCGCTTTCGCCGGACCCAACCGGCTCTGGAACGATGTGTAGGTCGACTCTCCCCGGACGATCCGGCAGAACGCGGTCCAGAAACGGTCGGAGCGGCGCAGCAACTGCACATACGGCCACGGGCTTTGGTGGAACAGGGCCTGGAGTTGTCGTGCGACCCTCAACTCGGGTTCAATCTCCGCCTCAATGGCCGATTGGTATGAAGAGAAATCGGTCGACTCGCCGGCAATGAGATCACGGGCAGCATCGGCAGCAAGCTGCCCGCTGCGGATTGCGTTGCCAATGCCCTCACCGGACAACGGATCGACCAAGCCTGCTGCGTCCCCGACGAATGCGGTTTGTCCTGAAACCAGCGCGCTATCCGGATCTCTAAGCGGCAAGTGGTGCCCGCGAAGTTCGGTCAGCGAGCCGCCATCGAACGATTCGCAGCCCGCGTACTTCGATAGCTCGTCACGGAGTGTCGGCGCTACCGCCGGGAAGCCGCCGAGTCCGACGTTGCAGTGGTCGCCCTTGGGAAAGACCCAGCCGTAACCACCGGGCATCGAACCAAGTTCCAGTCCGACGGCGTCGCTCCATCGTTCGCCAGCCGTTTGCCGCGAGCGATCGGCATTGCCTTCCAGAGCCACCGCCCCACGGAGCCTCGGGAGTCCGAGCGCGCGCCGCACGATTCCGTTGGCGCCGTCCGCGGCAATGACCGCGTCGGCACGGTGATTGTCACCGTTCGCGAGCGAGAGTGAAGTCCCCTCAATGCCCCGAACAGGCGAACCGTCTCGGAACTCCGCGCCGACCTCGACTGCCCGCTCGACCATGAACGCGTCCAGACGCGAGCGCTGCGTCATGATCGCCAGGGGTTCGTGATAATGGTGTTCGAACTCCCAGGAGCGCTTGTAGCGCACGCGAAACGAGGCGATGGTCTGCTCGGTCACCGCGTCGAGTGAGTATGGCAGCAGGTTGACCGCCGAGATCAGAACGCCGCCGCCGCACGGTTTGTCGCGAGGGAACTCGGCGCGGTCGACCAGCAGCACCTCGGCGCCCGCCGTGGCGAGGTCGTAAGCCGCCGTCGATCCGCCGGGTCCGGCCCCAACGACTATGACGTCCCAGCTTCTTGCCATTTGTCCCACACCGTCTTGAGGCCGGCTGCGATCGGCGCGGCGAAACAGAAGATGATCGACTCAATCGGCTCGCCGAAGGCGATCGCCAGGAAGGGCAGAGGCGCCGCGACCAGCAGGATGCCGAGTTCGGCGATCCGGGTGATGAGGTAGGTCAGCCCGCCGACGACGAACGTCACACCGAATTGCCAGGGCAGAAACGCACCTGCCGCGCCGAGCCCGGTCGCGGCCGCCCGCCCACCATTGAAGCGCAGAAACAGCGGCCACATGTGGCCAACCATTACCAGACCGCCAGCCGCCATCCACCAGCCGAGGTCCAGGCCCCAGAATCGGGCAATCGAGACGGCCAGCAGCCCTTTGCCGATGTCCAGCACGATGATCACCGCGCCGAAGAAGTGTCCAGCTCCCATCCGCGCAGCGTTGGCCGCGCCGACGTTCCCGTCCCCGGCCTGTCGCAAGTCCTGACCCGTCCGCCAGCGGAACACCAGCCAGGAAACGGGCACGGAGCCCAGCAGGTAGGCGAGGATGAGCGTGACCGCCTCTGGCATTGCCGATCCTTGGGCGGTGTTCCGGCCGTCCGGCGATCAGTCGTTCGCGTACACCGGCGTCAGCCAGTGTGAGTATGAATCGCGGTTGCCGATGATCGCGTCAAAATAGAGGCGCTCCAGTTGCGCAGTGATCGGGCCCGTCTCGCCTCCGTTGATCACCCGCCGGTCGACCGAAGAAATGGGCGTGACATGGGCAGCCGTACCGGTCATGAAGACTTCGTCGGCCAGCCACAGTTCCGAGCGATCAAGCGTGCGCTCGACCGTCGGAATCCCAAGTTCTTGCTCGGCCAGCTCCATGACGGTGTTTCGCGTAATCCCGACCAGGATGTTGTCGGAGCTTGGCGGCGTGTAGATCACCCCGTCGTTGATGATGAAGATGTTTTCGCCCGAGCCCTCCGAGACGTGCCCGTCCTCGTTGAGCATGATCGCCTCGTCGAACCCCGCCGTCTCCGCCTCGGTCTTGGCCAACGCCGAGTTGATGTATGCGCCGGTCACCTTGGCTCGAACCGGAATCGACTGGTCTTCAGTCCGCCGCCAGGACGATGTCACAACATGCACGCCGCCGGCCGCATCGAGGTATGCGCCCCAGGGGATCAGGAAGCAGAGGAAATCGTCGGCAATCCCGTGCAGCCGGACGCCCAGCGCTTCGGCCGACTTGTAGACCATCGGACGCACGTACACGTCCTGCTTGAATTCGCTCCGGCGCACGAGATCAACAGTGATGTCGCAGAGCTCATCGTCCGACAGCGGCAGGTCCATCATCAGCGCGTGAGCTGACTTGCGCAGCCGCTCGTAGTGTTCGCGCATGCGGAACAGGTAGAGCTCCTCGTGGTCGGCGTTCCAGTTGGCGCGGATGCCCTCGAATACGGCCGTACCGTAGTGCAGAGCATGGGTCATGACGCTGATCTTGGCGTCGGCCAGGGGCATGACTTCGCCCTGGAGGTAGGCCATTTCCGTGCCGGACATCGCGCGCTCCTCGTGAACCTGAGGTCAGTGCCGAAGCATTACCCGTCACGATACACGCGAGTTCGGCCGCGTTCGATTGTTGTGATCACTACTTGATGAGGTTCTACGGCTCGTGCTCTGGTCTCTACAGCACCATCTGAGTCTGCGTCACCTGGGCGACCAGCTTGCCCTCCGGATTGAGAATCGTCGTCTGCCAGACCTGTGTCCGCCGACCGCGGTGCATCGGCCGGCACTCGCCTCGCAGAGTCGTCCCCTCGGCGCCCCCGCGGAAGAAATTGGTTTTCGACTCGATCGTCGTCGTCCCCGCGCCCGGAGGCAGATTCGCGCTCGTCCCGACCGCTCCCAGCGTATCGGCGAACGCCATGATCGCCCCGCCGTGCATCAGCCCCGGCGCCGTACACAGTTCGCGACGGACATCGATCTCCCCGACGATCAATTCCGCCTCAACCGACACAAGCCGTAGCCCGATGTGCTCGGGCAGAAGCCCCTCGAACCCTCGTCGGAACGGCTCTACATCTCGCGAAACTGCGTCTGGCATCGATCGGACCCTTCGATTCTCTGCTCAGGACTGAATCAAGCCTGGTGTGGTGATAACGTCACGCCATGAGCGCTACGCCAATCTATCGCGTCGGATCCCGTGAAGTTCGCGTCCTCTCCGACGGCGTGATCTGGCTCGACGCCGGCGCCGTCTTCGGCCTCGTCCCCAAGATCATGTGGCAGCGCGTCACCGGCGAGACCAACGACCTGAACCAGATTCCCCTAGCCCTCAACTGCCTCCTGCTCGAATCCGACGGCAAGACCGTCCTGATCGAGACCGGTCAGGGCAACAAGGACTTCGAACAGACCCGCCGCCGCGGCTGGGAGCCTGATCACGGCAAGCTGATCGACGATCTGGCCCGCAACGGCATCCAGCCTGCCGATGTCGACATCGTGATCAACACCCACCTACACAACGACCACACCGGCTGGAACACCATCGAAGACGCCGACGGCGACTTGAACGTCACCTTTCCCAACGCCCGTTACTACATCCAGCGCGGCGAGTGGGAAGATGCGATGCACCCAAACGAGCGAACCCGCGCCACCTACCTGCCCGAGAACCTCCTGCCGGTCGACGCGGCTGGCCAGATCGAATTCATCGACGGCGAAACCCAGGTCACCTCGGACATCACCGTGATCGAGACGCCCGGCCACACCGCCGAGCACGCCTCGGTCGTGATCGCTAACGGCGGCGAGTCGGCCGTCTACCTCGGCGACATGATCCAGCATCAGGTCCAACTGGAGCGGGTCGCCTGGCTGTCGGCCTTCGACGTGCTCCCGCTGATCAACCTCGAGACCAAGAAGCGTCTGATCGCCGACGCGATCAAGAACAGATCCCTGTTGGTCGCGGTACACAATCCATTCCCCGGCGTCGGTCGCATGAGCGCCGGCGAGCGCGGACGCAACGTCTGGACCTCGGAAGAGCCGCACGCGACCGCCGAGACGCTGGAAGTCGTCGGAACCGACTAGGGAAGCACCCCAGAAAGAACGCGAAGAGAACGCGCGAGGGCAAGAACATGGCATTTGGTGAACACCCGCTCGGCGGCGGCATGGGCATGGACATGGACCCCGCCGAGGTCATGAAGCACCTCCCCAAGCCGCGGCGCAAGCTGTGGCGGCAAGAGAAGCTGGTCGACGACGTCTACCTCCAGTACCGCGACCAGACCGAAGAGCTGCCCGAGCCGGACCTCGTCGAGCGCATCTTCCTCATCGTCATGCGCCGCGACCGCTGCCTCGTCGTCCGTCACGGCGACCGCCACCAGCCATGGATGCTCCCAATCCTCGAGTTCGACATCGAACCGCGACCCGAACCGCTGGACCCTGAACTTGATCAGGACGCCCGCCGCGCCGCGCTGACCCAGACCATCCGCAGCGTCGTCGAAGACACCTGGCAGGTCCCGATCGTCGACTGGTCGCAGCACACCCGAGTCCAGATGACTGCGCGGGAGTTGCAAGTCGATGTCGAAGTCGGCGCGCGCCGCTACGAGATGGTCGTGATGGCTGAGGCCGGCGAGCCGCTCGATCTGGTGGAAGACACGGAGTGGACTCGCCGCTTCTTCCAGCCTCGGGACATGAACAAGCTGCTGCGGGAGCGCTACTACGACTACCCAGAGGTCGAGCAGGCCTACGAAGTCCAGGTCATCGAGGCCGCCAAAGCCGCAACCTGATCACTCGGGAACAGACGGTCCGTGAACAGACGCAATGCGTGGAAACTAGTACAGTCAGGGCAACCATGACAGAGTGCGCGCCCGTCCCAGATTCGGTCGAGCCGAGCAGACAGCGCTCCGGCCTCCGGGGTGTCCGTGCGCGGTGGGTACAAGTTGCTGTAGCAGGCGGTCGCGCGTTCCACGCCTGAGTGATCGGCGCTCAGACAAGACATCGGGACCAGGGCCGCTTCCTCCGAATCGCCGAACCACTACGACCAACAACTCAACACACTGAATGAGTGCACAACGCCCGCCGACGAGAGCGGGTGATGGCTGAGGAGAACGCCATGCGTTTGACCGGTGCCCGAATCCTGATGGAATGCCTGCGCGCGGAAGGCGTCGAGGTCTTCTTCGGCTACCCCGGCGGCGTCGTCCTGCCGCTCTACAACACGCTCGGCGAGTACCCGGACATCAAGCACGTCCTCGTCCGACACGAACAGGCCGCCGCCCACGCCGCCGACGGCTACGCCCGCGTCGCCGGTCGCACCGGCGTCTGCCTGGCCACCTCCGGACCCGGCGCGACCAACCTCGTCACCGGCATCACCACCGCCTACATGGACTCCGTGCCGATGGTCGTGCTGACCGGCAACGTCGCCCGAGACCTGATCGGCCGCGACGGCTTCCAGGAAGCCGACATTACCGGCATCACCCTGCCGATCACCAAGCACAACTACCTGCTCATGCGCGCTTCCGAGATCGCGCCCGCGGTCAAAGAGGCCTTCCACATCGCCTCGACCGGCCGCAAGGGCCCGGTCCTCGTCGACATCCCCAAGGACGTCTTCATCGAGGAGGCGGAATGGGACGGCTACCCGCAGGGCGTCTCGCTGCGCGGCTACCCGATCATGGACGTGCCGCGTGAGGAAGAGGTCGACAAGGCTGCTGAGATCATCAACGCCGCCAAGAAGCCGATCATCATCGCGGGGCACGGCGTCGTCCAGTCGGACGCCCAGGACGAGCTGCTCGAGTTCGCCGAGCGTTCCGACACGCCGGTGCTGACCACCCTCCTCGGTATCTCCGGAATGCCCGAGGATCACGAGCTGTCCTACGGCTTCCTCGGCATGCACGGACACTTCTACGCCAATATGGCCGCCGACAGCGCCGATGTCGTGATCGGCATCGGCATGCGCTTCGACGATCGCGCGATGGGCCGCTTTGCTGACTTCAACAAGACAGCGAAAATCGTTCACATCGACATCGACCCGGCGGAAATCGGCAAGAACTTCAAGACCCACGCGCCCGTCAACGGCGATGTCAAGGAGACGCTCTCGCGGCTGCTCCCCCAGATCGAACGGAGTTCGCACCCCGAGTGGCGGACTGAGATCGATCAGATCATGGAACAGCATCCGACCGATTACATCGAGGAAGGCACCGGACTCGGCGGACCCTGGTTGGTCCGCGCGCTCGCCGAAGCGACCGAGGGCCAGTCCACGATCGTCACGGGCGTCGGCCAGCACCAGATGTGGGCCGCCCAGTACTACCCCTACACGAAAAAGCGTCAATGGGTCACCTCCGGTGGTCTCGGCACCATGGGCTACGAAGTCCCCGCCGCGATGGGCGCCCAGTTCGCCCAGCAGGAGCCGATCTGGTCAATCTGCGGCGACGGCGGCTTCCAGATGACCTCGCAGGAGCTACAGACGGTCGCCGATCACAACCTGCCGGTGCGCTTCGCCATCTTCAACAACGGCTTCCTCGGCATGGTCCGCCAGTGGCAGGAGCTGTTCTACGAGAACAACTACCACTCGGTGGACTTGGGCCAGCCCGACTTCGTCAAGCTCGCCGAGGCCTACGGCATCCGGGGCATCCGCGCCGCCACCCGCGCCGAGGCGATGCAGGTCTTCCGCGACCTCGAGGGCTACGACGGACCCGTCGTGATCGACTTCCAGCTCGAGCGCGAAGAAAACGTCTGGCCGATGGTTCCCGCCGGCGCGGCGCTCTCGGAAACGATTGAATCGGCCGACGACCTCTAGAGCAGTACTGACCGAAACAGAGGAGACTCTCTGAATGGCTTCCCGCAATACCATCGTCGCCCACGTCGAAGACCGCCCGGGCGTTCTGGCGCGCGTCGCGTCGTTGTTCCGCCGCCGAGGTTTCAATATCGAGTCGCTCACCGTCGGTCACTGCGAAGAGCCCGGCCTCAGCCGCATGACCATCGTCGTCGACGGCGACGATCACCAGGTCGACCAGGTCTGCCGCCAACTGTTCAAACTGATCGACGTCGTCTCCGTTCAGGACATCACCTACGTCCCGATGGTTGACCGCGAACTCGCGCTGATCAAAGTCTCGGCCAGCAATTTCAACCGCCGCGAGGTCCTCGACGTGGTCGAGGTGTTCCGCGCCGATGTCGTCGACGTCCATTCGGATGCGCTGATCGTCCAGGTGCTCGGCGACGAGGGCAAGGTCGACGCCGCTCTCAAGATGTTCGAGCAGTTCGGCATCCTCGAGATGGTCCGCACCGGTCGCGTCGCCATGCTGCGCGGCACCGAGACCACCAAGCCGCCAGCCATCTCCGACTCCCAGCAGGCCGCCGCCGCCATCCGAGCCATGCTCGGCCGCCGACCCGAAGGCGCCCTCCCCTTCGCCAGCGACTAACCGCCGAACAAATCCCCACTCCCTTTCTCCCCCCGCGAAGCGGGGGGAGATGCCGAAGGCAGAGGGGGGTCCCCGCTTGCCCTACCCTCCTCCCGAGTCACTTCTCCCTCCGCGGGGCTGCGCGCAAATCGCCTCAGCACACCATCGCGCCCACGTAGGGGGCGACCCTCGTGGTCGCCCTGTCCGCTGAAAACGAAGGACGAGGCCAACCCTCCAATGCCCCGCACTTACCCTCCGATGCCCCGTGCTTGCCTGCCCCTGGCTTGAACAGGGGACACGGGGCCCAGACCTCAGCCGTTGCAATCGCGAAAGCCTCGGCCTCACTTCGGCCTCAGCCACGAAAGTCCCATCTGCAAGCCAAACAACGCTCCACCTCTAAGAGAACCTATGTACGGTTAGAATCAGCCAGCACCAAATCCAACCACCTGAAGGGGAGGCACTATGCCCATGCCGACGCAACATCAGCCTCGCGGTTTCCCCCTGCCCACCAACCGTTCTCCTCACACAGATCCGAACAAGCCCGAACACGCGGAACACTCCCCTCTGCCCCGTTCAGCTCACCCTGTCGCTGTCCAGCAAACCTTGGACCAACCGGAACATGGCTGAACACAGCTGAACCAGGCTGAACGATCCTGACCACCCTGAACGCACGATCCTCAGCAATACACTGGAGATCGTCCCATTGATCCGCCAAACACAGATTTCACCTGAACACCTGAACACCTGAACCGCGAACAACTGCCCAATACCCAATCCACGCCTACACTCAGGCGAGAACAACGATCACCCAACCCCAACCCGCAGGAGACCCGTATGCCCGCCCAGATGTACTACGACGCCGACGCCGACCTTGATCTGATCAAGGACAAGAAAATCGCCGTGATCGGCTTCGGCTCCCAGGGTCACGCGCACGCGCTCAACCTTCGCGACTCAGGCTGCGACGTCATCGTCGGCCTCTATCCCGGCTCGCGAAGCTGGAACAAGGTCCAGGACTCCGGACTCCAGGTCGACACCGTCGCCGACGCCGCAGCCGCCGCCGACATCGTCATGGTCCTCACCCCCGACCACGTCCAGAAGGCGATCTACGACCAGCACATCGCCCCCTCGATGACCGAGGGCAAGACCCTGATGTTCGCTCACGGCTTCGCCATCCACTACAACCAGGTCGCTCCGCCGCCCGAGGTCGATGTCACGATGATCGCCCCGAAGGGCCCCGGTCACCTCGTCCGCCGAGTCTTCGAAGAAGGCGGCGGCGTCCCGGCGCTGCTCGCCATCTACCAGGACGCTTCCGAGACCGCCAGGGAGGTCGCCCTCGCCTACGCCAAGGGCATCGGAGGCACCCGCGCCGGCGTCCTCGAAACCACCTTCCTCGAGGAAACCGAAACCGACCTCTTCGGCGAGCAGTCCGTCCTCTGCGGCGGCGTCACCGCCCTGATGCAGGCCGGATTCGAGACCCTCGTTGAGGCCGGTTACCAGCCCGAGTCCGCTTACTTCGAGACGATCCACGAGGTCAAGCTGATCGTCGACCTGATCTACGAGGGCGGCTTCGCCAACATGCGCTACTCGGTCTCCGACACCGCCGAGTATGGCGACCTGACCCGGGGCCCGCGCATCGTCGACGAGTCCGTCAAGGCCAGGATGAAGCAGATCCTCGACGACATCCAGGACGGCACCTTCGCCCGAGAGTGGATCATGGAAAACCAGACCGGCCGCCCTGGCTTCGATAAGCTCCGAGCCCGCGCCGCCAGCCACCCCAGCGAAGAGGTCGGAGCCGAGCTCCGAGGCATGATGTCCTGGCTCAACGAAGAAGCCGACTAACCCGACTCGCGCTCAGCCGGAGCGTTCGTCCAGAGCAAGTTGATACGGCAGCGGATCGCCCAGGTCACCGTCGCGCCAGTGGGTGAGCGAGTGGGCGAGGTCTGACAGCTCCGACGCCGATTGACCCTCGGTCGCCCGCAGGATCTGCTCCGTCGTCGCGATCTCGGCGCCGTTGAAGCCGAACAGGTCGGCACTGGTCAGCGCCATCGGACGGTACTGCGTGTACCCGCCCAGGTCCGACGGTTGGATCACGATGCTGCCGTCATCGATCAGCGGGTCCAGGTACAGCTCGAACTTGACCAGCCACGGCCCGTGCTCGGCGACCACATAGTCCGCCCCGGTGATCGACTCCCCGTGCCGGCGATAGTGCAGAAAGTCGCTCAGGCAGAGCAACGTGTTCAGTTGACTCGTCCCGAACGAGCGCGCCGTGATCCGCCGCTCGCACAGATAGATGATCAACTCGCGCAGCTTGGGTTCTCCCAACTCCGAGGTGAAGCGGGTGAGCGTGGTCATACGATCTCCAGTTCAGCCGCTCGTCCGGGCGGGCTTGGCCGCCCTGGGTTTCGCATGGCGTAGCTCGTGCGGCACGCCGCGGGCTTCGAACAGGTCGACCCACTCCTGCTGAGTCCGGTTGCGCAAGGCCTCAGTGATCACCGTCGATAGCTCCGAGGCGTGCTGAAGTCGCAACTCCGCCGTCGCAAAGCGCGGGTCGTCCTCGATCTGAAGCTGAAACTCCGGCAGATACGCCTCGCCGTCGGCTGGATGGCGCTCGTGATGATCCCACATGTGATCGGCGAGTGCAGCCTCACCCAGTGTGTCGCGCAGCCGTTGCCACTCCGCGTCGGTCGCAATCGTCAGATGGACCCAGCCGTCTGTCGCGCGGTACGCCCTCTGCAATGCGTTGAAGTCCGCCATCTTCCGGTTCCTCTTCTCTGCCTCAACTTGGGCGCAGGCTAGCGGTTAGCCTGCCCTCGAGTTCACTGGCAATGAGGACCGAAAAGGAGCAAGCCATGCGTGCTGTGGCATCACGAAACGGTCAACTGCGAATCGCCGACGTTGACAAACCGGAACCGGTCGAGGGCGAGGCGCTGGTCAAAGTCCTGGCCTGCGGCATCTGCGGCTCGGACCTGCATTTCGTCAGGTTCGGCGAGGACATCGTCAAGGGCTCGATGGACTCCGGCAACGCGCGCTTCGCGCCCGACCTCAGCCGCGACATCATCATGGGCCACGAGTTCTGCGTCGAGGTCGTCGAATACGGCCCCAACACCAACGGACCCGTCGGGATCGGCGATCGGACGACCTCGGTGCCCACCCGCGGCGCCTACAGCAACGACTACCCCGGCGGCTACAGCGAGTACATGGTGCTCGACGCGTCGATGCTGCTTCCCGTCGAGGACAGCGTCGAGACCGAGCACGCCGCCACCACCGAGCCGATGGCCGTCGGCATGCACGCCGTCCGCGCCGGACAACTGAGCGGCGGTGAGCCGACGGTCGTCTACGGTTGCGGACCGGTCGGCCTGGCCACCATCGCCAGCCTGCGCAACGAGGGCTCGGGCATAATCATCGCCTCCGACTTCTCTCCCCGCCGCCGTGAACTCGCCGGAATCATGGGTGCCGACGTGGTCGTCGACCCGCGAGAAACGCCGCCGATCGCCGCCCTCGAACAGCGCGGCTACACAGCCGGCAACGAGGTCGTCATGTTCGACGCCATCGGTGTCCGGGGCACGATCGCGCTGCTGATGAAGGAAGCGCCTTCGCGAGGCGCCCGCCTGGTCATCGTCGGCGTCTGCATGCAGGAGGACACGATCGTCCCGATGGCCGGTATCGAGAAAGAAATCCAGATGAAGTTCGTCCTTGGTTACACGCCGGACGAGTACGCCGAGACCCTCGACGCCATCACCTCAGGCGGCATTAGGCCAGGCCCAATCGTCACCGGCCGAGTCGGCCTCGACGGAGTCGCCGGAGCCTTCAACACCCTCGGAGACCCCGAAGAGCACTGCAAGATCATGGTCACCCCGCACGAGGACAATGTGCTCTAGTTCAACTGCGAGAACGGAGGGCGTTCCGCGTAGAGAACAGATGTATCAGGGACGCGATATATTGGTTGTAGGTCCAGCAGATGGAGGGGTTGACAGTGGGCGAAATCGTCGTCGAGATCCATCTGGAGAATGACCGTGATCGTGCGCTCTTCGAGGAAGGGCACCTCGAGGAACGCGAAGTCCGCAGCACCAGTGTTCGGGCCATCGTTGACACAGGCGCCGTGATGTTGGCGCTGCCTGAAGATGTAGTCGATCGGCTCGGACTTCTTCAGGTGGACACGATCGCCGCGACATTGGCCGACGGCAGCCGCTGCGAGATGCCGGTCGTCGAACGGGTTTCCGTCCACATCGGCGACCGGAGGATGTTGACTGATGCTGTCGTCATACCCACTGGAGCGGATCCGCTCGTTGGTCAGCTGATCATGGAGCGGCTCGATCTGATCGCCGACTGCACAAACCAGACGCTCCACACTAGGCCGGAATCTCCCGATCGCCCTCTGCTGAGGTTGTAGCTGAACCGCCAGCGCTTAGTGACCCCTGCGAAGGCAGGATTTCTACGGGCCTGGCTTGAGTCAGAGCGGCGATCGGAAGAGAGCTGCGAGATTGACTTTCGGACAAGGTCATCCCGAGCGGCTGTGCTCCGCTTCTTCAGATCCCTCGGCCGGCAGCAACCACGAGGTATGACCGGCCGATTCGAAGCTTCTCTATCATGTCGGCAACTGACTAGACGGATTCAGAATCGAGCATCGAATGACCTACGACATCGTGATCCGCGGCGGGACCATCGTTGATGGTTCCGGAGCGCCTCGCTACCAGGCCGACATCGCCATCGAGGGCGACCGCATCGCCTCGATCGGCCGGATTGCCGAGAAGGGCAAGGAAGAGGTCGACGCTCGCGGCCTGATCGTCTCCCCCGGATTCATCGACGGCCACACCCACTTCGACGCCCAGATTTCTTGGGACCCCTACGGCACCTCGAGCTGTTACCACGGCGTGACCTCGGTGATCATGGGCAATTGCGGCTTCACCCTCGCCCCCTGCCATCCCGACGACCAGGACATCCTGATGCGCACGCTCGAGGCGGTCGAAGACATCCCCGCCGACGCGCAGCGAGCCGGCGTCGACTGGACCTGGCAGACCTTCCCCGAGTTCATGCAGTTCCTCCAGGACAAGCCCAAGGGCCTCAACTACGGCGGCTACGTCGGACACACCGCCCTGCGCACCTACGTCATGCGAGAGCGCGCCTTCACCGACCCCGCCTCCGACGAGGAGATCGCCGAGATGGCCGAGATCCTCAAGGAAGGCGTGCAGGCTGGCGGCATGGGCTTCTCGACCACGCGCTCGCCGGCCCACAAGACGCGCGAGGGCGCGCCGGTCCCGTCCCGCCTGGCGACCTGGGACGAAGTCCGTCAGCTCGTCATGGCGATGGGCGAGATCAACCGCGGCGTCGTCGAAATCAGCGGCGAGCCCACGATGGGCCAGGACCCCAACGATCCCAATCACTACGAGCGACGCTTCCGCGACCTCGCAATCGATTCGGGCCGCCCGATGTTCTTCCCCGCTCTGCACAGCCGCCGAGCCGAGCCCGGCAGTTGGAAGCGGCTGTTCGATCACGCCCAGGAAGCCGCCGACCAGGGCGGCCGGATGTTCGGCCAGGCTCACTCGCGCGAGCTCTGCACCAACTGGTCCTGGCGCACCGAGATGCCGTTCGACCGGCTCTCGATGTGGCGCGACATCCGCAAGCAGCCGCTCGACGAGCAGATGAAGCTGCTCCAGGACCCCGACATCGTCGCCCAACTCGTGTACATCGCCAACACCGAGGAGGAAGACTTCTCCAGGGTCATGCCGGCCCAGGCGCGCAAGCCATCCGACTGGGACTGGGTCTTTATCCTCGACCACGTCGACGGCACGCCCAACCGGCGGCTGGGCGAGGTCGCCCGCGAGCGCGAGGAAGATCCGGTCAAGACGATGATCGATGTCGGCGTCGAGCAGAACCTCGACACCCTCTACATGGTCCCGCTCGCCAACGAGTATCAGGAAACCGTGCTCGAGATCATGCGCGAGCCGCGCTCACTCGTTACCTTCTCCGACGGCGGCGCGCACGTCTCGCAGATCATGGACTCCTCCCTGCAGACCCACGTGCTCGCCCACTGGGTCCGCCGCACCGGCGAACTCACAATCGAGCAGGCCGTCAAGATGCTCACCTGGGACATGGCCACCGCCTGGGAGCTCCGCGATCGCGGCCTGATCCGGCGCGGCTACAAGGCCGACATGATGCTCTTCGACATCGACACCGTCCAGCCCGAGCGTCCCACCGTCGAGCACGACCTGCCCGCCGGACAGCGACGCCTCGTCCAGAAGTCCAGGGGCTACCACATGTCGATCGTCGGCGGCGGCATCACCATGCGCGACGGCGAGCCAACCGGCGTCACCTCAGGCCAGGTGCTGACTTCCGCCTGATTTCGACCTCCCCCATTTGGGAGGTGTTCCGGAATGACCGCGGGGGGCTCCGCACCGGCGGGGACCCCCCGCGACGCCTAGCTGTAGGGGCAGGCCTTCTGTCTCAGGTCGAGGAGGCGGTCCGATGCGTATCCCGAAGTTCGGCATCAACCGACAGGACGCCGAGTCCCCTGCTCGCTTCGCCGCCGACATCGCCCGCATCGAATCCCTCGGCTGGGACTGCGCCTGGCTCCCGGACTCGCAGCTCCGCCGTCGAGACACCTACGTCCTGCTCGCCGCGGCCGCCCAGGCGACAGAGTCCATCCACCTCGGCACCCTGCTGGTCAACCCGATCACCCGCCATCCTTCGGTGACCGCTTCCTCAATCGCCACCATTGACGAGCTCGCCCCCGGCCGCGTCGCGCTCGGCTTCGGCGCTGGCGACACCGCTGTTCGCCTCAGCGGCCTCCGTCCGGCGAGAGTCGCCGAGATGGAAGATGCGATCGTCCTGATGAGCAGACTCCTCGCGGGCGAGGAGATCGAAGTTGGCGCCGAGCGTCCCTCATACCTGCCGTTCCATCGACCCGTCCCGATCTGGCTCACAGCCGGCGGCCCGCGAACGCTGGAGATGGGCGGCCGCGTAGCCGACGGCGTCTTCATGCGAGTGGGCACCCACCCGGCGACCATCGCCGACACCGTCTCGAAAATCCGCCGCGGAGCCGAAAACGCTGGCCGCGACCCGCTCTCGGTCCCGCTCGGCATCATCTTCCACACCCTGCTGGTCGACGAACCCGACGACGCCCTGACCATGGCCAGGGCAATGGCTGCTGGCTACTACGAGTACTCGCCGATGCTCTTCGAGCCATCGGGACTGACTTGGGACGGCCCCGACCCCGAGATCCTCAAACACGAGCGCGGCATTTGGCCGGACTTCCATCACGATCCCGATCTGCTCAAGGCCGGCCGAGCCGTCGATTTCCTCTCCGATGCGCACGCCGATGCGTTCGCGCTGCGCGGCACCGCCGACGACATCATCCAGCAACTCGTCGGCGTCCTGCGCGAGGCCGCGTCCGACGGCATCGAGTTCGAGCATGTCGTTCTCCACCCGATTCCCAATCCCCCTTCGCCCGACGCCGCCGATGATGGCTACACCGTCCGCGTCGCCCGCGAGATCCTGCCCGCCCTCCGAGAACGGCTCGCCTCCGTCTAGTTGGAGTAAAACCCCCTTCGATGCCCATGAGTTCAGTGGGAGACATCTGCCAGCAAGTCTGCTGATTGCAGCCATTCACAGAACTCATGTCCGCATATGATGGGGAGGCAAATCACGACGCGTAGCGAAAGCGAAGCACATGTCTCTCGGTTCCACTCGGCGCCCCGCAATCCCTCGGGCGCTCTCGTCCACAGGAATCGCCCCTGATCCGAACAAGCCCGAACAACGCGGCTGGAAATCAACCGAAGAAACCTGAAGAAAGCTGAAAGAACCTGAAGGTTCCGGACGCTCGATCCCCGGTAAAACACTGGAGATCGGCCATCGGAAAGGGCCAAGAAAAAAGTTTCGCGGAAAACCTGAAACTCGTTTCTTTTTTCTTGCAGCGCCCGCAGGTCGTAGCCTCAAAGTCGCAAACCAACGACGAAGTGCGGAAGGAACCGAACATGACCGACCTGAGCAACGTCAAGGCGCTGGCCTGGGACATCGGCGGGACGATCTTCGACTGGCATCACACGATCAAAGGCGAGGTCTCTGCGATCGCCGAAACGCAGGGCGTCGAGTTGGACGCCGCCGCGTTCACCAACATGTGGCGCTTCACCATGTTCAGGCGGCTCCAGTTGGTGCGCCGCGGCGACCTGCCCTGGCTCAACGCGGACCAGCTCCACCGCCGCGTCCTCGACGAAGTCATGGACGCCTACCCACAGCTCAAGCTCGACATGAACGAGCGAGACGAACTGAACCAGGTCTGGCACCGGATGAACGCCTGGCCCGGCTCCGCCGAGTGCCTCGAGGCGCTGCGCTCGCGCTACAAGGTCACCGTCCTGACCGTGATGTCATGGGCGATCGCCGTCGATTGCAGCAAGCACAACGGCATCAGTTGGGACGGCATCCTCTCCTGCGAGTTCCTCGGCCACTACAAGCCCGAACCCGAGGCCTACCACGCCAGCGCGAAGTATCTCGGCCTGGACATCTCCGAGGTCATGATGTGCGCCGCCCACAAAGGAGACCTCCAGGCCGCCGCACGGGCCGGCATGCCGACCGCTTACGTCCCCGTCCCCACCGAACGAGGAGAAGGCAACGACCCCGACATGTCCCCCGACCCATCCTTCACCATCAACGCCGCCGACTTCGCCGACCTCTCTCGCCAGTTGTTGGTGTGATCTTGGTAGGCTGGATTCAAGCGGTGATCGATTCAGCCGAGCTGTCGCGTGCGAGGAGCCGAGGATGACGACGTCTTCACGAGCCACCAGCATTTCAATACCGCCAGAGATGGCGGCGCTAGTGGCGAAGGCGGCGGAAGCGTTGGAACTGACCGAGAGCGAACTCGTCACTCGGATGCTGGGACGATACCTGACCGAGCTGCGGTGGAACGAGATATTCCGATACGGACAAGAACGCGGCAGAGCATCGAGCTACGGTCCTGAGGACGTTACCCGACTGGTCGAAGAGGTTCGCGCGGAGATGGCCGCCGAGCAAGCGTGAGGGTGTTGCTCGACACCAACGTGATCCTTTCTGGATTGAACTACTCCGGAAACGAACAACGAGTGCTTGAGCTTGGTTACCAGCTGCGGTTCGAGTTAGTCCTCTCGGAGCATCTGCTCGACGAAGTGTTGAGAGGACTGCTGCGTAAGTTTGATTGGTCTTCGGTTCGAGCGACCAGCGCCCTTGCAGACTTGAGGAGGGTGGCTTCGATCGTCGAGCCGCCGAGATCCGCGGACATCATTCCAGACGATCACCCTGACAATCGTGTGTTGGAATGCGCCGTTCACGCTTCGGCCAGCTACCTGGTTACCGGAGATCGCAAACACCTCCTGCCGCTCGGCGAGTTCGAGGGAGTGAGAATCCTCCGAGCGCCCGAGTTCCTGGCCCTGCTGAGTTCGGAAGGCTAGGCAAGTCCCCCGCCGTCGACGATGAACTCCGCCCCAGTGCTGAAACTGGACTCGTCGCTCGCCAGGTACAGCGCCAGGTACGCCACCTCCGAAGGATCCGCCGCCCGTCTCAGCGGAGTATTCCGCAGGAAGCGGTCGCTGTCCGCCTCGAATCCGGGGACCTGGTGCAGCATCATCGTGTCGATCGGCCCCGGATGAATACTGTTGACCCGAATGTTGTACCGGCCCCACTCTCGAGCCGCGACCTTGGTCATCCCGCGGACCGCAAACTTGCTCGCCGTATAGGCCACCGATCCAGCGCCGCCGCGGAATCCGGCCGTTGAGGAGATGTTGACCACCGAACCGGACTCCTGCGCCATCATCTGTGGGCCAACCGCCTTCATCCCCAGCCAGACCCCGATCTGGTTGATGTCGATCACCTGGCGGTACATCTCCTCAGTCATCTCAACCACTGGCGCGTTGCGGTAGATGCCCGCGTTGTTGACCAACGCATCGAGTCTGCCGTGCTGCTCGACGATCTCCGCGACCAAGGCGTGCCAGGCATCCTCGTTGGTGACGTCCAGGTGGTGATACGAAGCGGCATCGCCGATCCCGGCAGCGGTTTCGGCGCCCTCGGCATCGAGTACGTCGGCAATGATGACGCGAGCGCCCTCGGCGGCAAACAGCTCCGCCTCCGCGGCGCCCTGTCCGCGCGAGCCACCCGTGATCAGCGCGACCTTGTCTTTGAGTCGGTCGACCATAATCCAGCTCCTCCTTCGTCGCGGTCTGGCCTGCGCAGTCTAGAGACTCGCCGAAATGCGGTCGGTGCGTATCCTACGCACACACGAATCACTTCCATCAAACAGCAGACAACGCGAGGCGGGCATCATGGCAGGACGGATAGACGGCAAGGTGGCGGTCATCACCGGCGGCGCGAGCGGCATCGGCGAGGGCTCAGTGAGGCTATTCGCCGAGGAGGGTGGACGGGTCGTTGTCGCCGACATCCAGGACGAACGAGGCCACGCGCTCGTCGAGTCCATCGGCGGCGATACCACCTACGTACACGCCGATGTCGCGGTCGAAGCCGATGTCCAGAGCGCCGTCGCACACGCGATCGACCGTTACGGCCGGATCGACGCCGTCTTCAACAACGCTGGCTACGCGGGAGCGCTCGGAGGCATCACCGAGGTCGAAGAGGACGAGTATGAGCTAACGATGGGCGGTCTGCTCAAGGGAGTGTTCTTCGGGATCAAACACTCGGCCCGGGCCATGATCGCCCAGGGCGACGGAGGAGCGATCGTCAGTACGGCCAGCATCGCTGGAGTTGGCGCCGGCAATGGGCCCGCGATCTACAGCGTCGCCAAGGGCGCCGTCATCCACTTGACCAAGGTCGCCGCATACGAGCTAGGTGAGCACAACATTCGCGTCAACTGCATCTGCCCGGGCGGGATCGCGACGCCGATCTTCGGTAAGTCCCTGGGGCTTTCATCTGAGGATGCCGACAAGACGGTTGAGGCGATGGCGGAAGTCATGGGACAGGCGCAGCCGATCAAGAGATCGGGCCGCCCGGCCGACATCGCTCACGCGGCGCTCTGGCTGTCGAGCGACGATTCCACGTTCGTCACCGGACATGCGCTGGTCGTCGACGGCGGACTGACGCTCGGCCGACCACGCCAGGACGAATTCGGCGAGAACATGCAGCGCATGTTCGACGCCCTCGGCATCGAGACTCCCCAGGAATGACGCAGGCCGGCGCCAGGCAGCGACCCGCGCAACGTCGAAGCCGCTCATGACGCTCTTCGGCCGTCCGGTCTTCTACGGCTGGATCATCGTCGCGGCCGCCTTCATGGCCCAGTTTGTGGCCGTGGGGGTCCAGACATCCGTGGCTGCCGTCTTCGCGCCGGAGATGGTGGAAGAGTTCGGCTGGTCGCGCACGCAGTTCTTCCTCGCCGATTCGATCGGCCAGATCCTGCTGATGTTCATCGGTTTCTTGCTCGGCCCGCGCGTCGATCGATTCGGCGCGCGGCCGATCATGCTCGGAGCAGCAGCGATCTGCATTCCCGCGCTCGTGCTGATGAGCCAGGTCGACGAGTACTGGCAGTACATCCTGGTCCGGGGTGTCCTGTTGGTGACCGCAGCCTCGGTCTCCGGTTTCCTCGTCGTCTCAATTGCGGTCTCGAAATGGTTCGTGGCCAAGCGGGGACAGGCCCTCGGCTGGACCTCAATGGGCGTCTCGATGGCCGGTCTGATCTGGCCCTCGTTCACCGCCGTGGCGCTCATCGCGCCGCTCGACTGGCGAACCGCATGGGTCGTCCTCGCGGTCTGCTACGCCTTGATCTTCATCCCCTCGGCGCTACTCATGCGTCGCCGGCCCGAGGATCACGGAATGTTACCGGACGGCGGCCCGACCCAGCTCCGACCTGAACAGATACAGGCGTCGGAGCATGATGAAACCACATCGCTCACTCGATCGGAGGCGCTGCGGACCAGCAGCTTCTACCTGATCGTGCTGATCTTCGGCATCTCGGTCGTCGGCATCTTCGCGATCCTGCTAAACGGCGTCTTCTTCTTACGCGAACACGGCTTGACTGCCGCGCAAGCCCCGCTCGCGGTGGGCGCGTTCTCGCTCATGTCGATGTTGACCAAACCTCCATGGGGCTGGGCGCTCGACAAATGGGACACGAGGGTCGTGGGCTTTGCCTCGTTTGCCCTCGGAGCGATGGGCTTCGTGTTGGTCATCAACGCCGGTCCGAGCGGCAATTTCTGGCTGATCGCGGCGGCGCTCGCCGTCATGGGTGCGGGCATTGGCGGCAACATCCCGATCCAGGACATGTTCTGGGCTGAATATTTCGGCCGCCGCTACCTGGGCGCAGTCCGGGCCGTGGGATTCCCGGTCGCGATGGGAATCAACGCGTTGACGCCAACACTCGTCGCTCTGTCGTACGACGTCATCGGCTCGTATGACGTTGCCTTCTACACCTGCTCGGCCCTCTGGGCCGGTTCAGCGATCCTCTGCCTGATGCTGCGGCTACCGGCAAAGCGCCGATTGCCGCTGGAGACCCTGGTACGGCGAGTGGCGCGGTTGATTACCCCGTCCACCAATCCCGCCGCACGCCCGGCCTCGCAGAAGCGGGTCTAAGCGATGTCACAAAACAGCCCACTCCGCTCGGAGTGGGCTGTGAGGTAGGCCGCGAACGGTCGAGCCTAACGTGGCTGGCCGATCTCAATCTCCGAGCTACGCAGGAAGCGGTTGTGGTCCGGTCCGGTCGCAGGGAAGTATCGCGCACGCGGGAAGATATCTTCATATCCTTCGACGCGGAAGCCGAACTCCACTCGTCCGTCTGGAGCGCGTCGCGCGATGATGCGTCCGGTAAATCCATCCCCGAAATCGATCTCTGAGCTACGCAGGAAGCGGTTATGGTCAGGACCCGTGGCGGGGAAGTACCTGGCCCGCGGGAAGATGTCCTCACCGTCCGGATCACGCATACCGAATTCGATTCGGCCATCCTCCGCTCGGCGGGCGATAATCCGGACCGACAGAGTGTCGCCGGTCGCTTCGATTTCGTCAGTGACTCGGTTGCTGAACTCGCTAATCGACAGGCCATCTGGGTCGAATCCCCCGTCCATCACGTCCAACTGGCCAGTCTCCCGGTTGCCTGAGTCGGTAACCAGCCGGAGGGTCACGGTCCTGGCCTCGTCAGGACTCACCGTGACCGCCCATCCTCCCTGGTTGTCAATGTCGGAAGCGCCGACCTGGACACCGCTCTCATTGATGGCGACGATCATGTCGCCGACGTAACGGTCCATATCCGTTCCCCAGAACCAGTGGGGAGGCCTGGGGTTGTCCTGAGCATTCGTCGTCGCGGCAAGGCTCACGATTAACGTCGCTAGGCCGGCAAGCAGCGCAACACTCAAACTCCATCGCCGCGCCGCGCCGCCAAACAGAATGGATCTCATTCCCGACTCCTCCTTGCCCCACGCCCGCCGTGGTGGGAGTTAGTTGACATCAGCTTATCGCGGACACCGCAGATCGCCGCTCAGGCTCAACCGCCGTTCACCGATTTTGCGCTCGGCTAACGATTGCGCTTCTGCCACTCTGCCAAGCGATAACACCGCTGTCAACTAGAGCCTTGGCCGCTAATCAGCGGCTATCGAGCAAGGAAGCCGCCGTCGACCTTCAGCTCAGATCCAGTGACATAAGACGACTCGTCGCACGCCAGGAACAGCACGCCGTTGGCGACTTCGTCGACCTCGCCCGTTCTGCGCAGCGGAATCGCACGGACCAGACGTGCGCGTGCCTCCTCAGACATGCCGACACTCGATCGCATCGGCGGCATGAAACCCGGATGCACTGTGTTCACGCGGATGCCCTGCGGTCCCAGCCGCACCGCCATCGCCTTGGAGTAGTTGCGAACCGCCGCCTTTGACGCGTGATAGGCCGGGTGGCCGCCGTCGGAGCCGACGAATCCGTAAATCGAGGAAATGTTGACAATCGATCCGCCGTTGCCGGCGGCGATCATCGCCGCTGAGGTCAGCTTCGTACCGAGGAAGACGCCGGTCGCATTGACGTCCATGATCCGCTGCCAACCCTCGGTCGAATCGGGATCGTCCACCACGGTCGACGACAACCCCGCGTTGTTGACCAGGACATCGAGTCGTCCGCCGTAGGTTTCGAGCGCCGAGGTCAGGAGCGCATTCCACTCCTCCTCGGCGGTCACGTCCATCTTGGTAAAGCTGGCCACGCCGCCGGCCGAGCGAATCTGCTCCTCAACCTCGCGCCCGCCTTCCTCGTACAGATCGGCGATTACGACCGACGCGCCCTCGCGGGCGAACAGTCGGCACTCGGCCGCACCCATCCCGGCGCCGCCGCCGGTCACAATCGCAACTTTGCCGTCAAGTCTCCCGGGCATATCGACTCTCCCCTCGATGGTTGTGCGAGCTGGCCGTTCGGCCAGCTACCTGGTTCTTGGCCTGGGAACGCAGAAGGGCGACCACAAGGGCCGCCCCACATGCATTGTTGGTCACCCGCGACGGCGGCTTATCCGCCCGCGGCCGCGCTCTCGTAGATCGAGGCCGGCGCCGGCGGCAGATGGTAGATCCGCTCCGCCGTCGTCCTCAGTACCTTCTCACGGATGCCCTCGTCGAGGTCGGTCAGGACCTCCGTGATGTGCTCCTGAGCTCTCGGGTAGAGGCACGTCGGGTGGGGGAAGTCCGTCTCGAACATCACGTTGTCCTCACCGATCGCCGAGATCGTGGCACGCGGACCGAAGTCCTCGAACCAGAACGAAGCGAAGATCTGGCGGCGGAAGTACTCCGACGGCTTCATCGTCAGACCCTCGCGCTCGGTCGGGACCGTCTCCTCGAACTGGTAGTCCATCGCCTCGAGCAGGAACGGCACCCAGCCGATGCCCGACTCGACCGAGACGAAATTGATCTTCGGGTAGCGCTCGCAGAGGCCGGAGAAGATCAGGTTCATAATCACCTTGAAATTGGTGATGAACAGGCTGATCGAGGTCAAGGCCAGGCGGCGCTGAGGACCGTATCCGGGCCAGAGCAGCTTGTCGGCCACGCCCGCGCCGGCGCCGATGTGGAAGTTGACCGGCATCTCCATGTCCTGGCAGGCGTCCCAGAACGGATCCCATGCGGCGTCGCCAAGGTGGGGTAGGCCGAAGGCCTCCGGCGTGTCGCACATGGTGATCCCGGTCATGCCGAGGTCCTTGATCCGCTGCAGTTCCTCGACCGCAGCGGGGATGTCCCAGAAGGGAACGAGGCCCTGCGGGTAGAGCCGGCCTTCGCCCTCGGCCTGGAACTCGGCGATGGCGTCGTTATAGATCGTGCAGCAGATGTTGCGCAGCTCCGTGTCCTCGATGCGCACGAAGTTCTGCGAGCCGAAGCCGGCGACGTTGGGGTAGACGATCTGCTGGGCGACGCCGAGGCTGTCCATCATCTTCAGCCGGGCCTTGGGCTCGGTCGCAGCCTTGGACATGTTCTCGAAACTGTCCAGCGAAATCGTGCCGTACTCCTTCTTGCCGTCGTCGCGGACGACGGTGAAGCCGGGAGGGCCGAAGTCGATGTCGTCAAGCACGGTCCAGCGCTGCTGACCCTCATCGTTCAGGGTGATGTGCGGAACGGAGTCCTTGTACTTGGCCGGCGCCCGCGAGGTCCAGAGGTCGGGCGGCTCGGTGTAGTGCGAATCGATGTCGATGACGGGAATGCCATGCACGGTGAGGGACATGAGAGGCTCCTGGCGCTAGTTCCAGCTTGTTCATCTGCAGTTTATCGGGTCGACGGGTCAGGCTGCCGGTGTGGGAACCTGAGCCAGGGCGAAGTCGCGAGCGGCCTCCGCTGTGGTGATCTTGCGCCTCTCCGCGAGTTCGAAGATCTCGCGCGTCGTTTCAAAGACACCCTCGGCGTGCTCTACCGCCTCCTGGTGGGTCCAACCGACGACATCTTGTGCGACCGAAATCACTCCGCCCGAATTGACCACGTAATCCGGCGCGTAGAGGATCCCCCGCTCCGCGATCAGCGCCGCGTCCTCAGGGTCCCGCACCAGTTGGTTGTTCGCGCCGCCGCAGATAGCTCGGCCCTGCAGCGCGGGAATCGTCTCCTCGCCGAAGACGCCGCCGAGCGCATTGGGCGAGAGTACGTCGCAGGGAACGACATACGCCTCGTCGACCGAGATTGTGTTCGCGCCAACCTCCGCAGCCAGAGCGGCAGCGGCGATCGCGCGGATGTCGGCCGCCAGGACGCGGGCCCCCTCCTCGGCCAGCGTCCGCGCCACCTTGGAGCCGACTTTGCCCACGCCGACGACCACGATCGTCTTGCCCGCGGGACTCGGGTCGCCGTCGAGCGCTTCGAGCGTCGCGTAGATCCCGTTCAGCACGGTGACGGCGGTCAGCGCCGACGTGTCGCCGGAACCGCCCAGCGCGGGGGATGTACCGACGATGTGCGACGTCCATTGTGAGATCAGGTCGATCTCCTGCGTCGTCGTCCCGACATCGGTCGTGGTCAGATAACGGCCCTCGAACTCGTTGACGAAGTCGGCGTAGCTGCGCAACTGAGCTTCAGTCTTGTTGGCGGGATCACCGATCACGACCGCCTTGCCGCCGCCGAACGGCAGCCTGGCCGCCGATGACTTCAGCGTCATCGCCTCCGACAGACGCAGAACGTCGTCAAACGCTGCCTCGATGTCCTCGTAGGGTTGCCAGCGAGTCCCGCCGATCGCCGGTCCACGCGCCGTTGAGTGAATCGCGCAGATCGCCTCGATGCCGGCGTCAGGGTCGCGCCACACGGCGACCTCTTCGTATCCATGCTTGATGATCGTGCAAAAGTGCCCCATCGGAGACCTCGCAGTCAGTTACTCCAACATTCCAGAAATGTCGACGATGACACCGCGGTCATCTATCTGAATCAACTGTAAGTCGCCCTGAGGCGCGTAGACCCGACCCACATCTGGTGACCACTCCAGTTCCAGGCGTTCTGTTTCCTGGTCATCGCCGCTTCCGCCAAGCAGGATGATCGCGCCTTGCGTCGCGTCGTCCTCGGCTCCGACCGCGCGGCCGCAGCGCATGCAGCCGGGCGGCACGATGGCGATCGTGACGGTCTTGCCCCGTTCGGCGCTCAGCAGCCAGGGCCCGTCCGGCTCCGATTTCGGAGCTAGCAGCATGTCCGGGGCGATCTGACCGACCTTGACGCCGACCGTTAGCTCGTCCTCGCCTTCGACCCGAGGCGGCGACTTGAGCCCCGGCAGTTGCCCAATCCGGTCGGTCGCGTACGCCTCCGCGAATTCGCCCGTTTGCTCCTCGACGACCTCGTCAGGCGCCTGGCCGGCCCAGATGCGAACGATCACGCCATCAGGATCGATGAAGAACGAGCGCGGTGGACCACTCGGCCCGCCGCCGCCATAGGCGCGGAACACTGCGCCATCGAAGTCCATTGGGATCGGATACTCAATCCCAAACTCGCTAACGAAGTTTTGTGCGACTGAGATCGATTCCTCGATGTTCACGCCAACGATGGTCAGACCCCTTGAACCATGCAGGTCCAGGGCCCGAATCAGCGCCGGCACCTCGCGTCTGCATGGCCCGCACCACGAAGCCCAGAAATTGATCAGCACCGGTTGACCGCGCCAGTCCGAGAGCCGAAGGCGTCCGCCGTCGATCGTCTCCAGGTCAAAATCTGGCGCGACCTGTCCAACGTTCGAGCCGACCGCGCGCTCTGAGGTCTGTGCCCAGAAGGGCAAGTCAACCACACCGCCGTCCCCGCCGCTTGATGGCTGCAGCAATGTCAGCCAGAGCGCCGCCGCCACCGCGATCACGACCCCGGTGCCCGCGATCACCGTGCGTGCGCCGTGATACTCGCGCGGACGATTCGGATTCTCATCCGGCAGTTCGCCCTGGGACCCGTCTGCCCCGTTTCGTACGGTGATCTCGTCGGTATCATTCATGGCGTTCGGCTCGGCGCTTGGTGAAAGGTCACTGAGCGGCTAAATCGGTTGGAGGCAGCCTATGACGGCGCAGTCGATTCCGGCGGACCAACTGCTCTCGGCAATCCGCGAGGCGGGCGTCCAGGATGTCGTCCTCGTACCCGACACGCATCAGCGTACGGTGCTCGACCTACTCATGGCCGATGACGAGATTCGCACCATTCACTGCTCGACCGAAGATGAAGCCGTCGCCGTCTCCGCCGGTCTGATCATCGGCGGCCGACGCCCAATGATGCAGATCCAGCACGCCGGCCTCTATGCCTCGGTCAATAACCTGCGCGGCGTGGCGCTGGATGGCCACTTCCCGATCGTGCTGCTGATCGGACTGCTCGGCCGCGATCCGGAGCTGGCGCCTGAGCAGGACGGATCCTCGATGGTTCGACTCTGCCGGCCGCTGCTCGAGACCCTCGACATCCCCTCGCATCTACTCGACGGACCGGAAGATCTGCACCACGTCGCGGAGGCCTTCGACGAGGCCCAGGAGCGCAACGGTCCCGTGGCCCTTCTGGTAGGAACGACCACATCATGACCGACAACACCGAAGTCCAACGAATGTCGCTCGATGCTGCGCTCGACGTGCTGGCCCGCCGCCGCGACGAACAGGTCGTGGTCGGCACGATGACCGCCAACGGCGCCTGGCGCCAGAAATCGCCGCACAACCTCAACCTCGCCTGCATCGGCTTCATGGGCGGAGCCTCAACACTCGGTTTGGGCGTCGCACTCTCACAGCCCGAACGCGATGTCTGGGTGATCGACGGCGACGGCTCGCTGATGATGCAGCTCGGCTCGCTTGGCACGATCGCCGGGGCCGCGCCGTCGAACTTCCTGCACATCGTGATCCACAACGGCGTCTACGAAACCAGCGGCTCGCAGCCGCTGCCCTCGCAGCAGCAGGTCGATTTCGCACGGATGGCCGACGGCGCCGGCTACGCCCAGACCGGATCATTCGGAGACGCGGAGGAGTTCGATTCAGCCATCGACGACCTCCTCGCCGCTGAGGGCCCGACCCTGATACAGCTCTACACGAGGCCCGCCGACCGCTTCTACAGCGCCCGACCCACCCCACCAGGAAGCACTCCAGCCCTGGCCCGAATGTGGCCACCCGTGGCAGAGGCGCTGGCGAAAATGTAGATCTGCCGAGAAACCAATTTGCTCCTCCTTCCAGGGGGAGCGGTCGCCGAGCGACTGAGGGGGTCCCTCAAAGGTTGCGGACACCCGCTGCGAGGATGAGCAAGGGACAGGGGTACTGAAGCCGGTCCTCTCTAGTGGTGCTCGTCGTCGCCCGATGCCTCAGGCTCAGGCACGCAAGTGTTCTCCAGCGTCCCGATACCCGAAATCGTAATGCTCACCGTGTCCCCCGCGACCAGCCATCGCGGCGGCGTCATTGCCGCAGCGACGCCTGACGGCGTCCCGGTCGCGATGATGTCGCCCGGCTCCAGCGTCATCGCCTGGGTGAGGTACTCGACGATGTCGTAGCAGTTGAAGATCAGGTGCTTCGTGTTGGAGTCCTGGCGCAGTTCGCCATTAACCCGCGTCTGGATGTCGAGCACGTGCGGGTTCCCGAGCTCATCGCCGGTCACGATCACCGGACCGGCGGGCCCGTGCGTGTCGAACGACTTACCCATCGTGAATTGCGGCGTGTGACGCTGGAAGTCACGCACCGAGACATCATTGACGATCGTGTAGCCGGCAATCACCGACTCCGCCTCGGACGCCGACACATGCCGGCAGGTCTCGCCGATCACGATGCCCAGCTCGCCTTCGTAGTCGACGTTCTTCGAGGCCAGCGGAATCTGCACGCCCCCGCCCGGACGCTGCACGCAGCTCACCTGCTTGGTGAAAATCGTCGGCATCCGCGGCGTCTGCGCGCCCGTCTCGGCGATGTGGTCGCCGTAGTTCAGCCCGACCGCCAGGAACTTCCTCGGATTCGGCACCGGAGCAAGCAGTTCCACATCCGACAACGGCCGCCGGTTGCCTCCCCGCTCGACGGCCATCTCGGCCATCACGCGCCCCTCTTCGCCCAGCGCCAGGAACTCGCACATATCCGTCGGCGCCTCAGGTTCGGCGAGGTAGAGGTCGACAATCTCATCGTCCACCACGACACCGACTCGGAGGGTGTCCTCAAAAGAAAAACTGGCAAGTCGCATCAGGAGTCCTCAGGCTTCGTGAGCTCAGTTCTTGGTAGGCTACCAGCGCCGCGGACACCCTTCGCCGGAGCCGAGCTATGATCACTGCCTTCGCCCGAGCCCCTCTCGCCGCGTTGGCCGCATGCCTGCTCGCGCTCGCAGCTCTGGCCGCCTGCCACGACGACATCCCCACCCAACGCGATTTCACGGTTTCGGCCGCGGTCGACGGATCAGGCTCCAATCCCGACCAGGAAGGCTCACGGACATCCCGCGACCGCCAGCCGGAAGAGCTTCTGTCCTACGGAGTAACCGAGCAGGATGGCTTCCCGAGATCCACGCATGTGAGGTACTGGGTCAACAGACCTGGTCCTGAATGGGAGGGCGTCTCTCTGACCCTGTCTTGCGGTGGCGGACGCTGGCTGTTGATCTCAAACTTGCCATGGGAGGGACAGAATAGCGCCGCTTTGCTGATCAGCCTGGATGATCTCCCGGCGCAGAAGGAGTATGTGCATCTGCAGCGCTACGACGTGTACTCCCGCGACGGCCACAGCGAAGCCGCGAGCTTCCAGCTCGACGACAACATCTGGTACGAGCAACTGCGATCGGCCAACACGTTGACGATCGAACTGCTCGACTCCGACCTCGATCCCGTCACCTTCGATCTCACCCGCCTCTTCGGCACGCCGTTCCAGGATGAGATCGACAACTGCGCCGAGTCCGAAACAACGTCCCTGCCGGATATCAGCGCGTCTCAGTCGCCCCGAGCCGCTAGCGGAATCGTCCCGATCACGTCGTCCGCCTCCATCTGATCGACCTCGGCCTCCGTCAACGAAGTCAGGCGAGCCAGAACCTCCCGAGTATCCCGCCCCAGCGTCGGCGACGGCCGATCCACCTCCGGACCACTCCAGTTCGCAAATCGATACGGCTGCAACGGATATCGCCGCGCCCCCGCATAGGTGTGATGCTGCGTAATGAAAAAGTCCCGCGCGAGCAGGTGCTGGTCCTCGAGCAGCCCGCGTCCGTCATACACCGCGCCCGCCGCGATCCCCAATCCCTGGAGCTCGCGCATCAACTGGCGGGCATCCTGCCCACGAGTCCACTCCGAAATCCTCGCATCGATCTCGGTCCGCTCGGCGTCGCGCTCCGCGAAGGAACCGAACCGCTGGATCCAGTCCCCGCGACCCATCAACCGGGCCAGGCCCGCGAACTGAGCATCGCTCTCGCAGCCAATCGCGATCCAGGAGTCTTCGCGACACGGGTACGTGTTGTGCGGAGCTACCTGCGGGTGATAGTTCCCCCGCCTGCCCGGATCCTCGCTCGAGATCGAATACGCCGTCACCGCCTCGCCCGTGAACGACGTCGCCGTCTCCGTTTGCGACAGATCAATGTGGCAACCGCCCGCTTCGCCCTGCGCATTCAGCCGACGCCGACGCTCCAGCGCCGACAGCAGAGCCAGCGCGCCCATCACTCCGGCCAGCGGATCGCCGCCCGTCGTACCGCTGAAGATCGGTTGATCGTCCGCATAGCCCGTCAGGTGCGGGAGTCCGGACATCTGCTCGGTCGTGTTCGCGAACGCCGTGTAGTGCGACCACGTACCGGTGAGCCCGAACCCGGGCATCGAGATCATGATCAGCTCAGGATTGATCTCCCGCAGCTCCTCGTAGCTCAGCCCAAAATTGCCCATCACTCGAGGCGTGTAGTTCTCCACCAGGATGTCGGCTTCCTTGACCATGTGCCGGATCACGTCCGATCCACGCTGATCCGTCAGATTCAGCGTGATCCCGTGCTTGTTCCGGTTCACCCAGTTGAACTGCGGCGCCCATTCCCACCAGAAATCATCCGTCGCACCGCCCGCCCGCCAGCCGTCGATCCGCTGCACCGACTCCACCTTGACCACATCCGCCCCGCCATCCGCAAAGACCAGCGAAGTCATCGGCCCCGACATGAACATCGAGAGATCGATGACTCTCAATCCCTCCAACGGCCGCTCGGGCGCAGCGTCGTCCTTCCCGCGCTCCGCGCGGGAAGGACGGTCCTCTGCACCCCACCCGCCCGCTCGCACTTCCTCGGTATGCTCGCCCAGCAACGGAGTCCTCGACCCCACCGGCCGTTCATCCCCAAACATCCAGGGCACGCCTGGCGTGCGCACCCGGCCCGCGCGCGGATGCTCGAAATCGAAGAAGAACTCTCGCTCCCGATGAGGCAACAGGTTGACCACGTCGGACAGGGTCGGAATCAGGCCGAAGGGGATGCGCCAGGTCTGCGCGTCGTGAAACACGTCCTCGGCCGTGCGGTCTTGGGTGAGTGCAGCCAGTTCACCGGCCAGGTCGCGTGAGTTGGCCATGCGCGACCAACCATCGGCGTACTGCGGATCGTCGATCAGGTCCGGCTGTCCGAAGAACTGGCACATCATCTCCCACTGCGCCTGGGTCAACGTGTTCGCCCCCACGAAGCCGTCCGACGTCGGCAGGATGAACGAGGGAGACGGCCCGATATCCGCTCGCCGAACCCCGCTGTCGCCCGTGTAGTCGTAACGCTGCACCGGCAGCAGCGCCGCGTTGATCGCCGCCTCAATCGCCGACACGTCGACATGATCGCCGCGCCCGCGCATCCGCGCCCCATGAACGGCGATCAGCGAAGCCACCGCCGCATACGCCCCGGTCAGCGTCTCGGTGACCGACGCGCCCAGTTGCAGCGGCTCGCGATCTTCGCGTCCGCATAAGTATGTGAAGCCGCCCAGCGCACCCGCGATCAGGTGGTTCCACTGCCAGTCGGCATAGGGACCGTCGGAGCCGAACCCGGTCACGGTGGTCAGGACAAGGCTAGGATTGCGCGCGGCCAGCTGCTCGTGTCCGATTCCACGGGCTGCGAGACTCGGCTCGGTTTCGTGCGAAATCACCACGTCTGCCCGTTCGAGCAGTTGCGCCCTCAGCGCGAGATCTTCTGCAACAGCCGCGTCGATCACCACGCTGCGCTTCGAGGTGTTCGCGTACAGGAACGCAGCCGAGGCTTCGATATCTTCCGCCCCGGCAAACGGCCCCCGCCGTCGCGCCGAGTCCCCCTCCGGCGGCTCCAGCTTGATCACATCCGCGCCCAGGTCGCCCAACAGCTTCGCCGCAAACGGCCCCGCCAGCCCCTCCGAGATGTCGACGACCCGAAGTCCGCCTAACGCTGTGGTCATGTGTCCGTCTTCCGACCCTCAGTTGCCCGAGCGCTGCTTGTGCATCGGCAACTGGGTGGCCATGCGATGCTCCGGCGTCTTGTAGTGGGCCACCAGGACGCCGCGCAACGCATCTTCGCTGTCGCCGCTGAACTGCTCCTCGCAGGGATCGCAACTCACCGTCACCGGACTGGAGTCCGCTCCGACGCCGCGAAACGCCTCGCGGGCGGTGCGGCGGGCGAGCTGTTCGTGTAACTGATTCTTGAATCCTGCCATGGCGTTCACACCTTCGGCTAGCCGCGGAATGCGGCGTAGACTCTGCCCAGCCTATGGCACAACGCGACACCACGACGGGAGCAGGGCATGGTTTGGGAGCCTGAAGTTGAGGAACTGCGACGACGGACCGAACTGTCCAATCGCGGCGGCACGCCCGATCGAATCGAGCGTCAGCATCGCCTCGGTCGCTTGACGGTACGCGAGCGCATCCACGAGCTGCTCGATGACGGCTCGTTTCACGAAGTCGGCGCATTAGCCGGACTCGGCGAATACGAGGACGGTGAGCTGGTTGATTTCTCGCCCGCCTCATACGTCATGGGCATCGGCAAGATCGACGGTCGGCCGGTCGCGGTCGGCGGCGAGGACTTCACCATCCAGGGCGGCTCCGCCCTCTTCCCTATGCAGCGCTCCAAGGGTGGACTCGGCGGCTTCTGCGAGGAGCTGGCGCTCGAGTACCGGATTCCCATGATCCTGCTGATCGACGGTGCCGGCGCCAACGTCGGTGCGACTAAGAAGATGGGCACGACCTATCTGCCCAACGGCGCTGGCACGGGACGCTCCTTCGTCACCTCCATCGAAGCCATGCAGAACGTGCCCGTGCTCGGCGCGGTCCTCGGCGCGATCGCCGGCGGACCCTCGGGCCGCGCCATGATGGTCCACTGGAGCGTGATGACCAAGGGCCGCTCGGCCATGTTCGCTGCCGGCCCGCCGGTCGTGAAGCGCGGCATCGGCCACGAGGTCACCAACGAGTCGCTCGGCGGCTCCCGGGTCCACGTCCACACCTCGGGCTGCATCGACAACGAAGCCGAAGACGAGCACGACGCCTTCCGCCAGATCCGCTCCATGCTCTCTTACCTGCCTGACAACGTGAACGAACTGCCGCCTGTGGCGCCGACAGTCGATGCGCCCGAAGGCGCCGGCGAGGCCTTGATCGACCTCGTCCCGCGCAACACTCGCCGTCCCTATTCGATGCACAAATTGATCTGCTCCGTCACCGACGGCGGCGACTTCTTCGAGGTCAAGCCGCACTGGGGCACCGCCGTGATCACCGGGTTCGCCCGCATCGACGGCCTGCCGATCGGCATCGTCGCCAACAACCCGCGCAAGAACGGCGGCGCGCTCGACCGCGACGGCTCCGACAAGCAGACTCACTTCCTCGAGCTCTGCAACTACTTTCATATCCCGATCGTCTATCTGGTCGACGTGCCGGGCTTCATGATCGGCGAGCAGGCCGAGCAGGAAGGAACACTGCGCGCCGGGATGAGAGCGATGTGGGTCGGCCTGCAGGCCACGGTCCCGCAACTGACCATCGTGATCCGCAAGTGCTACGGCATGGCCGGCATGGCAACCGGCAATCCCACCCGGCTCAACTACCGACTCGGATGGCCCTCCGGCGAATGGGGCTCCATCCCCATCGAAGGCGGCGTCGACGCCGCCTACCGCCGCGAGATCGCTAATGCCGACGATCCCGATGCCAAGCGCGAAGAGATCGAGGCCGACCTGCGTCAATTGCGCAACGTCTTCCGCACCGCCGAGACATTCGGGATCGAAGAGATCATCGATCCGCGCGAAACGAGAAGCTATCTCCAGGAGTTCGTCGAGCGCGCCTACAAGGTGCTGCCCTACGAGCTGGAACGCAAGCCGCTCTACGGAGTCCGCCCCTAACCGCCCGCCGCTCGCGCAATCAGGACGGCCAACCCAGCGAGGAGACAGTAGGCCGCAAACGGAACCAGCGACCGCCCGCGCACCAGCCACAGCAGAGCCCGGATCCCGACCAGCGCCGTCGCGAACGAAACCAACACGCCCGCGACCAGCGCCGCGGCGTCAACCGATGCCTGCTCATCTAGCAACGCGGCCACCGCAAGCACACCGGCCCCGGCCAGAGCCGGCATCGACAGCCAGAACGCCCACCGAGCAGCAGCCTCTCGCGACTGGCCAAGCGCCATCCCCGCAACCATGCACATCCCCGAGCGTGAGATGCCCGGCAGCACCGCTAGGCACTGTGCCACGCCAATCGCCAGTGATCCGCGACCGCTCAACCGCCCGATCTCGGAACTCGGGCCGGCTCGACGCAATCGCCATTCGGCTCCTCCGATCAGCGTCCCGGTCACGATCAGAAACGCGCCCGCCGCCGTGGCATCTCGCAGCTCATCCTGCAACGACTCGTAGAGCAGTCCACCGACGATCACGATCGGAACCGTGCCGATCAGGCCCAGCCAGATCAACCGACGCGGCCGCAGTCCTTCGATCGAGCCCTCGTCCGAGCGCAGCCCGGACAGCACACCCCACACGTCCCGCCGAAACGCCCATAGAACCGCCGCCAGCGTCCCGACGTGGACGGCGACATCGAAGTCGAGCCCCGGGTCCTCCCAGCCGAACATCCAGCGCGTCAGGACCAGGTGTCCGCTCGAAGAGATCGGCAGGAACTCGGTCAGCCCCTGGACCAAGGCAAGGACAATCGCTTCGACGATGCTCACGTAGACTCCGCTCTGGGATTAGTTCACTGTAGGAGCCGTCATGGACATCACCGAGGTCATCCGCACCACCTTCGCCGCCCGACAGTTCACCGACGACCCCGTCCCCGATGAAGCGATCGAGCGCATGCTCGAACACGCCCGATTCGCCCCTTCCGGCGGCAACCGCCAGGGCTGGCACGTGATCGTCGTCCGAGACCCCGAAATCCGCGCCGCTATCGCCGCGGCCGCCGAGCGCCCGGCCAAGCGTTACATGGCCATGCAACAGGCCGGCGAAGGCCCCTGGAACGCCGCCTTCCCCTCCTCAGTCACCGACGAGTCGGCCGCCGGTCTACCCACGCCGAGAAGACTGATGGACCCCTACATCGAAGCGCCCGTGCTCCTCGCTGTCTGCGTCGACCTGGGCGTCGTCGCCTCCGTCGACAAGGAACTCGACCGCGTCGGCGTGATCTCCGGAGGCTCGATCTACCCCTTCGTCTGGAGCCTCCTGCTCATGGCACGCGACCAGGGCTTCGGCGGAACCCTGACCACTATCCCCATCGCCAACGAGCCTGAACTCAAACCAATCCTCGGCCTGCCCGAGCACTACGCGATCGCCGCCTTCTTGCCAATCGGCAGGCCGGTCAAACAACTCACCAGGCTCAAGCGAGGACCAGTGGACGGCTTCGCAACCATCGACAGGTTCGACGGCGCGAGGTTCGGCAGTTGAACCTTGCGACCTGAGCGATGACCCCGACGAGGCGCCTCGGGCTGCCGACCGTGCTTGCGGCAGTGTTCTGCGCTGCGGTCCTGCATGGGGTCGCTTCGGCTGCCGAGCCTGTTCCCACCTTTGCCGTCGAGGTTCGGGCGCGACTGCTCGACAGCGGCCGAATCGAGTTCGGTGTCCACACCGCGCAAGGAGCAACGTTTCCGACTGCTCGCTTCCTTCCCGCGACGATTGAGCATGGCAACTGGATCGTCAGTTCGCCGATTGACGTCAATGGGTACGAGACGCGCGTGATCGCCCGTCGCCTGGGCGACGGGCGGACGGAGTTTTGGTTGCGTCTGGAGGGCGTGAACGTCATGCCGCGACGCTCGATCCTGCCGGCGGCCGCCAACCCGGGGAGCTGGTATCGGACTCGGGCCGTCGTGGTTGAACAGTTGCAGAACCCTGACTCGGCCGACGAACGTGATCTACTTGCCCGCGCAGCTGCGATTCGCGCCGAGGCCACAACGCCCGATCTGATCGGTCTGGTCGGCTGGCTCAACGGCGAGCCGACCACGATCGCTCGCGAGCTGGCCAGGGGCAACGTGGTCCTGATCGATTTCTGGACCTTCGGCTGTTACAACTGCCAGAACACGCTTCCCTATCTCACGGCCTGGGACGAGAAGTACCGACAGCACGGGCTCGTCATCCTCGGCGTGCACCGACCAGAGTTCACGTACGAAGAGGATCCCGAGCGGATTCGCGACGCCATTGCGCGATACGGCATCGAGTACTCAGTACCGCTGGACAATGACGCCCGAACCTGGCGCGCCTACCGCAACCGTTGGTGGCCGGCCAAGTACCTGATCGGTCCGACCGATGAGTCGGCGATGGGCCTGCGCTACCGCCATATCGGCGAAGGCCGCTACCAGCGCACGGAACGACAAATCCGAGCCGCTCTGGAGGCCGTCGGCCGCGATCTGAGCGGTGTACCGATCGGCGTTGACGTGGACGGCTAGCTGCTATGCAAGCTGGTCCGCGATGATTTCGTCCAGCTCTTTCTTCAGCCGCGGAAGAATCTCGTCATATGGATAGTGGCCCAGCGACTCCTCGCCTCGCTTCAGGTTGACCGCCAGCGGCCCGCACCAGAGGCCCAGGTCGGCGTCATCCGTCTCCCCCGGACCGTTCACACGGCAGCCCATCACGGCAATCGTGATGTCGTACGCCGATGCGTACTCCGTCATCGCCTTGACGTCCTGCGCCAGGTCGACGAACTTCTCGTTCTCGACCCTCGAACACGACGGACAGGAGATGATGTTCAGTCCCTCGTCGAACCTAGGCGGAACCGAGCGGAATCGTCCCGCTGAGATGTCCGCCAGAATCTCCCGCGCAACATCAATCTCCATGCCCTTGTCGTCGAACGGCACCGTCAACGAGACGCGAACCGTGTCACCGATGCCCTGCGAAACCAGTTGCTCGAACGCGACCCGGGTTTTGATCACCCCCTCCGGCGGCATCCCCGCCTCGGTCACGCCCAGATGCAAGGGGACATCCGGCCGCTCGGCGGCGAACTTCTCGTTGACCTCAACCACCTGCTTCCAGTCGGAGTCCTTGAGCGACACGACGTACCGCTCGAACCCGAACTCGTCCAGCAGCCCGCAATGCTCCGATGCCGAGGCGACGATCGCCGAGACATGGTCGTCGGGATACCGCTCCAACATCCGAGGATCAATCGACCCGCAGTTCACGCCGACCCGAATCGCACAGTCGTTGTCGGTCGCGGTCTCGGCGATGAGCGCCACCTTGTCGCGAACCGACTTCGACTTCTCGTGGTGATGCAGATGACCCGGGTTGTAGCGAATCTTGTCGACATGCGGCGCAACTTGGGTGCACAGCCGGTAGTTCTCCTGCAAGTCGACTGACAGCGGAGCCTCGGTCTGCTCCCGCACTGCCGCCAGTGCTTCCACATCCTTGCGCGAGTCGACCGCCACGCGTACCAGGTCCGCGCCCGCGGCCTCGAGCAGCTTCACCTGGCGCACCGTCGCCTCAATGTCCTGCGTCCGAGTCGCCGCCATCGACTGCACGACGATCGGATTGCCGCCCCCGATCGTCACGTCGCGAACCCGCACCGGACGCGTCGGATTGCGTCGCAGATCACCCGTCAGCTGAATCGTCTCCGCCATTGATATCGCCTCTCCCTCAGCCGATCACTTGCATCGTACCGTTGACGAATGCTCGTCAATGTGATCTTCCTGATCCTCTTCGCTGGCGCCTGGACATTCATCGCCTTGCTCAGTTGGATCGTGCTCAGCATCCCACGACGAGCCCAGGGCGCGCTCTGGGCTGTGCCGTTCGCCTGGCTCGGCGGCATCGGCGGCGGAGCCCTCGTACCGCTCGTCGGACTCGACAACCAGCTCGGCATCGGAGTCTCCATGGTCGCTGCCTTCGTCTGCTCGGCGACCCTCTGCTGGATCAGCTTTCGCCTCTGGGATTCGTTCAGTCTCGCCGACCGATTCGCCCCCTGGGCCCGTCGAAATCGCTGATATCGTCCCATCAAGAGCAACCAGATCCTGGGATTCCCGCATGCCCGTCACTCGAATGTCCGCGCTGTTCGGCCGCACCTTGCGTGAAGCGCCCGCCGACGCCGACTCGGCCAATCACCAGTTACTCCTGCGCAGTGGTCTGATCGTGCAGCTCGCCGCAGGCGTGTACTCCTTCCTCCCGCCAGCCTGGCGGACATTGCGCAAGATCGAGCAAATCATCCGCGAAGAGATGGAAGCGGCCGGTTCACAGGAAATCCGGATGCCCGCAATCCAGCCGCGCGAGCTCTGGGAAGAATCGGGCCGCGCAGATTCCTATGGCCCCGTGCTCTTCAATCTCAAGGATCGACGCGACCGCACCATGGTCCTCGCGCCCACCCATGAGGAGTCCGTCACCGACCTCTTCCGCGCCGTCGTCCAGTCCTACCGCGACCTGCCCCAGAGCGTCTTCCAGATGCAGACCAAGTTCCGCGACGAACCGCGTCCCCGTGGCGGGCTGGTCCGCGTCCGAGAGTTCATCATGAAAGACGCGTACACGTTCGATGTCGACGACGAGGCCTTCGACCTCAACTACGCCGCGATGCGCCAGGCGTACCACAACATTTTCGAGCGCTGCGGAGTCCCAGTCGTCGCCGTCCAGGCCGATTCCGGCGCAATCGGCGGCAAGCAGTCCGAGGAGTTCATTTTCCTCACCGAGATCGGCGAGGACAACATCATCCTCTGCCCCTCCTGTGGCTACGCCGCCAACCAGGAACGAGCCGAGTTCGCTCGCGGCGAGAGCCCCGGATCCGACGGCGACCTGGAGGAGGTCGAGACTCCCGGGATCACCACGATCGACGGCCTCGCCGAGTTTCTCGGCATCCCCGCCAGGGCGACCGCCAAGGCCGCGTTTTTCCTGGTTGACGGCGAACCAACTTTCGCCGTCATTCGCGGAGACCTGGAGGTCAACGAGCTCAAACTGATGAACGAACTCGACGCAACGGACGCTCGTCGGCTGCTGACCGATGAGGTCGCCGAGGCCGGCTGGGTCGCCGGCTACGCCTCGCCGATCGGCGTTGACCCCGCGCGAGTCGTCGTAGACCCAAGCGTGGTCGATGCTGGCGGACTCGTCGCCGGCGCAAATCGCGAAGGCTACCATCTGCGCAACGTTGCCTACGGCCGCGACTGGTCGGCGGCCACGATCGCCGACATCGGCATGGCCCAACCCGGAGACCCGTGCGCCAAGTGCGGCTCGGCACTCGAGATGAAGCGCGGCATCGAGCTCGGACACATCTTCAAGCTCGGGACCCGGTACTCGGACCCAATGGAAGCCACATTCCTCGACTCTGACGGCGAGCGCCGGACTCCGATCATGGGCTGCTACGGCATCGGCGTCGAGCGGCTTATGGCCGCGGTCGTGCAGGCCAACCACGACGAGCTTGGCATCATCTGGCCCCGCTCCGTTGCGCCCTTCGATGTCCACATCGTCCCCCTCGGCGGTAGCGACGATGTCGCATCTGCCGTCTCCCAGGTCGAGTCAGGACTTGCGGCCAGTGGCTTGAACGTCCTCGTCGACGACCGCGAGGAGCGCGCCGGCGTCAAGTTCAACGACGCCGACCTGCTCGGCGCGCCGCTGCGGATCACCATCGGCGCGCGAGGCCTCAAGCAGGGCCAGGTCGAACTGAAACTCCGCCCCGATCCGGAGGCGTCGTCGGTTCCCTTGGCCAACGCCGTCGCCGCTGCCCAGGAATCCCTGGCCTCCCTCGAACACTCATCGAGCTGACGGCCACTTGATACACCCCCCGATTCCGACCCGTTCGTGATCCGTTCGCGACCCGGTCGGCGTGTATAGTCAGGGGTGTGGATGTCGGGTGGGGGTCGGGCTGCCCTGTCTGATCCTGCGCGACTCGCACGGATCCTTCGGCACAGCACTGCGCAGGTTCTCCAGACATGAAGACAGACTTCCTGCTTGCCATCAAGCAGTTGCATTCCGACAAGAACCTCGACGACGACGTCATCTTTGGCGCCGTCGAACGTGGAATGGCGGCCGCCGTCAAGCGGCGCTACGAGTTGCCCGGCAACGTGATCGTCAACATCGATCGCTACGACGGCAGCATGGAGGTCTGGTCGGAGCGCGAGGTCGTCGAGATCGAGGAAGACATCGCAGACCCCGACCTCCAGATCGAACTCGAGCGCGCCCGCCTCAGCGATCCGGCCGTACACATCGGCTCGACCCTGCGCGAGAAGCACGACGTCGAGAACGTCGGCGGGCGGATCGAGGCCCAGACCGCCAAGCAGGTCGTCTTGCAGGCGCTCCGCGAGGCAGAGCGCGAAGCCGTCTTCGCCAAGTACTCAGGCGAAGAGGGCGGCATCGTCAGTGGCGATGTCCAGCGCGTCGAACCCCACCAGGTCATCGTCGAACTCGGCGACCACACCGAAACCGTCATGCCCGCCCAGGAGCAGGTCCGGATGGAGCGCTACCGCACCGGCCAGCGCGTCAAGGCAATCATGGTCGAGGTGCTGCGCGCCAACAAGGGACCGCAGATCGTCATCTCTCGCTCACGCCCGGAGTTTGTCCGTCGACTGTTCGAGCTGGAGGTGCCCGAGATTCTGCGCGGTGTCGTCGAAATCCGCGGCGTCGCTCGCGAACCGGGACACCGCACCAAGATCGCCGTCTGGTCGCGTCAGACCGGCGTCGATCCCGTCGGCAGTTGCATCGGCATGCGGGCTATGCGAATCCAGAACATCGTCAACGAGCTCCACGGCGAGCGCGTCGACGTGATCCAGTGGGACCGCGACCCTCGGCGCTTCGTCGAACACGCGCTCAGCCCGGCCCAAATCCTCGCCGTGCGCATCGATCCCGAGACGAACACCGCCGAGTGCGCCGTCCCCGACATGCAACTCAGCCTGGCCATCGGTCGCGAGGGCCAGAATGCGCGTCTCGCCGCCCGACTGACCGGGTATCGCATCGACATCAAGCCGCAGACCGTGGCCGAACGGCTGCAACAGGAAGGCCGCGGGCCGTTCGCTCCCCAGGTGGAGATCGAACTCGAACCTGACCCGGTGCCCGAACCAGAACCCGTTCGCGCCGCTCCTCCTCCCGAGCAGCCGGTCGCCGCCGCGCCGCCTCAGCCCCTGGTCGAGCCCGAGCCGGTGCCGACTCCCACACCTGCGCCAGAGCCGGAGATCGTCGAAGAAGAGCCCGAGCTCGAGCCGGTCCTCCAGGCCACCGAAATCGCTCCCGCCGCCCGAGATGACGGACAGATCCGCTTCGCCGAGGATGTTCTCCGCCGCGAGCAGGAACAGCAGCAGCAACGCGATCGCCGCCGCCGTCGCCCGCGCTACCACGAGAGCGACGAAGGCCTCGAAGACGATCCCTACGCCGAATACCTCGAGTACGAGGAAGAGTTCTAGGGAGCTCGATCAAACCAACCACGCCGTCTGTCGTCAACGCGGGTTCCAGCCCCGCGCAGCACGAAGGAAACCATGTCCGTTCCCATTTCCCGGCAGCAAACGCAACAGCCTCTCCGACGCTGCGTCATCTGCAACGCGCACGCTCACAGGTCGGACCTGCTCAGGCTCGTCAGGAAGCCCGACGGCGAGATCCTGGTCTCAACCCGAGAGCAGGGTCGCGGCGCGTACGTTCACCCCAAGCCCGATTGCCTCTCGGCAGCGTCGTCTCAGCCCAGGCATCTGAACCGCTCGCTGCGACAAGCGGCGCCGGCCGCAATCCTCAACCAACTCAGCCAGTTCGCCCCCACCCCCACCTCAGGCCGAACCCATATGACCGCCAACCCAGACCGCTGATTCAACCTGACCACCCGGAGCACCCATGGCCACACAACAGACCATCCGGCAAGAGCCGCCAACGCCGCCCGCGGATACCAAGGTCCTGATTCCGCGCACCCTGACCGTGCGCGAACTCGCCGATCTGCTCGATGAAACGTCGATCACCATCATCAAGACCTTGATGACCAACGGCATCATGGCCAACGTCTCTGAGACGCTCGATTACGGAACGGCGGCCATCGTCGCGATGGACCGCGGCTTCGAGCCCGAGGAGGCTGGCGATGTCGTGGCGGCCGGGGAAGCGCCGTCGACTATCGACATCCTCGGCGACGTTGAGCAGGAGGAGGACGATCCGGCCGATCTGCGCGAGCGCCCCCCGGTCGTCGCCGTGCTCGGTCACGTCGACCACGGCAAGACCTCCCTGCTCGACTACATCCGCAAGGCGAATGTCGCCGACGGCGAAGCGGGCGGCATCACCCAGCGTGTCGGCGCATACCAGGCGACCGCCAACGACCGGTTGCTCACCTTCATCGACACGCCCGGCCACGCCGCGTTCACCGAGATGCGCGCCCGGGGAGCCCAGGCCACGGACATCGCGATCCTCGTGGTCGCGGCTAACGACGGTGTCATGCCTCAGACTCGCGAAGCGATCAACCACATCCACGCCGCCGGCGTGCCCTACGTCGTCGCCCTGAACAAGATGGACCTGGATAACATCAACCCCGACCGCGTCAAGGCAGCGCTGGCCGACGTTGAAGTCCAGATCGAGGAATACGGCGGCGATGTGCCGCTTGTGCCCGTCTCCGCGACCCGCGGCGACGGCATGAACGACCTGCTCGACACGTTGTTGCTGGTCGCCGACATCGCGGAGTTCTCCTCCAACCCCAGCCGTCCCGCTTCCGGCGTCGTCCTGGAAGCCGAACTCGACCGTCGCCAGGGTCCGCGCACCACATTGCTCGTCCAGAACGGCACCCTCCGCCAGGGCGACTCCGTGCTCGTCGGACAGACCTGGGGCCGGATCAAGGCCATGACCGACTTCGTCGGCAACCGCATCCGCGAGGCAGGGCCATCGACGCCCGTCGTGGTGCTCGGACTGCAGGATGTCGCAGACGCCGGCGATTCCTTCCGCGCCGTCGGCACCGACCGCGAAGCCAAGCGCATCTACGAACAGGCGCGCCGCGAGCGGGAAGCCCGCGACGCACAGATCCAGCACTCCGCCACCCTCGACGCGCTCTTCGGCGAGATCTCACGCGGCGATGTTTCAGCCCTCAACCTGATCGTCAAGACCGATGTCGTCGGTTCAGTCGAGGCGCTGCGTGACTCGCTTGAGCAACTTTCCAACGAAGAAGTCACCGTCAAGGTCATCCACGCCGCCGCCGGTCCCGTCTCGGTCGCCGATGTCAATCTGGCTCTGGCTTCTGAGGGACTTGTCATCGCCTTCAGCACGCCGGTCGAGCCGGGCGCTGAGCGTCTCGCCGAGCAAGAGGGCATCGAGATTCGCAGTTACTCGATCATCTACGAGGTGATCGAGGAGGTAGAAGCCGCAATCAGCGGGCTGCTCGAACCCGTGCAGATGCAGGTCGTCGACGGACACGCCGAGGTCCTGCAAGTCTTCCCGATTCGCGGTCTGGGCAACATCGCCGGTTGCCGCTCGCTCGATGGCTCAATCCGCCACGACGCACAGGTTCACGTCTACCGCGGCGGCGAGCAGATCGCGGAGTCGCCTATCTCCAGCCTCCGGCGCTTCCAGGACACCGTCCAGGAAGTCGACGCCGGTCAGGAGTTCGGCGTCGCCCTGGCCCGCTACGACGGATTCCGGGCTGGCGACCAGCTTGAGTTCTTCCACATCGAGACGCAGTCCCGGATCGTCCAGGGCGGCGAAATCCGCAACGTGTCTCGCTAGTCTCCGGATTGCTTGGCCCCAGCATGGCACGTCCGACACGACCCTTTTCCGCCCGAGACGCCGGAGGCGTCGACCGGATGGAGCGCGTCAACGACCTGTTGCGAGACACGATCGCCGAGGTCGTGGCTCGCGAACTCAAGGACCCGCGCCTCGACCTGGCCCTGCTCAGCGTCACCGAGGTTCGCGCCTCAAGAGACCTGCGCAACGCCACCGTTCTCGTCTCGGCAATGAGCGCTCCCAACTCTACCGAGCAGGAACAGGACGAAGCCGCGCAAGGCGCAGTCCACGCGCTGACCCACGCCGCCCCCTTCATTCATCGCACCATCCGCCGCCGCTTGAGCATGAAGCGAGTCCCCTGGCCCGCCTTCGAGCTTGACCAGCGCATCGCCGGCGCAGCCGAGGTACAGAAGCGCATACGCGCCCTAAGTGACGTGCCATGAGCGACGCGCCATGACCCGCCGACGCAAGGAGCCCTACCATCCCGGCGCCGTCTTCCTCGTCGACAAGCCCAAAGGTCCAACCTCTCACGACGTCGTCCGTGACATCCGCCGCTGGACCGGTCTGCGCCGCGTCGGACACGGCGGAACGCTCGACCCGCTGGCTAGTGGCCTCCTGCCGATCTTCGTCGGAGCCGCCACACGACTGAACGAGTATCTCGCCCCCTATCGAAAGTCCTACGAAGCCACCATCCTGCTCGGTCAGGCAACCGACACGGACGACAGCGAGGGACAGATCATCTCAACCGCGCCGGTGCCCGCCCTCGGCCCCGAGGATCTCGATGCTGCGCTCGAACAGTTCCGCGGACAGATTGAGCAGGTCCCTCCCCAGTACAGCGCCGTCAAGCGAGACGGTGTGACCGCCTATCGCGCCGCTCGCGCCGGTGAGCACGTCCAGATCGACCCCAGGGACGTCACCGTACACGTGCTCGTCTCTACACGAATCGAGCTACCCCTCGTAACGCTGGCCATGACCGTCAGCACCGGCACCTACGTCCGAGCCATCGCCCGAGATCTCGGTGAAGCCTTGGGCTGTGGAGCGCACGTCACCGAGATGCGGCGAACTGCCATCGGCGCAAAATCCGCCGACGACGGCCACACGGCCGACGAGCTCAAAGCCGCCGCCGACGCCGGCCGAATCTGGTCCCTCGCAATCTCGCCGGCCGATCTATTCCCCGACTGGCCCCACTTCCGCCTCCGCGACGAGCAACTCCAGCGAATCAAGCGGGGTCAGAAGATCCGCCACGCCCACGTCGACGGTTGGGACAAGGCACTCGCCCTCAACGCCGAAAACGAAGTCGCCGCCGTCCTCCGACGAGACGAACTCAGCGCCGCCACCTGGCAACCCGAGAAAGTCCTCGCCGCAAGCTGACTCTCCCAGCTCGTCCATCCCCTGCTGGATATTGCCTAATCGTCGGGAACCGAAAACAGCAGCGCGAGCGAGTCAGCCTCGGCGATCAGCGAGTACGGCGCGTTCGCCTCAAGCAGCACGCCCTCCCCAGCCTTGAGCGTCGCGTTATCGTCCAGCGTCCCAATCGCGACCTCGCCCTCGGCGACGATCAAGGCCGTCACCCCCTCGGTCTGACGATTGAGCGCGCGTTGACCGGCCGGCAGCCGGATCGCCTCCGAGGCCAGATTCGATGCCGTGGGAGGAAGCGCGCCGTTGGCACTGGCCGTAATGCGACGCAACGCCACGACTACGTGATCCCGGCCTTCGTGAGGTAGTCGAGCAGATCCTGGACCGACCGGATCTCCGCCGCGTCCTCTTCGGGAATCTCAAGTTGGACATCGTCCGTCGAGAATTCCTCCTCGACCGCGATCGTCAGATCAACGATGTCCAGCGAATCCGCATCAAGATCGTCGATCAGGTGCGCATCGGCCGTGACCTTGTCCAAGGGTTGACGGAGCTGGTCGGCGACCAACTGGCACACACGGGATGCAAGGCTGCTGTCTTCGGACATATGGCGGCTCCCGTCTGGCGATTGCTTGGGCTGTCGCTTGGGCTGTCAGAAGTCTGCCGGATCTGAAAGCAAGGTTAGCGGTCAGTTGTCCACTCGAGAGAGCGCCACGACGCCGTTCTGTCCACCGAATCCGAAGCCGTTGACCAGCGCGACATTCAGGTCACAGTCACGCGCCTCGTTGGGCACATAATCCAGGTCGCATTCAGGGTCGGGCGTCTCGTGATTGATCGTCGGCGGCAGCACGCCGTGGTAGAGCGCCAGCGCCGTCGCCGCGCCGGACAACGCCCCCGCCGCCCCCATCAGGTGTCCCGTCATCGACTTCACCGACGACACCGCGAGGCGGTCGGCGTGCTCCCCAAACACGGCCCGAATCGCCCGCGTCTCGATCGCATCGTTCAGCGGCGTCGATGTGCCGTGGGCGCAGATGTAGCCGATCTCGTCGGGATTCAGTCCCGAGTTGCGCAACGCCGCCGACATCGCCCTCGCGGCGCCGTCGCCCTCCGGATCCGGCGCAGTGATGTGGTACGCATCGGCAGTTCTGCCGCCGGCGAGGATCTCCGCGTAAATCCGCGCCCCGCGATCCCTGGCGCTGGCCAGCGACTCGGTCACGCAGACCACCGCGCCCTCGCCGAAGACGAACCCGTCGCGATCCTTGTCGAACGGACGCGACGCCGCCTCGGGATCGTCGTTCCGGCGAGACAGTGCCTGCATGTTCGCCAGTCCGGAAATCCCCAACGCCGACACGTTCGATTCCGTGCCGCCGGTTAGCGCGATGTCCGCCTCCCCGCCTAGCAGCACCTGGCGGCTGTCGATGAACGCATAGATGCTCGCCGCGCAAGCCGCCAGCGAGGTCAGTGCCGGCCCCCGCAGGCCAAGCTCAATCGATACCTGGCAGGATGCCATGTTGCCGGCCATCATCGGTACAAACATCGCCGATACGCGGCCCGGCCCCTTGTTGTTCAACACTTCGGTCTGCTGCGAGATCGTCGTGACCCCACCGCCGCCCGTGTTGATCACCGCCGCCACTCGCTCCGGATCGTGAGCGTGGAGGTCCAGTCCCGCGTCTTCGACCGCAAGCCGCGCAGCGGCGACGCCAAGCTGCGAGAACCGAGCCATCCGCCGCGCCGACTTCGTCTCCATGTAGTCGGACGGCTGAAACTCAGGAATGTCGGCCGCGATCTGGACCTTCAACCCGGCATCCACCAGTTCCGGCACGCGCCGCGCGCCCGATCGGCCGTTCTTGAGCGAGTCCCAGAACGCGTCGACGCCCACGCCGATCGGAGTCACGGGGCCAATCCCCGTGATTACGACGCGCTCTTCGGGGGCGCGCTCCGACGGTCTCTTTCCGCCGCTCACGCGTCGTAACGCTTCAACAGCACGGCGGCATTATGGCCGCCCAGGCCGACCGAGAACGAGAGCGCCGCCTCAGTCTTCAGCTCACGCGCTTCGTTGGGAATCACATCGATATCCAGTTCGGGATCAGGTGTCTCATAGTTGAGAGTCGGCGGGGCGATGCCCTCTTTCAGCACCATCGCGGAAACGATCACTTCCAGAGCACCCGATGCGCCCATCATGTGTCCCGTGGCCGGTTTGATCGATGACAGGGACAGTTCGTTGGCGTGCGCGCCAAACATACGCTTGAGAGCGGTCACTTCGACCAGATCTCCCAGCTTGGTCGCGGTGCCATGCGTTGAAACATATCCGACGCTCTCGGGATCGATCCCCGACTCCTCCATCGCCTGTTGCACGCTGACCATCAGCCCGCGTCCATGAGCCTCCGGCTGTGCGATGTCGTGGGCATCGTTCGCCGATCCGCCGCCCACCACCTCCGCGTAAATCGGCGCGCCGCGCTCCAGCGCGTGATCCAGGTCCTCGATCATCATGGCTGCTGCGCCCTCGCCGGGTACGAACCCGTTGCGGTGCAGGTCGTAAGGCGCGCACGACGCCGTCAGCGGCTCGGCCGGAGTCGCCAGCACCCCCATACGCTCGAAACAGATGTGGAACAGCGGCAGAATGATCGCTTCGGAACCGCCGACCAAGAGAGCATCAGCCCGCCCGGCCTTGATGTGCAGCAGTCCGTCGGCGACCGCGTTGGCCCCGGTCGCGCAGGCCGAGGTCGGAGAGTAGTTCGGCCCGGTCGCGCCGGTCGCGATCGAGAGATGCCCCGACGCGGCGTCCGCGATCAGGTTCGGCATCGCAAACGGCGACACCCGCCGCGCGCCGCGGTTGACCAGCGTGTCCTGCCATCGCGTGACCAGTTCCATCCCGCCTCCGCCCGAGCCGAAGATGATCCCCACGCGGTGTTGATTGTCCTCGGTCACTTCCAGGCCCGAATCGGCCAGCGCCTCCAGACCCGAGACCATCCCGTATTGCGTGTTCAGGTCCATGTGCCGCAGCGCCTTGGCGTCGGGCAGCAGCGGCTCCGGATCCCAATCCTTGACCTCAGCCGCAATCGGCGTCTTGACGCCCCACTTCTCCGGGTCAAAGCGCTCGATCCGTCCGACGCCGCTCTCTCCGCCGACCAGGTTGCGCCACGTCGTCGGCATGTCATTGCCGACGGGTGTGACGGCTCCAACGCCGGTGATCACCACGCGGCGCTCTGACGAGGACGAATGCGAGGCCACTACTTGGGAATCCCGTCGCTCTTGTCCGGGTAGTCGCGCTGCGAGAGGCCGTGGTCGTCGTCCGACAGCGGGAACGTCCATGAGGTTCGAGAAATCCGCCGCACCAGCTTCGACAGCACGTCGCCCGGTCCGGCCTCGACGAACAGCGTCGATCCCTGTGCCGCCATCGTCTTCACCGCTTGCTGCCACTGCACGGGCGCCGTCAGCGCCTCCGACAGTTCGTGCGCCAGTTGATCGCGAGTGTGCATCAGTCCGCCCGTGATGTTGCTCACCACCGGCACCACGGGATCGCGCCACTGGATCGCATGCACCGCCTCGGAGAAATGCGCCTGCGCATCCGACATCAGCGGCGAGTGCGAGGCGATGGAGATAGGCAGCCGCACCACGCGCCGCGCTCCTTGCTCATCGGCCAGGCGCATAATCTTGCGCAACGGAGCTTCGTCGCCCGAAACCACGGTCTGGCCCGGACAGTTGTCGTTCGCGACCACCAGCGTGCCTTCGCTCGACGCTTCGCCGACCAATCGGCGCAGCACTCGATCGCGTAGGCCGATAATCGAGGCCATCCCGCCTGGCCGCAGGCTGTCGGCTGCGTGCATGATCTCGGCGCGCTGGCGCACCAGCCGCAACGCGTCGTCGAAGTCCACCGCTCGCGCGGCGAGCATCGCCGTGATCTGGCCCATGCTGTGTCCCGAGACAACCTTCGGCGAGAGCGTCCGTCCCGCCCGCTCCCACTGGTCCCGCAGCGCTTCCAGCCACGCCACCGACGCGACGAAAATCGCCGGCTGCGAGTGCGTAGTCTGGTTCAGCTCTTCGTTGGGACCGTGTTCGATCAGGTGGAGCAGGTCGTAATCCAACACCTCGTTGGCTCGGTTGAACCATTGCTCAGCATTGGGGTAGACCCGCAGGACCTTGCCCGCCATCCCGACCGACTGCGATCCCTGGCCCGGGAACAGCAGCGCGTACTCGTCGTCCGTCAGCGCCGGATGTTCACCACTTGGCGGTTCATCCGCGGCTTCCTCTGGCTGGGTCAGCGTTTCCATCTCGGCTCCTGCCCGCCAACGACGTCAGGCGGCTGACGCTGTCTCTACGGGTGATGTATCAGTTTACCGACTCTGCGCGCGGTAATGCGTCCAATCCGAAACGCAATGCGACGCGGCGAACAATACGACGACCTGAGGCAAACATTCTGAACCGAGCGCCCAATCGAACGCAACCCTCAGCCCATCACCATCCCGCCGTCGACATGAATCACTTGGCCTGTGATGTATGCGCCGCCCGGCCCGGCCAGAAAAGCCACCAACGGCGCAACATCGGACGGCTCGCCCAGCCGCTCCAGCGGAATCCGCTGCATCACGTTGCCGATCACCTCTTCCGACAGATCGGCCGTGATGTCTGTCTGAATGAACCCGGGCGCCACCAGGTTGACCGTGATCCCCCGCGAGCCCAACTCGTGCGCCAACGACCGAGTCATCCCGGCCAGTCCGGCTTTCGCCGCCGCATAATTGGCCTGTCCCGCGTTTCCGACCGTGCCGATCACCGACCCAATCGTGATAATCCGGCCCTTCCGCGCCCGCAGCATTCCGCGCAGCACGGATTGAGTCGCCAGGAACGAGCCGGTCAGGTTCGTTCCCACGACCGCGTCCCAGTCGGCCGACTTCATCCGCATCGCCAGCATGTCGCGAGTGATCCCGGCGTTATTGACCAGGATCGTCGGCGCGCCGAGTTCGGAGGTCACCGTCTTGGTCATCGCTGTGACCGCGTCGGCGTCCGAGATATCGGCCTGCACCACATAAGCGCGCCGGCCCAGATCACGGATTGAGCCCGCTACCTCTTCCGCAGCCTCGTCCGAAGACGTGTAGTTGACGCCGATATCCGCCCCCTGCGCCGCCAACTCAAGCGCAATCGAGCGGCCAATCCCGCGCGATGCCCCCGTCACCAGGGCAACCTCACCCGCCAGAGGCCCAGAGTCCAAGTCCGCCATGAACCGAGGCTACCACCGCCCTCTCTACACATCCCTGCAAGCGATCGTCGCCCCGTGCTTGCCTGCCCCGCATCAAGTGCGGGGCAGGCAAGCACGGGGCAACGTGGAAATGGGGCTGGTGTCAACACCCTCCAGATCGAAGGGTGGGCCAACCCCAGAGAACGCAAGTTCTGCTACCCTGAACAGAACAAAGGAGCCACCGTCATGCCCAACCCCTACCATTTCCGAGCCAAAATCGACCGACTCTGGCAATGCGCCAACAGCAACGCCCGCGGCTACAGGAAACTCAAGGCCCTCGACACCCTCGTCCGAGAGATGTACGGCCCCAGCGAACGAGCCCAGCGCAACCAGCGGATGTACCACGCCACCGACCCGTACGAGGTGGCCCGCCACCTCCTCCGAGACCTCTACGACCAGCTCGACCCCGCAGCCCTGCTCCAGCCCCAGGTCGCCGCGGCCTCCGAAGCCGAAGAGGAAGACGGATCGAAGGAGTCGGAAGACCCCTTGTGATCAACCACTCGTTTTTTTCGGCGCGTTTTTCTTTTTTTCTGGGCAAACACCCCACCCCGGCCCCGCCGTGCCCGCGATATCCAGTCCTCCGCCTGCCGCAGCGAGGGACGGCCGATTACCGTCCCCGGGCCCTAATTCATATGTCCGTAACCAGTCTCACCGGCCGCTGAGCGACACTACGGTGACTGGTCTTGCGGACGGGCGCGTTCCATTTGCACTAGCCTCGCTATGTCAAATGCGCCCGATTTGGGGAGTTGCGTATGGATTCTGGAAACACTGCCTGGTTGCTGACATCGGCGGCGCTCGTGCTGCTCATGACGCCGGGCCTCGCCTTCTTCTACTCCGGACTGGTCCGCACCAAATCGGCCGCCGCGACGATCATGCAGTCGTTCGTGATGGCCGGCGTCGCGACCGTCGTCTGGATCATGTGGGGCTACTCGCTCGCCTTCGGCACCGACATCGGAGGCTTCGTCGGCAACCTCACCAACTTCGGTCTGCGTGGGCTCGAGCCGACCGCCGACGGCTTGGCCTTCATGGTCTTCCAGATGATGTTCGCCATCATCACGCCCGCCCTGATCACCGGCGCGTTCGTCGAGCGCATCTCGTTCAAAGCGCTGCTGGTCTTCACGGTCCTCTGGATCACCGTCGTCTACGCGCCCCTCTGCCACTGGGTCTGGCACAGCGACGGCTGGCTCTTCCAGCTCGACGCGCTCGACTTCGCCGGCGGCACGGTCGTCCACATCAACGCGGGCGCAGCGGCCCTGGCCGGCGCGCTCTTCGTCGGGCGCCGCCGCGATTCCGTCGCCGAAACTCGGCCGCACGACGTCTCCAAGGTCGTGCTGGGCGCGGGACTGCTCTGGTTCGGTTGGTTCGGATTCAACGCCGGCTCTGCGCTCGAAGCCAACAGCTCCGCCATCAACGCCTTCGTCCAGACGCAGATCTCCGCCGCCGGAGGCCTGCTCGCCTGGACCTTCCTCTCCTGGCGCTACACGGGCCATCCCTCCATCATCGGCGCGGCGACCGGCGCCGTCGCCGGCCTGGTCGCCATCACGCCGGCCGCCGGCTCCGTCGGCCTCTGGCCCGCCACCGACGGCTACCTCAACTTCTTCCCGGCCCTCTGCATCGGTGTCGTCGCCTCGGTTCTGGGCTTCTACGCCGTCCGCGCGCTGCACCGCTGGCGCGACATGGACGACACCTTGGACGTGTTCGCCGTCCACGGCGTCGGCGGCATCTGGGGAGCCCTGTCCATTGGCATCTTCGCCGTCGCCGAGGTCACCGGCGGACTGAACGGATTCATCGGCGGTAGCGCCGACCTGATCTGGCGTCAGTTCGTAGGCGTCATCGCCGCCCTCGCCTGGTCGTTGGTTCTGTCCTCGGTCCTGTTCATCATCGTCCAAAGGCTCATGCCGCTCCGCGTTGACGAGGATGATGAGATGATGGGACTCGACCGCAGCACCCACAACGAGCCGGCCTACGAGTTCGACGAGATCGGCTTCGGGTGGGACGCCAGCGATACGATCGACGAGGAAATCCCCTCAGGCACTGAGGCGCTGAAGAGGTTGCTGTCATGAAAAAGATCGAAGCAATCGTCCGGCCCGAGTCTCTCGAACCGGTCAAGCGCAGGCTGATTGAGGCCGGGATCACCGGAATGCACGTCGAGCGGGTCGCCGGACACGGCTACCAGGGCGGCGTTGTCCAGGCCGGTCGCGGCGGACAGTTCTACACCGTCGACATGATCCCCAAGGTCAAGATCATCACCGTCATCTCCGACTTCAACGTCGAGCCCGCGATCGAAGCCATCATCGCCGGCGCACGCTCCGACCGAACCGGAGACGGAAAGATCTTCGTCACCGACGTCGAGGAAGCCGTCCGTGTCCGAACCGGAGAGCGAGGCCGCGAAGTCCTCTAGGACCGAACGGCCGCGGCGATCCCGTAGGGGCGCCCACAACAGTTATCTGGGTGGGCGCCCTCGCGGCGTCGAGCCGGGGTCTGCGAGCGCTAGTAAATCACCTGCTCGATCAGCAGCTCGACATAGCGCTCATCATCGACCCCGAACTCGCCCTTGAGGATCTCCTCCGAGTGCTCCCCGAGTCCGGCCGAAGCCCTCCTGCCAAGACGCTCGCCGTTCCAGGTAAACGGCTGGTGCTGAGTGATGAACGGCACCTCGCCCCGGTCGTAGCGGAAGAACAAATCTCGCGCGCCCTCGTCATGGACCGCCACGTCAGCCGCCGTCTCTGCCGGCGAGGCCGGAATACCGCGGCTCTGCAACATCGATGACGCTTCCCAGACCTCGTGCCGCATCGACCATTCCGTCAGCGCGGCCTCAAGCTCGTCCTCAGCCGCCTTGCGGCCCTCGAGCGTCAACAGCTCCACTCGCTCGGCCAGGTCCTCACGTCCGATCAGGTCGCAGAGCTCACGCCACTCCCGCCGATCACGCACCGCTACCGCCAGCCAGGAGTCCTCGCCCGACGCTGGGAACAACCCGTGCGGGCAGAACTCCATCGAGCGATTGCCAATCCGCGGCGTGTCCACCCCATTGATCAGCGCGTCCATCAACTCATGGTCGAGCAGGTGGACGGCGCCCTCGTACTGGGCAATCTCGATCTCCTGGCCCTCGCCGCTGCGCTCGCGATGAATCAACGCCGCCATCAAGAGGGAGGCCGCAATCGGGGCGAGGGTGAAATCGGTGTGCAGCGTGCCAATCCCGATCGGCGCGCGATCTGGCTGCCCCGTGTGCCCCGCGACACCCGAGAGCGCCGTCACGCCGTTGCCGATCCCGCGATACGATCTCTTCGGTCCCGACGCGCCCATCACCGGGAACGACGCATAGATCAGGTCGGGCTTGTGCTCGCGTAGCTCGTCGTAGGTCAGATGGAACTTCTCCATCGCTCCGGGCGCGAAGTTGTTCGTGACCAGATCAAAGTGCGGCAGCATCTCCAGGATCAACTCCCGCGTCTTCGGATGGTGCAGGTTGAGTGTCAGCGAGCGCTTGTCGGTATTGGTGTCATTGAAGAACGCACCCGTGTCGATCGTGAATCCCGACGGCGGATGAGAAAACTCGCGAACCGTGTCAATCCCTGATGCCGATTCGATCTTGATCACGTCCGCCCCAAGATTGGCCAGCATCTCGGTGATCAGGGGACCTGCCGCCATCCAGCAGAAATCGAGCACGCGAACACCCTCGAGCGGCAGCCTGGTCCCCGGCTGAGGATCGATCGTGATCGGCGAACTGAGAGATGCTTCTCTCGACAGATCGTCCGCCGGACGTTCGCCCGTGACGATGCCGAGATCGATCAGCGCGCGGATCTCGGCATTCGAGCGATTGGTCAAGTCTCGCAGTACCTGGGCAGAGTGCTCTCCAAGCCCAGGCGCCGGTCGTGCCTCGTGCATGAGACCGGTCGATCGATAGGGAGTCCGAGGTAATGGCAACGTTCTGCCAAGCGCAGGATGATCCACCTCAGGGAAGAACCCGCGCTCATGGAGATGGGCGTCGGCGGCGATGTCCAGACCTGTCTGCACAGGCAGGGCCAGATCGGTATTGCGTTGCGCCCGCTCGATCAGCGCATCTCGCTCTTGCGCCTTGCAGAAGCGGCTGACGAACGCTTGCATCTCCGCTTGGTGAGTAATCCGATAGCTGGGCTCCGACCAGGGCTCGCCCATCAATTGATCGTCGCCGGTCACCTCCGCATACCACTCAGGGAAGGCTTCCCAGGTCGTGTTGGTCGGCGACTGCAGGTACGTCACCCATAGTCCGTCGGCCGTTTCGAAGGTCACCCCCGGCGTGTCGATGAACACGATCTCGCCGCTCTCGAACTCGCCCTCCCCGAACGAGCCCGGTCCTCTGCCAACGATCGGATATCGAAGTCCGCCCGTGCCGGTGCGCTCGGCGACCATCCCGTGCCAGACATAGAGGTTCGGGTTGGCGGCCTGGATGATCGTCGAGATCACCGCCTCTTGTAGAGAAATCGTCGATGAGACCGCCGGACCGCCGCGCGCCCGCTGGAAGATCGTCGCGACCGCCGCCGCCACCGCAAGGTTGGAGGATTGCTTGTACCCCAGCTTCCCCGCCGGATAGTCGGGCGCGATATCGGGAAAGCCGTTGCACACGAGCTGGCTGCCCGCCGCCATCGCGATCAGATCCGTCGCCTGTTCCGACGGATCATTGCGCCGGAAGACCACATCAATGACGGATGGCCCGTGGCCCTGATGCGCGGATTCATGCAAGCGGGCCACGAAGGATGAAGCCAACCGAGACTTCTGCATCGGCGCAATCACGACGTCCGCCCGCCCCGTGATCTCCTCGATGACCTCCCACGATTCGGCAGCCTCGAGGTCGAGCGCCAACGATTCCTTGCCCTGGTTGTAGAGCAGATGCCGCAACGCGCGTTCGTTACCCGGCTCGCCGTCGACCCAGGGTCCGACCCGCCGGATCCGGTCGCCCGCGGCGGATTCGACCCTGATCACCCGCGCTCCCAGGTCGGCGAGGTAGCGCCCGGCGCTGATCATCGGCTCGTCGGCCAGATCGACGATGATGGCGCCTTCGAGTGGTTGCTTGTGCGCCATGGCGTGCCTCCTACAGGGCCTGAACTAGAACATAGCGATCGGGTTGATCGGCGACGCCGTCCCGCCGACCAGGCGTAGCGGAGCGATCGTCAGCAGGAACTCCCAGCGACCGCGCTCCGCGCAGGCTTCGCCCAGCGGACCCAGCCTCGCGTTGTCGATCAGATGCACGCCCATGTACGTAATGATGATGTGGTGAATTGGCAGCGGCGACCCTTCGACGTTCGAGGGAATCATGTCCGAGACGCCGTCGCAGCCAAGGATCGCGACCTCGCGCTCGCGGATCCACGGCAGGGTCTCCATCAACAGACCAGCCAGTCCATCAAACGGCGGCCAGGCCCCCTCCGCCTCGCGCCGCGAGTCGCGCCCAGTGCGGATCAGCAGAATGTCGCCTGACCGCACCGTCACCCCTTGCGCCGCTTCCGCCGCTTCGAGATCGGCGACCGAAATGCCCTCGCCCGGCGCCATCCAGTCGACGCCCTTGAGCCGGGCGATGTCAAGCAGCACCCCGCGCGTGGAGATGCCTTGCTCGCCCGCGAGGATCGAGTTCTTCATCGCCCCCGTCGAGAGCACATCCGACGCCGGGAATCCGTTGTACATCTTGCCCTGGTCGAGAATGTGACACAGCGCGTCGATGTGCGTGTTCGCCATCCCGTGCGGCGAGATCATGAAACCGTCACCGGTCGCCTCAAGCCCGCGCAGCCGGCCCTGATCGCTGACGTCGCCGGCGCCGGTCATGAAGTGCATCACTGGGGTCGGATTGTCCGCCGCCGGCGTCTTCGCCAGTTCCAACGCGCAACTCACCGTCACACCGTCGGACACGAGCGCCGCCGCCGCTGCCGACACCTCGGGCGTGATGAAGTTCAGCGCCCCACGCTCGTCGTCCGGTCCCCAGCGACCCCAGTTCGAGAGTTCCTGCGCCATCGCATCGACATCGGCTCGGGTTCCTGATTGACTGCCCATGAACGTTTCCTTCCTAGCCTGCGCCGTAGTGACCGGAGGCCGCAGGTGCCCACCTGATTGAGTTGGCAGTATGCCAGAGCGCAGACCATCCGGCCCGCTGCCGATACAGTGACTCTCGGTCGCCTGTTCCGATTCGAGCAGACCGAGACTGCGCCATCGCGATACGGACGGCGCTCAGCGGGCATGGGAGGCTTCAGGAGGAAGATCCCGCGTGCTGCCCGCGCTCATCGGATCGAACCGCAGGATTTTCTACGGCTGGTACATCGTCGCCGCCGGCATCGTGATCAACATGCTGTCCGGCGGCCTCGTCATGCACTCCTTCAACTTCTATGTGGCCGAATTGAAGAACGAGTTCATGTGGTCGGCGACGCTCTTCGGCGTCGCCTTCATGATCACCCGGATCGAGTCCGGAGTCCTCGGACCGATTCAAGGTTGGCTAATCGATCGATACGGCCCGCAGACCATGATGAGATTCGGGTTGCTCTCGACGTTCGTCGGCCTCCTCGCCTTCTCCCAGCTCAATAGCCAGGCGACTTTCATCAGCTTCTACTTCATCGTCGCCATCGGAGCCTCGGTCGGCGGATTCATGACAGTCTCGGTGGCGGTCGTGACCTGGTTCGAGCGCAAGCGCTCACGCGCCCTCGGATTCATGTCCACCGGATTTGCCCTGGGTGGATTCATGACGCCCTTGGTGAGCTGGCTGATCGAAGACTTCGGCTGGCGCTACACGGCGATTGCCTCGGCGATCATCCTCTTCGTCGTCGGTCAGATCCTGGCGACTTTATTCGTTCGCCGACCGCAAGATCGCGGGTTGATGAAGGACGGGGAGGCCATGCCCGAGGCGGGCTCCACGGCTCGCATGCCCATGCAGGGCAACGAGTTCCGGCATCGAGACTTCACTGTGCGCGAAGCGATGCGAACAAAGGCGTTTTGGGGACTGGCGCTTGCTCATGGCGCACCGCTGCTGGTCGTTTCGGGAGTCTTCGTCCACTTTGCTTCGCTCGTGATCGAGATCGAGGGTCTCACGGTCGTCCATGCCAGCCTCGCCTACACCGTGATGAACGTGGCTCAGTTGGTTGGACAGTTGGGCATGGGCTACATGGGCGACCGATTCTCCAAGCGCATGCTGCTGGTTCCCGCCATGTTTGGCCACGCCGGGGCGGCCGTCATGCTCGCCTTCGCCGCCTCGTTCGAAATGGTGATGCTGGCCGCCATCATCAACGGGCTCGCCTGGGGATCCCGGGCTCCGCTGATCACCGGCCTCCGCGCCGACTATTTCGGCGCCTCGAATTTCGGGAAGATCATGGGCTGGTCCTCGATCGTCATGTCCACCTTCATGACCGTCGGCGGCTTCCTCTCGGGGGTCCTGTTCGACGCCACAGGAAGCTACACAGTGCCCTTCGTCGTGCTCGGCATCGGCGCATTGACCGGCGTCCTCTGGGTCGCCATGTCCGGCCGACCGCGACTCCCGGGCGTCCGAGTCATGACCGCCAGCGGTCCCCTGCGCAACGCCCAGCCAATCGCCATGTTCCGGCCCAACCGCCCCGCTTCCAGCCCCTCTACCCGGCAATAGCCGCAGCGCACCGGCCACGAACGGTAGCTGCCGCGCGATACCTGATACTGGGTCAATGCGCTCCCGCCTCGACCCACGCAGACTCTTCTTCGGCTGGTACATCGTCGCCGCCGGGATGGTCATCAACATGCTCATCGGCGGGCTGGTGATGCACTCCTTCAGCTTCTACGTGGCCGAGCTGAAGGCTGAGTATCTGTGGTCAGCCTCCCTCTTCGCATTCGCCTTCACTCTGACTCGCGTCGAGAGCGGCGTCCTTGGGCCGATCCAGGGCTGGCTGATCGACCGCTTCAGTCCCAAGACCATGATCCGCTGGGGTATCGCCTCGACCGCGCTGGGCATGTTCGCCTTTAGCCGCCTTTGGGACGAGGGCAGCTTCATCGGTTTCTATTTCCTGATTTCAATCGGAGCATCGGTCGGCGGATTCATGACCATCTCGGTCGTCACTGTGACCTGGTTCGAGCGGCTGCGATCCCGCGCCCTGGGCTTCATGGCGATGGGCTTCGGTCTGGGCGGCTTCCTTCCCCCGGTCGTGGGCACATTGATCGAGGCCGTCGGCTGGCGCTGGACCGCGATCCTATCGGCCGGCGTCTTGCTGGTCGTGGGCATGGCGTTGTCGTCGCTCTTCGTCCGTGATCCGCGGGAAAAGGGCATGCAACCGGACGGCGGAGCAAGAGCATCGACTACCAACAGCGCCCTCGGTGGTCCAGCCCAGGCAGATCCAAACAGCGCCTACCGGCATCGCGACTTCACGGCTCGGGAGGCGCTTCGCACGCGTGCGTTCTGGGCGCTGGCGCTGGCCCATGGGACGCCCCTGATGGTGATCTCCGGGATGATGGTCTACTTCGCCACTCGGGTGCAGGAGATCGAAGGCCTGACCGCCGCCGAGGCCGGCGCGGCTTGGTCGGTGATGTCGGCATTCCAGTTGGTCGGGCAGTTCACGATGGGCTACCTGGGAGACGTGATCTCGAAGCGGCTGATCCTGCTCTTCTGCATGGTCGGCCACGGCGCGGCGGCCGTGATCTTCGGCATCGCCGACAGCTACTGGATGGTAATGCTCTGCTCGGTTATCAACGGACTGGCTTGGGGCGCACGAGGACCACTGATCACCGCGCTCCGAGCCGACTACTTCGGCGCCTCCAGCTTCGGACAGATCATGGGCTGGTCGTCGACCGTGATGATGCTCTTCATGGTCGCCGGATCGCTGGTCGTGGGCACGCTGCGCGATGCGACCGGCGACTTCATGCTGGGATTCCTGGTAGTCGGCATCGGCGCAGCGACCGGTCTGATCTGGGTCATGCTCGCCAGTCGGCCTCGCCTGGCTCAGGTGATCGCAGCAGCGCGGCAACTGTCTCCTATGTCCGCCGAGCTGATCGCCGTCTCCCGTCCCAACCGGCCCGGTGGCGACTGATCCACCGCACGCTACGTTGACCAGAGTGTTACGCCGCTTCGCCACGGGCCGCATCTTCTTCGGCTGGTACATCGTCTCCGGCGGCATCGTGGTCCAGATCCTGCTCGGCGGGCTCGTCATGCACGCCACCGGTTTCTACGTCGCCTCGCTCAAGGAAGAGTTCATGTGGTCCGCGACCCTGTTCGGGCTCGCCCTGGCCATGACCCGGATCGAGTCCGGAGCGCTCGGGCCGTTCCAGGGCTGGGCCGTTGACCGCTGGGGACCGCGGTTGATGATGCGCCTCGGGATCGCGTCAACGGCGCTCGGCCTGATCCTGTTCGGATTCATCAACAGCCAGGCCACCTTCTTCATCTTCTACTTCATCGTCTCAATCGGTGCAGGCGTCGGCGGCTTCATGACCCTCACCGTCGCCGTCGTGCACTGGTTCCAGCGCACCCGCGCGCGCGCGATGGGCTTCCTGATGACCGGCTTGGCGATCGGCAGTTTCCTCGCCCCGTTGATCGCATACCTGATCGATAGTGCCGGCTGGCGCGCCACATCCATCGGTTCAGGCATCCTGCTGCTCGTTGCCGGACAGTTGATCGCCACCTTAATCGTCCGGCCCGTCGATCGCCGTGAGTCGCCGGAACCGGCGCGGGCTGCGACGGTCGCCCGGCCGGATGCAGCGGCCGCACCCACACCACCGCGTCGAGATTTCACCGCGCGAGAGGCACTGCGGACCCGTTCCTTCTGGGCCCTGTCCTTCGCTCACGGATCGCCGCTCTTGATGGTCGCCGCCGTGAGCGGATTCTTCGTCTTGCGGGTGAACGAGATCGACGGCCTGGGCGCGGGTCACGCCGCGATCGCCATTGTGATCGGCACGGTCTGTCAGATTGCCGCACAACTCTTTGGCCGGCTATGCCGGGGACATCATCTCCAAACGCCTGATCATCGCAATCTGCCTGGCAGGGCACACGGCCGCCGCGGTGGTGCTCGCGATCGCCGATTCGTTCCCCATGATCTTCCTCGGAGCCATCCTGCACTGGACCGCCTGGGGTGGACGCGGCCCAAACATCAACACCTTGCGCGCCGACTACTTCGGGCCCACCAATATCGGCCTGATCATGGGCTGGGCCTCGGTGGTCATGATGATCTACTCGGCAGGAGGCAGCCTGCTCACCGGCGCATTGCGCGACCTCAGCGATGGTTGGGCGCTTCCCTTCCTCGTCGCCGGAATCGGAACCGCAAGCGGCCTGATCTGGTTGGCCCTGGCCACCCGGCCCCGGTTGCCCGACGCGCGACCGCAGATAGACCCTCCGGAACCGCCGATGTCGTACCCTCAGCCACGCAGTTGAGGAAATCGAGCGCGAGGAGGAGCCGGATGGAATACGACGTCATTATTGTGGGCGCTGGATCGTCGGGAGCGGTGCTGGCAACCCGACTGAGCGAGGACCGCTCACGCTCGGTGCTGCTGCTCGATGCCGGACCCGACTACCGATCGCTGGGCGAGCTCCCCGGAGACGTGAACAGCATTCACGAGCCCTCCGTCCAACGACACGATTGGGGCTTCAACGCCACATTTGTCCCCGGCCGCGACGCACCCCTGCCGCGCGGCAAGCTGGTCGGCGGCTCGTCCGCAATCAACACCGGCGTCGCGATTCGGGGAGCGCCCGGCGACTATGACGTCTGGGCCGAGATGACGGGCGACGAACGCTGGGCCTGGTCCGAGTGTCTGCCCTACTTCAGGGGCATCGAGGATGACAAGGACGAAGGCGGAGACTTCCACGGCCAGGGAGGCCCGATCCCAGTCCGTCGCTGGAAGCTCGACGAGATGGAATCCGTCCAGCGCGGCTTCTACGACGCCTGCGTCGCCCACGGCTTCGAAGTAACCAACGACCAGAACGATCCCGAGTCAACCGGAGTCTCCCCGCTCGCCATGAACCGTGACGGCCCCGAGCAGATGACTCGCTGGTCGGCCAACCTCGGATTCCTCTCCCAGGCCCGCAACCGGCTCAACCTGACCGTGCGCGGCCACTGTCTGGTCGACCGCGTGCTCTTCGAAGGCAACTCCGCCGTCGGCCTCATGGTCGAGTGCGACGGCGAGTTGCAGGAGGTACGAGGCAGGCAGATCATCCTCTCCGCCGGCGCGATCATGAGCCCGGCAATCCTGCTGCGTAGCGGAATCGGCCCCGCATCCGAGCTTGCCCAACACGGCATCCCCTCGATCGTCGATCTGCCCGGTGTTGGCAAGCATCTCATGGACCATCCGATGACGCCGATGCTCTTCTGGCCGACGCCGGGCACGGTCGATCCCGACCGCCCGCTGGCCCAGACTCTGCTGCGCTACACATCGGAGACTGGAGAATTCAACGACATGCAGGTCTACCTGCTCGGCCACATCCTGATCGGTCCCGAGGCCAGGTTCGGAGCCTGGGTCGGCGAGGATCAGGAGGCGCCGGAATCGGATTGGGTCTGGGGTATCGCGCCCGGTGTCCAACTGCCGAACTCATTTGGCTCGGTCACTCTGCAAAGCGCCGACTACACCCAGCATCCCAACATCGACCTCAAATTTGACGAACACGAGGGAGACCGCGTTCGCCTCCGGGAAGGCGCAAGGCTCGCCTGGAACCTGGCCCAGTCCGAAGAGCTCAAACCATTCCATCGCGGTGCCATCGACATTGATCAGGAAACAGTCAACGACGACGAAAAACTCGACGAATGGATCCACTCGACGGCGACCAGCATGGCCCACCCGACCTGCACCTGTCCAATGGGACCGGACCCTGCCGACGGAGCAGTCGTGGATAGCGAAGGCCGGGTACACGGAGTCGAGAACCTGAGGGTCGTCGACGGCTCAATCATGCCCACCCTCGTCCGGGCCAACACCAACTTCACCTGCATGATGATGGGCGAACGAGTCGCCGAGTGGATGGCGGAGGAGCTTTAGCTCAACGCGCCCGACGCGGCGAGGTCCTCGATCGCCGCATCGCTCAGGCCAAGCACGCCCTTGAGAATCTGCACATTGTGCTCTCCATACTGAGGCGCGGGCCGGGCCGGCTCGACCGGTGCCTCAGACAAGATGTAACGCGGCCCCTCGATCACCGTCTCGCCGTGCAGCGAGTGCGGAAGGCGGCGGAAGTGGTCGCGGTGGGCCAACTGAGGGTCGTTGGTCGCGTCCTCGGTCGTTGAGAGCCGATGCGCCGAGACGCCGACGCGCTGCAGCGCCTCTTCTACTTCGGAGACGAACCTGGTCGATGTCCAGGCGGATATCGCAGCGTCGATCTCCTTCTGAATCTCCCGACGATGGGCAAGCGGCAACTCAGGATTAGCGCCGATGACTTCCGCCAGAGCCCGCCATTGATCATTGTCGGCCACGGCGATCGCCACCCACGACTCGGCCCGCCCCATGGGCGGCCGGCACCGATAGACCCCGTGTGGGCACATCTGCGGATCGTCGTTGCCGCGCGCATCCAAGGCCGGACCGCCGTTCAGGTAGTCGATCAGGGCCGGCGCGAGCAACTGCAGCGTGCCCTCGGCCTGAGCCTGGTCGATGAAGACGCCCTCCCCGGTTCGGTTGCGATGATCGAGCGCCGCCAACAACGCGGTCAGGGCAAATCGCGGCGCCGGATAGTCGGTGTACGGACCAAACGGCCCAGCCGGCGAGCGGTCGGGCCATCCGGTCAGGTATTGCACGCCAGACATCCCGGCGCCCTGGCTGCCGAATCCGCTGACCTGGTTGTACGGACCGGTCTGTCCGAGCAGGGTGCTGCTCAGCATGATCAAATCCGGCTTCAGCTCCCGCAGATGCGGATAGTCGAGGTTCCAGCGCGCCAGGATGCCCGCGGTGAACGACTCGCTGACGATGTCGGCCCATCGCACCAGCCGGCGGAAGATGTCCTGCGCTTCGGGGACGTTGAGACTGAGCGTCAGTCCCCACTTGCCGGCATTCACATTGCCGTAGAGCCCTGAATTCTCCACCCCTGGCAGGTCGCCGTGGAAGGGTCCCACGACGCGAGCCGTATCGACCCGAATCGGAGACTCGACCCGGATCACCGTCGCACCGAAGTCTGCCAGCGCTCGTCCGACCGTCGGACCGGCGACGATCCAGCTCAGGTCAAGCACCTTCACCCCGGCGAGCGGGCCATTGCCGTCGGGCAGATTGTTGGCAGTGGTCATATGACACCGTCCGAACGCAGCGATGAGAGTTCGGTGGCGCTCAGGCCGAGTTCGCCGTACACCTCGTCGTTGTGCTGGCCAAGCTTCGGTGGAGGACGCGTATCGCCGGACCTGGGCTCTCCGTCCAGGAAGATCTTGAGCGGTGGTCCCGGATAGGTCACCCGTCGGCCGTCGTCGTCCTCGATCTCTCGCCAGAACTGACGCGCCTCAAGCTGCTTGCTCTCTGCGAGGTCGACGATGGTCAGGACGGGAACGAGCAGGAGGTCGTACTTGATCGAGATCTCAAGCATCTCCTCCTTAGACCGCTTGACGACCTCTTCAGTCATGATCCGTTGAATCTGCGGGAAAATCTCAGGATCGGCGTCGCCCGAGGCCACCCGGTCCGCGTATGTTCTGAAGTTCTCTTCAAGCAGGCTGGGGTCGGCGGCGCCGATATCGACGAGCCACTGCACCGCATGGTTGGCAAAGTGGCCGACAGCCGGGCCCGGCGCCATGTTGAGCACGATGTGTCCGTTGGCAGCCTCGGCTGAGACGCGAAAGCCAATCCCGCGCTGTTTCACTCCGCCAGCGAACCGTTCCGGCTCCGACGCCCCCAACTGGTAGGCCAGCACTTGGCCCAGGGTCGCCTGAGCCGCAGATACCTGTGCCGAGACGTCGACATGCTGTCCACGCCCGGTCTGGTGTCGAGCATGCAGCGCCAGCATCGAGCCTCCGGCCGCATCGCCCGACGCATGTCCCCACGACTGCGGCTGCGAGACCCGAATTGGAGGCCGGTCGTCATCGCCGGTCATCAGCAGCGGCGTTCCAGATGCCCAGATGGCGAGGTCAGAGCCGACGTAGTGAGCCTTCGGCCCGGTCTGACCAAATGCGCTGATTGACGTGTAGATCAACTGCGGAAACCGCTCATGCAACGATCCGTAGTCCAATCCCAGCGCAGCCATTCGGCCCACGTCGGAGGATTCGATCAAGAAATCCGCATCCTCGAGCAGCCGAAACAGGAGCTCGCGTCCGCGCGGGTGATCAAGCTCGCATGTGACGCCGCGCTTGCCCCGCGTATACGCAGCCCAGTAGACGGATTCCTCTGGTCGATCAGCGAAGAACGGCGCCACGCCTCTCCCCGATGAGCCCCCCGGAGGCTCAACCTGGATCACGTCCGCGCCGAGGTCCGCAAGCATCTGCCCGGCGAGAACGCCGCGCTCGTCCGTCAGGTCAACGACGCGGTACGGAGACAGCATGAGCGGCAGGGTAACGCGAGATCGTCAGTCGCCCTGTTGTGGGCGACCCTCACCCGGTGGGCCGGCAAAAGCCTGCGCCACCTGAAGGAACTCTTCCGCCGCTCCCGGCGTGTAGCTGAGCCCGGTGTCCTTGTAGTGGATTCGCTGGGTCGCGACGCGGCAGAAGTCGACCGCGGATCCCGAGATCACGTTCGCTGCATCTGCTTCACCCCGCAACCAGCCTGCCCCGGACGGGAGAGTCAGCTCAACTCTCAGCGGTTCATCGCTCGGCTCCATGCCTCGTGTCTGGTAGGCGAAACTGCGAGTGATGAAGCCGAGATGGGCGATGTGCTGGAGCCGATCCGAGTGAACCGGCTCAATCCCCGCGCCGTCGAGCGCGTCCAGTCCGTGTGACCAGCATTCCATCAGCCTCGCTGTCGCGAAGGAACGCGCGCTCATCGGAGGGCCGGCCCACGGCAACCGATCGCGTCCGTCGCGCGAGCGAAGAGCGACTTCCATCCGGCCCCTGGCAGCCCGCCACCAGTCGACGAGCTGCGTCCGCGTCATATGACGCGAACTGTCCTGGAGGGCCGAGCGAGTGCCGTCTGCTGAGCGCTCGCCGCCCGACATCGTCTGAGCCGCGCCGGTTGCCACGTCAGTCGCCGACTCATCCACCTCGGCCAGATGCGCGATCACGTCGCGGACCATCCAGCCGCGGCAGGGCGTGTCGTTCTGCCAGACCTCGTCCGGCAGGTCGGCCAGTTGCGCGTCGAGGTATTGCTGCTCAGCGACGAGGTCGTTGATCAGCTCCTGGTATGGGTCGCTCATCTGGCTCCACTCAGACCTCCCCGATGGCGGAGGTCCGTTCGATCAGTCCACGATCGGATTCGCCCCCAGTGGACGCAGCTCGTCCATCAGCCAGGTCAGTCGCTCTTCGCTCAGGGTGGGCGGCGCGTGACCGTCCCTCGAGCCCGGGTAACCGAAGCTGCTTCGACCCTCGTTCTGCTGCCGCACGTATTGGCCGAGCGAGATCCGGCTGGCGTAGCTCAGGTTGTTGTTCACGTACTTGGGCAGGTCGTCCCAGGTCGTGGCGTGCGCCATCTCAGCCGCCACTTCGAAGTTGACCGCATCGGCCATCTTGTCCCATTCGCCTTTGAGCGAGAGCTCGTGCAGCTGCATGCCCAGCGACTCGAAGCCGTGCGCCTGGAAGATGTGGTGGTAGGAGCGAGTCGAGCCGTAGAAGGAAATCGCCCGGCGCAGACCGTCGATCGACTGCTCAACCTCCGACTCTGTCTCGCCGAACGCCATGAACCCGCCGACACCTAGGTCAATGTCATCGAGGCTGCGACCGGCGCGCTTGGCGCCTTTCTCCACGTTGGGAATCACGGTCTCCATCATCACCTTGTGGGTCATGAAGCCGTGCGGACGCAGACCGTCGGCGCACGCGCCGGCGACCTGGGCCATCAACGGCCCGACGTTGGCCAGAGAGATCTTGGGTGGGTCGTACGGAATCGGACCGGGATCGAACATCGGCGTCATCAACGTGTAGGTGTAGTTGTCCGAGATGTATTCCGGGCGCTCGCCGGTCTGCCACGAATGCCAGACCGCCCGCATCATATTGATGTAGTCTTCCATCCGCTTCGCGGGCGGCGACCAGGTCCCGCCAAAGCGACGCACGTTGTGACCCTTGACCTGGCTGCCGAGACCGAGATTGATCCGGCCCTTGGACAACTCCTGCATGTCCCAGGCGGCCTGGGCCATAATCATCGGCGTGCGCGGGAAAGCGATCGTGACGCTGGAGGAGATCTCCACCCGCTCGGTGTGCTCCGCCGCGATCATCATCTGGAACAGCGAGTTGTGCTTGGTCTCGGGCACGACAATGGAGTCAAAGCCGCGTGCCTCGAGCGCCTTCACCTGCTCGGCGATGCCCCCAAGCCAGCCGCCGCCGAATCCGGTTTCGATTTTCATGTCTGAAAGGCCTTTCCGACGACGTACCTCGTCGATGCTGTCTGATGAGTCGCATGGTAGAGCGGGACAGGCGTTTGGCGGTAGCGGCTGTCGTCGCCCTCGCTTCCCGATAGTCTGATCGCAAGAGGAGCAGGTCAATGGTTGCAGAACACACAGAGGCGCGAAGTGTCTGTTCAGCCCAAGACGCGAAGGAGCGCTTTCACGAGCTGTTGCAACTGGTTGGGAACGGAGAAACAGTGGAGATCGTCTCAAACGGCCGGGTGATTGCAGAGCTAACGCCGGCGTCCTCGAGCGCTTTCGCGGAAGACGAGCGCAAGGCAGCGGTGGCCAAGTTTCGCAAGGAGCGGGCGAAGTGGGAGCCGATCAACGCTACGATAGAAGAGCTGATGGCGTGGCGTCACGAAGGCCATCGCTGGTGACGAAGCTGGTTGTCGACGCTTCTATTGGGGTTGGCTGGATGCTGGAGGACGAGGAGGCCGAACTTCTCGATCACGCTCTGGCTACTGTCCAGCGCGAGGGCGCCGTTGTTCCGGTGCATTGGCACTTCGAAATCCGCAACGCGCTTGTGATGTCTCTGCGCCGGAAGCGTTTGAGCGAACTCGGGCTGAATCAACGGCTTGCGTGGCTCCAACAAATGGACATCGAGAGCGATGGTGATGTCGATCTGGATTCCGCTCTGTCGTTGGCGATTGAACACGGCCTGACCTTCTACGACGCCCTGTACCTGGAGCTCGCGTCGCGACGACGATTGCTTCTCGCCACGTTGGATCAGAGTTTGAGGCGTGCCGCTCGAAGTACCGGGGCGGAACTTCAGATCGGTTAGCCGCCAACCCTCGATAACTCCCGCGGAGCCAGCGACGCCCAGAAATCTCGCTCCTCGTCGCCCGGCGCGTTGACAACCTCGCAGTCGTGATTGAACGTCATCACGGCTCGGTTATCCGGGTCGTAGGTCGGCCACTCCGGCAGCCGCTCGTTGTTCGGATCGCCGGTCTTGGCGAACGCCAGGTAGGTCTGCATCATCGTCTCCGACAACGCCGCCAGCTCTGGTGAGGCCTCGCCGCAGAACCGCTTCATGTTCTCCGCTTCGTAGGTGCCCCAGATGAAGGGGATATCGAGCGAGTGGCAACTGCCCAGCCTGCCGTCGTAGGCGGGCGAGGGATAGTCGAAGCGATAGCTCCAGACATCCGGTGTGTGCCGGCCTTGCGCCTCAGCCGTCCTGACCGCCGGAATCCGGAACATCGAGTCGGTCATGATCGCGTTCCAGACCGAGTGGTTGTCGGCCGGTTCGCCGCGAGCGTCCCGCGCCCGCTGGTAACGGTCGATCCCCTCCGCCGCCCGCATACCCCCGAACGGAGCAGTCGCCGCGGCGAGCAGATCGTTGTCGGTCATCTCGCGCTCCGCCTGCGCGGCGGCGGTGAAGAGGTTGAACTCGTCCTTCGTATGGCCGATCATCAACGGCATGCCTTTGGTCTGGATGCCGGCGCCGATCCGCGCTTCAGCGTCCAGACCCAATGAATAGCCGTCGGCCACCGGACCAAACCGAGCTCCGCCGAAACCGCCGCCGGTCAGTTCAACCTGATAATCAAGCAGATCCTCGGCGCTGACCTTCCGCATCCGCTCCGGATCGTCCCAGCCGCCGAACCGCATCAGGAACCGCTCCGCGACAGCGCGCGCCTCAACCTTGGTGATCGTGTAGATCAGCGAACCGCTCATTGGAATCGCCTTGTCGAACGCGCCGGTCGCGGCCGGCATCGCCATCAGATGAGCGATGTCAAATCCGCCCGCCGACTGTCCAAACACGGTCACATTCCCGGGATCGCCGCCGAACGCCTCGATCTCGCGCCGCACCCAGAACAGCGCTGCCGTCTGGTCGAGCAGCCCCTCGTTGCCGTACGCGCCCAGGATCGGCGCGTGCATCCAGCCCAAGACACCCAGTCGATAGTTGATCGTGACCACAACCACATCGCCGGTCAGCGCAAGTTTGCGTCCGTCGATCCGAGGCTGCGTGCCTGATCCGACCGTGTTGCCGCCGCCGTGAATCCAGACCATCACCGGGCGTTTGCGGTCGTCGCATGCCGACGTCCAGACATTCAGATAGAGACAATCCTCGGACTGCGTCTGGGCGGGTATGCCGATCAGGTCGCCGACATCGCCGGGCGCCTGCCGCTGCATCGCCGACGCCGAGAACTCGGTCGCATCCCGGACCCCGTTCCACGGTTCCACCGGCTCCGGAGGACGCCAGCGCAGCTCGCCAACCGGAGGCTGGGCAAACGGCACCCCGCGAAAGACAACGCAGCCATCATCCTCCGCCCCTTGAAATTTGCCGAGAGTGGTAGTGACCTGAGGTGGCATGACGTCGCCCGTCGTTGGTGATCGGAGATGGCTCGATGGTAATGGGGAGTCTCCACGTCCAGTCCCCGAGCCACGTCCAGTCCCCGACTTGTTCGGGACCCGTTCCCCAGGCAGGCGACTGAACCAGTCAGGGGCTGAGAGTCGCCGCCTGGACGCCGCAGCCAACGCACAAGACCGTCCGCCCACTTCGATCTTGAAGCGGCCGAGCATTCGGACCCCCGGTCAATGCCTGCAGCCCCTCCACCTGCCGCTGCGAGACCGTGCCGATCGTGCGCCGCAGCCACCACAGGACAGGCTCGCTGAAGGGAGGCGCGGTAAGCGATCCGACATAGTGATAGAAACTGTCCGGCGGCGGCCTGAGTTCGACGGCGTTGATATTCGGTGCCGTTCCTTCGGCCTCCGAGCGTGTGGTCTCGTCGATCAGCCGCTGGATAACCTCGTCCGCCGCGCCGAGTTCGTGCATCGTGCCCACGACGAGCAGCTGGTCGTTCGCTCCGATGTGGACGAGATGTACCTCAGCCGCGAACTCCACGCCCTCGACCGTGTGCTCGGCAGGGGTGTGCCAGTGAACCTGGAGCAAGCGATAGGCATCGTTGCCGACGCGCACTTCGCTTCCGCGCTCGAACATGATCATCGGCAGCGGCTGACGCTGTACCGCCGACGCGGCGCTGTCATAGAGCGCGGACGGCGCTGGCCCGCTGGACGTGACCCAGCCGCCGATGTCGATTGGCGACTGCCCGTTTCCCAAATCCACGCTGGTAGTCATTGCAGCTTGGCCCCGCCTGTCTGCTCGGTGTCGAGCGGTAGATTATCGTGCGGTTGCCAGGCGAATCCGCTTCGGCGGACACAGATTGCGACAACCTCAAGAGGACCGAACGATGGCCGAGCAACAGTACGAAGCCTACGATCCCGCCAAACACAACCGCTCCACGTCTCAAGAGATCTTCGGTCCCGTCGTCAAGGTCGACAAGCTCGAAGACGGCGGTGTCTACCTGATCACCCTCAACCGGCCCCACCGCTTGAACTCGATCGGTGACGGCCTGAGTGAGGCGCTCTACGACGCGTTCGAGGAGTACCGCGATGACCCCAACGCCCGCTGCGCGGTCCTCACCGGCGCGGGTCGCGCCTTCTGCGCCGGAGCCGACCTGATCAACACCGCCGAGGCCCGCGAGGCCGAACGCGAGGGTCGTGAATCAGGCAACGCGCCGATCATGTCCCGGCGCAAGAGTCCTGTGCCGCTCTCGGAGTCGATGAATCTGTGGAAACCAACGATCGCCGCGATCAACGGCTGGGCCGTCGCCGGCGGCTTCATGTTCGCCATGCAGTGCGACATACGGATCATGTCAGAAGAGGCTAAAGTCGGCATCGCCGAGACCCGCTGGAACATGGGCGGCGCAGGCTGGATGGCTCCGCTGACCCGCCAGATCGGTCTGGGCTCGGCCATGGAACTCACGCTCTGGGGCGACACTCAGTACGACGCGGAGCGCTGCTACCAACTTGGCTGGGTCCAGCGCGTCGTCCCGCAGGAGTTGTTGCTGGAGACGGCGCTGGCCTACGCCCGCCGCATGCTCTACCTCGCCCCCCGAGAGGTCCGCAACATCAAGCAGGCCCTCTATCGGGGCTACTACATGGAGCCGATGATGGCCCAACAATTTGGCGCCGCCATTGAGCAGAACCTGCAGGGCATGAACGACTCGATCGAAGGCCCCAAGGCCTTCTCCGAGAAGCGCCTGCCCAACTTCACGGATACCTAGGCCATGTCAGCTATGTCAGCCAAGTCCGACCTGCGAATCGTCTGGCACGAGCAAACCTCCGACTTCGGCCAACCCATGCCTTGGTTCGGCTCCTGGCTGGTCGGCGACGGCGGGACCGAGGGCGACTGGTTCCACTCCGGCCGCGGCGCAGCCGAGACCACGCACCAACCCCCGCAGGACGCCGTCGGGGTCCGCCTCCGCTTCTGGCCCTCAGAAGGCCTGGACCCCGAGTACATCGACCTGCCGCTGCCCGAAAGCGGCCTGATCGAAACGATCGCCTTGGATTACGACCACCCCGGTCCACACTCAAGGCTGGACCTCTCCCAGCTCTGACCCCCACTCCCATCCCCTCTCCCCTCCGATGCCCCGCGCCCCGCCTGCCCCCGGCCTGACCGGGGGACGCGGAGCCCAGAGCACCCACTTCCGCCAAGGCAACACCGTCTGCCTCAGCAACAACCCCCGCCCCCTCCCAGTCCCCGATTTATTCGGGGACCAGCTCCTTCTTCCTTCCTCCGACGCCCCGCGCCCCGCCTGCCCCCGGCCTGACCGGGGGACGCGGGGGCCAGACCACCCACATCCGCCGGGGCAACACCCTCCGCCTCGCCTCACGGTTCCCGACCCAAGCGCGGCCTCAACATCACTCCAACAACGCCAGTCTCCCCTTCTCCTCATCTCCCCCCTCTGGGGGGAGATGCCGAAGCCTGCCCCGGGCTCGACCCGGGGGCAGAGGGGGGCAACGCAAGCCACACAATTTTGCTGACCCCTTGACTTCGCCCCGCAATCGACCCTCTCACTCCCCAAAACCTCGATACCATCAGAACATACGTCCATTCCAAGACAAGGAGCCCCCCCATGCCCAACCCCTACCACTACCGAGCCAAGATCGACCGCCTCTGGCGACGCTCCGAACCACACAACCCCGGCTACATCCGACTCAAGGCCCTCAACGCTATCGTCCGAGAACTGTTCGCCCCCAACGAGCGAGCCCGCCTGAACCACGAGATGTACCTCGCGACCGACCCCTACGACGTCGCCCGACACCAGCTCCGAGACCTCTACGACCGCACTTCCCCTTCCCCCTCTCCCCCCGCTTCCAGCGGGGGGAGATGTCACGGAGTAGCCTGCCCCGCACTTGATGCGGGGACAGAGGGGGGCTCCCCGCAAGGCGAGGAATCGCCCGCCGAAGACGACGACCCCTTGTAATCTGCCTCGTTCTCTTTTTTCTCGCGTTTTCTTTTTTTCCTGGGGGCCAACCGACCCCGGCCCCGCCGTGCCCAATCGCCATCAGCCCGGAGAACAGGAAGCTGCATGCGATGATGAAGGGGCCCGCCCTCCGCCGCCCCATCACCGCCCATCATCGAATGCGAGCAACTCCATGTCCGACTCCACCATCGTCGACCTGCGCTACTACCTCATCCACCCGACCCCGCCCGACACCGGCCAGCCCGACCGCTACATCGCCGGCAAGAATCTCTGCTTCGTCCGACTCGAAACCGCCGACGGCCTGCACGGCTGGGGCGAGTGCTACACCCAGTCCGACCGCGACATCCAGATCACCGCTCACCTCGAGGCGATGCGGCGCTACGTCGTCGGCTGGGACGCCGCCCGCATCAAACCTTGGACCGACGCCATCTACAACGACTTCGGCAACCGCCGCGGCGCCATGGACCTCTACTCCGCCGTCTCCGGCGTCGAACAGGCGATGTGGGACCTGGCCGGCAAACGCTCCGGCATGCCCGTCCACCAGCTCCTCGGCGGTGCCGTCCGCGATCGCCTCCGCGTCTACGCCAACGGCTGGGCCAAAATGGACGATATCGAGGAACTCCAGGCCCGCGCCCGAGCCATGGTCGACCGAGGCTTCAACGCCCTCAAGTTCGACCCCGTCCCCGGCCGCTGGCGCAGCTACATCGGGATGAAGGAGCTCCGCCTCGCCGCTGACCGCGTCCGAGCCGTCCGCGAAGCCGTCGGGCCCGGTGTTGACGTACTGCTCGAGATTCACCGCCGGCTGAGTCCGTCTAACGCCGTCCGACTCTCAAAGATGGTCGAGGAATACGAACCGTTCTGGTTCGAGGAGCCCGTCTGGGCCGAGAACATGACCGCCCTCGCCGCCGCCACGGCGCAGATCAACATCCCCACCGTCACGGGCGAGGAGCTCTACACCAAATTCGAGTTCCGCGAGGCCTTTGAGCAGCGCGCCGCCGACATCATCAACCCCGACGTCGCCAACGTCGGCGGGATCAAGGAACTCACGGAAATCGCCGCCATGGCCGAGATCTACTTCGTCGCGGTCGCCCCGCACAACTACAACTCGACCACAATGGCGCTCGCTGCAACCCTCAACGCCGCCGCCACCATGCCCAACTTCATCATCACCGAGTACTTCGTCAACTTCGAACCATGGGGCCAGCAAGCCGCTACCCCCGCCTTCAAGGTCGAGGACAGCCACATCCAGTTGCCAACCACCCCCGGCCTCGGCATCGACCTTGACGAACAAGTCCTCAAAGCCCACCCCGCAAAGGACTTCCCCCGCAGGTCAATCGGGGATTGACCTGCCTGTTGACTACGCTGTCGGGAGTCGCCTACCATTGGCAGCAATTGGCAAGGTTTGGCAGCTACGTTGGGATGGTCACATGAGCACCATGAACGTTTCACTCCCCGAGACGCAGAAATCCTTCGTCGACCAGCAGGTCTGCGAGCGAGGCTACGCCACAACCAGCGAGTACATTCGCGATCTTATCCGCAGGGAACAAGACAAGCAGAAGCTCCGCGACTTGCTCTTGGAAGGCATGAACTCGCCACGGGCCGGCGTCGCTGACGCGGAGTATTTCAATCAGCTTCGCGCTCGCTTCAGCGAAGACGGTCGTCCGTGAGCGACAGGTTGATCGTTCGCAGTGAATCGGCAACGCGCGATGTCGAAGCAGCAGCCGAGCACTACTACTTGTCGGAATCACCCGCCGCGAACACCCAGAGGTTCCTTACCGCGGTGGAAGAGGCGTATCTCCACATCAGTCGACTCCCCGCGAGCGGCTCTCCACACTATGGCCAGGTGTTGGGGATAGCCGGCCTGCGGTCGTGGCCAATCAAGGGGTTCCCGTACCGGGCCTTCTACATTGAGGCTGATCGCCACATTGACATCGTGCGCGTCCTGCACACCGCGAGGGATATCCCGGATTCCTTGACCGAAGGAATCGAGGACTGATCCAGTACGAGAACTGAGCGCAATCCTCCCAGACGATGCCAAAACCTACCGAGGCGACCCTTGGGTCACCAGGTTCTACCTCTTCCTCTGCCTCGTCATCACCTTCCGAAGCTGCGTCCACGTCTTCCGCAAAGACGGCGGAGCCGCCTCAATCGCTGGTATCGACCTCGATGTCGCAGGCGGACAGAACATCGTCGCCATCTTCGCCCAGTGGGGACTCGAGCAACTGCTCCTCGCCGCCCTCGCCTGGCTCGCTCTGATCCGCTACCGAGGGCTCATCCCCCTGATCCTGCTGATCAACCTCCTCGACAACATTGGACGAATCCTCGTCGGCCGATCCAAGCCACTCAAAATCGACAAACCCCCGCCCGGCGCCTACGGACAGGTCATCATCCTCCCGTTCCTGGCCGCGGCGCTCTGGCAGTCTCTGCCTCGCCGCACCGGATCAGCCGCGAAGTCGGTACGCTGAGCGATGAATCGGGAGCGAGACGGCGGAGCAAGTCATGCGAGTCACCGAGCAAGGCCAGGTCACGATCCCGGAAGAACTGCGCGCCCGCTTCGGACTCGATTGCGGCGTCGAGGTCGAAATCACCGCCACCGAAGACGGCATCCTCATCCGCAAGGGTGCCTCGATTGAGCAGCGGCTTGACGAGCTGACCGGCGTCTTGAAGGGCTTCGACATACCTGGCGTTGCGCCGAACGATGTGGATGCCTACATCGAGGAAATCCGTGGTAGATGATCACGGCGGTCGACACGAACGTCCTGCTGGACCTCTTCATTGCGAACGCAGTCCATCAAGCGGAATCGCGCGAACAGATAGCCGCGGCGCTATCAGCGGGTGACTTGATAGCATCGGTCATCGTCTACGCGGAACTCGCCCCGAACTTTCAGGACCGCGCCAAACTTGATGAGGCGCTGCGAGACGTTGGAGTTCAGCTCTCGGTGATCGACTCCGACGTTGCATGGGAAGCCGGACGCCGCTGGGCGCAGTACCGCCGTGCCGGCGGACCGCGCACGCGTATCCTGCCCGACTTCCTGATCGGCGCTCACGCCCTGCTCAGAGCCGACGCCTTCCTAACGCGCGATCGTGGCTTCTACGAGAGCCACTTCCCCGAATTGGTCGGGCTGCAACTCTCGTCATGATCTCTCGACTAGATCAACGCCTCGTAGACGCCCTTCTCGAAGTCCGTCTCGAGATACGCCGCCGGATTGAACTGGTACATGAACACGTGGGTGAAGAACAGCCCGGCGAGGTTCTCCGATGGATCCACGAAGAACCACGTCCCCGCTGCGCCGCCCCAGCCGTATGTCCCGATGCTGCCCGGATACGCCGTCCCCGCGATCCGCTCGCGCACCGCATAGCCGAACCCGAACCCGAATCCCGGACCGGTCAGGTCGATCTCCGTCCCGCAGATCGCGCCAAGATGATTTGCCGTCATCAGCTCGATCGTCTTCCGACCCAGCACCCGTGCGCCGTCAAGCTCGCCGCCATTGAGCAGCATCGCGGCAAACCGCGTGTATGCGGCCGGCGTCATCAGCACGCCGCCGTAGAGTCCGTTCCCGGAGATCTGCTGACCCAGCGACTCGCGAACCTTGTGCGAGTCCTCCGGCCGCTCGACCGCATTCAGCGCCCCATCTTCCGACCAGTGGTGATTGGTCACGAGCCGGTCGGCGTCCTCAGGCGGACAGTAGAAGCCGCAGCCTTCGACGCCCAGCGGACCGAAGATCCGCTCCTGGAAGAGTTCGTCCAGGTTCTGCCCCGTCGCCCGCTCAAGCAGCAGGGTCAGGACATCGAAGTCCGCCGCGTACTCCCACGCCGCGCCCGGCTGCCGAGCGTTGGGAAGCTGCGCCATCTGCAGCACTCGAGTCTCCGCCGACACCGATGTGTCCACCACCCCCGGATTGGTGATCCCGAACTCGGTCCCGCTCCACGCCGGCTCCAGCAACGGGAACATCGCCGACGGAATGTTGCCGAACGACGGCAACCCCGATGTCATCGTCAACAGATCGCGAATCGTGATCTGCCGCGTCATCGGAACCGTCTGCCCCATCAACAGTCCCTGGCCGCGGACCTTGTTTGGCGGATCGAACGGCGCCAGCACTTGCCGATTCTCGAACTCAGGCAGCCACTTCGTGATCGGCTCGTCAACGTAGAAGACGCCCTCCTCTTGAAGCTGCATCGTCAACGCCGCCGTCACCGGCTTCGTCTGCGAGTACATCCGGAACAGCGCGTCCTCCGGCAGTGGATTCTGCCGCTCCGAGTCCAGGTACCCATGCGTCGACACATGCGCCACATGCCCATGGCGAATCAACACGGTCGTCACGCCCGGAACCTCGCCGTTCTCAACGGCCTGAGCCATCCGGGCGTCCATCCGAGCCAACCGCTCGGCGTCGATCCCCAGCGAGGCGGGATCCGCGGACGGAAGATTGGCAAAGTCTGACATGTCGAGCTCCTCGTTCCTTGATTGGCGCACTGAGGATAGGCGCTGCGATCACGTACCCTCCCCTCAGTCGAGGGAGGGCTGAGATGGCATACGAGTACGACCGCAACATCCGCGACAGGGTCGCCGTCATCGGCGTTGGCGAGACCGAGTACACCAAGCACGGACGAATCGGACGCCCGGAGTTCCGCCTCGCCCTCGAAGCCATCCTCGCCGCCTGCGCCGACGCCGGCATTGAGCCGCGCATGCTCGACGGCTTCTCCTCCTACTCCGCCGACCGCAACGATCCCAACCGCCTCTCAACCGCGCTCGACCTGCCCCATTACGCCTTTGCCTCAATGGTCTACGGCGGCGGTGGAGGCGGCGTCTGCGCCGCAATCGGCAATGCCGCAGCCGGAATCGTCTCCGGCTACGCCAACTTTGTCGTCGTCTACCGAGCCTTGGCCCAGGGCGAGTTCGGCCGCTTTGGCCAATCTCGGCGCGGCGGACGCCTCCGAGGCCAGTACGCCTTCAACGTACCCCAGGGGCTGATGTCCCCAGCACAGTTCCTCGCCATGAAGATGCAGCGCCACATGCACGAGTACGGCACCACCTCAGCCCAACTCGGACACATCGCCGTGGCCGCCAACAAGCACGCTCAGAACAACCCTCGAGCCGTGATGAACGGCCGTCCGATCACACTCGAAGATCATCAGAACTCACGCATGATCGCGGATCCCTACCGCCTCTACGACTGCTGCCTCGAAACCGACGGCGCCGCGGCCATGATCCTCACCACCGCCGAGATCGCCCGCGACTTCACGGACAAGCCGGTCTACCTCTCCGCCTCGGTGCAGGGCTCCGGACACCGCCAGGGCAACGTCGTTGACGGATTCTGGCACGACGACTTCATGAGCTCCAATTACACCACCATGGTCGACCGCCTCTACTCAGCCGCCGGCATGGGACCTGAAGATATCGACTGCGGACAGTTCTACGAGAACTTCACCGGCCAGGTTCTCACCTCGTTCGAGGACCACAGGTTCTGCGAGGTCGGAGAGGGAGGTCCGTTCTGCGAAGGCGGCCGACTCGAAACCAGGGAGGTCGCCGATCCCGACGCCCCCCACGCCGGAGAGTTCCCAATCAACACCTCAGGCGGCAACCTCTCCGAGGCCTACACCCACGGCTTCAACCTCGCCGTCGAAGCCGTTCGTCAGCTCAGGGGAGATTCCGCCAACCCCGTCGAGAACGCCCGAACCTGCATCGTCGCCGCCGGCCCCGCCTCAGCCCCCATCTCCACCGCGATCTTCCGCAACTAGTCGGGAGCGCGCGACCGAGGAAGATCTCATGACAGCGCCCGCTTGAGGCAGTGGTTCGAGGGCGGTGACCAGTCCCCCGTCTCACGCAGGACAATCGCATTCGCGAGGATCTCACCGAGTTGGTTCTGAAACTGCCGCGAGCTGGTCCAGGAGAGAAAGCTCTCCTGCATGATCGTCACCACATAGCGCGGCTGACTGCCCTGCCAGGGTGCAGCGAGCCAGATCGCCGCGCTGTTCATCCTAATCAGCACCCGCTCGTCGCCGGCCTGCGTCACCAGCGGAGTCTCGCCGACCTCCTCGGCCAAGGCCTCCTCTGCCTCACGTACGTCGGCGATCAGCCTGGTCCGGCTCGTGTAGTCCCGAGGATTGATCTTGGCGACCGGATCATCGTCCGCGGACTCCGGGACCGTGAAATTGCCGGTCTTGATCAGCGATTCCCAGCCTGGGAAAGTGTGCTCCGGAATCGTCGCTCCCCAACGATGGGCGTCGACGACCTCGCGCAACAGGTCAAATCCATTCAACCTCACATCGTCCGGCACCGAGTCGGACATCGCTAGGGCGGCGAACAGACGCGCCAGTTGGCTCGGCTCGGCGAGGCTCGCCCCCCAGCGCGAACGATGTGTCAGGTCGACCAGTTCGGGCACGCCCCAGCGCTCGTAGAAGCGAGTCAGGCCCGGCAGCCCGCCGATCATCGAGAGCAGCGTGGTGACGTCCGGATTCTGCGACCACGCGACCATGTAGAACAGCGCATCGCGCTGAAGCTTGGTCAGTTGCCGTTCGTTGTCGTACGCATCGCTCATCACCGCCCAGGCGATCGGTGGCTTGATCACACTATGCAAGGCGAACGGTCCGACATGTCCACCGGACCAGACAACCCCTGTTTGCAGGTCGTAGACCGCAGCCCCCACGATCGCGTCGCTGCTGATCACCTGTCGTTCAAAGTCCGACGACAACGCGCAGAGCGGCGCCTCTGCCGACGTGTGCGTCGCAATCCCGAGCCAACACAACGCGGGCACCAGGGCAAGGGCGAACAAACGGCGCATGGCGACTCAGGCTACTAGCAGGGCAACCCGTTACTCTCGCGGTATGACCAGTTCGTCTGAACGTACCGATTTCCTCGACGCCCCGTTCTTCCCCGAGGGAATGACCACCCCCGACCCCGATGACCCAATCAACGGCGGTTACTTCGCCGCCGCTGCCGAGGGTCGGCTGGTTGTCCAGCGTTGTGCAGATTGCGGAACCCGACAGTATCCGCCCGAACTCAACTGCCACGCCTGTTACGGCTTCGAGATGGAGTGGGAAGACTCCGGCGGGACCGGCAGCGTCTGGTCATGGGTCGAGGTCGTGCATCCCGCCCATCCCGCGCTCCGAGAGTTCGGCCCCTACATGGTCGCGCTGGTCGAGTTGGACGACATGCCCGAGATCAAGCTGATGGGCGCCGTCGTCGATGCGCCGTTGGGCGGAACGATGGAGATTGGCGCTCGCGTGCGAGTCGTCTTCGAGCAAACCAGCGACGATCTCGCCCAACCGCGCTGGCGAATGGCATGACCGCTCAGGCCCCCGCGGCTTCCGCTGCGGGATCGACATCCCGCCGACGCTGGGCGATCCTGCTCGTTCTGGCCGGCTCGCAGATGCTGGTCCAACTCGACGCCACGATCATCAACACCGCCCTGCCTGCGATCAAACGCGCATTCGAGATGTCGGAATCCCAGTCCCTCTGGGTCGCCGACGCCTACATGGTCATCTTCGGCGGCCTGCTCCTGCTCGCCGGCGCGCTCGGCGACCGCTTCGGACGCCGCAAGATCCTGATCGTCGGCATGGCCATCTTCGTCGCCGCCTCGATCGCCGTCGCCTTCTCGCCCGACGCCAACTTCCTCATCGTCGGACGGGGCCTCCAGGGCCTCGGCGGCGCGCTCGTGATCCCCCAGACGCTCTCTATCCTCACCGCAGTCTTCCCCCGCGAGGAGCGCGGTCGAGCCATCGGCATCTGGGCCGGAGCCATGGGTTTCGGCATGGCCTTCGGACCCCTGGTCGGCGGCGTCCTCGTCGACACCATCGGCTGGGCCGGTGTCTTCTGGGTTCCCGCGCCGATCGCCGCGCTCTGCATGCTCGGCATGGCGGCCGTCCCCGAGTCGCGCTCGCTCCAGCACACCAAGCTTGACGTCCCCGGGGCAATCACAGGCACGATCGCCATGGTCGCCGTCGTCTTCGCGATCATCGAAGGCATTCAGAAGGGCTGGGGCGACCCGCTGATCCTCGGCTCCTTCGCCGTCGCGATCGTCTCCGCCATCCTCTTCATCATCGTCGAGCGGCGCACCGACCAGCCCCTCCTGCCGATGGCCTTCTTCCGCCAGCGAGACTTCACCGGCTCCATGATCGGCATGTTCTTCATCATGTTCGCGCTCATGGGCGTCATGTTCTACATGCCCCAGTTCTTCCAGCTCGTCCAGGGCATGTCCGCCGCCGAGAGTGGCGCACGCCTGATGCCGCTCGCCCTGATGATGATGTTCTTTGCACCGGTGGCGGCGCGCCTCCTGCCGGTGCTCGGGCCTCGATTCATGCTCTTCTGGGCGCCCGCCGTCCATGGCGGCGGCGCATTGCTGATCTTCAGTTTCGTGCTCGGTATCGATACGCCCTACTGGGTGATCGCGCTCGGCCTCGCCTTCCTCGGTATGGGCGGAGCCATGCACATGCCCGCCACCACCGACACCGCCATGGCCTCGGTACCGGTCGACCTCGCCGGCAAGGCCTCCGCCGTCAACAACGCCGGACGCCAGCTCGGCGGCACCCTTGCGATCGCCATCCTCGGCTCCTTCGCCGCCGCCGTGTACTCCTCCGGCGTGAGCGAAGGGCTCGCGCCGCTCAATCTCGCCGACGATGCAGTCGACGTCCTCGCGACCGGCATCGGAGCCGCCCAACAGGTCCTCCCGACCCTCGACCAAGAGCTCCTCCAGCCCACTCAACTCGTACTCCGAGAGTCCTTCGTCGACGCCATCACCGACACGATGCGATTCGGCATCATCTTCGCCGTGATCTCCGGCGTCGTCGGCTGGATCCTCGTCCCCAAGCGCCAGCGTCAAACCCAGATGCAATGGGAAGACGGCAAACCCGTCGAGACGCCGTCGGCGCCGCCCCCAGTCATCGCGGTCTCCGCAAACGGAGCGTCCGCCAATGGGGCGTCGGCGAACGGCCGCCGCGACGTGGCTCCGCTAGCCAGATCAATGGCGCTCCAAAGACCCCAGAAATCGAGCGTCCCCTGACCGAAAAGCCGTCACTCCGACGCCTGCCCGAGGAACCTCGACGATGGCAAGTGACCCAGTGCGGTTAGGTAGCCTGCCGGAATGATCACCCATCGATCGTCTCCACAGCTCCACCCGGACGCCAACTCGGACACCTTGTGAACCGCACCGACGGCAACGTCTCCTCCGTCGACGTCAGCCCACGCCGACGCTGGCTCATCCTCGCGATCCTGGCCGGTTCGCAGACGATCGTCTCGCTCGACGCGACGATCGTGAACACCGCGCTGCCGACCATCAAGCGCGTCTTCGAGATGTCGGAGTCCCAGTCGCTCTGGGTCGTCGACGCCTACCTGGTCCTGTTCGGCGGACTGCTCCTCCTGGCCGGCGCGCTCGGAGACCGCTTTGGTCGCCGTCGAATCCTGGCCCTCGGTCTGACCGTGTTCACGATCGCCTCAATCGCGGTGGCCTTTTCACCCAACACCGAGGCGCTGATCCTCGGACGCGGCTTGCAGGGAATCGGCGGCGCGCTGGTCCTGCCTCAGACGCTGTCCACGCTGACGGCGGTGTTTCCTCGCCGGGAGCGCAGCAAGGCGTTCGGTATCTGGGCCGGCGCAATGGGCATCGGCATGGCGCTGGGACCGTTCCTCGGCGGGACGCTGGTCGATCAGATCGACTGGTCGGCCGTCTTCTGGGTGCCCGCCCCGCTATCTGCCATGGCGCTGATCGGACTGACCATCGTCCCGCCGACCAAGTCCGTACTCCACACCCGACTCGACGTCCCCGGAGCCGTGACCGGCACCGTCGGCATGCTCGCGCTCGTCTTCTCGATCATCGAGGGCATCCCGCGCGGCTGGGACGATCCCGTCATCCTCGCCACGATCACGGTCGCCGTGCTCTCCCTCTCCGCATTCATCCTCATCGAGCGACGCACCGAACAGCCGCTCGTCCCGCTCGGATTCTTCAAACAGCGAGACTTCGTCGGCGCGATGGTCGGCATGTTCTTCATCATGTTCGCGCTGATGGGTGTGCTCTTCTACCTGCCCCAGTTCTTCCAGCTCGTCCAGGGCGTTTCCGCAGCCGAGAGCGGCCTCCGCGTCATGCCCCTCGCCGTCGTCATGATCGTCTGCGCGCCGATCGCCGGGTTCATTCTGCCCAGGATCGGCCCCCGCTTCCTGCTCTTCTGGGCCCCAACCATGCACGGCGGAGGCTGTCTGCTGATCCTGGCGCTGGTGCTCGCGGTCGATACGCCGTATTGGATCGTTGCCCTCGCGCTCGCCTGGCTGGGCATCGGCGGCTCGTTGCACATGCCCGCTACCACGGACACCTCAATGGCCGCCGTCCCCGTCGACATGGCCGGCAAAGCCTCCGCCGTCACCACCACCGGCCAGGAGCTCGGCGGCACCATGTCGATCGCCATCCTCGGCAGCTTCGCCGCCGTGATGTACGCCTCCGGAGTCCGCGACGGCCTCACCGGCCTGCCGCTCACGACTGCCGATGTGGACGTCATCGCCTCGGGCGTCGGCGCCGCCTATCACCTCTTGCCGACCCTCGATCCGGCCATCGCCGGAGAGGTCCAGGCCACCTTGACCGAGTCATTCGTCCAGGCGATCAAGCGGACATTCATCTTCGGCATCAGCTTCGCCGTGATCGCCGGAGTCGTCGGCTGGATCCTCGTCCCCAAACGCCAACGCCTCGTCCAGGCGACTTCGTTGGACGCTTCCCCGACCGAGCCCGGAGCCGCAGTTGCCAATGGAGCGTCGCCGAACGGAGCAACGGAGTTTGCTCCCGTCGCCAGCGCAGTGGCCTACCGGAGACCCCAGAAGTCCAGCGTGCCGTAGCCGATGACAGATCCAACCTGTTGAGCGAGGGGATCGACGAAGGCGATGCGTAGCGGTCGGATCTGGGTAGTCGTAGCCGTTGGGCTGTTCGTAGGGTTCTGGGTACTGCGAGCGGTGTTTGCAGAGCCTGAGCCGGAGCCCGCAAGGCAGGTAGCCGCCGCACCAGTGGAGCAAGAAGTCCAGGAAAGCGAACCGGAACCACTCCCGCTGACCCTCGTTGAGCCACCGTCAGGAGCCAGTTCCCCCTGGAGATTGCTTCAGCGCATGTACGGCGAGATCGAAGGACTCTGCTGGGAGGATGTCACCTCCGATCGCGACGCCGAGACAGAACAGGTCCCGCTCGGTTTCTCCGAGTCAGACTCGCCGCCCCAGGACCTCGTCGAGTACTTCGAGGCTCGAAACCACGGCTACAACGAATATCAATACAAGTGGATCAGCTCTATGCGCGTGCTGCTCTTGCGGCAGGTGTTGGTCGACACCGAGAGTGGAGGCCAGGGGCCGTACGCATCTGCTGTCGAAGTGTTCCGATTTCGTGGAGCCAACGGCAATGAGTTTTGGGAAACTGGCGACGCAGCCACTGTCTACCCATGCGACGCCATCCGATAGATCCGCCGGTATTGTGGCATAGGGGCACTGCAGGATCGAGGGTGGCTCAATGGCCCTGGCCCAACGAAGATTCTCCGCCACACTCGCGACAGCCTTGGCGCTCGTCTCCCTCGGCATGATCGCTTGCAGTGACTCGGGCCAGAGTCATTCAGAGACGAAGGTCGAGCAACCAACCACTCTCGCGACGGAAGCAACAGATGCCGTAGGCCCGATTCCAGACCCCGATGAGCATGTCACGGTCGAAGGGTTGATGTCTGGCGGGCACGTCGCTTGGCTCACGGATCGAGTTCTCTGCCCGGAGGAAACGTTGGTGAGCTACGAACTCGACCATGACTACGTTGCCCCGTTAGGTCTTGCAGATGATGACGATGTGCCCGACGACTTGCGTGCGTTCCTGTTTGGTGAGTTCAGCCTGGATGTCGACACGGTCGAACACCGCTGGATCGTGGAAGATCAGCTGATCTTGTTCAAGGCGACGCCATGGACCGACGGAGATTCGGATATCGCAGCCGCCGCAATCGAGGTGCAGCGACTAACGGTCGCGCCTGGTTGGGCCATCTCAGAGGCAGGCTTCGCCTACTACTGCGAGTGACGCCTTTGGAAATGTCACTCCCCCAGCAGCGACTCCGCCACTCGCTCGCCGATCATGATCGCCGTCAGGTTCGTGTTGCAACTCACGATGTCCGGCATGATTGAGGTGTCCGCCACTCGCAGATTCTCCGTCTGATGCACTCGTCCCCGCTGGTCGGTCACAGCCAGCGGGTCCGTCGGCGGACCCATCTTCGCCGTCCCGCAGATGTGCCAGGTCGTCGACGTCGTCCGCCGGATGTAATCCGCCAGCGCGTTGTCCGACTCCATCACTGACGCCCGAGGCGCAATCACCCGCTCCACGAACGGCATGATCGCATCCGAGTGCATCACCTCCCAGCACAGCCGCGCCCCGTCCATCAGCCGACGCAGGTCCTCCGGATGCGACGCATAGTTCATGTCGAGCTGCGGCTGCTCCGACGGATCGGTCGAGCGCAGCGTCACCGAGCCGCGCGAGTACGGCCGCTGGATCACCGCGCCGATTCCGAACGACGGATGCTGACGCGGCGCCTCGGTCAGACCGCGCACCTGCTCCTCGTCCCAGATCGTCGAGATCGCAAGCTGCATGTCGTTGAACTGGTCAGAGCCGGGCGCGGTGTAGCGAACGCCAATCTCTGTCACCACATCCGGATCATGTACCACGTCCGCTTTCGGAAACGCCTGCACGCCGGTGCCGAAGTGGTCGATCAGGTTCTCGCCGACACCCGGCAGCGGCGCCCGCTGATCAATCCCATGCGGTGACAGCTTCTCCGCCGGCCCGATCCCGCTGCGCAGCAGGATCGCAGGCGACACCGCCGAACCGGCGGACACGCACACCCGCTCACCGCGGATCACTTCCCTATCGCTCAGCACCACGCCGTTCACCCGAGCGCCCGAATCACCATCGAAGCTCAGCCGGTCGACCAGCACGCCATGCCGGATCGTCAGATTCTCCCGGTCCCGAATCCCTAGCAGATACGCAATGTTGGTCGAAATGCGGTTGCCGTTGCTGCGGTTCCGAGGCCACGGCCCGACGCCCGTCGCATCGGGAAGATTGTGGTCCCAGACATCGTCGAACCCACTGCCGAGACAGGCGTCATAGAACGCCCGCTGCAGGGGCTGCCAGTTCTCGGACGGCTCACGCTCAATCGGCACGGGCCCCGACTGCCCGTGAAAATCCCCGCCCTCCGGGTCAGACTCCAGCCGCCGGTAGTACGGCAGCACCTCCTCAAACCCCCACTCGTCGCAGCCCAGCGCCACCCACGACTCGAAATCGCCCGGCACGCCGCGCAGCGCGATCGTCCCGTTGACCGCCGACGACCCGCCCATCACCTTGCCCCGATGCAGCGGGAACTCGCGGCCGTGCCGGGCGTTCGCCTGGAATCCCCAGTCATGGTCGCGCCACGACACCCACGGCTTGAGCAAGTCGCGAGGCATGTCCTCTACCCGTGTGTAATCAGGCCCCGCCTCAAGCAGCAACACCCGCCGCTTCGGATCCTCCGACAACCGAGCCGCAATCACCGCACCCGCCGATCCCGCCCCGATGATGATGTCGTCATAGGTCGTCATACGGTCCTCCGTCTGTCGGCTGAGCATAGGTCAGCCTTCCACGATCATCCGATAACGTGATCTGGACCTCCCCCTCTGGGGGAGGTGTCACGAAGTGACGGAGGGGGCCGGTGACCGAAGACCTGACGCCCGCCTACCAGGGCCTCATCGTCGTCGACCTCTCGAACCGAATGTCCGGCGCGTTCGCGGCCCGACTCTTCGCCGACCACGGCGCCGATGTCATAATGTTGGAGCCGCCCGAGGGACATCCGCTGCGGAACGAAGCGCCATTCCTCGACGACGAACCCGGTCCCAACCGGTCGGCCCTCCACGCCTACGTCAACTGGAACAAGCGCTCCGTCGTCATCGCCGACCCAGCCGAAGCCGAGCCCTGGATCGCCGCCGCAGACGTCGTCGTCACCACCGATGGACCGACAGCCCTCGGCAAATGGTCCCTGTCGAGCATGCGCCCCGACGCCGTTCACCTCTCGGTCACGCCGTTCGGACTCGAAGGCCCACTCGCCGACGCCCCCGCCGGCAACCTGACGCTCAACGCCCGCTGCGGCTGGGCCCACGTCAACGCCCTCCAGGACGAACCGCCGCTCTCCCTGCCCTCGCGCCAGTTTGGCTACATGGGCGGGCTCGCCGCCTTCGTCGCCGCAACCGCAGCCCTCCACCGACGATACGAATCCAGTCAACCCGAACTCGCCGATGTCCGCGAGCTCGAAGCCATGACCCACACCGTCTACCCATGGACGATCGGCGCGATCTACCAGGGAACAGGATGGTCGCGCGGAGCGACCGGCGGACGCCCGCGCGGAGAACCCGGACCGCTCTGGGACGCCGCCGACGGCCGAATGAACTTCGGCTTCGGCGACTGGCATAACTGGTCCGAGGCCATGAACCTCTTCAACCTCCCCGAGCAGGGCGCCCGCGAAGACCTCCAGGCACGCAACGCCCGCTACTCCAAGGATCTCTCCGCCGTCATGGCCGGAGTCGCTCGTGAGCTGCCCGCCATGCAGAAGTGGCCCTTGTTCCACAACCTCGCCGCCCTGCGCTGCATTTCCGGCGTCATGCAGACGATTCCCGAACTCGTCGAGAACGAGCAGTGTGCCGCCCGAGGATTCGTCGTCGAGACCGAGCTCGACGGCCGAACCGTCCGCGCCTCAGGCGACCCCCACCCAATGACCCCGCCAAGCTGGTCGCTGAAGTCTCCCGCACCGACGCTAAGAGAACGCCAGGATCTCCCTTCTCCCCCCGCGAAGCGGGGGGAGATGCCGAAGGCAGAGGGGGGCTCCCCGCCGACCTCGAAAGGCCCCCTCGACGGTGTCCGTATCCTCACCTTCACCCAGGCCTGGAGCGGCACCTTTGGCACCGAACTGCTCGGCTTCCTCGGAGCCGACGTCGTCCAGATCGAGGCCCTCCGCCGCGTCGACATCTGGCGTCTACTCCGTCCCTGGGTCGGCAAGGCCATCCTCGACGAATCAAAGACCCAGCACCCCGAGAACACCCAGGGCGTCTACAACGCCGTCAACCTCAACAAGCGAGGCATCACCCTCGACCTCAGCACCGACGATGGCAAGGACATCTTCTGGCGCATGATGCCCGAGTTCGATGTCGTCTGCGAGAACTTCCGCCCCGGAGTCCTCGAAGGCTGGGGCATCACCCTGGACACGCTCTCCCACAAGCGACCCGACATCATCCTGGCGGGGATCTCCGGCTACGGCGTCACCGGCCCATTCGCCTCCTACCCGGCCAACGGAGCAACCACCGAGCCGATGTCCGGCCTCTCATCGCTGCACGGCTATGAGGGCGATCCCGGCATGAACACCGGCGGCCTCTATCCCGACTCGATCTCCGGCTACGCCATGGCCTCCGCGATCATCGCCGCCCTCGCCCGTCGAGACCGCGTCAACGGACCCCAACGCGTCGACGTCGCCATGCTCGAGGCGATGGGAGTCGTCGTCGGCGATGCAATCACCGAGTACGACGCCACCGGCCGCATGCCCGTCCCGCTGGGCAACCACGACCGCCAGCGAGCCCCCCACAACGTCTATCCCGCCGCCGGCGACGACGAATGGGTCGCCATCTCAGTCGCCTTCGACGCTGATTGGCAAGCCCTCTGCCGAGAAATGGAGACACCCAACCTCGCCGACGATCCCCGATTCTCCAATCAAGCCTCGCGCAAACGAAACGAGCAAGCGCTGGACGACCTCATCTCAGACTGGACCAGCCCGCAAGAGGCATCGCAGGTCGAGCGCCGACTCCTCGCCCGCGGCATCGACGCCGCCAGAGTCGCCAAACCCTACGAGCAGTTCTCCCTACCCGACTCCAACTACCTGGCCAGCGAGTTCATCCAGCTCGTCGATCATCCCGAAGTCGGCACCTCCTGGCTCCCTGGCGCGCCCTGGCGATTCAGCGGCCCTGAAGACCGCAACCTGCGCCCATCTCCCTGCGTCGGCCAGCACTCCTTCGAAGTCTTCGCCCAGGAACTCGGCATGACCGAGACGGAGTACCGCTCGCTGGTCGAGCAAGGCATCAGCGGAACCATGGACGACCTTGCCCGCCGAAGAGCGCAAGCCCGCTGATATCGTGGCCCCAGCTGACGAGTTCGTTCGCGTCGTCCCGACCGAATGTGGAGTGATGTATGCCGCCCAGTGGTTCCGTGTCGCCCGTTACCAAGCTGCTGATCGCCAATCGCGGAGAGATCGCGATCCGAATCGCCCGGGCCGCCTCCGACCTCGGCATCGCCACCGTCGCCGTCTACTCCCAGGACGACGCGAAGTCCCTCCACGTACACGCCGCCGACGAAGCCGCCGAGCTCGATGGACTGGGCGTCCCCGCCTACCTCAACATCGACAGCCTGATCCAGGCAGCCCAATCCACCGGCTGCGACGCCGTCCACCCCGGCTACGGCTTCCTCGCCGAGTCCGCCGACTTCGCCCGCGCCTGCCGAGACGCCGGCATCACCTTCGTCGGCCCCACACCGCATCTGCTCGACCTGTTCGGCGACAAGGTCCGCGCTCGTCAGGCCGCCCGCGAGGCCGGCGTCCCGGTCATCGAGGGCTCAGACGAAGCAGTCACCCTCCAGCAAGCCCTCGACTTCTACGAATCGCTGGGCGAAGACGCGGCGATCATGCTCAAAGCCGTCGCCGGCGGCGGCGGACGCGGCTCGCGAGCGGTCACCGACATCAACGAACTCGAAGCCGCCTGGGAGCGCTGCGTCTCCGAGGCGCAGATGGCCTTCGGCTCCGGCGCGCTCTACGTCGAGCAGCTCATCCCCCGCGCCCGACACATCGAAGTCCAGGTCATCGGCGACCTGCACGGCAACGTTGGACACCTCTGGGAGCGCGAATGCTCCGTCCAGCGACGATTCCAGAAGATCGTTGAGATCGCCCCCGCGCCGCACCTGGAGTCGTCAACCCGCGACGCCATCGTCGAGGCCGCCGTCCGAATCGCCCGCGACGTCGGTTACTCCTCGCTCGGCACGTTTGAGTTCCTGCTCGACGCCTCAGAAAACTCCGGCGACCGGTTCTACTTCCTCGAAGCCAACGCCCGACTCCAGGTCGAACACACCGTCACCGAGCAGGTCACCGGCGTCGACCTCGTCCAGTCGCAGCTCCGCGCCGCCCAGGGCTCGACCATCGCCGACCTCGGCCTCGACGATCCGTCCTGGCTCCGACCGCGAGGCTTCGCCATCCAGTCCCGCGTCAACATGGAAACGCTGACCCCCGACGGCTCGGTCCGTCCCGCCGCCGGAACGCTCAAGGCCTACGAAGCCCCCTCAGGACCCGGCGTCCGCACCGACGGCTTCGGCTACGTCGGCTACCAGACCTCGACCTCCTTCGACTCCCTCCTCGCCAAGGTGATCGCCCACTCCCTCACGCCAAGATTCGAGGACGCAGTCACCCGCTCCCTCCGCGCCCTCTCCGAGTTTCGCATCGAGGGCGTCGCCTCTAACATCCCCTTCCTCACCAACGTCCTCGAACATCAGGACCTGACCGAGGGCCGAGTCCACACCCGCTGGGTCGACGAGCAGATGGCCGAACTGGCCTCGACCAACGGCGTCCAGAGAGTCCGTTACCTCTCGACCGAGGCGCCCACCGCCGACACCGGCTTCGCCGGCGCCCGAGTCGACTCACGCGACCCGCTCGCCCTCTTCGAGCACGACCAGCGAGTCAAGCAGGAACAGTCGCTTCAGGTCATCGAAGAGGATGCTCCCGACATGGCCGGCCCGGACGGCTCGATCGGCCTGCCCGCTCCAATCCAGGGCACGATTGTCTCGATCATGGTCGAGGAAGGTCAGGAGGTCCGCACAGGCCAGGACCTCGTCGCCATGGAAGCGATGAAGATGGAACACGTCATCTCCGCCGACCGCGACGGCATCGTCAAGGCCCTCGGCTGCTCCGTCGGCGACGTGATCCGCGAAGGCTTCCCCTTGGTCTTCATCCTCGAGGCCGAGGTCTCCGTCGAAGCCGTCGGCGGCGACGAGCTGATCGACCCCGACTTCATCCGACCCGACCTCCAGGAAAACTACGACCGTCACGCCTACACGCTCGACGAAAACCGCCCCGTCGCCGTCGCCAAGCGACGCGGACGCGGCTACCGAATGCCGCGCGAGAACATCGAGCAGCTCGTCGACGAAGGTTCATTCCAGGAATACTGGCCCTTGATCGTCGCCCGCCAGCATCAGCGCAACACCGACGAACAGCTCCGCGAGAACACCCCTGCCGATGGCCTGCTCGCCGGCACCGCCACCATCAACCGAGACCTGTTCGACGACGAGCGCGACGCCCGCGCCATTGTCGTCCACTACGACTACACCGTGCTCGCCGGCACGCAGGGCGGCCGCAACCACTACAAGCAGGACCGCATGTTTGAGATGGCGCGCCGCTTCAACTTCCCCATCGTCTTCTACACCGAGGGCGGCGGCGGACGACCAGGCGACGACCGCACCGGTCCCGGCGTCGCCTTCGATACCTACACCTTCACCCAGTTCTCCAAGCTCTCCGGACTCGTCCCGCTCGTCGGCGTGACCAACGGCCGCTGCTTCGCCGGCAACACCGCCCTGCTCGCCTGCTGCGACGTGATCATCGCCACCGAGGGCTCGACCGTCGCCATGGGCGGTCCGGCCATGATCGAGGGCGGCGGACTCGGCATCTACACCCCCGAGGAGGTCGGGCCGATGTCCTTCCAGGTCCCCAACGGCGTCGTCGACATCCTCTGCAAGGACGAGGAAGAAGCCACAGAGGTCGCCAAGCAATACCTCAGCTACTTCCAGGGGCCGATCAAGGAGTGGACCGCGCCCGACCAGCGCCGCCTGCGCCACATCGTGCCGGAAAATCGTCTACGCCTCTACGACATGAAGGAGATCATCCACACGATCGCCGACGAAGGCTCGGTGCTCGAGATCCGCGAGAAGTTCGGGATCGGCATCATCACCGCCTTCATCCGCGTCGAGGGACACCCGATCGGCGTGATCGCCAACAATCCGCACCATCTCGCCGGCGCCATCGACTCCGACGGCTCCGACAAGGGCGCCCGCTTCCTCCAGCTCTGCGACGCCTTCGACATCCCCGTCCTCAGCCTGATGGATTGCCCCGGCATGATGGTCGGCCCCGACGTCGAGGCCACCGCCCTCGTCCGCCACTGCGCGCGGATGTTCAACACCGGCGCAAACCTCAGCGTCCCGCTCTTCGGCGTCGTCGTGCGCAAGGCCTACGGACTCGGAGTCCAGGCCATGTGCGGTGCCAGCGCCCTCGTCGGATTCTTCACCGTCGCCTGGCCCACGGCCGAGTTCGCCGGCATGAACATCGAAGGATCGGTCAAGCTCGGTTACCGCAAGGAACTGATCGCAATCGAGGATCCCGAGGAACGGATCGAGACCTACGAAAACATGGTCAGCCGAGCCTACGACAACGCCAAAGCCGTCAACTCCGCCGCCGGCGGTGGACTCGACGACGTCATCGACCCCGCTGAAACCAGGACCTGGATCGTCAACGGCCTCAAGCGCCTCCCCCCAACCCCCGACCGCCGAGAAAAGAAACGCCCCTACATCGACACCTGGTAAACCACCATCCCCGCGCTCCCCTCCCCTCTCCGATGCCCCGCGCTCCGACACGGGGCCCAGACCTCAACCTTCGTCCGAAGCGCAGACCCCAGCCTCAGCGCGGCCATCCCGAGCAAGCTCCCCCGCCTCTGCCCCTCCTCCACCTCCCACACCCCGCGCTCCCGACTCCGCCTCCCGTCCCCATCCGATGCCCCGTGCTCCGACACGGGGCCCAGACCTCAACCGTTGAGCGAAGCGCCAACCTCATCCTCAGCGCAGCCATCCCGAGCAAGCTCCCCCGCCTCTGCCCCTCCTCCACCTCCCACACCCCGCGCTCCCGACTCCGCC
>JAJDYG010000032.1 GCA_022822855.1 Dehalococcoidia bacterium
GGTGGGGGCCCCACCCACCCCTCGCGATTCTGTAACACCCTTAAACCCCCCGCGGCGGCGCCCTGTGTGTGGCCCCCCGCGGCTGCATCCCGTAGAGCAGGTGGAGGATGCGATGAGCGGTTACATCCTGCGACGGCTGATCGGCGTGGTCGTCGTCGTCTTTATCCTGTCCTTCATCTCCTTCATGCTGGTGAACCTGTTTCCCGGCAGCACAGCCGAGCGGTTGCTCGCTGAAGGTGCTCAGGGCTCGGGGTTGACCCAGGAGGTGATCGACCGGTTCAATCGCGAGCTGGGTCTCGACAAGCCGGTGTTCGAACGCTACGGGGACTGGCTCTGGAACGCGTTGCAGGGCGACCTCGGCAAGTCGTTTGCAACGAGCGAGAGCGTGCTCAACGACATCAAGATTCGCATCCCTCGAAGCTTGGAACTGGTAATCCTCGCCAGTGCGCTAGCGTTCATGATCGCCATTCCGGTCGGTGTCATCTCCGCAGTACGGTCTGGTTCCCTTCCAGACATGGCCGGGCGGGTGTTCACCATCCTCGGTCTGGCAATCCCTAACTTTTTCCTTGGTGTGCTCGTCGTTTCCTTCGTCGCAGACTGGCTCAACGTGTCGCTCGCGACCCTGGAATCGCCGTACATCTGGAACGGAGTCCAGAAAAACCTGGAATCAATGATCGCTCCTGCATTAGTGCTTTCTGCTTCGCTAATGGCGACCCTAATGCGGATGCAGCGATCGCAGGTGCTGGAGATCATCCATGAAGATTACGTTCGCACGGCAAGGGCGAAAGGACTCACAGAGCGGGCGATTGTCGCGCGACACGTCCTGCGTAACTCGTTCATCCCGGTCCTCACGATCTTCGGCAACCAGTTCGCGTTCCTGATCTCCGGCGCCGTGATCGTCGAGTACATATTCAGAATCAACGGTGTCGGAGCGATGCTCGTCACTGCTATTCGACGTGCCGACTTCAACGTTGTCGTCGGCATCACCGTGGTCATTGGTCTGGGAGTGGTCTTGATCAACCTCTTGGTTGATCTCAGCTACGCCTGGATCGATCCCCGAATTCGGTACGGATAGGGGCCGCCATGGCAACCACAGCCGGAACCCTAGATGCCGCAACCGACCAGTTGAACGGTGGACCTGGGCGAACCAGACGCTTGCTCAGGCTCGGCCGGCAACGACCGCTGGGGGCAGTCGGCGCCGTCGTCATCTTCATCTTGTTGGTGACGGCGATCTTCGGACAGGACATCACTGTCGGTGGCTCGACAATTGTGCCGGGATTCTCTCCGTATCCAGCAGCCGAAACCGATGTGGTCAACAAGCTGGCTCCACCTTCGTGGGACCACATCGCTGGCACCGACTCCTTGGGGCGCGACATGTTCAGCCGGATCATCTACGGAGCCCGCACCGCGATGATTATCGGTCTGGCGGCGACAAGCATTGGCATCGCGATCGGCACGTTGATTGGAACGGTCTCCGCTTACATCGGCGGCGTCGGTGACATGGTGGTGCAACGAATCTCCGACGCCTTCCAGGCGCTGCCGCCACTGGTCTTGATGATGGTGCTGGTGACCATGATGTCGCCCGGCATTGGGACGGTGGTGTTCGTCATTGTCATCTTCCTGGTCCCCGGTACTCAACGTGTCATTCGTGGGACAGTGCTGTCACTCAAGGAGTACACCTACATCGAGGCGGCGCGCACGATTGGCGCCTCTTCGACACGGATCGTGCTGAGGCACATCCTGCCGAACATTGTCGCCCCGATCATGGTCTTGGCGACAGTGACGATCGGCGGGACAATCCTGGCCGAAGCGGCACTGTCATTCCTGGCTTTGGGAGCGAACTCGGCCGAAAACCCAACATGGGGCTTCATCCTGTTCGAGGCAACTCAACGCGGACAACTTACCCGTTGGCCGTGGCTGGCGCTGACCCCGGGCGTCGCAATCACCCTCATCGTGCTCGCGTTCAACATCTTCGGCGACGCCATCCGCGATGTTCTCGACCCGAGGCTTCGCGGAACCGAAGCCGGCGCGTAACTGTCCGGAAACCTTGTCGGGAACCTTTTGGATGTCTCCGTCGTCTTGTATGACGGAGGGGCTTGAGGTCAGACGGTAGAAACTGTCACCCCGCCCGCCCACCGATGTCCGCATGGGAGACATCGGATGTCTCTCCGACTGGCCACCCTCCAACTGCCTGTGTCGCCCCCGTCCGGTTCGCCGGCGGGGGCGCTTCAGTTAAGCGCGCCTAAACGCCGATCTTGTTGAGCAGGCGGTTGGTGTCGACGACGTGACGGGTCAGACCGAGCTTCTCAGGGGGGAGCCCCATCGCCAAGCCGAGGAGCTGCGGAACGTGGAGGATGGGCAGGTTGAGGTTTCGGTCGATCACCTTGGCCGCGTCGGGCTGCTGGGCGTCGAGATTGAGGTGGCAGAGCGGGCAGGGGGTGACCAACGCGTCGGCACCCTTTGACTGCGCCTCGTTGAGGTGGGTGCCGGCCATGGTCAACGAGTTCTTCTTGTTGGTGGTCAGGATCGGGAAGCCGCAGCACTTGGTCATGCCGTCGTAGGTGACGGTGGTGGCGCCGAGGATCTCGATCAGATGCTCCAGGCTGTTGCGCCGGGTCGGATGCTCTTCGAAGTCGAGCGTGCGCTCGGGCCGGACGATGTAGCAGCCGTAGAACGGACCCAGGTTGAGTTCCTCCAGCGGCCGCTTGATCAGTGAGTTGATCTTGTCGATGCCGACATCCTCAAGCAGGATCCAGAGCAGGTGACGAGGATCGGCGGAGCCCCGGTACTCGATTCCTTCAGGGGCGAGGTGGTGATTGATTCTGATCCGATAGTCGACATCGCGCAGCTTCTCAGCGGCGAGGCGGTGGACGCCGACGCAGGTGGAGCAGATGTCCATCAGCGGCAGGTCCATCTGCTCGGACATGGCCATCGTCCGCGCGTTGAGCACGTCCTGCAGGTAAGGTTCGCCGTCGGAGATGATGCCGGCGCCGGTGCAGGCGGCCGCTTCGAGCTCAACCAGGTCCATGCCGAGATGCTCGGCGACGGCGAGCGTGGAGGTGTAGAGCTCCGGGGCTGCGCCTCGCGCTACACAACCGGGCCAGAATGCGTACTTGCTCATGATGGTCCGCTCCCCCGCTCGTGAGCCGTTACCTGCTCCGGTTGCTGGCTCGTTGGTTCCGGCACATGGTTTAGTGTCCGCCGATGGCGGTCTCGAACTCGGCGCCGAACGCGTCGGCGTCGACATCGTGGTGATGCTTCTCGGCTTCGACCTCGTCAAAGATGCGCTCGATCTGTTCGCGACCCTCGGCGTTAGCGCCGTGGCGCTGGGCGATGGTCAGGAGTTTGCGAGTCTTGAGCAGGCGAATCGCGCCCGGCGTGTAGTCCATCATCTCCTTGTGCGCCGACAGGTTGCCGGTGATCAGCCGGCCGATGCCAACCGACTGGATCGGCAGCATCATCTCGTCGAGCCGGCCGCGCTTGCGCACGCCCGAGGTGAAGCCCTTGTGGTGGCGGACGCCGTGGTTGTTGGTGTGGCCGGCCTCGATGGCGAGCGTGCGCAGCTCCATGATCGCGTCCATCGGCAGCACGTCCTTGGGACAGGCCTGGACGCACATGTAGCAGCGGGTGCAGTCCCAGATGCCGCCCTGCTCCTCGGAGAGGAACTTGAGCCGCTCGTCACGCTTTGAGTCGCGGCTGTCCATGACGAAGCGGTAGGCCTTGGCCAGCGCGGCCGGACCGAGGAAGTTTTCGTCGACGCCGGCGACGGTGCAGTCGGAGTAGCAGGCCCCGCAGTGGATGCAGGTCGAGGCGTGAGACCAGTGGTCGAACTCCTCCACCTTCTGGCGATACTCACGCTCGGGCGGATCCTGATCCTCGTAGGGCTCGAGCCAGGTCTCGGCGCGCTCGAACTGATCGAGGAACTTGGTCACGTCGACAACCAGGTCCTTGATCACGTTCTGATTGCCCTGCGGACCGACGCGGATCGGGTCGCCGCGTTCGGCGGCGGCGTCAACCTGCGTCTGGCAGGTGAGCATCGACTGACCGTTGACCTTCATCGCGCAGGACCCGCAGATCGCGTGGCGGCAGGACATGCGGAAGGAGAGCGTGCCGTCCTGCTCCCACTTGATCGCGTTGAGGCTGTCGAGCACCGTCTGGCCGGGTTGGACATCGACGTTGAACGACTCCTGGTAGGACTCGTCGGTGTCGGGGTTGTAGCGGTCGATGATGAACTCTTGCTGGGCCATGGGTCCGCGCCTGTTCGCTTCTGTTCGCTCGTGTTCGGATCTGTTCGTTTTGGTCGATTCCTGGGCTAGTAGGTTCGCTCCTGGAGCGGGAACGGCTCGCGGAACTTGGGCTCCATGTTGACCTCGCAGTACTCGAGCCGCGGGCCGTCGTCGCCGTCCTGGGGGCGATAGGCGAGGGTGTGGCGATGCCAGTTCTCATCGTCGCGGTCGGGGAAGTCGCGTCGGGCGTGGCCTCCGCGCGACTCCTGCCGGGCAATCGCGCCGACCGTGATCACCTCGGAGTACTCGAGCATGTGGCCGAGTTCAATCGCGTCGAGCAGGTCGGTGTTGAAGGTCGAGCCGTGGTCGTCGATGGCGACGTTCTCGAATCGCTCCTGGTACTCCTTGACCTCGCCGAGGCATTCGCGCAGCTCGGCGTCGTCGCGGAAGACGCCGCATTTGTCCATCATCGTGTCGCGCAGTTCGGCGCGAATCTCGCCGACCTTCTGCGAACCGTCGGCGGTGAGGAAGCGATCGACCTCGCCGATCGCGTTGGCCATGTCGCCCTCGTCGATGCTGGTTGGTTCGAGGTCATGGACGACGTCGAGGATGCCTCGGCCTGCGCGGCGTCCCATGACGACGGCTTCCAGCAGCGAGTTGGTGCCGAGCCGGTTTGCGCCGTGGACGGAGACGCAGGAAGCCTCGCCGGCAGCGAAGAATCCAGTGATTTCGGGCGCGCCGTCGAGATCCTTAATCCGGACCTGGCCGTTGATGTCGCAGGGAATGCCGCCCATTGAGTAGTGGGCGGTGGGCTGGATCGGGACCGGCGCGTCGAGCGGGTCGATGCCGGCGAAGTCGCGCGCCAGGTGCAGGACCGAGGGCAGCGCGTAGCGGATACGCTCCTCGCCGATCGGTCGGAGGTCCATGAAGACCGAGTCCCGCAGCGAAGTAACCCCGCGGCCAGCCTCGATTTCGGACTGCTCGGCGCGGGCGACGATATCGCGCGGGGCAAGCTCCATCCGACCCGGGGCGTAGTTCTCCATGAAGCGGAAGCCGTCGGAGTTGACGATGTGCGCGCCCTCGCCGCGGGCGGCCTCGGAGAGCAGGATGCCGGAGCCCTGCAGCCCGGTCGGGTGGAACTGGACGAACTCCATGTCCTCCAGCGGAATGCCGGCTCGGTAGGCCATGACGACGCCGTCGCCGGTCGAGGCGAAGGCGTTGGTGGTGACGCGGAAGGCGCGGCCGTAGCCGCCGGTGCCGAACATGACGGCCTTGGCCGAGATGGCCTCGATCTGGCCGGAGAGGATGTCGTAGGCGACGAGCCCCTGGCAGACGTTGTCCTTGACCACGAGGTCGAGGGCGTACCACTCGGAGTAGACCTTGACGCCGCGGCGCAGGAGCTGTTCGAAGAGCACGGTGAGGACCGCGTGGCCCGTGCGGTCGGCGGCGTAGCAGGCGCGGGGCGCGGTGTGACCGCCGAAGCGGCGCTGGGCGACGCGGCCTTCGTCGTCGCGCGAGAAGGCGCAGCCCATATGCTCGAGCTCGAAGATGTTCTCGGGGCCCTCGCGGGTCAGCACTTCGGCGGCGTCCTGGTCGACGAGGTAGTCGCCGCCCTTGACGGTGTCGAACATGTGCAGGTCCCAGGAGTCCTCGGCCGAGTTTCCGAGCGAGGCGGCGATGCCGCCCTGCGCGGCTCCGGAGTGGGAGCGCAAGGGGTGGACCTTGGAGAGGATCGCCACATCGAGCGTGGGATCGTTTGAGACCTCCAGGGCGGCGCGCATTCCCGCCAGACCGGAGCCGACTATCAGTACATCATGCTGCAACATCGTGTTGTCCCCCCGACATGCGAGCGTGGTGGATGCAATGCCCAGTTTCGCACCAATTGGCATTGGGCGGTAGTCGCCTTGCGCGGGCTGCGGTCTGCGATCGCAATCTGGGGGAGCCCCCCTCTGTCTCTACGAGACATCCCCGCATCAAGTGCGGGGCAGGCTTCCCCCCGCCTCCGGCGGGGGGAGAGGGGATTGGCGCATGGGTCATTCCTCACCCCGGTAGTGGCGCACGATTTTGCGTCCCAGGGGACCGACCGCTTCCAGGGCGAGGTACTGGATCAGGATGACGGACTTGGCGTCGATGATCTCTCCCGACTCGACCAGGCCGATGGCCTCGCCGAGGGGCTTCCATTCGACGATCAACTCCTCATCTTCGTCGGCCTCGAGCGGGGACTCGGCGCAGTCGCGGGCGATGTAGCCGTGGAGGAACTCGTCGGCGAAGCCTGGGGCGACGTAGAAGCCTCGGGCGAAGTCGAGACGGGCGGGGTCGAGGCCGACCTCCTCGCGCAGCTCGCGTCGGGCGGTCTCTTCTGGCGATTCGCCGGGGTCGACGCGGCCGGCCGGGAGTTCGAGCAGCGGCCGGCCGGTCGGGTGCCGCCACTGGCGGACGAAGGCGATGTCGCCGTCGTCGCGGATGGCGAGGATGACGACGGCGTCGGGGTGCTCGACGACCTCGCGTTGGGCGCGGCGTCCGTCGGCCATGGCGACTTGGTCGACGCGAACGTTGATGCGGGAGCCGCTGAAGACCTCCTCGGTGGTGAGCACGGTCTCGGTCAGGCGGTCGTGCGGCTCTGGCATAGCCCATAGGCTACCGCCCGATTGCGGCGGGGGCGCGCGGGAGCCTGGGGTCGGTTGGCCCCCAGGAAAAAAAGAAAACGCGAGAAAAAAGAGAGCGAGGCGGGTTGCCAGGCGCGGATTACAAGGGGTCGTCGTCTTCCTCAGGTGATTCCTCGTCTTGCGGGGAGCCCCCCTCTGCCCCCGGGTCGGAGCCCGGGGCAGGCTTCGGCATCTCACCGCGCTCCGCGGGGGGAGAGGGGAGTAGAGAGAGGCGGTCGTAGAGGTCGCGGAGCTGGTGGCGAGCGACGTCGTAGGGGTCGGTGGCGAGGTACATCTCGTGGTTGAGGCGGGCTCGCTCGGTTGGGGCGAACAGTTCTCGGACGATGGAGTTGAGGGCCTTGAGCCGGATGTAGCCGGGGTTGTGGTCGCCTGAGCGTCGCCAGAGGCGGTCGATCTTGGCTCGGTAGTGGTAGGGGTTGGGCATGGGGGGCTCCTTGGTTTTGAATGTACGTATGTTCTGATGGTATCGGGGTTGGAGGTGGATGCGGGGAGGAGGTGCGGGAGCAGTGTTGCGTTGGTTGCGTATCTTGGGCGGCCCCCTCCGCCGCTTCGCGGCACCTCCCCCAGAGGGGGAGGAAATGGGAAGGGGAGACTAGGTTGGTTGCTGAGAGGAAGGGTGTTGCCCGAACGGGGTTGGTTGCTCTGGGCCCCGTGTCAAGCACGGGGCATCGGAGGGGGAAGGAGCGGGTCCCCGAATGAATCGGGGACTGTGACAGGGGAGAGGGAGGTTGTTGCTCAGAGGAAGGGTGTCGCCGTGGCGGACGTAGGTGGTCTGGGCCCCGCGTCGGAGCGCGGGAATTGGAACCTGGGGGCGGGAGGGATGGTTATGTGGTGAAGCGGTCGCGGAGGTCGATGGTGACGGCGATTTCGTCGCAGGCGTTGTACTTGGGGCAGCGGAAGCACTCGTTCCAGACCTTGCGGGGGAAGGCGGAGACTCCGGAGATTCGGAATCCGAGGCGTTCGAAGAATGCTGGGGTGGTCGTCAGGGCGAAGACGGTCTTGAGGCCCATGTCGACGGCTTCGTCCAGGCAGGCGTCTACGACGATGCGGCCGAGGCCTTTGCCCTGGGTTCCCGGATCGACGACGAGGGACTTGATCTCGGCCAGGTCTCGCCACTCGACGTGCAGCGCTCCGGCGGCCAGGAGGCGATCGCCGCTTGGGTCTCGGACGACGACGAAGTCTCGAATGGTCTCGTAGATCTCGCCTTCGGTGCGGGGCAACACATCTCCGGTGGCCTCGAACCAGTACTGGATCAGGCGGTGGATTTCGGGGGCGTCTCCGACGACAGCCTTTTCGGCGAGGACGGGCGCTTCGAGCGGCGTGCGGCGGTCGACTGCAATGTCCTGAAGGGCGTGAACCTCGGAGGCTCGCTGGCGGATGGTCGCGGCTGGGGTCGGTCCGACGGCTTCGGAGGTCATGAGACGACCGCCGCCTGCAACAGGTCTGAGGCGCTGGCGCGGTTGGCGTCGGTCTGCCCGCCGAGCATGTCGGCCAACTCGGTGACGCGTTGCTCCGGCGTGAGCAGTCTGACGTCCACGCCGGTACGGCCGTTGAGGGTCGACTTGCTGACCGTGACGTGTTCGCGGGCGCGCGCGGCGACCTGGGGCAGATGGGTAATGCAGATCACCTGCCGACGATCTCCGAGACGAGCGAGCCGCTCGCCGATCATTCCTCCGCTGCGTCCTCCGAGGCCGACGTCGATCTCGTCGAAGACCATGAGCGGTACTACGTCACTTTCGCCCAAGACGGCCTTGATTGCCAGCGTGAGGCGCGCGGTTTCGCCGCCGGAGGCGACTCGCCGCAGCGGACGCAGCGGAGCGTCGGGGTTGAAGGCGACGAGCAGCTCGACCTGGTCTATGCCGTTCTGGTCGAAGCCGCAGGCGCTGTCGTCGATTTGCAGGGTTCGCGCATCCGATGAGGGCGGGATGTTCTCGAAACAGAACTCGATGCGGGCGCCGGGCAGGCGCAGATCTTCGCACTCTCGCGAGACGGCCTGGGCCAGGGCCTCGGCGGCCTGTCTGCGGCTGAGGCTCAGCTCGAGCGCGGCGTCGGCGAGGTCGGCGGCGAGCTGCTCGGCTTCGGCGGCCAGAGCGTCGCTGTCGGCGGATTCTCGTTCCAGCCGATCAGCCTGGGCGTCGGCTTGTTGTCCATAAGCGATGACGTCGGCGATGGTGTCGCCCCAGCGGCGCTTCATGTCTCCGAGCAGGGCGATTCTCGATTCGACATCCGACAACTGATCGGGATCGAGTTCGACTTGATCGGCGTAACCGCGCAAGGAGCGCAGCGCTTCGGCCGACTGCTCGAATGCGGTCTCGAGGGCTTCCGCGATTGGACTAGCGGCCTCGTCGATTTCGGCGATTCGGCGGACGGCGCTCAAGGCCTCGCCCAACGAGTCGCTCTCGAGGGAGGCAATGGCGTCGGACGCCTGCGCGGCGAGGGTCTGGGCGTGGACGAGCCGCTGGTGGCGGCTCTGGAGTTCGTGCTCTTCGTCGGCGCGGAGGCCGGCGGCGGCGATTTCCGAGGCTTCGTGCCGCAGCAGCGCGATCCTGCGCACTCGTTCGCGTTCGCTCCGGGACAGGTCGCCGAGCTGGCGGTCGAGAGTGCTCAGTCGCCGGACCATCGCCGACACGGCGTCGCGTTGATGCTCGACGCCGCCGAATCGGTCGAGCAGCTCCAGTTGTTCCTGCGGGCGGAGCAGGGAGAGATGCTCGCGCTGGCCGTGAACGTCGGCGAGCATCGGCGCGAGTTGGCGGAGGACCCCGACGGTCGCGGCTCGATCGTTGATGCGCAGACGGCCGCCGAGCCGCTGGGCGCCGTCTCGGGGGCGGCTGACCGTGCGCCTGACGATGAGCTCGCCTTCGAAGGGGATGTCGGCGTCGGAGAGCAACCTGGCGACGGGACCGTAGGCTTCGCTGGCGGCGAGATCGAACGTTGCCTCGACGTCGGCGGCTGCGGCTCCGGGGCGGATCGTCTCGGCGTCGGCGGGAGCTCCCAGGGCGAACGCGAGCGCCTGGATGAGGACGCTCTTGCCGGCTCCGGTCTCGCCGGTGATCACGGTGAATCCGGGTTGCAGGTCGAGTTCGACGCGGGCGGCCAGCGCGAAGTCACGCAGGTTCAGGCCGATCAACACCGCGGGCTCCTCTGACTGGAACGGACGCGCGCCCGCAATGGAGCACATGTTCATCTTATCGGAATCGGCGTCGTTGGCCGTTGAAAACCAGTGAAAATTCGGGCCCGCTCACACTAGCCTCGCTCCGCGTCGCCGCATGCCTGCCCCCGGCTCGACCAGGGGACACGGGGCCCAGATCTCGACGCCTGGGAGCAGCAACGCCTTCATCCTTGGCTCAACGGTGGAGCGGCAGGACCCACACACAAACGTCGAGCTGAGGCCAACGTGGTTCTGCGCGCGAACCTGGTTGCTCTGGGCCCCGTGTCAAGCACGGGGCGACGATCGCTCGCGGCATTACGAACGGCGTCGGCAGCTTAAGTCCTAAATTCATTTGAGTGAATATGTGAACACACCTTAGGAGGGTTCGGCGGTCTTCTGGTCAAAGGCTTCGACGCCGGTGCGTGAGACGGCTTCGAGTCTTCGTTCGTCGAGCCAGGCGAGGCGCTTGCCGAGTTGGGCGAAGAACGGCCGCTCGCCGAAGCGGACTAGTCGCGCGAGCGATTCGCTGCGGCGCACCTGGACGCCTCCGCCCGGCTTCAAGGGGAAGGGGCGCTGGCCGTCGACGGAGAGTGAGCCGGGGTGTTCGCGTCCGAGGCGCAGGTCGATGACGGCGTCGCCGGGGAGGACCATCGGGGCCGCCTGCGCCAGGTGCGGGGCGACCGGCGTGAGCACCACGCTGCGCGCCTGGGGATGCAGGATCGGACCGCCGGCGGAGAGCGAGTAGCCGGTGCTGCCCGTCGCCGAGGCGACGACGACGGCATCGGCTCGGACGACGCCGACGAGGTCGCCTCCGACCCAGACGGCGACATAGGCCGGCTGTCCCAGGCTGCCTCGGCCGATCATGACGTCGTTGAGGGCGGTGAGAGTGCTCGGCGCTTCGCCCTCGACCGAGATCGGCCGGGCCTGGAGCATGGCGCGATCCTCGACGACGAAGTCGCCATCAAGCAGTGCGGGCAGGTGATCGTCGACCTGCTCCGGCAAGAGTTCGGTCAGAAATGCCTGACGGCCGAGATCGACGCCGAGAATGAGGCAGTCGTGTCCGGCGCTGGCTCGGGCGGCGCGGAGGATGGTGCCGTCGCCGCCGAGGCAGATCAGCAGATCGGTCCGGGGCAAATGCTCGGTGGAGCGCTCGGGTTCCCAGGGCATCGATGTCCAGACATCGATGCCACGCTTGTTGAGCTTCTTCGCAAGTTCGTCGGCGGAGATGCGGGCCTCATCGAGGCGCGGGTGGTAGTAGATGCCGACGCACTTGATCTCGGTCACGGTGTCCGAAGCCAGACGAACCACTCGCGATTCCCGGCCGGGCCGGCGAGCGGTGATTTGAGGATGCCTCCGACGCGCCAGTCCTGGGCCAGCGCCCAGGCGACGACGCTGCTGACTGCTCGGCCCTGGACGAGGCGGTCGCGGACGACTCCGCCGTCATCGACCTCGTCCGGCGGCGCCTCGAATTGCGGTTTGACCAGCGCGATCACGTCTGAACCGGGCGACAGCGCGGCGGCGGCGCAAGGCAGAACCTGGCTCAGACCGATGAAGGACACGTCGACCGTCGCCAGATCAGGCGACTCGTCCAGACTCGGCATGTCGCAGATGTGTGTGCGTTCCATCGAGGTCACGCGGGGATTGCGGCGGAGTTGCTCGGCCAGTTGTCCGTAGCCGACGTCGACCGCGTAGACATGGCGCGCGCCTCGACGGAGCAGCAGATCGGTGAAACCGCCGGTTGATGCTCCGACATCGAGGCAGGTTCGTCCGTCAACGGGAATCGGCCACTGATCGAGGGCGGCGATGAGCTTGTCTGCGCCTCGCGAGACAAATTCCCGGATCTCCTTGACGTCAAGGTCTGCGTCTTCAGCGAGTTGCTGGCCGGGTTGGGCGTATCGTTTGCCGTTGCCGTGAACTCGGCCGGCCATGATCAACGCTCGGGCGGTTGTGAGGTCTGTGGCGGCGCCTCGTTGGACCAACAGCTCGTCGACCCGCACGCGTCGGGATCGGCTGGGCGCGGAGGCGCGTGACATCAGGCGCTTTCCTGGCGCGGGGCCAATCGTCCGTCGTCTCGGCGGCGGATTGCTTCGTACTCGACGGCCAGGCCCTGATCATTGAGCAGCAGCGGGTGTTCCTGGCGGCGAACGGTGTCGGCGTTGACGACGCACTTCTTGACCTCGGGACGGCCTGGCACCTCGAACATGACGTCAAGCAACAGATCCTCGACGACGGTGCGCAGGCCTCGCGCTCCGGTGGCCTCGGCGATCGCGTGCTCGGCGATCGCTTCCAGCGCTTCTGGGGTGAAGCTGAGTTCGACGCCGTCCATGTCGAAGAAGCGCTCGTACTGGCGGACGAGGGCGTTCTTGGGCTCGGTCAGGATGCGGACCAGCGAGGCCTGGTCGAGCTGGTCGAGGGTGACAACGACCGGCAGACGACCGACGAATTCGGGGATCAGTCCGTACTTCTGCAGGTCGTCGTGGCTGAGGTGATGCAGCAGGTGGTCGCGATCCTCGGCGGTCCGAGCGGCGGAGCCGAAGCCGATGTTGCGGATGCCGGTCGTGACTCGGCGGTCGATGACCTGCTCGAGGCCCTCGAACGCGCCGCCGCAGATGAAGAGGATCTTGCTGGTGTCGATCTGGAGGAATTCCTGGTGCGGGTGCTTGCGTCCGCCCTGGGGCGGGACGGACGCGACCGTGCCTTCGACGATCTTGAGCAAGGCCTGCTGGACGCCCTCGCCGGAGACGTCTCGGGTAATCGAGGGGTTGTCCGCCTTGCGGGCGATCTTGTCGATTTCGTCGATGTAGATGATGCCCCGCTCGGCCCGGGCGATGTCGAAGTCCGCCGCCTGGATGAGGTGGAGCAGGATGTTCTCGACATCCTCGCCGACGTATCCGGCCTCGGTCAGGGCCGTGGCGTCTGCGATCGAGAAGGGGACATCGAGAATCCGGGCGAGGGTCGACGCGAGCAGGGTCTTGCCGGAACCGGTGGGACCGACGAGCAGGATATTGCTCTTCTCGAGTTCGACCTCGTCGTCGGGATCGACGACGGTGTTGATCCGCTTGTAGTGGTTGTAGACGGCAACGGCGAGAACGCGCTTCGCCTCGTCCTGGCCGACGACGTGCTCGCAGAGGCGGTCGTAGATGGCCAGCGGAGGCAGCGTCTGGGGCGGGCTGGATGCGGCCTGCGGCTCGGGCGGCGCCGAGTTGAGCTGCTCGTCCTGGATGACGGCGCGGCAGGCCTCGACGCATTCATTGCAGATGTAAACGCCGCCCGGTCCAGCGACGAGGCGGCGCACCTGGGCCTGGTCCTTCATGCAGAACGAACAGTGATACTGACTGCGTCCACCGCCATGTGCACTGCTCATCAGCTCCTGCCCTTCCCTTGCGCCTCCGTGCGTCTGCTATCGAGAACGATTGGCGTTCACAGCGAGCGAGCGCCGCGTGATCAGCACGTGTAGATGCTACGCGCCTGCGGCGGCGGCTGCATCTCCGGCGGTTTCGCTGGAGAGCACGGAGTCCACCAGTCCGTATTCCTGCGCCTGTTCGGAGTCGAGGTAGAAGTCGCGGTCGGTGTCGGCCGCGATCCGGTCGAGGGGCTGGCCGGTGTGCCTGGCGAGAATCTGGCGGATCGTCTCGTTGTTGCGAAGGATCTCGCGGGCCGCAATCTCGATGTCAGAGGCCTGACCGCGCGCGCCGCCAAGCGCCTGGTGCATGTGGATCGTGGCGTGCGGCAGGGCGAATCGCTTTCCGGCCGCGCCGGCCGAGAGCAGCACCGTGCCCATCGAGGCGGACATGCCGACGCAGATCGTGGACACGTCGGCCTTGATCAGCTGCATCGTGTCGTAGATCGCGAGGCCGGCGGTGATCACGCCGCCCGGCGAGTTCACGTAGAGCTGGATGTCGCGGTCCGGGTCCTCGCGGTCGAGGTAGAGGAGCTGCGCAACGATCACGTTGGCAATCTGGTCATCGATCGGCGTGCCGAGGAAGATGATGCGCTCGCGCAGGAGCAACGAGTAGATGTCGTAGGCTCGCTCCCCGCGGTTGGTCGTTTCGACGACCATCGGGATGATGTCGCTGGGGCGAGTCAGGGAACTGCTCGCGGAGTGGCTCAGGGTCATGGAACGCTCCTTCGCGGATTAAGTGTAGTCACGATTGGTCAAGGCGCGGTTACACAGCAGACATCGGCGGACAGAACTGACTGGCATATCGGGGACCGTTATCCGCCCGCCTCATCGGCCTCGTCAGCTTCGTCGGTTGCGTCCGGGGAGTCGACGGCAGCGTCGGAACCCTCGTCGATCGCCTCGTCCACCGCTGCCCCGTCCACCGCTGCCTCCGCCCCGTCGTCCTCGCCTTCGGCTGAGTCGCCCTCACCTTCGCTTGTGTCGTCGGAGACGCCGGCGGCGTGGTTGGTCAGGGCGATCTGTTGCAGGCGCTCGATCGTCCGCTCACGCACGAGGCGGGCCTGAACGTTGGCGCGAATGCCCTCGTCTTCGAGCATTCGCTCGGTCTGCTCGGCGTCCTGAGCGGGCATACCGGCGAGCATCTGCTGCAGGTCGGCGGTGATCTCTTCGTCCAGGACCTCGATCTCTTCAGCCTCGCTGATGTTCTGCAGGACCAGCGTGTTGATCACGCGCTCGTTGGCCTGGGTCCGGAAACTTGCCAGGAGCTGCTCGCCCTGTTCGCTGCTGTCGCGCAGGAAGGTGGCCGGATCCTGGCCCATCTGCCTGGCGAAGTCCTGGCGCATGTGCTCGATCTCGTGCTCGACCAGGGCGGGCGGATACTCGAGCGTAGTGCGCTCGACGGCGGCCTGCATGACCGCCTGGCTGAACTCTTCCTCCGCCTGCCGGTCGGTCTGTTCGCGCAGGCCCGACTCGACACGCTCGCGCAGGGCGGCGTAGGTCTCGAACTCCTCCGACACCTCCATCGCGAAATCGTCGTCCGGCTCGGGCAGTTCTTCCGACTTGACGTCATGGATGGTGACGGTGAAGGTGACCGTCTTACCCGCGACCTCCTCGTCATCCCAGTCTTCGTCCACATCAATCGGAATGACGTGTTCCTCACCGACGGCGACGCCGACCAGTTTCTCGCTCAGTCCGGGAACGCCGATCACGGAGCCTTCGCGCAGATGGAACTCGGCGCCGGGCTGGTCGAGGATTTGCTCGCCGTCCACCTCGGCTCGGACATCGGCGGTGACTCGGTCGTCGAGCTCCGGTTCGCGCTCGACGGGCTCGAGCAGCGCGTGTTGGCGCCGCAGTTCCAGCAGCCGATCCTCGAGCATCTCCTCCGAGAACTGGCTCTCGGGCTTGGCGATCGAGATGCCGCGGTAATCGCCGAGCTCGACGACCGGCTGCAGCGGGATCGTCGCGGTGAAGGTGACCGGCTCGCGTCCGGTGACTTCGATGCTGGGCTGCGCGACCGGTTCCAGCTCTTCCTGCTCGAGCGCCTCGGCCAGCGCCTGCGGCAGCAGTCGCTCAGCGGCCTCTTCGAAGACGGCGTCGGGTCCCAGGGCGCTTTCGACGACCCGGCGCGGGGCCTTGCCCTTGCGGAATCCCGGGATCCGGAAGCGCTGCGAGAGGCGTCTCGCGGCCTGATCGAGGGACTTTGTGACACGGGCGTCGTCGAGCTCGATCTCGAGCAGCATCTGCGCCTCGGGGATGCGTTCAGCAGTAACTTTCATCGGTCAACCTTCATCGCCCAACGGCTGCGGGCATAGCTGCGGCTGAGCATATCAGCGCCCCTGCGGAAGACCGGTTCTATCGCCCTCGGGGGTTGAGGACGTCGTTGATCGCATCGCCGAGCAGGTTGAAGGCGAGCATCAGCACCAACAGGAAGACGAAGGGCACTGCCATGAGCCAGGGATACAGGAGGAGCGAGGTACGCCCGCCGGCATTCTCGACCATGATTCCGAACGAAGGAGTCGGCGGCGTGATTCCGATGCCGAGCCAGGTGAGAACGACCTCCGCCCCGGCGATCTCTCCCAATGACGCGCTGAACCTGACGATGAACCAGGGCAGGATTCCGGGGAACAGGTGGCGGATCAGGACGCGCGGGGTCCGCGCTCCAATCGTCTCGGCGGCCAGGATGTAGTCCGATTCGCGTAGCGCGAGCACCTGTGCTCGATAGAACCTCGCCGATCCCGCCCAGCCGACCAACGATGTGGCAAAGACGATGAGCACGTAGTCGTCCACGCCCTGCGCGATCAGCCAACCCATACCGGTCGCGTCTTCAATCGCTCTGAACCAGTCCTCCCATTGATCTCGGAAGACGGCAACGATCACGATCAGGAACAGCAGCCCCGGCATCGCCAGCATCACGTCGCCGATGCGCATGATGATCTGATCGATGAAGCCGCCGCGATAACCAGCCAGCAGACCGAGGCCAAGACCAAGAAACAGATTTCCGAATAGCACTGAGATGACGCTGATGATGAGCGTGGTGCGGAGCGAGAACATGGCTCTTGCGAATGCGTCGCGGCCATTGCGGTCCGTGCCAAACCAATGCCGCGAGGATGGCCCCTGCAGCGACTCGTCGCCGCTCAACACCAGCTCGGTGCGGGCCGGTAAGACGGTGTCGGCGGTCAAGGCGCCGTATTCGTCCACGATCTCGGGATTGAGTTCGTTGAGCGTCGCCAACTCGACATCGAGACGCTGGGTAAACGCCCTAAGAGTCTCCGGCGAGCCATCTACTTCGCGTATCGAGCGCCTCTGGCTCAGATTGGACACCGTCGGATCCTGCAGACCGATGTCAACTCCAAAGGCGTCGAGCAAGGTGTAGGCGCCGGCCCCGTAGAGGACGATGATGACAATGATGCAAACAACCGCGATCCTCTTGCGCAGGATCGCTCGCAACCCACGCATCCAGGGGGTCTCTGAGCGCTGGGGCATCGCCCATTGTGGTTGAGGTTCGGCGCGTACTGTCATGAGAAACGAGCCGTAAATCGGATGCGTGGATCGATGAAGATGTAAAGCGCGTCGATCAAGGCGTTGACCACGATGAACAACGTGGCGGTCAACAGGGTGAAGCCGAGAATCACGTTAAAGTCCCGCTGGGTGATCGACTGGAACATGAAGGCTCCGACGCCGGGGACGCCGTAGGCGGTCTCGATGATGATCGAGCCGCCAATGATTCCGACGATCGAGAGTCCGAACACGGTGGACAGCGGCAACATGGCGTTACGCAGAACGTGTCCGTAGAGGATGCGCCGCTCAGTCAGTCCCTTGGCCCTGGCTGTGCGTACGTAGTCGTCATCCATGGTCGATAACGCGCCGATGCGAACAAATCGGGCCATACCCCCAAGCGAGGGTAGCGTCAGGGCGAGCACGGGAATGATGTAGGAGGCAGGATCGCCCGGCGTCCAGACATTGGGCACATTGAAGCCAATGAAGTTGAAAACGTCGGCTAGCCCATTGACCATCAGTGCCGCCATCAGAACGATGAAGATCGGCGATGGGATCGAGTCGAAGATCTTCAGGAACGCAATCAGAGCCGGATCCTGCCAGCGTCCGCGGTGGACCGCGGCATACACACCTAGCGGAATGCCAAGTCCGAAGACCAGGCCCATCACGATCAGGTTGATTTGCGCCGAGACCCAGATCCGCTCTCCCAGCAGCTCCTGCACCGAGCGCACCGGGGAGCGGTAGTAGTAGGACGGGCCCAGGTCGCCGCGCGAGACGACCCCCCAGACGTAACGTGCGAAGCGCTCGACGTAGGTCCCTTCGAGACCGAACTCTTCACGAATCTGTTGGGCGCGCTCAGGCTCGATGTTGCGTGCGCCGGCGATGATCTTGACCGGGTCGCCCGGCGCCGCGTGGGTCAGCGCATACGTCAGCGCCATCACCGCGAAGACCAGAATCGGCACCAGGAGCAATCGGCGAATGAGGAGCGGGATCGCGCCTGATGCCATGGTTCGCCCCACCTAGTCCGTGTGCGGGCGTCGAGCGATGCTGTCGAGTCTATTCCTCGATGCTGACGAAGCGGAGGTGCGGGATCACCATGCGTGTCGGCTCGTAGTCCCGCACGTAGGGCTTGACCAGCTCGTGGGCGACTGAGTAGTACAGCGGGATCCAGACCGCCTGCTCGACCAGCATCGTGTCAACCTGCTGATAGATGCTGGTGCGCAATTCCTGATCGAGGGAGTAGCGCGCCTGCTCCAGCAGCGCGTCGATCTCCGCGTCGTCGAGCTGGACGTCGTTGCCCAGCGAGGCGCTGTAGAACTTGTAGTCCAGCACGTTGTGCGGGTCGGGATAGTCCAGGCTCCAGCCCAGCGAGAAGAAGCCGTACAGGCCACGGTCGATGTCGGAGATGAAACTGGCGAACTCCACCTGCTGGATCTCGACTTCAAGGCCCAGATGCTGACGCCACATGTCCTGGATCGCCTCGATGCTGGGACCGGGCGTCGCGCCGGCGCCTGAGATCGTCAGGCGGATGTCGTCAAGCAGGGGCGTGCCGGCGTAGCGCGACGCGGCGAGGTACTCCTGGGCGAGTTCGGGATCAAAGACCAGGCCGGGGTAGTCGTCATCGTGAGCAGCGAGCCCCGGCGGGATGATCTGCCGCGCCTGGATCAACAGGTCGGCCTGGACCTCCTGTGTGATCGTCGTCTTGTCGATCGAGTGAGCCAGGGCGAGCCGCAGATTGACGTCGTCGAACGGCGGCGTCGACACGTTGAACGCGAGGTAGAAGATCGACAGCTCCGAACGGGTCACATATTGAGCGTTGAGCTCCGAGGCCGGGTCGCGGACCCGTTCGATGTCGTTGATCCCGACGAATGCCTGATCCAGCTCGTCATTCTCGAACTGTTCGACCGAGCCGCCGGCAAATCGGACCGAGACCTTCGCCACTCGGGCCGGCTCGAGGTGGTACTCGTCGAACCGCTCCAGGGTCAGACCCTCTCCGAGCTGCCACTCGGTCAGCTTGAACGGCCCGCTGCCGTTCGGGTTGAGCGCCCAGCGCTCTGGATCCGCCTCGACCTGTTCTCGATCGAGAACGTAGGCGGTCGGATAGGTGAGCTTGTAGAGGAACACCGGCGTCGCCTGAAGGATCGTGATGTCGAGCGTGTGATCATCAACGACCTGGATACCAATCACCTCGTCCGCGCGGCCGCGAACATACTCCGCCGCGCCGACGATGTCGCCCAGGAAATCGGGCGCGGTCGGCGAGAGCGTCTCCGGATGCAGGTTGCGCTCGAGGCTCCACTTGAAGTCCTCGGCCGTAATCGCCTTGCCGTCGTGGAAGGTGGCGTCCTGGCGGATCGTGAACCGATAGGTCACCGTCCCGTCGTCATTCACCGACGGCCCGGGGACCGACTCGGCCAGATCGGCGGCGATCCTCAGATCAGGGTCGAGGACCAGCAATCCGCCGAAGATCTCAACCGCGATCACCGCCGAGTTCACGTCGGTGATCTGCGCCGGATCGAGGTTGATCGGCTCGGCCCGCGCGATCCGGAACTCGCCCGCCTCGCGCGGCGCAACCGGCGCGTCGTCGGCCTGCGCCTGGGCGGCGTCCGTCTGTTGCTGCTGCTGTTGTTGGATCGTCGCCTGGCGCTCCTGCCGGGTGACCTCTTGCTGCTGGTTCTGGTCGCTCTGCGCTCGCTCGGTCCTGGTCGAGCTTTGCGCCTGCTGCTGTTGTTGTTGCTCCTCGTCGCCACCGCAAGCCGCGAGCAGCAGCGCAGCGCCCAGAACAAGGGCGACGAGCCACAACTTCACCGACCCGGCGTTCTTCAGCGCTCGCTCGATTTGATCAACTGTCACGCCAGCGACCCTCGACTTCCGTTATGCACCCAGAACGCCCATGCCCCGTCTATCAATCGAAGATTATCACCCAGCAGCAGGGGCGACGGCTTCTCTGACAAGCAGATGAAGTTCCTCTAACTGTTCCTCGGTAATGGGCATCGGAGCGCCGGTCATCGGGTCCGAGGCGGACATCGTCTTGGGAAACGCGATCACCTCGCGGATGTTCTCGGTACCCGCGAGCAACATCGCCACGCGGTCGATCCCGAAGGCGAACCCGCCGTGCGGCGGCGCGCCGTACTCGAACGCGTTGAGCATGTGTCCAAAGCGCTGCTGAGCCTCGTCGGCGCCGACGCCGAGCAGCTCAAACACCTGCATCTGCAGGTCGCGCTCATGGATCCGGATTGAGCCCGATCCCAGCTCGAACCCGTTGCAGATCGTGTCGTACGCGCGAGCGCGAACCTGCCCCGGGTCGCTGTCGAGCAGATGCGCATCCTCCGACTGAGGCGCCGTAAACGGATGATGCAGCGCATCCCAGCGCTGGCCGTCCTCGTCCCATTCGACCAGCGGGAAGTCGGTCACGAATCCGAAGTTGAGGATCGAATCGTCGACCAGGTCGAGCCGCCGCGCCAACTCGCGGCGTATGCCATCGAGAACCGTCGAAACCATCCCCGACTCTCCAGCCGCCAGCAGAACCAAATCGCCGGCCCCCGCCCCGCAACGCTCGCCAATCCGGCGCGCGTCGTCGATGCCCAGATGCCGAAGCACCGGCGACCGCACATCGTCCTCGGTCGCTTCCGCCGGATCAGCCGTGAACTGCAACGACACCAGTCCCGGCGCGCCCATCGTCTTCGCCAGCGTCGTGAAGGCATCGACCTCGCGCCGCGACAGCGAAGCCCCGCCGGGCATCACGATCCCCCGAACGCGGCCGCCGTTGGCGATCGTCGAAGAAAACACGCCGAAGCCGGAGCTCGCAGCAATGTCGGAACAGTCGGACAGCTCCAGCCCGTAACGCAGGTCCGGCTTGTCCGAGCCGTAGCGCTCCATCGCCTCGTGCCACGACAGTCGCGGGAACGGCCGCGGCACTGTCAAGTCCGGGCGCAGCGCAGCCGCGATCCCGGCGAACAACTCCTCGAGCAGGCCGAGAATGTCCTCTTCCTCGCAGAACGACCACTCCAGGTCGAGCTGCACGAACTCCGGCTGACGGTCCGCGCGCAGATCTTCGTCGCGGAAGCAGCGGGCGATCTGGAAGTAACGCTCGACGCCCGCCACCATCAACAACTGTTTGAACTGCTGCGGAGCCTGCGGCAACGCATAGAATCCGCCCGGATTCAACCGGCTCGGCACGACGTAGTCGCGCGCTCCCTCGGGCGTCGCGGCGACGAGGATCGGCGTCTCAACCTCGAGGAACCCCTGCTCGGTCATGAAATCGCGGATGAACTGGTTCAGCCGGTGGCGCAGCTCCAACGTGGCGATCATCGCCGGCCGGCGTAGGTCGATGTAGCGGTACTGCATCCGCACCAGTTCGTTGACATCGTCGTCCTCGCTCACCGAGAACGGCGGCGTCTTGGCCGCGTTCAGCACCTCGACCGACGTGGCCACCACCTCGACATCGCCGGTGGCGATGTTCGGATTCCGCGTCGCCTCCGAGCGTTCGACGACATCGCCGACCACGCGCAGGACGTACTCGCCGCGCGCCTCATTGGCGATGGCGTACGCCTCGGGATAGTCGTCCGGCCGGACGACGACCTGAACGATGCCGTCGCGGTCGCGCAGGTCGATGAAGATCAGTTGTCCGTGATCTCGCCGCCGGTGAACCCAACCCGCCAGCGTCACCGACTCACCGGCGTTCGCCGCTCGCAATGTCCCGCAACCGTGTGTCTTCAGCACCAGCGCCTCCAAGCATTTGAACAGATCCACTGTGTCACCATGTCGAAACGCGGGCAATCAGATTGAACACTGAACCGGCCTCATAGACTCGGCATATGAGTCACCAGCCGCTGGGCCTGTACATTCACGTCCCGTTCTGCACGGTCAAGTGCTCCTACTGCGACTTCAACTCCTACGCGGGCATCGACGACATGCAGGCCGGGTGGGAGCAGGCCGCACTCAAGGAGCTCTCGCTCTGGGCGCCGCGGCTGAGTGGCCGTGAGGTATCGACGATCTTCATCGGCGGAGGCACCCCGAGCCTGCTGCCCGGCGAGTCGATCGAGCGGCTGCTGAATTCCATCAGATCCGCCATGCGCCTCGCCCCGGATGCGGAAATCACCCTCGAGGCCAACCCGGAGAGCGTCCATCCTGATCGGCTGGCCGCCTATCGGGACGCCGGCGTCAACCGAATCTCGATGGGAGTCCAATCGCTGGACTCATCCGAGCTGGTCTTCCTCGACCGCATCCACAGCGCCGGTCGAGCCGAAGAGGCCTTCGCCGAGATACGCGCCGCCGGCTTCGACAACGTCAACCTCGACCTGATCTACGGCCTGCCGGGCCAATCGCTGGCGACCTGGCAATCGACCCTCAATCAAGTCCTTTGCTGGTCCGGCGACGGTCCCGACCACATCTCCTGCTACGCCCTGACCGTCGAGGAGGGCACACCGCTCGCCGCGAGAGTCGCATCCGGCCGAGTGATCGAGGCCGATCCCGACCACGTCGCGGAGATCGCCGACTGGACGGCAGACAGACTCGCCGCGGCAGGATTCGAGCAGTACGAGACCAGCAACTACACACGCAGAGGATTGAAGTGCCGGCACAACCTGATCTACTGGCGCAACCAGGAGTACGCCGCGATCGGCCCGGGCGCGCACGGCTTTATCGATGGAGTCCGCTTCCACGTCGTCCGTAGCCCAAAGGCCTACATCGATCGCCTGCGCGACGCCACGGCGTCTCTCGAGGGCGAGCAGGGCCTGCCCTCGCCCGCCATCGCCGGCGCAGAGCGAGTCGGCGAACTCGAAAACATCGTCGACACCCTCACCTCAGGACTCCGGCTAATGGAGGGCGTCGACGAGACCAGCCTGCCGCCCGCTTACCAGGAACTCCGCCCCGTCCTCGACTGGGCAGTCAAGAACGCCCTCGCCCAGCGCCAGGCAGGCCGCCTCCGTCTCACAAAGAGAGGCCACGAAATCGCCAACGAAATCTTCGTCCGCCTCCTCGCCCCAACCACCCCCTAACCACCACCCGCTCCCTTCCCCATCCCGATGCCCCGTGCCCCGACACGGGGCCCAGGGCAACCAGCATCCCGACACCACAACCTCACTCTCGCCTCAGCTTCACCATTCCCAGTCCCCGATTCATTCGGGGACCCGCTCCCTCCCGTCCCCTCTCCACGAGGAGACCTGGGCGTAATCCCCTTTCCTCCCCCCTTGGGGGAGGTGCCCCGAAGGGGCGGAGGGGGCCCTCCGCGACCCGCTGGACCCTCACGGCCAGCGGGTCGACGCGCGGCGCTCAGACTCCGATCGTCGAACGCAGACGCCTCCGCCCGCCCCCAGCCGACCACGCCCTAGCCTGCCCCCAAAGCACGACCGGAGGACGGCCATGGTCCGGCTCGATGAACTACACCCCGAGGAAGCCGCGAGCATGCGCAACGCCGCGCCTCGGTTCGGCGACTTCGATCACGACGCCACGCCCTGGATCACCCCTCCGCCGTTGGCCGAGTCGACGATCTGCCTGGTCACGTCAGCCGCGCTCCATCGGCGAGACGACGTGCCGTTCCGCTTCGGCGATTCCGGCTTCCGCCTGATTCCCGACGACGTCGATCCGAACGACCTGGTCCAGTCGCAGGTCAGCGTCAACTTCGACCGCACCCACTACCAGCGCGACATGAATGTGGTCCTCCCGATCGACCGCCTGCGCGAACTCCACGGCGCCGGCGAAATCGGCGGGGTCTCACCGGTTCACTTTTCGGTCCAGGGCGCGAGCCCGGACGCCAAGACCTTTGAAGCGTCGGCCGCCGACATGGCCAATCGGATGCGCGAACTGGGCGTCGACGCCGCCATGCTCGCGCCCGTTTGACCGGCCTGCACATCCACCGTCGGTGTGATCTCGCACTATCTCCAACGCCATGGAATCCCCACGACGACGATCAGCCTGATCCGCGAACACACGGAGTACGTTCGTCAACCACGCGCGCTCTGGGTGCCGTTCCCACTCGGCCGTCCCTTCGGCGTCGCGGACGATCCCGACTTCCAGCGCGATGTCCTGCGCAGCGCCCTGCGTCTGCTGGAGACCGCGACCGAGCCGACGATCGAGGATTACCCCCATGACGTCCCCGAGGGCGGCGGCGATGGCGTCTGGTCCTGCTCGATCCAGTTGCCCGAGCCCGAAGTCAGCGATCTCGAAGCGGCGCTTCGAGCGGAGGTCGATCTGCTCACTCCGTGGTACGAGGAGGCGCGCCGCCGTCGGGGACGCACCACGGTCGGGATCAGCGGGGCCAGGCCCGAGGAGATTGACAAAGTCGTTTCGTTCATCGTCGCCATCGCCGAGGGCTCGGGCTTCAAGGAGATTCCGCCCTCCGCCAGGGGACCGAACTGGAACCATCCCTTCCCGATGCTGGTCCGTTTCGTCGTCGAAGACTTGCGCGCCTTCTACCAGGAGGCCGTGACCTCGCAGGAGGGAACAAATCCGCCGTCGCAGCAGGACATGCACAGTTGGATCTTCAATAGGACCGCGCTCGGTCAGGCCATCATCCGGATCGGACAGCAGATCGCCGCCGACGAGGAGCCAAGATTGAAGATGATCCGGGGCCTGATTGTGCCCGAAGGCTTCTGGAGAGACGAAGTCAGTTGGGGCGCCGCGCCGCCGGGCATGGAGCGCATCCACTTCATCAGGAGTTCCCTGGCCTACCTCGCCGGAGAAGAAGCGTAGGCTCGGTAGTCTGTCGACTGACCTGGTCGGAATGGCGCGGGGAGGACAACGATGGTCCGATTGAGCGAGTTGCATCCCGAAGAAGCCCAGCACATGCTCGGGCGCGCCGCGCTGCTGAAGCGAAGCAGTTTCGACTTCGACGCCACCCCCTGGATCACGCCCAGACCGCTGCCCGAATCGCGGATCGCACTGATCTCGACGGCTGCCCTGCATCGGCGCGACGATCCCGCCTTCCGCTTCGGCGACACCGGCTACCGGCTCATCCCCGACGACATCGATCCGGCCGAGCTCGTCCAGTCGCACATCAGCGTCAACTTCGACCGCACTCACTACCAGCGCGACCTCAACGTCGTCCTGCCCGTCGACCGCATGCGCGAACTCGCCGATGCCGGAGAAATCGGCGGCGTCTCTCCGATCCACTTCTCCATCCTCGGAGCCACCGAGTCCTTCCTCTTCGAGCAGACCGCCGCCGAAATCGCCCGCCGGATGCACGATCTGGAAGTCGACACAGCCATGCTCGTCCCGGTTTGACCGGTCTGCACGGCCGCCGTCGGCGTCCTCTCGCACTTCCTTCAGCGCAACGGAATCGCGACCACCAGCATCAGCCTGATCCGCGAACAGTCCGAGGCGGTCCGGCCGCCCCGCGCACTCTGGGTGCCGTTCCCGCTTGGCCGTCCGCTCGGAGTCGCCGACAATCCCGAGTTCCAACGCGATGTCCTGCGCAGCGCCTTGCAACTGCTCGAGACCGCTACCGAGCCCACCATCGCCGACTACCCGCACGAAGCGCCCGATGGAAACGGCGACGGCGTCTGGGCCTGCTCCATCGAGCTACCCACCCCCGAGATGAGCGAGCTGGAGTCCTCGGTCCGGACCGAAGTCGATCTGCTCATGCCTCGCTACCAGGAGGCCCGTCGCACGCGCGGACGAACGACCTTCGGGATGAGCGGCGCGACCGTCGACCAGATCGACAAAGTCGTCTCATTCGCGATCGCCATCGCCGAGGGTTCCGGATTCGAGCAAGTCCCCGCCGTCGCGTCCGGTCCCAACTGGAGGCATCGAATGCCGATGCTCGTCCGCTTCGTCGCCGAAGACCTCCGCGCCCTCTACCAGGAGGCCGTCACCTCCGAAGCGGGCTCCCAACCCCCGTCCCAGCGCGATATCCACACCTGGATCTTCCAGGAGACCGCCCTCGGCCGCCTGCTCAAGCAGATCGGCCAGCAGATCACCGACCACGACGATCCGCGGCTCCGCCTGATGCGAGGCTTCATCATCCCCGAAGGCTTCTGGGAGGGCGACCACGCCTTCGGAGGAGTCCCCGCCGGCATGACCACCGACGAATACGTCCGCAGCATCCGCCCCTACCTGATCGGCGAGAACACCTGAACTCGCACGGGGATTGCACTCCCGGTACGCTCCGACTACTTGAGGTCTGACCAGATGTGGTGGAGTCGTTGTGAGCGAAGCACTCCCAGCCGTGTCAGACCCGCTCCTGGCCGCGCTCAAGGAGTCCTACGGCTACGACTCCTTCCGACCCCAGCAGCGCGAAACGATCGAGCACGTCCTCAACGGCGGCGACGCGCTCGTCCTGATGCCGACCGGCGGCGGCAAGTCGCTCTGCTACCAGCTTCCGGCCATCCTCACCGACGGCCTCACCGTCGTCGTTTCGCCCCTGATCGCCCTGATGCACGACCAGGTCACCGCGCTCCAGCGAGCCGGCGCCAATGCCCAATACCTGAACAGCACCCTCTCGCCGATGGAAACCGCCGAGGTCGAGCGCTCAGTCCTCGATGGTTCGGTCAAGCTGCTGTACGTCGCCCCCGAACGAGTCAACACCGACCGCTTCCGCAACCTGCTCGAGCAGCGCAACCCCAGCCTGATCGCGATCGACGAGGCGCACTGCATCTCCGAATGGGGCCACGAGTTCCGCCCCGACTACCGCGTCCTCCGACGCCTGACCGAGCGCTTCGTCGACGTCCCCACGGTCGCCTGCACCGCCACCGCCACGCCGCAGGTCCAGCGCGACATCATCGACCAGCTCGACCGTCCCCGCATGCAGACCTACATCACCAGCTTCATGCGCGACAACCTGACCCTGCGCATCCTGCCCAAACGCAAGTCCGTGGATCGGCTGGCCGCTCGCATACGCGCCCTGTCCGGCGGCGCAGCCATCGTCTACAGCCAGTCGCGCAAGAGCACCGAAGAAACCGCCGAGCGCCTGCGTCAACACGGAATCGATGCCGAGCACTACCACGCCGGCATGAACGGAGACTCACGGCACGGCGTGCAAGACCGCTTCCTCAACGGCGAAACGCCCGTGATCTGCGCCACGATCGCTTTCGGCATGGGCATCGACAAACCGGATATCCGCCTGGTCGCCCACCTCGACATGCCGCCCTCGATCGAGTCCTACTACCAGGAGACGGGCCGCGCCGGCCGCGACGGCCAGCCCTCCGAATGCCTGCTCTTCTACACCAAGGGCATCTGGCATCAGCAGATGTACTTCATCAGGCAGCTCAGCGACGAGGCCGAACGCCAGCAGCGCATCAATCGCCTGCGCACGATGATGAACTTCTGCGAGCAGTCCCAGTGCCGCTGGTCGAGAATCCTCCAGTACTTCGGCGAACAGCCGACCAACCCGCAATGCGGTCACTGCGACCAGTGTCTCGACGAACAGCCTGAACTGGACGCCGCCCCATCAGCTCGCACCGTCGATCCCGACGACCCGCCCGGCCCACCTGGCCAGGACGAACCGAGACCGCTGAGCGCCGAGGAGGATCGGCTCTACGAAGCGCTCCGAGAGGAACGCACGCGCCTCGCAAGGGAAGCCGAAACCTCGGCCTACATCGTCGCCAGCAACCGCGAACTCGCGGACATCGCCCGCCGCCGACCTCGCACCACCGCGGAACTCATCGAGATCAAGGGAATCCGTCACCGCAAGGCGGCCCGTTTCGGCCGGGAGTTGCTGGACGTGGTCGCGCAACACTCGCCGGAGGCGCCCGCCGCCACGGACGACACCGCAGGAGAGATCCAATTGACCCTCGAGACCCCTCCCGAGTCCTGGCAACAACGTTTCAACGCCCTCGCCGAATGGCGGACCCTCACCAGCGCGCACGAGAACTGCGATCCCTCCGACCTCCTCACCTTCCCCGCCATGCGCCACCTCGCCGAGCACCCGCCGCCCACAACCGAAGCCCTGTCGACCACCGACGGCGTCGGCTCGCTGGCAACCGACCGCTACACCGAAGAGCTATCTGCCATCCTTGGAATCCACCCAGCACAACCCGAGCCTCCAGTGCCGGAACCCCTAAACCGTTCCGACCCAGTCCCCAGTTGGCAAACGACACTCGATCTCTACCAGGCTGGCCACACCATCCTCGCCATCGCCGAGCGCCGGATGCTCTCGCCGGGAACGATATCGACCCATCTGGTAACCGCGCTCAGAAACGGACACGACGTCGATCTGCGTCCCGCCCTACCGCCAACCGACCTCATCCAGTCCGTCCGCCGCCTGCTGGGCGCAGACCCCGACGCCAGCGTCTCCGCGCTGCAAGAACGTTTCGACTACCGCCTGTCGAACGCCGAGATGCACCTGGTCGTCGCCCATCTGCGACCCCCGGAGATCGTCGACGACTAATCCAACTAATCGGCCGCCGCCGCTCCCGACGAGGCCGGCTCCAACGGCACGCCGTCGACCAGGGTCAACTTCGCCCCCAGCCTCGACGCCACCTTCTGACCCGGAATCAGGATCCCCACCAGGTTGCACGGATCACTCGCTGCAATCGTGATCTGCTCGTCGGTCGTCGCAGCGCGGCGGACGGCTCTGAGCTGATCCAGCGCAGCCGGCAACGCGAATTGCTCGCCCAGCAGACCCTGGATAAACCGACCGCCCCGAATCTCGCCCCGCGCCTCGAGCCGACGCAACGCCCGCAGCACATCGCGCCACTGGATCGTCAGGCTCTCCCGCGTCGCCAGCTCCCGCGAAACCACTCCGTACCGCTGGAGCAGGATGTTCGCCACCCGCTCGGCCAGCTCGTCAGCCTCGATCGGATCCGCGGGACCCTCCATCGTCGGAGGCAGCGCCGCCCAGCGGCCCGCCGGACCCTCGCCGATGAACACCCCGCCGCCTCCGTAGCGCGGCCGTCGAGTCTTGCGGTTAGGCCGAATCAGTTGCCGAAGCCCCTGGAAACCGTCGGCGTGCGCCAGACCCGTCGCGACCAGCTCGCGCAGCCCGGTCTCGACATCCGTCGCGAGCCGCCGCGTGCCGTCGACTAGCTCGTCGAAGAACAGCGCCCCGCGCTCCTCCAACAGACTCAGGATCTGGCTGGCCGCTCCGCCGTCGGCATGAAGCTGCTCGGCCACATCCGGCTGCGGCTCAGGCGCAGACCGTCCCCGGGCCGCCGGAGTCGGCGCCGGTCGACGAACCGCCATCAGCAGCGAGCGGAAATCGCGCCGCAACGCCAGCGCGATCGGAGTCGTCTTGGTCGGCGCTCGCCGAGCCGATCGCGCCGTCAGCCGAGCCCAGGCGACATCCCCCCCAAGGCAGAGTTCATCCAGCCAGGCCTCCCGATAATCGCCGACCCGAGGCGCGATCAACTCACGCTCCCAGGCCGCCGCCGGAGCCTCAAATCCCTGCAGCTGCTCGATCACCGCTCGCACGCCCGCCTTGCCCGACAGCCGCGTGTCCGGCGTCAGATGCTGCCAGCGCAAGAGGAAGCGCAGGTAATGCTGAACCGTGACCGGCTCAATCTCGGCTCGCAGCCGAGCGATCGTGTAGCGATGAATCCGCGCCAGCAGCCGCCGGTCGCAGTACTCCTCGGCATCCTCTTCACCCAGCGTCGGCGTGAACTGACCGCGCATGATCTCGCCGTACGCCTCAAGCTGCGCTAACCCGTATCCGCAGTCCTGCGCCGACAGGCCGCAGCGCCGCGACAGCGCCTCCGCCACGATCGGCCCCGATATCTCCAGGTGTCCCCGGACCAGCTTCAACCGGGCGTCTTCTCGGTCGGCGGGCAGGATCAGCGCCGACTCCGGCACCGAAAAGCCCGCCTCGACCGCGTGGTCGGGGAACAGTTGGCGAATCGACTCCAGGTGCTCGGCGGCAAACCAGATGGTTCCCTCAGGACCTGCGGCCCGCGCAGCCCGGCCCTCATCTCGCAACTCGGCGAACATCAACGGCGTCGCAGCATCGGCCAGGGTCGGCGAGACACTCGACAGTTCGCTTTCACGCAGCGCGACCACCGACAGCAGCAGCTCGTGCAGTTCGTCCGCGTCGCGGATCGGCGGGAACGCCTCGTCCTGGACCCGCTCGATCGCATCGATGTCCAGCTTGCCCAGGTCGCGCTGCTCGTTGGGCAGCGTCCGGCGAGTCATCACCGCCCGAGCCCGGCGCTCCTCCAGCGGAGCATCGTCGAGGAACCCGAACGGATTGATGTTGATGATGCTCTGCGCCATCCCCGACGGCGTCACCGTGTCGCGCGCGTGCAGCCGGATCTCACCCCGCTCGACACGTTCCAGCACCTCGATCAGCGCATCGGTGTCGACCGCCTCGTGCAGGCAGTCATCCATCGTCTGCGCGATCAGCGGGTGGTCCGGCACCTCGAGCGGTCCGGCCAGGTTCTCCTGGCAGCCGACCTGCGCCGGGAACACCGCCGCCAGCAGATCGTCGGCGATCATCCGCTGCAGGTATGGCGGCACTTCCTTCGCTCCGCGCCGTCGAGGCACCGCCAGCGCCCGAGTCGCCGCCCAGCGCCAGCGTGTGTTCCAGAAGGGCGCGTAGAGCACGGCCTGGCGCAACGACTGCTCCGCGTTGTCCGCCTTCAGATACTCGAACGCCTCCTCGAGCGGGAACGACTGTGTCGGACCCAGCGAGAGCAAGATGCCCTCCTCGTTGGCCGCCGCCTGCAACTCGAAGTCGAACCGCACGCAGAAGCGCTTGCGCAGCGCCAGACCCCAGGCGCGGTTCACGCCCGACCCGAACGGCGCATGCACGACCAGTTGCTGTCCGCCGCCCTCATCGAAGAACCGCTCAAAGACGACATCGGTGTCGGACGGCATCACCTGCAACGAATCCTGAGCCTCGGCCAGGTACTCCACCATCTGCTCAGCGGCGATCGCCTGCATGTGGCATTCGCGCTGCAGGTACCGCGACGCCGACTCCGGGTCATCGGCCATCGCGCCAATATCGCGTCGCAGCTCGCCGACCACCGCCGATAGCTCGATGCTCCGCCCCGGCGCCTCGCCCAGCCAGAATGGGATCGTCGGCGGCGCGCCGTGCGCATCTTCGACCCGCACAATCCCCTTGTTCTCCACCCGCCGGATCCGCCACGACGTGCTGCCCAGCAGGAAGATGTCGCCGGCCGCTGTCTCAATCGCGAAGTCCTCGTTGACCGTCCCGATGAACGCGCCCTCGGGCTCCTTGATCACGCGATAGTCGCCGGTCTCCGGGATCGTCCCCCCGTTGAGGATCGCGGTCATCCGCGCCGCCCTCCGAGGCTTGACCACGCCGTTGATTCGGTCGCGGTGCAGCAGCGGATTCGAGCGTCCGCCGCCCTCGCCGATGCCCGTGGCGAGCATGTCGATCGTCTCATCGAACGCCGACCGCTCCAGTTCGCCGTACGGCGCCGCGCGGTGCATCATCGCGTAGAGCTCGTCTTCCCGCCACTCCTCCTCCGACGCCGTTTCGGCCACGATCTGCTGGGCCAGCACCTCGATCGGCGCTTTCGGCTGGCAGATTCGGTCTAGGTCGCCGCGTTCCACCGCTCGCACCATCGCCGCGCACTCGATTAGTTCGTCCAGCGCCGTCGGGAACAGCGCCCCGTGCGGGATCAGACCGAGCGCGTGGCCCGAGCGTCCCACCCGCTGCAGAAACGTGGCGATCCGGCGCGGCGAACCGATCTGGCAGACCAGGTCGACCGAGCCGATGTCGATGCCCAGCTCCAGCGAGGCAGTGGCGACGACGGCCTTGAGATCACCGCTCTTGAGCCGCTGCTCCATCACGTGGCGGCGCTCCTTGGACAGCGAGCCGTGGTGTCCGGACACGTGCTCCTTGCCCACCCGGATGCCCAGCTCATGCGCGACGCGCTCGGCCAGCGAGCGCCGGTTGACGAAGATCAAGGTCGTCCGATGCTGCAGGATCAACTCGGCCAGCCGGTCGTAGACCGCACCCCAGTGCTCATGCGTCGCCAGCGCCTGCAGCGGCGCGTCCGTCGTCTCGATCCACAACTTCAGTTCGCGCCGGTGGCCCAGGTCGAGAATCCGGCAGGGCAGCGGCCGCGCCAACTCGTCCAGCCCGGTCAGGAACGCGGCGATCTCGGTCATCGGCTTCTGTGTCGCCGACAGCCCGATCCGCGTCGGCCGCTGCTCGGCTACATGATCCAGCCGCGCCAGCGTCAGCGAAAGATGCGATCCCCGCTTGTCCCGCACCACGGCGTGAATCTCATCCACGATCACCGTGCGCACCGTGCGCAGGATCTCCCGCGACCGCTTCGCCGTCAGCATCAGGTAGAGCGATTCCGGCGTCGTGATCAGGATCTGCGGCGGCCGCTTGACGATCGCCTGCCGCTCGGCCTGCGTCGTGTCGCCGGTCCGCAGACCCATCCGGATCCGCGGCAGCTCAACGCCCCGCTCCTCGGCCAGTTGCCGGATTTCGGTCAACGGCTCCTCGAGGTTGCGCCGGATGTCGTTCGACAGCGCCTTCAGCGGTGAGATGTACAGAATCCGCACCTCGTCCGGTAGCTGCCCGCCGTCGCTCTCGCCCTCGCGGATCAGCTCGTCAATCCCGGCCAGGAACGCGGTCAGCGTCTTGCCCGACCCGGTCGGAGCCGCAATCAGGCAGTCCTCCCCGGTCCGAATCGCCGGCCAGCCATCCTCCTGCGCATACGTCGGCGCGCCAAACCGCCCCTCAAACCAATCCCGCACGATCGGGTGAAAGTCATCAAGGACTGAAGACGAAGTCGCTGCCTGACTCATATGTTCCGCATCATAGCGGGAGACACAGCACTATTCCACAGAATTCGGATAGAATCTTTGTGCTGTGGGCCTGATGCTCGGTAACCTGATGCGAGGCGCGAATGAGAGGGCCTTGGACTGAAACCATGAACCTTCGCAACCGGACCATCTACATCGGCGATAACCTGAAGCGCCTGCGAGGGATCGACAGCGACTCCGTTGACCTCATCTACCTCGATCCACCCTTCAACAGCCGTGGCGAGTATCAGTGGCCCATTGGCACCGACGACCTCGACTGGGATGATGAGCCGGCAGGTGGCGAGGCGGACGACCTCGACGACGACGCGCTAGAAGAGCTGATCGGCGGCAACGGGGTCGACAAGTTCAAGGATGCCTTCTCCCTCGATGACCTCGACGAGCGGGTGTTGCAGGAGCTGTTGGACAACGGTGAGCCTGCTGGCTACGTGATCGCCGCGGCCGGTGCCGCAGTCGGCCCGGGCACGCAGGCCTACCTCACCTTTATGTGGGAGCGCTTGGTCGAGATGCGCCGCATCCTCAAACGCACCGGCAGCATCTACTTGCATTGCGACGACACCGAGGGAGCCTGGCTACAGGCGCTCATGGACGCGATCTTCGGTCGCGGGAACTTCCGCAACGAAATCACTTGGCAGCGAACCAGCGCTCACAATGACGCCGGTCGGTTTGGGCGAATCTCTGACAAACTGCTCTTCTACGCCATGTCGAACGAGTCTCTCTTCGATCGGGACGGAGTCTCACGATCGTTGGATCGCAGCTATGTCGAGAAGGAATACAGGCGCGGCAAAGACGATGCCAGAGGCCGCTGGCGTAGAAGTGATCTCACGGCAGACGGTGTGAGAGAGGGAGAGAGCGGACTGGCCTGGCGTGAGTACAGTCCCACGAGTATTGGGCGGCATTGGGCTGTGCCTCGAGCGCTTGGACGAGGCTGGTACGCCGACTGGATCGATGAGAACGTCATTCCCGGCTACAAGGAGATCGAGGGCGTTCACGCACGCCTGGACGCACTCGACGCCCATGGTTGCATCCACTGGACAAGAACAGGCACGCCCGAACTCAAACGCTACCTGGCAGCCACGACTGGGCAGGTGCCCGGCACAATCTGGGTGGATATCAATCCCGTGGTCGCCGGTTCCGACGAGGAGCAGCCTTGGGACACGCAGAAGCCGTTGGCTTTACTTGAGCGCGTGATTTCCGCCTCATCCCGCCCCGGCGACATGGTCCTCGATCCCTTCTGTGGCTGCGCCACCGCCTGCGTGGCCGCCGAGCGCTTGAATCGACAGTGGGTCGGCATGGATCGTTCCCCCCGCGCCGGAACTCTGGTCCGCAAACGCCTCCGTGAACAGGACGAAGGCATCGCGATGTGGGCGTACGACGTCAACGTCACCCGTGCCGTCCCGGCCCGCACCGACATAACCGAGCCGCTCATGACCAGGGCCGAACTCAAGGCGGCGCTGTTTGAGCGCCAATCGGTAGCCGCCGACGATTATCCAATCCCTCACGCCCTCTGCGCCGGCCCCAATTGCGGAACCGCGCTCCCCATCCACCTCCTCGAAATCGACCGCATCCGCCCCGGTGCCGCTGGCGGGGAGTACGCCCTCGACAACACCCAGCTTCTCTGCGGCTGGTGCAACCGGGTCAAAGGCAGTCGCGACATGGATTACCTCGCCGGCCGTATCGCCCAACGCCGAAAAGGCGAGCTAGAGGCATAGCAATGCCAGGCGCGACAGCGATTCGATCTTCCCGAACGACACCCGTACGCCGTCGCCCAACCCTCGTGCAAACTCCATCCAAGACCGAACAAACCCGAACACTCTCGGTTGACCAACACCGACCAAACCTAACCACTTCCAACCACGCAAACCCAGCAAAACACTGGAGATCCGTTTTTCCTGAGGCTCAGGAAAAATCCTGCCTGACCACCCGAACACCGATACGATCTCCCCAGAACCCAAGGAGCGCCAACCCATGACCGACCAGATCAACTGGCAACCGATCTTCGACGAAGCCCTCGACAACTTCGTCAACTACCTCCAGATCGACACCACCAACCCGCCCGGCAACGAGAAACCCGCCGCCCGCTGGATGGGCCAGATCCTCTCCGACGCCGGCATGGAGGTCGAGTACGTCGAGATCCAGCCCGAGCGCGAGGCCGTCTTCGCCTGGCTGCGCGGCGACGGCTCCAAGCGGCCGATGATGCTCTGCAACCACCTCGACGTGGTCCCGGTCGAAGAGACCTACTGGACGAAGCCCGCATTCGAGGGCTACATCGAGGACGGCAAGATTTACGGGCGCGGCGCGGTCGACATGAAGGGCTGCGGCATCATGCACCTGATGACGATGCTGCTGCTCAAGCGCACCGACGCGCCGCTCACCCGCGACCTCGTCTTCTGCGGCGTGCCCGACGAAGAGGCCGGCTCAGTCTGGGGCATGGAGTGGCTCTGCAAGAACCGCCCTGACCTCGTCGACGTCGAGTTCGAGCTCTCCGAGGGCGGCTCCGGCTCGACCCAGCTCATGGGTCAGGAAGCCAACATCTTTTCCGTCGCGACCAACGAGAAAGACATCTGCTGGCTCAAGCTGACCTCGATCGGCACGCCCGGACACGGCTCGCGCCCGCACTACGACAACTCCGCCGTCCACCTCGTCAACGCGCTGCAGAAGCTCGCCGCGTGGGAGCGTCCCGTCACGATCACGCCCTCGACCCAGGTCTGGCTCGACCGGCTGATCGAGGAAGGCCACATCCCGCCGATCAAGGACGCCGAGGAACTCTCCCAGCACGTCCTCGATCACCCGGCCACCCACGCCATGTTCATCAACACGCTCAACGTCACCATGATCAACAGCGGGATCAAGGCCAACGTGATCCCGGCCAAGTCCGAGGCCACCATCGACTGCCGCCTGCTCCCCGGTCAGGACCGCGAGGACTGGCGCCAGCAGGTGATCAGCGTGATCGACGACGACCGGATCGAGGTCGAGTTCTCCGGCTGGGACCAGGATCAGCCCGTCGAGGTCGATTGGGACACCGAGCTCTACCGAACCATCGAAGCAGTCGTCAACGACGCCGTCGAGGACGCCACCGTCGTCCCCTCAACCTGTGTCGGAGGCACCGACAACCGCTTCCTCCGCCAGCAGGGAATCCCGGCCTACGGCTTCATCCCCGTCCTCCTCAGCCCCGAAGAAGCCGCCGGCTTCCACGGAAACGACGAGCACATGACCATCGAAAACTTCAACATGGGAGTCGAACTCACCTACGAAATCGTCCGCCGCATGGTGACCTAGTTCCCGAAACCTCCCCCTCTGGGGGAGGTGCCCCGAAGGGGCGGAGGGGGCCCTCCGCGTTCACACTGCGTCCGCGACCAGGCCCCCTCAGTCGCTTCGCGACAGCTCCCCCAGAGGGGGAGCTCTGGAGAGCTACTGCATCTTCGAGTACGGCAGCGGATTCAGGAAGTACAACTCCTCCTCCGGAGCATGCTCCCGCAGCGGACCGATGATCTCCTTCAGCGGATCCCCCGCGTGATACTCCATCATCCCGCTCGCACCCTGGGGCATGATCCACAGGTCGGTCAGCTCGCCCGTGCGCCCGATCCTCGAGGCATAGGCCGTCACCAACTGCAGCGCCCCCGCGCTGTCCATCGTGTCGACCAGCCCGCCGATCGTCTTGATCGCCGGCAGCAGCCCGCCGCCGGCGGTCTGCAACACCGCCAGCATGTACTGCCGAGGCTGCGCCGGATCGCTGGTCTCGAGCGCCGCCTGCAGCCGCTCTTCCGTCCCGTACGAGACCCGGTTGGCGAACTTCGTGATCTCCTCGATCTCAATCTCGCCGCGCAGCTTCTCAACCGCCGACCACAGTGCCTGGTCCTGCCCGAGCGAGCCCAGGCACTCCTCGGCGTGGGCCATGCTCTCGTAGCGATGGATCGAGATGTCCCAGCCCATCTCCCCGCCGGTCATCTTCCACGCCCCGATCAGGTCAATCCCGTGCCGGTCCATCGCCGGAACCACGGTGTCGGCATAGAAGTCGACGAACAGGTCGAACGCAGTGTTGGTGATCGGCTTGATCCGGTGTCGGACTTCAAGAAAGACGGCCATGATGCTCTCCAGTCTGGGTAGGTGGCTCGCTCGAAGGCTAGAGGCTGGGCGCCAGCGCCGCGATGAACTCGCGTGTGTGCTGCCGTTCGTCGGCGTTCAGCCCCTCAAACGCGGCGTAGAAGTCGGTCACCCCGATGTCGCGCCAGCGCAGCAGTTCCTGCTCGATCTCCTCCTCGCTGCCCACAATCGAGACCCCCGCCGGATCGTCCGCTCCCGAACCCTGGATCACGCGCTGGTACGAGGGCAACGTGTTGTACATCGCGAACGCTCGGCTAATCCGCTCCCGGGCTCGCGCGGGATCGGCCGTCACCGCAATCGGCACCCCCGCGATCACCCGCGGATCCGGCTTCCCCGCATCGCGAGCCGCGCCGCCCATCTCCGGTATCACCACTTCTTCGATCCACTTCGGACCGGCCAGCCAGAGCGCGGTCCCGTCGGCCAGCCGACCCGTCACCCGCAGCATCTGCGGCCCCAGCGCGGCCACGATCACCGGCGGCGCCTCGCAGTCCGGCAGGTCGATCTGCGAATGAACCTCAAACGCCTCACCCTCATGATCGACCTGCGCGCCCTGCATCAGCGGAACCAGGATCTCGAGATACTCCCGCATGTGCCGGACGAACTTGCCGAAGTCCAGCCCCCACGAATCCGCAATCACCACCTCATGCGACAGCCCCAGCCCCAGCGTGAAGCGGCCGCCCGCCGCAGCATTGACGGCCAGCGCCTGCTGAGCCATCGCGACCGGATGTCGCGTGTAGGTCGGAATGACGTAGGTGCCCAGCTCGATCTCGGAAGTCTCACCGGCTGCCAGCGCGAGGACCGTCATCGCGTCGTGGCCCATCGAGGGCAGGAACGCGCCGGCGAAGCCATCGGCTTCGAGCTGTTTGACCGCTTCGATCTTCCCGGCAAGCGTGGTGGCGTTGGGCGGAGCGAGGACGCGCATCGGGAACTCCTCAGGATTCTGTGCGGAGTGTGTTCAGGCTGTTCGCAGTATTGCGCACACGAGTCGTTAGCCTGCGCGGCGACAACAGCTTCCGGAAAGCGGGAACGATCACCATGGCATCAGCAGAACTCCAGAAAGTCCTCGGACTCATGGCAGAGCGCCCGCTCGGCGCAGGCAACCCCACGCTCGAGGAGATGCGGGCCGGCATGGAGGCCAGCTCATTCCCCGCCACCGATGCCGCCACCGTCACCCCGGTTGACGCCAACGGCGTGCCCGGCGAATGGGTCACCGTGGCTGAGTCCGATCCCAACCGACGGCTGCTCTACGTCCACGGCGGCGGCTACGTGATCGGCTCGCCCGTGACGCACCGGCGGCTCTGCGAGGACATCGCCCGCGCCGGCGGCTGCGCGGTGCTGAACCTCGACTACCGCCTCGCGCCCGAGAATCCCTTCCCGGCCGCGGTCGACGACGCCATCGAAGGGCTCAAGTTCATCCAGGCCAACGGGCCAAACGGCGCAGCCGCGGCCGATTCCGTCTTTGTCGCCGGGGACTCGGCCGGCGGCGGACTCACCTTGGCGACCCTGCTCGCCGCGCGTGACCAGGGCGTCGACCAGCCCAACGCCGCCATTGGCATCTCGGCCTGGACCGACCTCGCGATCACCGGCGAGACGATTCAGACCCGAGCCAAGGTCGATCCGCTGATCACGGACTCAGCAATGGTGGAGGGCATGGCCTCCCAGTACCTCGGAGGCGCCGACGCCGACAACCCGCTCGCCTCACCGCTCTACGCCGACTACGCCGGTCTGCCGCCGCTGCTGCTTCAGGTCGGCGACGCCGAGATCCTGCTGTCCGACACGACCCGGGTCGCCGAGAAGGCGCGCGCCGCAGGAGTCGACGTGGTCGAAGAGGTCTGGGACGAGATGTTCCACGTCTGGCACGCCTTCGCGCCAATGCTGCCCGAGGGCCAGGAAGCCGTTAACCGGATCGGCGAGTTCATCAACCAGCACGCCTAGCGCCCCTGCGACCGTGCGGAGCGGGAGGGTCTGCCAATGGCGTCGGAGGAACTGCAGCGAGTCCTCAAACTGATCGAGGAACGACCGCGTCCACTGGTCAATCCCACGCGCCAGCAGATCCGTGAGGCGATGGAGCAGCGCTCCTTCCCCGCGACTGACGCCGCCACGGTGATCCCGGTCGAAGCCAACGAGGTGCCCGGCGAATGGGTGACGGTGGCTGAGTCCGACCCCAACCGCCGCGTGCTCTACTTCCACGGCGGCGGCTATGTCTACGGATCGCCCGTGACACATCGCAGGCTCTGTGAAGACATCGCTCAGGCCGCCGGCTGCGCGGTTCTCAATCTCGACTACCGGCTCGCGCCCGAGCATCCCTTCCCGGCCGCCCTCGAAGATGCCCTGGCGGGCTTCAGGTTCATCCGGGCAAACGGACCCAACGGCCCCGCCGCCGCTGAGGCCACCTTCATCGCTGGCGACTCGGCCGGCGGCGGCTTGACGCTCGCGACCCTGCTGGCCGCCCGCGACCAGGGCGTCGATCTACCCAACGCGGCGATCGCAATCTCGGCCTGGACCGACCTCGCGATCACGGGCGAGTCGGTCACCTCTCTCGCGGAGTCCGATCCACTGGAAAGCAACGTGCAGATGCTCAAGGACCTGGCTGTCCAATACCTCGCCGATGCTCACGCCTGCGACCCGCTCGCCTCTCCGCTCTACGCCGACTACGCCGGTCTCCCGCCGCTGTTGCTGCAGGTCGGCGGCGCGGAAATGCTGCTCTCCGATTCCACGAGAGCCGCAACACGGGCGCGCGCCGCCGGCGTCGACGTGGTCGAAGAAGTCTGGGACGAGATGTTCCACGTCTGGCATCAGTTCGCGCCGCTGCTGCCCGAGGGTCGAGAGGCCATCGGCAAGATCGGCGAGTTCATCAAACAGCGCTCGTGACCAAATCGCGCCCAGCTTGGGCAATTGGAGTGAGACATGCCTTCCGATGAATACTTCGAAGTTGTCAAGGCGATGCAGGCTCAGGCCGCCGGCATGCTGGAGGAGGAGCTCACCATCGAGCAGCAGCGCGCTGCGATGGAGGAAGGCTTCAGCTTCCCGCTGCAGGACGACATCTCGCTCACAGCGGCCGACGCCAATGGCGTCCTGGGTGAGTGGACGGTGCTGCCCGAGTCCGACCCCAATCGCCGCCTGCTCTACGTGCATGGCGGCGGCTACGTCCTCGGATCGATCGGCACCCACCGCCGCCTGGTCGCCGACATCTGCCGAGCCGCGGGCTGCGTCGCGCTCAACCTGAGCTACCGCTTGGCCCCGGAGCACGTCTTCCCCGCAGCCGTCGACGATGCGATTGCCGGGCTCGAGTACATCTGGGCCAACGGACCGGTCGAGCCGGGCGAGGCCAGCGCGGTGTTCGTCGGCGGCGACTCGGCCGGAGGCGGCCTGATGCTGGCCACCTTGCTCGCCGCTCGCGAGCGCGGCGTGCGTATGCCGACCGGCGGGATCGGACTCTCCGCCTGGGCCGACCTCGCCGCCGGACCGGAGGAGCTGTCCGCCTTCGGACTCGACGATCCGACCATTCCAGACAACACCGTCGCAATCACCGCCTCGCAGGGCTGGGCGAAGATGTATGCAGGAGACGCCGACCGCAGCAACCCATTGCTCTCCCCGGTCTTCGCCGACTACGACGGCATCTGCCCCCTGCTCCTCCAGGCTGGATCAGTCGAAATGATCTGCCGCGACACCGAACGCGTCGCCGCCCGAGCCCGCGAAGCCGGCGTCGAAGTCGTCGAAGAGATCTGGGACGACATGTTCCACGTCTGGCAAGGCTTCGCCCCCATGCTCCCCGAGGGCCAGCAGGCGATCGATCATATCGGTAACTGGATCCGCGACCGCTCTTAGAGATGGACTATCTCGACATCGCCCCAATGCCGCTGCAGATACTCGGCGGCTAGCCGCCGGTGGCAATGTTCCGGCGTGTCCTCGCTACAGAGCAGCACTGAATCGGCGATCATCGCCGGATCCAGAGTGGCTTCGACACGCCGTTCAGCGAGCAGCTCAATGTACCGCTCGGCATACTCGTCCCAGCCGATATCTCCGGCGCGGACAGCTTTGAACAGGTCAGTTGTCGGGGCGAGTTCCAGAAGGTGGACGTAATCCATCTGGCACAGCCGCTTGAGGAGGTACTCGAAATCGCCGCCCGACTTCGACACCTTGGCGAACCCGGCCAGTTGGGAAGACGGCTTCAACCGGATATCGACCACGCGTCTGGCTCCGGTCGATCCCAGCAGCTCATCGAAGAACTCTCTGGCCGACTTCTTCGTGAAGCCGATGGTGTACAGCCTCATCTGCGGCGTGCCGACTCCCGCTACGGATAGAACAGCTTCTGAGCCGCCTTGCGCAACTCCCCGCGGAAGTCGGGATGCGCCACCGAGATCAACTCCTCCGCCCGCTGACGCACCGTCTTGCCCAATAGCCTCGCGATCCCATACTCGGTCACGACCGTGTCAGCGATGTCGCGCGGCACCGTCACGATCTGACCAGGATCGAACTGAGCCATGATCGTCGAGATCGTCCCGTCGCGGCTGGTCGACGGCAGCACCGTCACCGACCGCCCCTTGGGCGCGAGATAGGCGCCCATCGCGAACGCCAGGTGCCCGCCGACCCCTGCATACACCCGCGGCCCGATCGTATGGACGCCCAGTTGCCCTGTCAGGTCCGCGGTCAGCGCGCCGTTGATCGCCACGATGTTCTCGTTCCGCGCAATCTGACGCGGGTCGAGCAGATACTCAATGCTGTACGTCTCGAACGCGGGATTGCGGTGAACCGTCGCGATCTCGTCCGGCGTATTGCCGATCACGGTGGCGACAAACTTGTCGGGATGCGTCTGCGAGTACTTGCCGGTGATGATCCCGCGCTCGACCAGCGGCACCAGTCCCTCGGTCGTCAGTTCGGCGAAGTAGGAGAGGTTCTCGCGCTCGTCGAACGCGCCCAACCGCGCCAGCGCGCCCGAGTGCGAGCCGACGCCGACCTGGATCGTGTCGCCGTCCTGGACGAGCTGCGAGACGTAGTGCGTCAGGCCCAGGTCGACCTGGTTCGGCTCGGGAAACTCCAGGTTGACCATGACCGGCGTGTCGGCCGGCACGAAACAGTCGATCTCGGAGACGTGCAGCCATGAGTCGCCGAACGTCTCGACCACGTTCTCGTTGACCTCCGCGATCACCTTCCTGGCCCGCTTGGCCGAGGTCACGCCGTCCCAGACCGAGCTGCCCAGCGAGACGAATCCCGCGTCGTTGGGCGGCGTACAGCGGATCTGCAAGACGTCGATCGGCCAGGCTTCGTCCTCGCGCCCGGCGTCCCAGGCCTTGTGAATCCCGACCAGCCAGTACGGGTGATAATCCGCAATGCCCGCGTTGACCGCGTCGCGATCGAACAAGGTCCCGAACTGCGGCGCGACCTTGAACGCCGTCATCATCTCCTCGGTGAACCAGCCTGCATCGGGCACGACAATCCCGCGCACCTCGACGCCCTCAAGCTCGTCGCTTCGGGCCACGAGCGCTTGCAGGATCGGTAACGATGCGTGTCCCGGCGGAATCCAGAGGTGGTCGCCGGAGTTGAACATCGCCGCCGCCATCTCTGGCGTCGCCAGCCGTTCGGCGTAGACATCACGCCAGTTGATCGTCGGATCGAAGCGCGAGCTGCGCTGTTGGACGTAGGGGGACGTGGTCATCTCGCTGCCTGCCAGTCAAACCTGCCGTCGGTGGTTACACTCGCGATCAAGGTAACGCCGACTCTGCTCTACCAACCAGATGACGAATTGGGGGACGACATGGCATCGGACGGACGAATGGACTTCGGCATCTTCATGGCGCCGTTTCACCGAGTCGGCGAGAATCCCTCGCTGGCGATCCACCGCGATCTGGAGCTCGTCGAGTGGCTCGATCAGCTCGGCTACGACGAGGCCTGGATCGGCGAGCATCACTCCGCCGGCTGGGAACTGATCGCCTCGCCCGAGGTGTTCATCGCCGCCGCCGCCGAGCGGACCAGCAACATCCGCCTCGGAACCGGCGTCGTCTCGCTGCCCTATCACCACCCGCTGATGGTCGTCGACCGGATGATCCAACTCGACCACATGACCCGCGGACGCGTGATGATGGGCGTCGGACCCGGCGCGCTCTCCTCCGACGCGCGGATGATGGGCATAGACCCGCTCTATCAGCGACAGCGCATGGACGAGTCGCTGCAGGCGATCCTCGCGCTGCTCAAGCAGGACGGCCCGGTCAACATGAAGACCGACTGGTTCGAGCTGACCGACGCCCGGCTGCAGGTCTCGCCCTACACCAAGCCGCACTTCGAGATGGCCGTCGCCTCGACCGTCTCGCCCGCCGGACGCCAGATGGCAGGTAAGTACGGTATGGGCATGCTCAGCATCGGCGTCTACCTGCCCGGCGGACGCTCCAACCTCGAGGGTCAGTGGACCGAGGTCGAGCAGGTCGCCGAGCGCGAGGGCCAGGTCGTCGACCGCAACAAGTGGCGGCTCGTGATCCCGATGTACATAGCCGAGACCCGTGAGCAGGCCTTCGCCGAGGCCCGCGAAGGCTGGCGTGCCTGGCAGATCGACTACTTCCGCGACACCCTCCAGGCCGTCCTGCCCGGCACAGCCGAAACGCCCGAGGGCGCGGTCGAAACCGGAGGCGCGATCATCGGCGACCCAGACGACGCGGTCAAGGCCATCGAGATCCTGCAGGAGAACTCGGGCGGCTTCGGCGGGCTGATGATGCTCGCCCACGAGTGGGCCAACCGTGACGGGATCCGCCGTTCCTACGAACTCTTCGCGCGCTACGTCGCGCCGAGGTTCCAGGGTCAGCTCGAATCCGTCCGCGGCACCCAGCAGTGGGTCGCTTCCGGAGGAGGCGCCGTCTCCTTCAGCCGCAACGATGTCCTCGCCAAAGCCTTCGTCGACGCCGGCCAGGAAGTCCCCGACTTCCTCCAGGCCTCCGCCGAGGCCGCGTCGGACTGACCAGTTTTGACAACCGTTGAGAGCTCCGATGCCCCGTGCTTGACACGGGGCCCAGACCTCGATCACAGCTCGAAGCGCGAAAGTGGTCCTCGTCTCGATCGTTGTGCGGAGCTGCGAAGGCCTGCGCCCCCGGTGGACATTCGTGTCGACCTCTCAGCCGCCGTTCGCCGCCCGATGGAACGCCCGACCCAGGCGCTCCGCCGCGTCCTCGAGCACCTTCGTCGGCGGCCATGAGTAGGCCAGCCGCACCGACTGGCCGTCCTCGCCCGGATCGCCAGAGGGATAGAAGCGGTTGCCCGAGGCGAAGCTCAGCCCGTCCTCGGCGGCGAAGTCGCGAACCGCGTCCGCATTCAGACCGTTGCGTAGCTTGAGCCAGAGGAAGAACCCCCCGGACGGCTCGATCACGTCGAAGTAGGGCTCGCCGTACGGCTCCAGCGCGCCGGCCAGGGTCTGCGCCTTGAGCGCGTAGAGCTTGCGCATCTCGTCGACGTGCTCGTGGAAGTTGCCGCGCACCATGTACTCGTGCAGCATCCGGTGCAGCAGCGGGCTGTTGCCCATGTCGAACCGCGCCGGCACCATCGCCTGGATCCAGTCGGGACGCGCCTGCACCCAGCCGACCCGCAGCCCGGTCGCGATCACCTTCGAGAACGTGCCCACGGTCAGCACGCCGTAGCCGTCGGTCAGCTCGGACAAGGTGGGCGGCGGCGCGCCCTCGAAGTACAGCTCCGAGTACGCGTGGTCCTCCATCAGCAGCACCCGCTTGCGCGCGGCCAGCTCGATCAGGTCCAGCCGCCGCTGCAGCGACATCGTCAACCCGGTCGGGTTGTGGAACGTGGGCTGCGTGTAGATCAGCTTGACCGTGCGCCCCTCCGACTCCAGCCGGTCGATCGTCGACTCGAGCTCGTCCAGCTTCAGCCCCTCGTCGTCCATGCCCACGCCGACCACCGCCGCCTGCTTGCCGCGCATCGTCCGCAGCGAACCGGCGAATGTCGGGATCTCCGTGATCACCACATCGCCCGGGTCGAGGAAGGCGGCGCAGATCGACTCGATCGCCCCCGCCGCGCCGTTGGTCATCAGGAACCAGCTCGGGTCGGGCTGCGCCGGATGATTGCGCGCGAAGTACTGCGAGATTTCGTGCCGCAGCGGCTCGTAGCCCTGCGGGCCGCCGTAGACCAGCGGCGCATCGCCGGGCTGCGCCAGCACACGCTCCATCGCCGCCAGCAACTCCGCCCGAGGCTGCGTGTCCGCGTCGGGAATCCCGCCGCCCAGCGAGATCGGCGGCAGCGTGCTCGCCCGCGCCCGCTCCGACAGCCCCCAGGCCGTCGCGTTGCCCGCTTCCATCTTCCTCGTCGCCGCGTTCGCCGTGTGCAGCGCCGGGAAACTGTCCCAGGCGTCGCGCGCCGCATCGGCCGCGCGGCTGCTGATCGGTGCAAGCGGTTCAGACATCATCGTCTCCAGACCTGTCGCCCAAGGCGTGAAGTTTCAGCTTATGCGACAACCCCTCCGCACGTTCCCGTCCAGTCTCGTTGTAGGGGCGCCCCAAAAGGTCGATTCCGGATCACTGAGGACCTCCCCTTCCCCCTTCCGATCCCCCGTGCTTGACACGGGGCCCAGAGCACCCAACTCCGCCAGGGCGACACCGCCCGCCTCACCGCAAACCCCCGCAACCCCTCCCTCCCCTTCCGATCCCCCGTGCTTGACACGGGGCCCAGAGCACCCAATTCCGCCAGGGCGACACCGTCCGCCTCACAGCAAACCGCCGCTGCTCCTCCCTCCCCTGGCCCCGCTTCATGCGGGGACCCGCCCCTCCCCCTTCCGATGCCCCGTGCTTGACACGGGGCCCAGAGCACCCAACCCCGCCAGGGCGACACCGTCCGCCTCACCGCAATGCGCCGCAACCCCTCCCGCCCCCTTCCCCTTCCGATCCCCCGTGCTTGACCCGGGGCCCAGAGCACCCAACCCCGCCCGGGCGACACCCACCGCCTCACCCCAACCCCCCGCAACCCCACCCTCCCCTTCCGATCCCCCGTGCTTGACAGGGGGCCCAGAGAACCAAATTCCGCCTGGGCGACACCGTCCGCATCACAGAAAACCGCCGATGATCCTCCCGCCCAAGTCCCCGCTTCTTGGGGGGACCCGCCCC
>JAJDYG010000031.1 GCA_022822855.1 Dehalococcoidia bacterium
ACTACGCCCTGAACGTAGCGCGTCTGCCAGTTTCGCCACGTCGGCACGGATGAGGAGTGGTTGCGTCTCCTTGAGCTTACCGGGCAGCCTATCGGTTGATCGGGTGCTGGTGGGCGATGCAGGACTTGAACCTGCGGCCTCTCGGATGTGAACCGAACGCTCTAGCCAGCTGAGCTAATCGCCCGCTCGGGTTGGACCTGATCGAGATTGTTGGTAGCAGCGGCAGGACTCGAACCTGCGACACGGGGCTTATGAGTCCCCTGCTCTGCCAACTGAGCTACGCTGCCACACCCGATCAGGGTACCGCAGCCTATCGAGCGAGGCGTGGTTGGTCAAAGCGCAGCGGGCCGGCGGGGATCGTGGATCGCATACTCTGATGCAGACTCCGATGCGAAATGGGGCTCGGCCTGGCGGGGAGGTTGGCGGTCATGGCGCTCGAATGGCGACCGAACGATCCGAGCTTCACGCTGGCGGGTCAGATCCTGGTTGCGTCGCGCTATCTGACCGATCCGAACTTTTTCCGCACCGCGGTCCTGATCCTGGAACACGGCGACGGGGCGCTGGGCGTGGTGCTGAACCGTCCGACGGCGGTCACGATCGCGGATGTCGTGCCGACCTGGCTGGAGCTGGCGGCCAGCCCGCCGGTGGTGTTCCAGGGCGGGCCGGTGGAGCGCACGGCGGCGATCGGCCTGGCACGACCGGATGGAGTGTTCGATCCGGAACAGACCTGGTTCTCGCTGGCGATCAGTGAGCCGGGGCGAGAGCTAGGGATCGTCAATCTGAGCGCTGAGCCGGGCGATCTGTCGGGCATCGTTCGGGACGTGCGCATCTACTCGGGATACGCTGGCTGGAGTCCGGGCCAACTGGAGAGCGAGATCCAGGCCGGCGGTTGGTTGGTGCTCGACCATCTCGCGTTCGATGGGACGTTCGATCCGCTGACCAGCGATCCGGCGACGCTCTGGAACCAGGCATCGAGCGCAGCGGCGAGCGGGCAAGGAGTCAGGGCGAGCGACGGGCCGTCGGTACAGAACAACTAAGTGCTGTCCGCTCCGCCTCGCCGGGGAGTGAGGAGATCGGGAGAGGAACCGCGATGGCCGACAGTTTCCTGACCCGATTGCGTCAGAAGCAGCAGTCGTACGTCCTGTTCACGTTCCTGAGACGGCCCTATTCGATACGCGACGCGATCAACCGGGGGCTGGTGATCGCGGCGATTGCGGCGGCGATCGTGGCTCCGATCTTCATCGGCGGACGGGGCGGGGATGCGGCGGAAGGCGCAGGCGAGGAATTCGCGGGCAAGCTGGCCGAACTTGAGGAGCTGAAGGAGCGGCGGGACGAGGAGGGCGGATCGGCCGAGCTGGACGCTCGGATTGCGGAGCTTGAGGAGCAGACGCACCTTGGTTACATCGAGCGAGACGGCGACGCGTCCGACAAGGGGGCGCTGGCGCCTGATTTCCGGCTGCTGGACCTGGAGGGGCAGCCGCATCGGTTGTCGGAGATCGACGGGCCGATCGTGTTGAATTTCTGGGCCAGTTGGTGCGAGCCGTGCATTGAGGAGATGCCCGAGTTTGAGGAGGTCAGCCAGGAGACCGCGGGCCGGGTCACGTTCATTGGCGTGAACGACGGCGAGAGCCTGGAGACCGCGCGAGAGTTCGCCTACGAAGTGACGGAGGTCAGCTACCTGGTGCTGCTCGATCCGACGAAGTCGATGACCGACGGGCCGTACCCGCTGGTCGGACGGCCGACGACGTACTTCATCGGCGCAGACGGGATCATCAAGGAGCTGCGCGTCGGCATCGTCGACCTGGAGACGTTGCGGGTTCTGGTTGGCGACCTGATTGGTGAGGAGCTGGGCAGCATCGAAGAGTCGCCGCCGGCCGACTATGGCGAGGCGGCGCTGAACATTCTCGACTCGGCCCGGGCGAACTACGCCGCCGCCGAGGAACAGATCGGGCGTTGGCGTGAGAGTGCGGATGTCCTGAGTGATCCGGGATGGCAGCGGAACATGGTTGCGCAGACACGGGTGTGGTCCGATCTGCACGAGCAGTTCGCCGCGCTGTCGGCGCCGAGTCAGTGGGAGGAGCTGCACCAGAAGGTGTTGGACGCGCTGGCGCAGATCGCGAACGCGGCGGGTCCGCTGGTGCGCGATGCGGTCGAGGGGGAGAACGCCGGCGGGATGGAGACTGCGGTGACGCTGTTCGAGAGTTTCCGCGGGATCTTCGATCTGGCGGCGGAGAATCTGTCAGGAGTGATAGAGGCTCAGCAGTAGCGTAAGCAGAATGGAGCAGGTCCCCGCTTTGGTCGGGGCCGGTGCATAGGGCGATTAGCTCAGGTGGCTAGAGCGTCCGGTTTACACCCGGGAGGTCGGAGGTTCGAGTCCTCCATCGCCCACCACCCGTGAAGATGCGGGCTGCTTGCGCTGCTGTGCGGAGGAGTGACGATGGCCGAGCAGGTGCGGCTGCTGGCGGGCGGGAATCCGCAGATCGCCAAGGGCGACGGGGACGCTCCCGTGCGGGCGTACATCGCGGCGATGCCGGGCTGGAAGAGCGAAGTCGGGCGTCGGCTGGACGAGCTGATCGTGGGCATCGTGCCGAAGGTACGCAAGGCGGTCAGGTGGAACTCGCCCTGGTACGGGGTCGAGGGTCAGGGCTGGTTCCTGAGTACGCACGTGTTCAGCAAGTACGTCAAGGTGACGTTCCTCAATGGGGCTCAACTGCTTCCTGAGCCGCCCGGCTCGGGCAAGGATCCGGACGCGCGCTGGGTCAATATCTTTGAAGGCGAGCTGGACGAGGAGCAGATGATCGAATGGATCCGTCAGTCGGCCGCTTTGCCCGGCTGGGACGGCTTCTAACGGAGGCGACTCGCGATCTGGAAAGGACATCGACATGCGTGTGATGGTGTTGGTCAAGGCGACTGCGGACAGCGAGGCGGGCGTGATGCCGTCGGCTGAGATGTTCGAGGCGATGGGCGCCTACAACGAGGAGTTGGTGAACGCTGGAATCATGCAGGATGCCGACGGGTTGACTCCGACGGCGCAGGGGAAGCGGGTCGCCTTCGACGGCGACTCGCGCACGGTGATCGACGGTCCGTTCGGTGTGACCAACGAGCTGGTGGCCGGATTCTGGATCTGGGAGGTCGAGAGCCTGGAGGATGCGGTGGAGTGGGTCAAGCGGGCGCCGAATCCGATGCCGGGTCCGAGTGAGATTGAGATCCGCCCGTTCTACGAGCTCGACGATTTTGGCGACGCCCTACCACCTGAGGAAGCGGCGCGAGAGGCTGAGTTGCGCGAGCGCTTAGCGGAGTAGCCTGAACCGGAGAGCTTGAGTGAGGGAGCGAACGTGAAACAACTCGAACCAGACCTGTGGCAGACTTCGGCACGCTCGGTAGGCGATGGCGTGTACACGCGGGCGTATCTGTTGACCAAACCCTCGGGCAATCTGCTGATCTACAACGTCGGCGAGGCCCAGGCGGACGATCTGGAAGCGATCGAGGAACTGGGCGGGGTCTCGATCCAGGTGCTGAGTCACCGGGATGAGGCGAGTCCCGCGCTCAGCGAGATTCGCGATCGGTTCGCTTCGCGGCTTGCGTATCACGAGGCCGACGACCGCGCGATCCGCGATTTCGCCGAGGCCGATCTGTCCATCGCGCCGGGCTGCAATGATCCGGCGCTGGCGGATGTCGAGATCATGCATACGCCCGGGCACACGCCGGGGAGCGTCACGCTTCGCTACGAGTCGCCGCACGGCCGGTCGTATCTCTTCACCGGCGACGCCATCGTGCCGATTGCTAGCGGCTGGTTTACGGGTCTCTATCCCGAGCTGGAGAGCGACGCGGCGGCCGCTGTCGAGAGCCTGAGGCTGCTGCGGGACCAGTCCGCCGACCTGATCGTCAGCAGCGCTTTCGGCGGCGAGACGGGCGTCGTGGAGATGACCCCCGATGCGTGGCGTGAGATTGTCGACGAGCGGATCGCGAGTCTGGAGCGGCGGTTCAGCCTGCAAACGGGTTGATGACACGCAGACCGGCGTAGTCTTGCCGGTCGCTCAGGTCTTCGGAGTAGACGGCGTCGCAGCCCATGGCTCGCGCGGCGGCAAGGATTGCCGCGTCCCAGTAGGAGATTTGGAAGCGTTGGCAGATGTCTACGGCGGACGTGAACAGCGTCTGATCGAGTGCCTGTACAGGAATCGCGTTCAGCTTGTCCAGAAACTCCAGCGCATCCTGGTGGGTGAGACGGTCAGGACGGGTCGGGCGAGTGGCCTGGTCGTAGAACTCCTGCAGCACCTGAACCGAGAGGCACAAATCAGCTCGTTCAAGCAGCTCGAGAGCAATCTGCGTCTTTTCGACCTCGTCGGGGTGAGAACTGGCTGCGTAGAGCAGCACGTTGGTATCAGTCAGGCGCATTGCGGTCGTACAGTTCTTCCCGCGAGACATTGTCGGCCACGCGGAAGCTCGGACTGTTGCGGCGTATCTGCTCCCTTGCTTCGAGCAGCCCGCGCATTCGACGCTCAGACGCGGACTCTTGCTGCTCGGTCTCGAGACCGGAGTCGGAAAGGCTTCTCAGGTAGTCGCGGACGAGCGCCGAGACGGAGGTGTCCATCTCGGCGGCCAGGACGCGAGCCTGACGGTAGGTCTCGTCATCGACGGAGACGGTGATATTCCTCATTGCGGATTCTCCGGGCCACAGTTACACGGTTTCTGTGATCCACAGTATTGAGGACGCCTTGAGTCGTCAACGCGCGGCTGGCGAAAGCTGGCCTGGAGTCGCGCGGGGACGGCGTTGACCTGCTGACAGGGTCTACGTAGCCTCTGAGTATCTGTATCCGGTGGAGGGAGCGCGCCGATGTCCTCAAAACTCCAGGAGTGGTTGGACGGTCCGTACGCCAAGGCGACCGGTCGGTTTCCAGAGCGTCGCGAGGAGTTCCGTCGATCGTCGGGCGATGCGCTGGCGCCGATCTATGTGAACGGCGATGACGATCCGCTGCCGGGCGAGTATCCGTACACGCGCGGTATCCAGCCGACGATGTATCGGGGCCGTCTGTGGACGATGCGGCAGTATGCGGGGCAGGAGGACGCAGAGGCGTCCAACCATCGATATCGCTTCCTGCTCGACCAGGGACAAACCGGACTGTCGGTGGCGTTCGACCTGCCGACGCAGATTGGATACGACTCCGACGCGTCGATGGCTGAGGGCGAGGTCGGGAAGGTGGGTGTGGCGATCGACTCGATTGACGACATGCGCACGTTGTTCGATCAGATTCCGCTGGACCGCGTCACGACGTCGATGACGATCAACTCGACGGCGAACATCCTGCTTTCGCTCTACGCCGCGGTGGCGGAGGAGCAGGGCGTGGGTCGCGACAAGATCGGCGGGACGGTCCAGAACGACATTCTGAAGGAATACGTCGCACGCGGGACGTACATCTATCCGCCCAAGCCGTCGATGCGGTTGATCACGGACAGTTTCGACTATTGCACGCGCGAGGTGCCGCGCTGGAACACGATCTCAATCTCCGGCTATCACATGCGCGAGGCAGGCTGCACGGCGGCGCAGGAGATTGGTTTCACGCTGGCCAATGCGATCGCCTACGTCGAGGCGGCATTGGAGCAGGGGCTCGCGTTCGACAGCTTTGGACCTCGGCTCTCGTTCTTCTTTGCCTGTCACAGCAACTTCCTCGAGGAGATTGGCAAGTTCCGCGCTGCGCGGCGTCTGTGGGCGAGCATTGCTCGCGAGCGCTTCGGTTCGGAGAATCAGCGCGCGCAGATGCTTCGATTCCACACACAGACCGGGGGCGTGACGCTGACGGCGCAGCAGCCGGACAACAACGTGATCCGCACGACGCTGCAGGCGCTCGCCGCGGTCCTGGGCGGGACGCAGTCGCTGCACACGAATTCGCTGGACGAGGCGCTGGGTTTGCCGTCCGAGCACGCGGTGGAGATCGCACTGCGGACGCAACAGGTGATTGGCTACGAGTCGGGCGTCGCGGATGTGATCGATCCGTTGGGCGGCTCCTACTACATCGAGCAGACGACCGACCAACTGGAGGAGGAAGCTCGCAACTACATCGAGCAGATCGATGCGCTCGGCGGCGCGGTGTCGGCGATTGAGCAGGGATACCAGCAGGCCGAGATCCTTGAGGCGGCGTCCAGCTTCCAGCGGGAAGTCGAGACCGAGGCTGAGGCGGCGCGGGAGGGCGATCGGACCGCCGGTCATCGTGGGCGGGTGATCGTGGGCGTGAATCGGTTCGAGACGGATGAGGAGTCGGACGTCGAGATCGTGCGCGTCGACCCGACCGTGCGCGAGCGGCAGATCGAGAAGTTGGAGCGATTGCGCGATCGCCGTGATCCGTCTGCGGTTTCGGCGGCTCTGGACGCGATCCAGCAGGCTGCCGACACGGACGAGAATCTCGTCCCGCTGATGCTGGACGCTGTGAAGCAGTCGGCGACGCTGGGAGAGATCTCGGACGCATTGCGGAAGGTCTGGGGCGAGTATCGCGAGCGGATCGTCGTGTAGGACGTGCGAGATCGGCGACGTGCCATTCGGAAGACGAGCTGTGGGACGCAAGGCGCGTAGGGCGACCGGATCGGGCGGCGGTCAGTCGGAGCATGAATGGTCGGACGCGCAGCGTTTGCGTTACTGGTGGCAAGCTGAACGTGATCTACTGCTGAAAACGCTGGCAGGCGTGCCTGAGGGCCAGGTCGACGATGCTCTTGCCGAGGGTGCGTGGTCGCCGACGGGGATGGCGGCTCATCGGCTGTTCTGGGAGGCGGAGGAACGGGCGGCGATTGAGGAGCATCTCGGCGGCGCGTTCCCGTCCCTTCTCGACTTTCCGACACGGCGGATCGATTCGACCAACGCCGCCGCTGTTGCATCGCTTGGCAATCGACGGCTGACGGCGCTGATCCGGGCATTGCGGGATTTGCGGGAGCGCACGGCTACGCTGGTGGAGCGCATTCCGGACGCCGACCTGAACACGCCAGGGAACCCGGCACGGATTCTGCTGGGCGTGGCGCTGGAGCATGACCGGGAGCATCGGCGCGAGCTTGAGTCGAAGCTCGGCGCGATTGCGAAGGACGACTAACCCGCATCGAGCGAGGCGGGGAGCGAGATAGGAACACGATGGCACTGACACGCATTCATCACATCGGCATTGCCGTGCACGACGCGGACAAGACCGCCGAAGTCTGGCGCGATACGTTCGGTCTTGAGACGGCGCTGGACACCGAGCTCGAATCACAAGGCGTCCGCGGAGTCATTTTTCCGCTCGACAACTGCGAGATCGAGTTACTCCAGCCAACCCGTCCGGACACCGGCGTGACTCGCTACCTGGAAACGCACGGGGAGGGCTTTCATCACATCTGCTTCGAGTCGACGGATGTCGGCGGCGATCTGATTGCAGCCAGAGAGTCTGGCATGCAGATGATCGACGAGGAGCCGCGGGTCGGTCTGACGGGGATGATCGGGTTCATTCACCCGAAGTCCAACCACGGCGTGCTGATCGAGTACGCGCAACCGCCCGACGATGCGCCGCAGCACTCAGGCCCGACTTCGGGACCGGGACCGCACGCGCTGCACCACATGACCGTCGCGGTCAATGACGTGGCGCCGGTCACGGAGGCGTGGACGGAGCGCTACGGGTTGGTTGGTCGCGAGCCGTTCATGGCCGAGGCTCTGGGGCTGGAGGGTCAGTTCCTGGACATCGGCCCGACGGCGATCGAGCTGGTGCGTCCCTTGCCGGGCAGCGGCGGGCCGTTGCCGCGGAAGCTCGATTTGTCGGGTGAGGGCATGTTCATGCTGGCGCTGACTGTGCGCGACGCCGCGGCGTCAGTGGATCACCTGCGCGGTGAAGGCTGGACCGTGACCGACGCCAGTGCCGGGGCATTCATTTCGCCAAAGCACACTTATGGCGCGCGGTTGAGGCTGTCGGAGGCTTAAGCTGATCGATGCTGATTGAGAGTTGAGATCATGAGCGATACCGCAACGATGACCGACCAGATCCGAGTGCTGGTGGCGAAGCCGGGGCTTGACGGGCATGACCGGGGGGCGAAGATTGTGGCTCGGGCTCTTCGCGACGCCGGGATGGAAGTGATCTATACGGGGATTCGCCAGACTCCGGACATGATCGCCGAGGCGGCGCTGCAAGAGGATGTGCATGTGGTTGCGCTTTCCGTGCTGTCGGGCGCGCACCTGGAGCTGTTCCCTCGGGTCGTTGAGGCATGCGGGCAACGCGGGATTACGCCGGAGAACACTCTGTTTCTGGGTGGCGGGATCATTCCCGACGAGGACGCGGCCGTGTTGCAGGATGCCGGCTTCTCGGCGGTCTTCGGACCAGGCGCGCATACCGGTGACATCGCGGAGTATGTCCGCGCCCACGTGCCCGAGCTCGACCGTTCGTGACAACCGAAACCGCCGCCACCCCGAACTTCCAACTTTCCGGCCGGCTTGCCGAGCTGGAGGAGCGTCTGCTGGCCGGCGACCGCCGCGCGCTGGCGCGAGTCTTGAGCTGGGTCGAGAGCGGCGACCAGCGCGGTCGCGACATGCTTCGCTCGCTTTATCCGCGCAGCGGGCGGGCCCGCACGATCGGCCTGACCGGCTCGCCCGGCGCGGGCAAGAGCACGGTCACCAACGAGCTGGCCAAGGCGTTCCGACAGCGTGGTCAGACGGTCGGCATCGTCGCCATCGATCCCTCGTCGCCGTACACGATGGGCGCGATTCTCGGCGACCGGGTGCGGATGACCGAGCTGTATTCGGATTCCGACGTATTCATTCGGTCACTCGCTTCGCGCGGGGCGTTGGGCGGACTGTCGGCGGCGACGCAGGACGTGGTTCACGTGCTCGACGCTTACGGCAAGGACGTAGTTCTGATCGAAACGGTCGGCGCGGGACAGGACGAGGTCGATATTGCGGGCGCCGCGCAGACGACGATCCTGGTCAATACGCCGAACATGGGCGACGAGGTGCAGACGCTGAAGGCGGGGATCATGGAGATCGCCGATGTGCTCGCCGTGAACAAGTCGGATCTGCCGGGCGCGGACCGGATGGTCTCGGCGTTGAAGGCGCTGCTCTCGCTCAACCCGGATCGCGGCTGGGATCCACCCGTGGTCAGAGTCGTTGCGACCCAGGGCGAAGGGACCGACAAACTGGTTGACGCGTGCGACGCGCATTTCGAAGAGTTGCGGTCGTCGGGCAGGCTGGAGTCCGCAGAACTCGATCGGGCCCGGCAGCAGATCACGGCGCTGGCCCGCGCGAACGTGCTCAACCAACTGCATACCGCGACGGGCGAGGAGCGTCTGGCGAAGCTGGCCAATGACGTGGCCTCGCGCAAGGCCGATCCGCACACTGCCGCGGCTGCCTGGCTTGCCGGACCATGAGTCAATCGGACGCCGTTCAGCGACTGCACATCAAGTTTGCGGCGGAAGGCCCGCTCAAGTACGTCTCCCACCTCGATCTGATGCGCGTCTGGGAACGTGTCTGCAAGCGCGCCGGGCTACCGCTGGCGACGTCTCACGGATTCTCTCCGCGACCAAAGATTGCGCTGGCCGCTCCGCTGGCGGTCGGGGTGACTTCCGAAGCCGAGCTACTCGACATCTTGCTGACGGCGAGGGTCGACCTTGCCAACACACACCGAGATCTGACAGCGGAACTGACTCCCGGACTGCGGATTCTCGAGTTGGGCGAAGGACCACTGAAGCAAGCCTCGCTCCAGTCGATGCTTCGCGCCGCGACGTACGAAGTCGAGGCACGGGAATCGTGGTTGTCGGCCGAATGGCAGGATGCGATTGACGACCTCCTGAGCCGTGACGAGATTCCCTGGAGCCACCAGCGCGGCAAAGAGACGAAGTCATACGATCTGCGGCCGCTGATACTTGAGATTGAGTTGATCGAAGTGTCCGAAGAGGCGGCCAGGCTGTCGATGCGTTTGCGCAACGACGAGCGCGGAGCGGGGCGTCCCGAGCAGGTGATGCTTGCCCTTGGCGTGGTCGAAGAACCAGCGCGCATTCATCGAACGGCGATTGAACTCGCCGGAGAACGAGTGACCGCGTGAACCGGATTATCGTTCTGCGCCACGTCGAGTCTGAGGCGAATCGCTCCAACGTCGGACTTGGCCGGACCGACTCGCCTCCGACAGAACTCGGCCTGCGTCAGCTGCGGGCGACAGTGGAGGCGTTGACGAACGAGCCGATCACCAGGGTTCTGACCAGTCCGCTCTCGCGTGCTCGATTGCTCGCGGAAGCGATCGCCGAGGATCACCAGATCGAGGCGACGGCCTGCGATGGGTTGATCGAGTTGGACGTTGGGGAGCTCGAGGGACTTGAGTGGTCGATCGTGAGGAAGCGATTTGCAGACTTCCTGGGAGCTTGGCGAGGCGACGATTCGGTCAGCGCTCCAATGCCCGGAGGAGAGTCGTTGTTGGATGTCCTGAAGCGCTCGCGACCGCTGCTTGATGAACTGGTCGCCGACCCGACGGAAGGCACCGGCCTGCTGGTCACCCACAACTTTGTCGTCAAGATGCTGGTGGTCCACGCCCTGGCCATGCCGCCTCGCGAGTGGCGGAGGATCGACACCGGCCTCGCCGGGATCACGACCTTTCGCGTGGCCGACGGCGTCCCTGCCGTGGTCCGGTTAAACGATCGACACCATCTGAACGGTCTCTAGCTCGTTCCCTCGGGTGTAGAGTGCCATCGGCGGGGGCGCAGACCTCAGACTATGGCCGAGATGCCGGTCGACCGCACGGTCGAGATTGTCACCGACTCCGGGGCCGGCCCTGCTCTTGAGCAGCAGACGCCGCAGGCGATGCCAAAACGGACCGCCTTGCGCTGGCTGCTTCGTCGGATTGCCTTCGTCTCGTCGTTGTTGCTGGTCGGGTTCGTTGTCTACAGCGGCGTCGAGGGACTGCTCCAGGCGAATAGCCTTGATGATCGAATCATCGAAACGCGGGCCGAGATCGAGCAACTCCGCTATGACGCCGAACAACTTGCGGCTCTGGTCGCCTGGTTGGATTCCGACGCCTACATCGAACGCGTGGCGCGCGAAGATCTGGGCATGGTGCGGCCCGGCGAGGAGTCGTTCGCCGTCCACGCGCCGCGGCGCGGGACGCTGGAGATCAGTCGTTCTCCCTGGTGGGCGAACCTGTTGCCGGAAGAAGCCGAGTAGCCGGACTCGCCGGGAGGATCGAGGGTCCCGGTGACCTTGCCGACGGATCGCCGGATTCGCGAGATCGGACGCCGAATCTCACGGGCCCTGGTGGACGGTGCCGGGACGGGATCAGGGAGGCCGTTGCTCGCTGCTGTATCCGGCGGCGCCGACTCCTCGGCGATGTTGCTCCTGTTGGCCGACACGCAGAGCCGACACGGTTGGAGAATCCGCGCCGCGCATGTCGATCATCTGATTCAGGCGAACGACGTTCGCGCTGAGTTTCGGGAGGCATCCGCCGATGTGGCGGCCAGGGCCGGCGCGCCGTTCGATCTCGTCGAGGCGGACGCATCGGCGGAGGCAGAGGCCTCATCCGACGGGCTCGAGGCCGCCGCTCGTCGGGTCCGATATCAGGCGTTGACGCAACTCGCGCTCGACTGGGGAGCTCCGCTCGTGGCTGTCGGTCACACTCGGGACGATCAGGCCGAGACCGTCTTGCTCCACATCCTGCGCGGCTCCGGCCTGGACGGCCTCAGCGGGATGCCGCCAACGCGTTCGCTACACGATGACGTGGAGCTCGTGCGACCGGTCCTCGACGTGACCAGAGCGGAGACCGAGGCGGTTTGCCGTGCGTATCGCTGGAGTCCAGTCAGCGACCCGTCCAACGAACACCTGGGATACACGCGAAACCGGGTCAGACACTCGTTGCTGCCGATCATGGCTGAGCTCAATCCGAACGTCTCAGAGCGACTTGCGGAACTGGCGAAGGCGGTCAATTCGGACCGGGGGTTACTCGACCTGGTCGGCCAACAGACGCTCGAACAACTGCGGGATGAGGACGGCGCGCTGTCTCGACGGCTGTTCCTGTCGCTGCCGGGTCAACTGCAGAATCGCGTGGTCCGGGCGCTCTGCCGGGAGGCGGGGGTGATACTCAGCTCGGAGCGGACGGCTGCGGCGCTGCAGGTGATTCGCACCGGGCACGGGCGGGTCGAGCTGCCAGACGGCGTGGAGCTCAGTGTGGCGGGCGGCACAATCCGGCTTGTTCCAGGTTGTCCACCGGCGAGCGCCGAGCGTTGACATCGTGGAATCCGACGGTCTACTATTGACTTCTGCGCAAATGCAGGGCGCACCGGTCGAACCAGCGACCACCGCCCCGCATCGGCCAGGCCTTAACAATTGGAGAGCGGAAGTCCAGTGTGCTTGGGGAGCCCCCCAAGTTTGAACACTAAGCCCTCTTGGCGCTCACCTCGGTGGGCGCAGGAATGGCTCTAGAGTCCGAACCATCTCTACCTTTGCAGCCGACACGATCGGCTGATCCAATGGAGAGTTTGATCCTGGCTCAGGATAAACGCTGGCGGCGTGCCTTACGCATGCAAGTCGAACGAAGCCCCTCGCTTCGGTGAGGGAGACTGAGTGGCAAACGGCTGAGTAACGCGTAGGTGATCTGTCCCGAGGAGGGGAACAACCCGTGGAAACGCGGGCTAATGCCCCATACGCCCATCGGATCGGACCGGTGGGGAAATGTTCCGGCGCCTTGGGAGGAGCCTGCGTCCGATTAGCTGGTTGGTGGGGTAACGGCCTACCAAGGCGACGATCGGTAGCTGGTCTGAGAGGATGATCAGCCAGACTGGGACTGAGACACGGCCCAGACTCCTACGGGAGGCAGCAGCGAGGAATCTTGCGCAATGGGCGAAAGCCTGACGCAGCAACGCCGCGTGGGTGATGAAGGCCTTCGGGTTGTAAATCCCTTTTGCCGGGGAAGAACTTTGACGGTACCCGGCGAATAAGCCACGGCTAACTACGTGCCAGCAGCCGCGGTAAGACGTAGGTGGCGAGCGTTATCCGGATTTACTGGGCGTAAAGCGTACGTAGGCGGCGCCATAAGTCTGTCGTGAAATCTCCCGGCTCAACCGGGAGCGGCCGATGGAAACTGTGACGCTGGAGGGGCGTAGAGGCAAGCGGAATTCCCGGAGTAGTGGTGGAATGCGTAGATACCGGGAGGAACACCAGTGGCGCAAGCGGCTTGCCAGACGCATCCTGACGCTGAGGTACGAAAGCGTGGGTAGCGAACCGGATTAGATACCCGGGTAGTCCACGCCGTAAACGATGGATGCTAGTCGTGGGGGGTATCGACCCCCTCTGTGACGCAGCTAACGCAATAAGCATCCCGCCTGGGGAGTACGGCCGCAAGGCTAAAACTCAAAGGAATTGACGGGGGCCCGCACAAGCAGCGGAGCGTGTGGTTCAATTCGATGCAACGCGAAGAACCTTACCTGGGCTTGACATGTTCCGGACCGCGGGTGAAAGCCCGCTTCCCTTCGGGGCCGGATCACAGGTGCTGCACGGCTGTCGTCAGCTCGTGCCGTGAGGTGTTGGGTTAAGTCCCGCAACGAGCGCAACCCTCGTCGTTAGTTGTATTTCTCTAGCGAGACCGCTGCGTACAACGCAGAGGAAGGTGGGGACGATGTCAAGTCAGCGTGGCCCTTACGCCCAGGGCGACACACACGCTACAATGGCCGGTACAACGGGCAGCCACTGCGCGAGCAGGAGCGAATCCCTCAAAACCGGCCCCAGTTCGGATAGCAGGCTGAAACTCGCCTGCTTGAAGCCGGAGTTGCTAGTAACCGCAGGTCAGCCATACTGCGGTGAATACGTTCTCGGGCCTTGTACACACCGCCCGTCACGTCATGGGAGTGAGTAACACTTGAAGTCGGTGCGCGAACCTTCGGGACGCAGCCGCCTAAGGTGGGACTCGCGACTGGGACGAAGTCGTAACAAGGTAGCCGTAGCGGAAGCTGCGGCTGGATCACCTCCTTTCTAGGGAGAATTCCCCGCACTTGATGCGGGGAAGGCCGAACGATGGTCCCATCATCGTTTGAGCTCCCAGGTCGATCCGCCAGCCCCTTCAGCAATGACATGGGCGCTTCGACGCCAACACCCCTAACACGGGCCGCGGCCGAGAGGTCAACGGCGTGATTTGCTTCTCAAATGCACTGACTTCCGCTCTCCAACGGTTAAGGCCGAACAACTACCGGCCGAAGGCCATCCCGGGCCATTAGCTCAGCAGGTTAGAGCGCAGTCCTGATAAGACTGAGGTCCCTGGTTCGAGTCCAGGATGGCCCACCACGATGACAGCTCGACACGCCGCCGTGGGCGGCGTGTTTCGTTTCTGCGACCTTATGGGCCACCGTGCTTGCCCGGCGGCGAAGGCCGGTGGTAGTCTGCTGGGCAGCATTCGTTCAGGTGCCCGTCCCGGGAGAATAGGGAAGGCGGTGAAAATCCGCCGCGGTAGCGCCACTGTGAGCGGGGCTCGAAAGAGCTGACAGGGGAGCCGGCGCCCACTGTCGACTGACGTGACGTCAAGTCGATGGGAAGGGTCCGGCGAGAACCCCACCCGCGAGCCAGGAGACCTGCCTGGACGAGAGGTGACAACTCTCCGCAATAGAGAGGTCCCTCGATCTCCGGGCGCCAGTTCTGGCAGCGTCGGGAAGATCGAACACCATCCCTCCAGCGGAGTTGCGCTGGAGGTTTTTCTTTGCTCGTCGGTATGCCTTCGTTGCGCGGCTATCGGCAGATGGGCGTCACGGCCCGTCTGGGCATCGGCTTGTCGATCCTGTTGGTGCTCGTACTGGCGGTCGGGCTGGTTTCACTCAGTCTCGGGCCTGTGGACATTCCTGCCAGTCACGTCGCCTGGATCGCCCTGTCCGCGCTCGGTTTCGATGTTCCCGAATTCGGCCGCACGGAACAGTTGGTCATTGACCAGATCCGGCTGCCACGCATCGTGGTCGGAGCCGCGGTGGGTATGGCGCTCGGCGTGGCCGGCGCGACGATGCAGGGCCTGTTTCGCAATCCCATGGCCGATCCCGGCATCATCGGCGTCTCGGCCGGCGGCGCCCTGGGAGCGGTCGTGGCAATTGCGTCCGGCCTGACGGGGCTTTTTTTCCTCGCCTTGCCGGTGTTCGCATTCGTCGGAGCCATGTCGGCCGCGATGCTGGTCTACGGAATCGCTGTCGTCGGTGGTCACTTCTCGATGGCGACGCTGTTGCTCGCCGGCGTCGCAGTCAATGCGTTTCTGGGAGCCATCGTCTCGGCGATCATCATTGTTCTGCCGGATAACGCGGCATTGCGAGAGATTCTCTTCTGGCTGGCAGGCGGGCTCGATTCGCGCTCGTGGGAACACGTGCGAATTGCCGGACCGTTGATCCTGGGCAGCGCCGCAGTCTTGCTCTTGTTGGCGCGTGATTTGAACCTGCTGATGCTTGGAGACGACGAAGCCCGTTCGATGGGCGTGCGCGTCGGAGCGACGCGCGTTGTGATGTTGCTCGCCGCGTCGCTGGCCACCGGCGCCGCGGTCGCGGTCAGTGGAACGATCGCCTTCGTCGGATTGGTCGTTCCTCACATCCTGCGGCTGATGCTGGGACCCGACAACCGCGTCCTGATTCCAATGAGCGCGCTCGGTGGAGCGGTCTTCGTGATCCTCGCCGACACCGTAGCGCGAACCGTCATCCAACCCGCTGAGTTCCGAGTCGGCATCTTGACTGCCTTCGTCGGAGCGCCGTTTTTCATCCTGCTGCTGATCAAGAACAAGCGACAGGTCTACTCGCTATGAGCGGGTGGCTGTCGAAAGGAGTTGCCGTGTTGGGCAAGGGGCTGGGATGGTTTGTCATCGGAATCGTGCTGCTGGTCGGGCTGGGGTCGTCGGCCTGTTCCTCGGAGAAGCCTGCGCAGCAGGAGCGACAGGAGCAAATCGCCACACAGTCAGAGGGCGGCCAAACGCAAGATCAGGCCCAAGGTCGGCAAGCAGCCGAACCGGCCGAGCCTGTGCAAGAGCAGGCCGTTGCGCAAGCGCAACAGGCTGAGCAGCAGCAGGCGCAGCCGGCCGAGCAGGAGGCCGCGGAGGCGCAACAGGCGGCAGCGCCAGAGCAAGCAGAGCAGGATAAATCCGAGCCTCAAGCTGAGACGGAACCGCCAGTCGCTGATGACCAGGCGCGGTCTTCGCGGTCTTCGCAGTCTTCGCAGCCGAGCGCTCGATCGCTCGATGGCGTGCGCGGGATTGTCGATCCGAGCAACACCGGCTGGCCGCGAGAAGTTGAGGGACTCAACGGAATCGTCAGCATTCCCGCCAAGCCGGAACGAATCATTACCGCATCGATCGGCCACGACGAAATCACGTTCGCCCTGGTGCCGATCGAGAGGTTGGTCGCGGTCGGAGATGTCAGCAAGATTGCGACCTACTCAAACATCGCCGACTGGGTCCAGGACAAGGCGGTGATTACGCGCGATCCGGAGACGATCATCGCTGAGGCGCCCGATGTGGTGGTGACCAGCCCGTTCTATCCGGCGGAGGGGGTTGACGCCCTTGAGCGGGCCGGCATTCCAGTCGTCCAGACCGAACTTGTGCAGACGCCGGAGTCGCGGATCAATGCCATCCTGCTGCTGGGCTACATCTACGGCGAGGAGGATCGCGCCTGGGAGTTCGCCGATGAAATCCAGGCTCGGTTCGATGCGCTCGTCGGGGTCACAGGATCGAAATCGGACAAACCGAGGGTCCTTGCTCTGACGCAGTACTCCGACACGCTCTGGGTGGCCGGCGCAGACTCCACCGAGGGCGGCGTGATAGATGCCGCCGGTGGGATCAATGCGGCGGCTGAGGCCGGGATTCAAGGCAATCAGACGACGAGCCTCGAGGGTGTGATCGCGATGGCGCCGGACGTCATCATCATCGCACAGCCGATCGAGTTCGGCGCCGCAGAGTTCCATCGGAGTCTGTTCGACAACCAGGCGCTGGCCGAGGTGCCGGCGATCAAGGGCGGCGCGGTCCATGTCGTGGAAAGCAAGCACTTCACGACGCTTTCCTATTGGAACATTCGCGGGGCCGAGGACCTGGCCCGCATTCTCTGGCCCGATGACTTTCCCGATCCACCCGCACAGGGCTTCAGCCTCGCGGGTCAGGAGTGAGTAGGAGCTGGCAGTGACGCATCACATCAATCACACGCCTGCGGTCGACGCCTGCGGTGTCAGCTTCAGAGTTGAGGCGGCGACGCTGCTCGACCGTGTCGACGTTCGTGCGGATCGAGGACAGTTCGTCGGGCTGATCGGTCCGAACGGCGCGGGCAAGTCGACCCTGCTCCGGGCGATCTCGAACGTGCTCAGCTACCAGGACGGCGCGGTCTCGTTGCATGGTGCTGACTTGAAGTCGCTTCCGGCGCGGAAGGTTGCCGAGATTCTCGCGTTGGTTCCCCAGATCGCTCCATACACGCAGGGGTTCACTACGTTCGAGCTGGTGTTGATGGGTCGCTATCCGCACCTGGGACGCTTCCAGGCCGAGGGTCGAGCCGACGACCAGATCGCCAGAGACGCCATGCGGCTGACGGAGACAGAGGCGTTCTCCAACCGGACCATCGAAACGCTGTCGGGCGGTGAACGCCAACGGGTCTTCCTCGCCCGTGCTGTGGCGCAGCAGCCCCAGGTGCTCCTCCTGGACGAGCCGACCTCGAACCTCGATGTCCTGCATCAGCTCAAGATTCTGACTCTCGTGCGGCGCCTGGTCGACGAAGGCCTGACGGCGATCGCCGCGATCCATGACCTCAACCTCGCAGCACGGTTTTGCGACCAGTTGGTGCTGTTGGCCGGCGGGCGTGTGGTGACGGATGGTCCACCACGCGAGGTGTTGACTCCGGAGACGATTGAAGCGGCGTTCGGCGTGAAGTCCGCGATCTATCGCGAGCCGGTCACGGGCGCGCTTGCCGTCAGCCTGATTGGGCCGGCGGATCAGTCTCCGGCCGAGGTCGAGGTCTTTGGCGGGACGACTCCTGCGCTCACGGTTGACGTGAGAGCGGGCAGGAGCAGCGAGGCGACCAGTGCCGTCTGCTAACGACCCTTCCGAGCGCCCGGCTGCTCCCGCGAACGCCGGAGCGCGGCGGCGGCAGGGACTGGTGATCGTCAACACCGGAGACGGCAAAGGCAAGACGACCGCGGCTCTGGGCGTGCTGTTTCGGGCCTGGGGCCGCGACTTCAATGTCCGCATGTTCCAGTTCATCAAGCATTCGACGGCGAACTTCGGCGAGCATCGCGCGGCCAAGAAGATTGGATTGCCGATTGAATCTCTGGGCGACGGATTTACCTGGCTGTCCAAGGACATGGATGAGACGACTGCGCTCGCCGTGGCGCAATGGGAGCGATGCCGGGAGGCGATTGTGCGCGGTGATGAGGACATCATCGTGCTCGACGAGTTCACATACGCGATGCACTACGGCTGGATCGAGGTTTCTGAAGTGATCGAGACACTGAGGCGGCGGCCTGAGCAGGTGCACGTGATCATCACGGGAAGAAGCGCGCCACAGGAACTGATCGATTACGCCGACCTGGTGACCGAGATGAAACTGGTTAAGCATCCGTACGAGGACCAGGGCATCAAGGCCCAGCCGGGTATTGAGTTCTAGGGAGTGCGGGTCGTTCAGATGATCATGCTCGACGACATTCTGCGGATTATCGAGCCGCTCGACCGCGAAGCCATGGCCGCGGCGGAGCGGCGCCAGCGGCAACTGACGAAACCACCCGGCAGCCTGGGACGGCTGGAGGAGCTGTCGATCCTGCTGGCCGGGATGCAAGGCGACGAGCAGCCGCGCGGTTACCGCAAGCAGCTCATCCTCGCAGCCGGCGACCACGGCGTCGCGGCGAGCGGCGTGAGCAGCTATCCCCAAGAGGTCACCGCTCAGATGGTGCAGAACTTCCTCGAGGGTGGAGCGGCCGTCAACGCGCTCGCCGAGCGGGCCGGCGTCGATCTGACCATCGTCGACGCCGGCGTCGCGGTGCCGGTGGGGCCGTCGGACGCGCTGGTTTCGGTGCGCCTTGGATTCGGGACGCAGAACATCACCGAGGGGCCGGCGATGACTCTGGAGCAGGCTGAAGCTGCGCTCGACGCGGGGGCCAAGATTGCGCGAGCGGCAGCGGCCTACGACGACATCATCGGGATCGGAGAGATGGGGATCGGTAACACGACCTCCGCCGCGGCGATCGTTTCGGTGCTGTGCGGGCGTCCGCCGGAAGCGGTGACGGGTCGAGGCGCGTCTCGCAGTGATGAGCAGCTTGCGGGGAAGGTGGCGGTGGTGAAGCAGGCGATCGCCGTCAACCAGCCCGACCCCACTGATGGCATGGACGTGCTGCGCACGCTGGGCGGCTTCGAGATCGGCGTCCTGGCAGGCGTCGTGCTGGGCGCAGCCTCGCGGCGGACACCTGTGGTCCTGGACGGATTTATCACGGCTGCGGCGGCGTTGATCGCACAGTCGATTGTGCCGCTGAGCCGCGACTACCTGATCGCCGGTCACCGTTCTGCGGAGCGTGGCCATGGCATCGCGCTTGAACACCTGGGACTCGAGCCGCTGCTCGACCTGGGGATGCGGCTGGGCGAAGGCACGGGCGCGGTGCTGGCGATGGGCATCGTCGACGCGGCGGCGGCCAGTCTGAATGAGATGGCCACGTTCACGGAGGCCGGCGTGTCGGGGCAGGCTGCGTCGGACCGGGGCGCGTCGCCGTGAGCGGACCGCGCGCGGCGATTGGCTTCCTGACGATTCTGCCCGTGTCCGCCAATCGCGCGCCGACAGGCGCCGATCGCGCCTGGTTTCCCCTGGTCGGACTCCTGCTGGGCGCGTGCCTCGTCGGACTTGATGCAGCGGCTCGCGAGGGTTTGCCGGCGATCGTGGTCGGCGCCCTGTTGGTGTCGGCGCTGTTGATTCTGACTCGAGCGCTGCACACGGAGGGCTTTCTCGACTGCTGCGACGGCCTGTTCGGCGGCTACACGGCCGAGGATCGGCTACGCATCCTGCGCGACACGCATGTTGGCGCGTTTGCGGTGATCGGCGGGGCGGCGTTGATCGTGACCAAGTGGAGTCTGCTGGCCGGGCTTCCCGATGGTGCGCGGATCGGTCTGCTGCTTGTCTTTCCCTGCCTGTCGAGATTCGGCATGCTGGCGACGATGTTGGCGTTTCCGTATGCGCGAGCAGAGGGGCTGGGCGCGTCGTTCCAGGATGGCGGGCGCTGGTGGCATGGGGCGGTGGGACTGGTGATCGCGGCGCTGGCGGCCGGGCTCCTTCTCGGCGGGGGCGGGCTGGTTCTGTTCGGCGCGGCGACGCTTGTTGGGTTGGGATTGGGGCGCTGGATGACCGGCCAGCTCGGCGGGATGACGGGCGACGCGTATGGGGCGGTGAATGAGGTTGGCGAGGTTGCGGTGCTGATCTTTGGCGTGGCGCTGGCGCCGGTGTTGCCTGAGCTCTTTGCTGCGCCGTTCTGGTAGGAGGTTTGCATGGGAGATGAGAAGGTGTTCGTTCCCTGGGATGCCGGTTGCAGCTGGTACCTGGTGCGACATAGCGAGACGGAGTGGAACCGCGCGCGCCGGATTCAGGGGCAGTCGAACCCGCCGCTGAACGAGCATGGGAGCGCGCAGGCGGCTCGGCTTTCTGGGCGGCTTGCGGAGACTGCGTTCTCGGCGGTGTACGCCAGCGACCTCGGTCGCACGATGCAGACCGCCGAATCGGTCGTTGGCGACTCCGGTCTCGCCGTCGCGCCGGTTCCCGAGCTGCGGGAGTTTGCCTATGGCGAGTGGGAAGGGTTGACGTTTGCTGAGGCAGAGGCTTTGGATCCGGCGGGGTTGGCGGAGCGGATGATGCGGCAGAGCGCGGCGTATGCGCCTCCGGGAGGTGAGAGCTTGCGGGAAGTGATTGAGCGGGTTCGCGAGTTTCATGACCGGGTTCGAGCGGCGCATGGATCGGGCGAGCAGGTTCTGGTTGTGGGGCATGGCGGGTCGTTGCCGGCGTTGTTGATCTGTCTGCTGGACTTGCCGGCTGAGAGTCACTTTCGGTTTCGTCTTGACACGGCGAGCCTTTCGGTCGTTCGCACGTTTGGCGACTCGGGAGTCCTGGAGCTGTGGAATGACACGAGCCATTTGGCGTCCCTGGGAGAGGACTGAGCTGTGGCAAAGCGATTGACGCTGATCCTGGGCGGGCGGCGGGCCGGGAAGAGCACGTATGCACAGCGGCTTGCGGAGGGCAGCGGTCGGGTGCTGTTTGTGGCCACGGCCGAGGCAGGCGATGAAGATATGGCGGCGCGGATTCGCAAGCACCAGGTGGACCGTCCGGCGGAGTGGGACACGCTTGAGGAGCCGCTTGACCTGGTCGGCTCGCTGCGGCCGGTTGTGGACGGCTATGACACCGTGCTGCTGGACTGTCTGACGCTGTGGGTGAGCAACCTGATGCACGCCGAGGGCGAGCGCGACATCTTGGCCGAGACTGAGCGGTTGCTGGATTGTTACCGGGGGCAAGATGCGTCATGGATCGTGGTCTCGAATGAGGTCGTGCTGGGCATCGTGCCGATGACGAAGCTGGGTCGCGACTACGCCGACCAGTTGGGGCGGGTGAATCAGCTTGTCGCGTCGGCGGCGGACGACGTCTGGTTCGTGGCCGCAGGTCTGCCGCTGAATCTGAAGGCGCTGAGTCAGGACTCGACACCGTAGCGTTAGGCTGAGATCTCCGGGGCCGTAGCTCAGTTGGGAGAGCGCCGCCCTTGCACGGCGGAGGTCAGGGGTTCGAATCCCCTCGGCTCCACCACCCCGGGTTCCAGCGGTTCGGGACGACCGATGAATGACGAAGCGCCTGACCAGCGGCCCGGCCGGATTGGGTGGCAGGACCTGACCGTCGGCAATGCGGAGCAGGTGCGGGACTTCTACTCGGCGGTCGCCGGCTGGCAGTCGCAGCCGCTGAGCATGGGCGACTACGACGACTACGTGATGCTCACGCCCGACGGCGAGTCGGCCGTTGGAGGCGTCTGCCATGCACGCGGGGTGAATGCCAACATTCCGCCGATGTGGATGATCTATATCAACGTGGAGGACCTCGATTCCAGCGTGGAGCGTGTGACGGAGCTGGGCGGCGAGATCGTGGATGGTCCGAGGGCGATGGGCGAGGCCCGGTTCTGCGTGATCCGGGATCCGGCGGGCGCGGTCTGTGGGTTGATTGAGTCGTAGGGCGTTCGGTTCTGTTCGGCTGAGTTTGGAGGGTCGCGTCTGCCTGCGGAGGTGGTCGCCTGGGTGGTTGGTAGAGATTTTTCCTTCCGGCGGGGTGGAGGAAAAAAGGGCGTCCGGCCGCGTAAAACACTGGGCTTTTGGCGATCTGAAGTGGTAGGAGGTGGTTAGGTTTGGTTGCCTTTGGTAAGCGGTGGTTGGGTGGTGAGGGGTGCATTGCGGGGCCTCCGAGTTCATGTGTCGGATCACGATATGCGGTCTGATGTTCGATGTGGGAGTTGGTGTGTCGGGAGTGACGGTTGGACCGAGGCAGGTCGTAATGGAGACGCTGGATTTGATTCCCGACGCGGAGGGTCAGACGTTGGGTCTCAGGCCGGAATCGGCAGATCGGCGGTCGTTGCGGGTGTAGGTCTTATCATTCCGATCTGCGCGACTACAGATAGTGGTTGGCTAGAGGGTCGGCTGGAGACTCTGGCCGGCACCCTACCTGCTGTTCACTAGGCGAGAGGCTGCCAACCTCCAAGTACCGAGGTGGCCGAGTCCCCATGCCAAGAGGATCGCGCTATCGTCATCGAAAGGGCAGCGAGACTGTTCAGGCGCCTGACGTGGAGAGGATCAACTTATGCTGTTCGAGTGTGCAGAAGACGCCCGAGGCTGCGAGTGGCATAATCTGAAGGGCCTTGTACGTGAGTATGAGAAGCTCTACGGATCCAGATACCAACATGTTGACTGTGTGGATGTTAGCGATCGGATGAACAAGTCACCGGAGGTATTGCTGAAGGCGCCAGGAGATAGGAACATGGTTATCGAACACAAGATAGTGCCGAGCAGTGTTGGCCCTGGATCGTACCTGCACAACCACAGCAAAGAACACGCATTCTTCAAGTCGTTCTCAAGGTGTGTCCGAGAAGCAGGCTGGCGAACAGGTGATGGTTGCTACGTGCTTCGATTTCATGAGAATTCGGTTTGGCCGTTGAACTCGAGACAAATTGCCGAGGTAGCACGACAGGCAACCAGCACTGTGATGCAAAGATTGGATGAGGCTATGGCTCCGTTGGGCCTAGGGCCTGTTCACAGTAGCGGTTAGACCTGTCAGAGTGAGTGTGCGGCGGCGCGGCTTGGTGACCAGATGAGATTGACGGATGCTCAGTACGAGCGGGTCGCGCCGTTGCTGCCGACGCCGCGCGGCAAGTTGACGGTCCCCCAGCGCCAGGTGCTGGACGCGCTGTTCTACATCGCGAAGGAAGGTTGCACCTGGCGCGGTCTGCCGGCCGAGTTCGGCCCCTGG
>JAJDYG010000004.1 GCA_022822855.1 Dehalococcoidia bacterium
TCACCTCGATGCTCGCGCGTGAGTCCGCCCGCTCCACCGTTGAGCCAAGGACGACGGCGTTGCTGCTCCCAAGCCTCGAGGTCTGGGCCCCGTGTCAAGCACGGGGCAACGTGGAATGAGCCTAGTGTGAACACGCCCTAGTTCGCCGCCGCGCCCGCCTGGTGATCAGCCTGATGGTCCTCGACGTAGCCGTCGAACGGTTCCTCGAGGTAGTAGGCCATGCTCTCCAGCTCCATCACCGGATCGATCTGTCGTAGACGCACCCCATGCGGCACGCTGGTCGTCACCGGCGCGTAGCTGAGAATCGCTCGCACCCCGCCGTCGACCAGCGTGTCGATTACCGACGGCGCTGCATCGGCCGGCACCGCCACGATGCCCATCGAAACCCGCGTCCGCTCCAGGTACTCCGGCAGCGTGGCGACGTCTGCGACGCGATGATTGTCGACCTTCTGGCCAATCTGCTTCGGGTCGGAATCGAACACTCGCACGACCTCAAAGCCGCCCCGCCGGAATCCGCTGTATCCCAGCACCGCCCGGCCAAGCTGGCCGACGCCGATCAGGACCATCTCCTTGACCCGGCCGTTGAGCCCCAGGATGCTGCGCAGTCGTTCCCTCAGACCGAGGACCTCGTAGCCGCGGCCGCGCTTGCCGAACCGGCCAAAGTAGGACAGATCCTTGCGAATCTGAGCCGGTGTCACGCCCAGCCGACGACCGAGTTCCTGGGACGAGATGAAATCTCGGCCCTCGCCCGCCAACAGCCCAAGCTCCCGCGCGTACAGCGGCAAGCGGCGGATCACGATGTCCGGAATCTCGATCTCGTTCACTCATCCACTCACAGCGCTCGCTACCTGGCGTTAAGACTACAACCGCCTCCCACGTGACCGATGCGGCCGGCGAATCACTCGCGTCTCGTTGACAACCCTGTTCACATGATCGCTACAACACTCGGTCGCCGTTCTGGCGCACGCCGAAGTCGCCCTCCCGCAGCACGTCGATCCGCCCCAGCTCAGCCTCGCCGAGTGGCGGCAGTTCGGCAGCCGCAATCTGGTCGGCCAGCTCGGCGGCGTTCTTCACCCCCGGAACGACCGTCGAGACGGCCGGCTGCTCGAGGGCAAATCGCGCCGACCACTGCGACAGTGGCACGCCGTCCGCCTCGAGAAACCTGAGTGTCGCCGCTCGCTGGTGATCCTGCGCCACCAGCGATTCCGGATCGACTTCGCGGTCCAGCGCTGAAGAGATAGCTCCTCCGGACAGGTTGCGAATGCTGATCACGCCCAGCCCCAGGTCAGAGGCCAGCGTCAGGAGCTGTCCGTGGTCGTGCAGCGACGAGCCGATCGGCAGCGGCCGCGCCGCAGAGTCATTGAGCAGGTTGTAGTAGACCTGAACTGTGTCCAACGAGCCGTCCCGCAGGACACCTCTGACTGACTCCGCCTGACCCATCCCCGTAATCCCTACGAATCTGGTCAACCCGTCCTGTCGCAGCCGATGCAGCGTTTCCACCGCCAGCATCGCGTCCTCGACGGACACTGAACGCCGGTACTGCCCCCGCTCCGGCGTGATCGTGTTGTGCAACTGGAAAACGTCGATTCGCTCGCGGCGCAACCGTTCCAGCGATTCATGAATCCCGCGCTCCACGGCCGCCGGAATGTCCGAGAGATCGTTCTCGCTCAGCGAGACCTTCGTCGCCACCAGCATCTGCTCGCCGCGATGCTCCTTCGCCTCGAGCAGCGCCCGGCCCAGGTTCCGCTCCGCAGCGCCATTGCCGTAACTCGGCGCGACATCGTAGAAGTTGATACCCTCGCGCATTGCCAGGGCGATCGTCTCCCCAATTTCCTCGTCCGTCGTTTCGCCCCAGACGTGTCCGATCCCGCCGCCGCCAAGCCCGATTTCCGACACTACCAGCCCCGTCCGCCCCAGCTTCCGGTATCGCATCATCGGCCAACCCTCGCTCTCCCGTGCGTTGCCCATAGGTTGCAAGTGAGCCTAGCGTCGCCCGCTGATAGCGACAGCTACGCCGGTACCGTAAGAGCATGAACCTCTCCTCCCCGGTCGCAGCCTGGCCGAGCCTCGCCGAGCTTCCCGCGCTCTATCCGGACGCACGCAATCGTGACAATCGTGGCCCGGTGCTCTATCGAGCGGGCAAGACTTGGCCGCTCCGCTCACAGCCGGACACGACCGGGCGGATTCCGCTCTTGGCTGTCGGCAGCAACGGCTATCCCAGGCAGCTCCACGACAAACTGGCAGGATCTCCGCAAGATCTGCAGGGCATTCCGATTCTGCCCGCCATCCTGCGCGACTTCGACGTCGCCTATTGCCCGATCAGGTCGCGCAAGGGCTACATACCCGTCACTCTCGCCAGCCGGCCCGGCGTTGTCTGTCTCACCTGGCTCCAGTGGCTGACGCCGGAACAGCTCAACATCATCTCCGCGACCGAGGGCGCCCGCTACTCGCTCGTTGGAGGTCCACCGCTCGCCGCCCGGGCGACGATTCAGCCCCGATTGCAGCGTCCCGGGAGCATCTACGCCTGGTGGTTCGACTCCGTTCTGGAACACGACGGCTCGACCGTCTGGCTGGACGTGTATCGCCGTCCCGGGAGCACAGACATTGACCTCTCGGGCGCCCGGCCAAACGTCGTCCCCGAGGGTTGGCGAGTGGTCCCCAGGACGCCCGGTTCCCTTCAAATTCGGCAAGAAAGTATGAGCGATAGGTGTTAGACTAAGCAGCAGCAAATCACCGCTGGAGCCACCGCTTGGTTACTGAGCAAACCGCACCGGATCAGCCCACCCGTACCCTCGTCGAAGAGATGAGTTCGTCGTATCTCGACTACGCGATGAGCGTCATCGTCTCTCGCGCTCTGCCCGACGTCCGCGACGGCCTCAAACCAGTCCAGCGTCGCATTCTCTACGCTATGGACGATCTCGGCATGCGGGCCAATCAGCCGCATCGTAAGTCCGCACGTATCGTCGGCGAGGTGCTTGGTAAGTATCATCCACACTCAGACCAACCCGTATATGACGCAATGGTACGTATGGCCCAGGACTTTTCCTTGCGTCATATGCTGGTTGATGGTCAGGGTAACTTTGGTTCAATTGACAATGATCCGCCCGCCGCAATGCGTTATACGGAAGCCCGCCTCTCCCGCATCGCCGAGGAGATGCTCGCCGACCTCGACAAGAACACGGTCGACTTCGCCCCCAACTTCGATGAATCCCTGAACGAGCCCACCGTTCTGCCCGGTCGCGCGCCCAACCTCCTGCTCAACGGCGCGACCGGAATCGCCGTTGCCATGGCCTGCGACATTCCGCCGCACAACCTGGCCGAGCTCGCCGCCGCGGTCAAGGCGCTGCTCGACAACGACAGCGCCACCCTCGACGACATCCTGCAACACATCCAGGGCCCTGATTTCCCCACCGCCGGCAGCATCTTCGCAGGCGAGAACAAGGAAGACCTCAAACGCCTCTATGGAACCGGACGCGGCGGCTTCACCGTTCGCGCCCAGCAGCACCTGGAGGAGACCTCCAGCGGCAACCGGATGCAGATCGTCTTCACCGAGATCCCCTACCAGACCAACAAGGTACGGATCATCGAGCAGATCGCCGCCCAGGTGCGCGACAAGAAGATCGAGGGTATCCGCGACCTGCGCGACGAGTCGGACCGCCACGGCATGCGCCTCGTCGTCGAACTGACCCGCGACGGCCACTACCAGACCATCCTCGCCCAGCTCTACAAATCGACCGCCCTGCAGGTCCAGTACAGCGGAAACTTCGTCGCCCTCGTCGACAACCGTCCGCAGACCCTCACCCTCTACAGCCTGCTGCGCGAGTTCATCCGCCACCGACGGATCATCATCACGCGGCGCACGGAGTTCGAACTCGAAAAGGCCCGCGACCGGCACCACATCGTCGAGGGTCTGCTCAAGGCGATCGACAACATCGACGCGATTATCGCCGCCATCCGAGCCGCTGAGTCCGCCGAAGCCGCTCGCGACCGCCTCCAGGAAGATCCCTTCGACCTCACCCAGCGCCAGGCCCAGGCGGTGCTGGAAATGCAGCTCCGCCGTCTCGCTCAACTCGAGCGAACCAAGCTGCAGGAGGAGTACGACGAGCTCACCGAACTGATCGATTACCTCCAGGGCTTGCTCGACGACGAGAAGAAGATCGACGGCCTGATCGAAGAGGACATGGACGAACTCGTCGAGACCTACGGCGAGGACCGCAAGACCCGCGTGATCGAGAAATCGGTCGACAACTTTTCCGCCGCCGACCTCGTCCCCCACCAGTCGTCGGTCGTCACCCTCACCCGCCACGGCTACATCAAGCGCCAGCCCGTCGACGCCTTCCGCTCCCAACGCCGAGGCGGCAAAGGCGTCAAGGGCATCGAGCGCAAGAACGGCACCAACACTGTCGAGGCGCCCCACCGCCTGATCGCCTGCGACACCCACGACCACCTCCTCATGTTCACCTCCAGAGGCCGCGTCTACGGACTCCAGGCTCACGAGATCGAAGCTCGCTCCCGAGAATGGCGAGGCCTCCCCGTCCGCAACGTCGTCGACCTCCAACTCGATGAACACGTCACCACGATCATCCCGGTCGAGTCCTTCGAAGACGACTACATCATCCTCGGCACCCGACAGGGCTACGTGAAGAAGACCGAGCTGCGCAACTTCATGAACGTCCGCCGCAGCGGATTGTTGGCGTTCAATCTGCGCGACGACGACGAACTCGTCGAGGCCACCTTCGCCCACAGCGGCGACGACGTCATCGTCACCGGCTCCGACGGGCGTACCGTGCGCTTCGCCATCGATTCCCTGCGCGAGGCCTCCCGAATCAGCGGCGGCGTCCGCGGCATCAACATCCCCTCGGGCGGAGCCCTGATCGGTCTTCAGACGGTCGATCCAGGCACCGAGGTGCTGACCGTCACCGCCATCGGCTTCGGCAAGCGCACTCCCGAGTCCGAATACCCGACCAAGGGTCGCGGAGGCAAAGGCATGATCGGCCACAAGGTCTCCGACGAGACCGGTCCGGTCGTCGGCATGGCCGTCGTCCGAGGCGACGAAGAGCTCGTCGTCATCTCCGCCGGAGGCAAGATCCTGCGCACCGAGATCCAACAGATCCGCCAGGTCGGCCGCTCCTCCAAGGGAGTCAAGGTCATGTCCTCCGAAGAAGGAATCGCCGCCATCGCCGTCGTCGACACCAGCCGAGAATTCGGCCAGCGCACCTGACTCCTCCCTCGTGGGAGGTGTCCCAAAGTGACGGAGCGGGCCCGCCCAACCACCGTCGTCCCAGAGCCAGCCGCCCCGCGCCCAGCCCAGTCATTCCCACCTACCGCGGTCACATTTGCGGCTGAACCATCACAGTTCCGTTCTGACGTTCTCGGCTCCAGGCTTGCCGACATTCCATCCTCGGCATATATTGGGTCGATGGAATGGGAGGTTGAGTACACCGATGAGTTCGGTGATTGGTGGCTTCAACTCCTTGAGCGCGAACAGGATGATGTCGCTAATCGGGTCGAGCTGCTCATACAGAAGGGCCCCAATCTTCCGTTTCCTTATTCGTCCGACGTTCGGACGTCGCGTCACGGACGCATGCGTGAGCTTCGGATTCAATCGGGCGGTCGTCCGCTCCGAGTGTTCTACGCATTCGACCCTAGGCGTACATCAATTCTCCTGATTGGTGGAGACAAGACCGGCAACGAGCGCTTCTACGAGGAGTACGTGCCACTCGCTGACGCGCTCTTCGACGAACACCTCCAGGAGCTGAGAGAGGAAGGATTGACCTAATGGCTGGCCACCGACCATTTGCAGATCTCACCAAGGACTGGCCACCTGAACGACGACAACGGGTCAAGGAGGAGGCGAACGCCCTACTGCATGAGATGCGCCTGCACGAGTTGCGCCGGGCGCGCGAACTCACTCAACAGGACCTGGCCGAGAGATTGCAGGTCAACCAGCCTGCCGTTGCCAAGATGGAGCAGCGGGCAGATGTCTACGTCTCCAGCCTGCGCCATTACATTGAGGCGGTGGGTGGCCGGCTCAAGGTCGTGGCGGAGTTCCCCGAGGGTGAAGTGGCGATCACCAATTTCTCAGAGGTTGGTCAGAAGCCGCCGTCACAGTCCTGAGCCCGGGTTCCTCCGTCCGCTACCATCCCCAATGAACCAGACCCAGCCTCCTGGCCAGTGAGGACAGACGCCATGAAATTCGGCATCTTCTACGAAATCTCCGTTCCCCGACCGTGGGAAAACGACATCGAGCACACGGTCTACCACCGTTGCCTCGAGCAGGTCCGCGTCGCCGACGAAGTCGGTTTCCACTCCGTCTGGGCCGTCGAGCACCACTTCCTCGAGGAATACTCGCACTGCTCCGCGCCCGAGCTCTTCCTCACCGCCTGCGCGATGCAGACCAAGCAGATCCGCGTCGGCCACGGCATCGTCGTCTGCGTGCCCCAGTTCAACCATCCGATCCGCGCCGCCGAGCGCGCCGCCGTGCTTGACATCCTCTCCGACGGACGCCTCGAGTTCGGCACCGGCCGCTCCGCCACCTGGACCGAGCTGGGCGGCATGGACGCCAACCCCGACGAGACCAAGGAAACCTGGGACGAGTACACCCGCACGATCCCCCAGATGTGGACGAACGAGCGCTACGGCTACGAGGGCCGCGCCTTCCGCATGCCGACCCGCGCCGTGCTGCCCAAGCCCTATCAGAAACCGCACCCGCCGATGTGGGTCGCCGTCTCCTCGCCCGGCACCGAGATCGACGCCGCCGAGCGCGGCATGGGCTCGCTCGGCCTGACCTTCGGCGGCTTCGCCGAACAGGAAGAGAAGGTCAACCGCTACCGCAGCCGAATCCAGGACTGCGAACCGGCCGGCCTCTTCGTCAACGAGCGCGTCGCCACCGTCAACTTCCTCTACTGCCACCCCGACAACGAGACCGGGATCAAGACCGGCAGCCGCCTGACCGGCTCCTTCGGCTACCTCGCCGCGCAGCTCTTGCCGGTCCGCGAAGTCCATCCCACCCGCAGCTACCCCAACCCCGGCCTGCTCGCCGCGACCCGTCAGCAGGCCGCCCAGAACCCCGGTGAAGGCGTCTCCGCGCCCGAGGGTGTCTGCATCGGCAACCCCGATCGCTTGGTCGAAGAGATCAAGAAGTGGGAATCCTGCGGCGTCGATCAGATCAATTTCCTCCTCAACGCGCTGGAGACGATCCCTCAGGAGCAGGTGCTCGACAGCCTGCGCCTGTTCGGCGAAGAGGTCATGCCCCACTTCCAGGACGACCAGCCCGCCACCACCTCCGAGCCGCGTGAGCTCGCCGCCACCGTCGCCGCCGGCGACTAGTCGCCCACGGACCGGTCGAACTGAACGAACGAAAGGCCGCAGATGCCAATCAATGGCAATGCCGACCCCGGCCAACTGACCCAATACGCGCCGACGATGGCCAGCCTGGACACCGAAGCGCTGACCCTACCCAACGTCAAGGTGCTGCAGGTCATCTACGAGATCGACGACGCCGTCATGGCGGAACTGATCCCGCCCGCGTTGCACCCGACGATCCCGCCAACCATGCACGTGATCGGCTTGCGGGCGGATGACGGCCCCCTCGGAGCCTTCACCCTCGCGATCGTGCGCGTCGGCTGCCGCGCCGCCGTCCGACCGCGCGGTCTGCCAACCCGCGCCGTCTGCACCGAAGGTGAGGCCGCAACGGCCCTGGTCGAGCGCTGGGGATTCCCAATCACCGTCGGCGAGCCAGTGTTGCGCGAGCGCTACGACCGCCAGTCGATCGAAGTCAATGACGGCAACGTCACTGTCCTTTCCGCTCAGCTCATCGACCCGGTGCCGATCGGCAACGGGGACCTGCTCTACACCGCTGGAATGCACATCGCCAACGTCGAGCGCGACGGCGAGACCAAGCCCTGGCTGGTCCAGGTCGACCCGGAGTTCGAGGTCAGCCGCGCCGACCGTGGCACCGCGCAGATCGACGCGTTCGACAGCGCATACTGGGACGCGCCCGATCTGCGGCCGGTCTATCCAATCGTCGCCAGTTACACCACGGCCAACATCACCTTGCCCAGGATTCGCTACATCTGCGACCCGATGCAGCCGGCGATCAGCGGCACTGTCGCCCTGTAGGGACTGCCAACTGAAGACCTCCCCCTCTGGGGGAGGTGTCATGAAGTGACGGAGGGGGCCCGCCGATGCCCGATACCGAAACCCTGTTCCCCGGCTTCCGCGAGCACAAGACCGGACCGATCTTCGCCCGCGTCGGCGGTTCGGGCTCACCGCTCTTGCTCCTCCACGGCTACCCCCAGACCGGCGCCATGTGGCACAAGATCGCGCCCGGCCTGGCCGAGCAACACACGGTCGTCGTCGCCGACCTGCTCGGCTACGGGGCCAGCGACTCACCGCCCGGCGACGGCGGAGGCGAGGCCTACTCCAAGCGAGCCATGGCCGGCTACATGGTCGACCTCATGGCCGCTCTCGGCTTCGACACGTTCTCGCTCGCCGGTCACGATCGAGGCGGCCGCGTCTCCTACCGCCTCGCGCTCGATCATCCCGAGCGCGTGACAAAGCTGTCGCTCCTCGACATCGTCCCGACCGCCGAGCAGTTTGAGCAGATGGGCATCGCCGGCGGCCTCGGTGGATTCCACTGGTACTTCCTCGCCCAGCCATCCCCGCTGCCCGAGACCCTGATCAACGGCGCGCCCGACTTCTTCCTCAAGCGCATGCTCGGCAGTTGGGCGGGCGAGGACGACAACACCGTCTTCACCGAACCCGCGATGGCCGAATACCTCGCCGCCGCCAATGACCAGGAGACCGTTCGCAGTTGGTGCGAGGACTACCGTTCCGGCGCACGCTTCGACCTGCGACTGGACCGCGCCGACCGCTCCGAGGGCAAGAAAGTCACCTGCCCGCTGTTCGTCATCTGGGGCGGAGCGCGCCAGCCCAACCGCCGAGGCCGCTTCATGGCCACCTGGCATCGCTGGGCCACCGACGTCACCGGAGTCGGCCTCCCCTGCGGCCACTTCCTTCCCGAGGAACTCCCCGACGAGACCGAAGCCGCGCTCAAGCAATTCTTCGCCGACTGACCGAGCCTCCACCCTCCGTCGTTTCCGTCATTTCGGCGCTTGCCGCGGGAATCTCGTTCCTTCCCCCCTGCCGTCCCTCCCGCACCCGCCGCAGGACTCTCGATGACTCCCCCACAACACTCCGAACCGATCCGCCGCACCTCATTCTCGATACAGTCAGAACAAAGGTACGCACACCTGCAAAGGAACACATCGCCATGCCCAACCCCTTCCAGCACCGAGCCGCCATCGAGCGACTCGTCCGCCTCTCCGAGAGACCCAACCCCGGCCACGTCCGGCTTGCCGCCGTGATCAAACTGATCAAGGCGACCTGTCCCGGCAACCCGGGCAATCAACTCCTCCTCGAAGCCCATCCCTACGAGTTCGCTCGCCACAAGCTCCGCGACCTCTACGACCGCTCTGAACCCTTGGTCGTGACCCAATCTCACGCCGCCATCGACGCCGGCTCCGACGAGGAAGAATCACCCGAGGAAGCCGAAGACCCGTTGTAATCCCGACCCTCTCTTTTTTCGACCCGTTTATTTTTTTCTGGGGCGCAACCACCTCCCCGGCTCCGCCGTGCGCAGACCCGCAAGACCCTGTCGCCGACCCTGACTCCTATCGCGCACGCCCTCCTTGTACGCTCATAGCGTCTCCAACTGATCAACATGCCAGCGCCGACTGTGCGAGGAGCAGCCAATGGACCCCGTCACCACCTTCAGCGGCACCGGACTGCCGCTCGACCGCGCCGACGTCGACACTGACCAGATCATCCCGGCCAAGTACCTCAAGCGGATCGAGCGAACCGGCTACGGCCCGTTCGCCTTCGAGGCCTGGGCCAAAGACCCCGACTTCGTCACCAACCAGCCTCAGTACGAAGGCGCCAGCGTGCTCCTCGCCGGCCCCAACTTCGGCTGCGGCTCCTCGCGCGAGCACGCCGTCTGGGCAATCCAGGGCATGGGCGTCAGGGCTGTCATCGCCCCCACCTTCGCCGACATCTTCCGCAACAACTCCGCCAAGATGGGCCTGCTCACGATCCAGCTCCCCCAGCCCGACGTCGAAGAGCTGATGCGTATGGTCGAGGCCGAGTCCAACACGCCGATCACGGTTAGCCTCGAAGATCAGACGGTCACCGCCCCCGGCGGCTGGGTCCGCTCCTTCGACATCGCCCCGTTCGTCAAACACTGCCTTCTCAACGGCCTCGACGACATCTCCCTCACCCTCGAGCACGACGAGCTGATCTCCGACTACGAGTCCAATCGTCCCCCAACGAAACCCGTAACTGTCTAGCATCAGACCATGGTCCAGGCGCTACCAAAACCAGAAGAGACCACGGAGTCGCCAGGAACCGTAGAGGCTGGCGAGCCTCTGGTTGTCCGATTTCCGATAGGCGTTATCACCGACGAATTGCTGATGGAGATCAGCAATCTGAACGATCCATGGCGGTTCGAGCGCAACGCGGAAGGAGCGCTGGAGATTTCCCTACCCACTGGTTCGATTGGCGGAATGCGGTCCATGCATATCTCCGCTCAACTCTATGCATGGTGGTCCGAGTCTCAAGACGGAGGGGTGTTCGATTCAAGCACCGGCTTTCGATTGCCGAGCACTTCAGTGCGTGCACCTGACGCCGCATGGGCGAGTGGCAAGTCGCTAGAGAACATGCTTCCGGACGACGAAGGGTTTTGGCCGGTCTGCCCTGAATTGATTGTGGAGGTGCGCTCGGCGGCACAGGATGCCAAAGATCAGAGAGAGAAGATGGAAGAATGGATGGAGGCCGGTGCCCGGCTGGGTTGGTTGATCGACGTCTATACCGAAGCCGGGGAGGTCTGGGTCTACCGCGAAGGCGATGCCGAACCCGAACGACTCGAGCGTCCCGACTCGCTCAATGGTGAGGATGTCGCCGAGGGTCTGACCGTCGATCTGAGCAGGGTCTGGCGCTGACTCCGCTACGGCCTCCCTATCCTGTTCGCAATCCAAAACCAGGCTCACTGGACAGAAGCAATTCATGCCCAAGCATCCAAGGCCAAGTGTCGGCGACAGCATCACCAACCTGCGCCGATCGATCGGCAGGCGTCACGCCATCTACGGCCTGATCAAGAACACCCTGATCAAGATGCGCAATGTCGACAACTGCTGCGGCAACTACGGCGACCCGGGATGTTGAGTCTCCGGCGAACGCGCTCGGGCCGAGCGCTTGGGGTCGGAAAACCACAATCACACTCATGACCACGACCACCACCATCACTAGCCGCGCCGGATGCCGCCGGACATGACAGAGAGTTCCAATGTTCAGGTTCAAGCACCCCAGACCCTCCTTCTTCGACTCAGTCGCCAACCTCAGAGCCGACGGTCGTCGTGGCCTGCGGCTCGTCACCGGGCTGCTAGGGATTCAGTGGAATAGGCTGCGCAATCGGGAGATCTGCTGCGGCGACTACGGCGCACCAGGCTGTTGAGTCTCCGCTGAACGCGCTCCGGGTGAGCGCCCAACCGACGAGTAGGAACAAGACACCTATGGCCCACTTCAGGATCGCTCTCTTGCCCGGCGACGGCATCGGCGGCGAAGTCATCGGGCAGGCCGCCCGCGTGCTCGACGCCGTCGGCGGACGCTTCGATCACTCCTTCGAGTACACCGAGGACCTCGTCGGTGGAGCCTCCATCGACGCGCATGGCGTGGCCCTGCGCGACGAAACACTGGAGATGTGCCAGGCCCAGGACGCCGTCCTCTTCGGCGCTGTCGGCGGTCCCAAGTGGGACGATCCCAAGGCCTCCGTCAGGCCCGAGCAGGCCATCCTCGGTCTGCGGAAAGGTCTCGGCCTGTTCGCCAACATCCGCCCGGTCAAGATGCTGCCAATCCTTGCCGACGCCACGCCGCTCAAGCGTGAAACGGTCGAGGCCGTCGACATGGTCGTCCTCCGCGAGCTGACCGGCGGCATCTACTTCGGCGAGCCCCAGCGCCGCTGGGAAGAGAACGGCCAGCGCCAGGCCGTCGACACCCTCGCCTACTCCGAGCACGAGGTCGAGCGGATCGTCCGCCTCGGCTTCGAAACCGCCCGCGCACGCCGCGGATTGCTGACCTCCGTCGACAAGGCAAACATCCTCGACACGTCGCGCATGTGGCGCGAGATCGCAGACGAGGTCGCCCGGGACTACCCCGACGTCACGCTCGAACACCGCCTTGTCGACGCCTGCGCCATGGACCTGATCCGTCACCCGTCCTACTTCGATGTGATCGTGACCGAGAACATGTTCGGTGACATCCTCACCGACGAAGCCTCAATGCTCGCCGGATCGATGGGCATGCTGCCCTCGGCCTCCCTCGGTGCCTCCGAAGACGGCTCCACCCTGGGCCTGTACGAACCGATCCACGGCACCGCCCCCGACATCGCCGGCCAGGGCATCGCTAATCCGATGGCCATGATCCTTAGCGCTGCCCTCATGCTGCGCTACTCGCTCGGCCTTGAGCAGGAAGCGACCGCCATCGAAGAGGCAGTCACCGAAATCCTCGCCGCCGGCCATCGCTCGGCCGACCTCGCCGGAGACGGCGAAGATTCACTGAGTACCGAGGCGCTCGGTGGACTGATCGCCGACGCCGTCGCGGACTGACGGCTGCCTAAGATAGAGAGTGTTGGACCGGATGTGAGCATGTCGGACCTCACTGTCTCGCTGGGCTTGGAGGGCGATGTCACCATCGAAACGGTGGCGAAATCGGCAGAGGCGCTTCATCGCCTGTTGGTCGCGCTCGCGGGTGAGGTTGGACCGACGGTAAAGATTGAGTGGGTTCCGGAGGACTTGCGGATCGGCAGTCTGCATTCGACTTACCAAGCGAAACTGTTGGAAGGCACAACAGTCGGCGAAGCAGGGCAAGTTGTTGAAAATTATGGCCACTTGGGCGAGCGGCTCGAACGGCATGAAGAGCTGCCGAACAGTCAAGACGTTGTTGGGGCGGCTGAGCGCCTGCTGAAGGACGTTCGAGCTTCTGCTCACGAACTGGTGCTTGGCACAGCATCAGGAGACGCCGTTGTCGATCTCCGCGCCGCTCGACCAATCAAGCGCATCGAACGACAGCAGTCAATCGGCTCGGCCACGGGACGCGTGCAGACGCTGAGCGGTCGAACCTCGTTGCAGTTCGTCCTCTACGAGGAGTGGACTGACCAAGCTGTTCGTTGTTACGCCCAAGAACATCAGGCGGAGGAGCTTCGGGCCATCTGGGGGCGACGAGTACGCGTTAAGGGAGCTCTCACGCGCATACCTCGAACCAGACGTATCCTCAGCATCCGCAACATTTCTGTGATCGAAGCGCTACCCGAAGAACCGCCGGCGCGGTTTGAGTCGGCGCGAGGCGCGATTCAGTGGAGGCCGCAGGACCTTAGTCCGGCGCAATTCATCCGCGAACTGCGCGATGCCGAGTAAGCCTCCAAGCTCATATTGGGACGCTTGCCTCTTCATTCACTATGCAGCAGCAGATCATGAGTGGATCGAGACGCTCGACGCCCTGGTTCGGGAAGCGCGAGACCGCGATCTCGCCATCGTCACGTCAACTTTGAGCCTGGTTGAGGCAGCCTTCACTCCTCAAGAGAAGGAACAGCGATCTCCCTCCCTCAAGGTGGATGAGACGATGTCGGCGATGTTTGACGATTTCAGCCTGATTCAGCTGGTTGAGTTCGACCGCGACATTGCAGAAGAAGCTCGTCGGCTGATGAGAGCGGCGATGCGGGAGGGACGCGGCCTCCAGGCCGCGGACGCGGTGCATGTCGCAAGCGCCAGAGCGCTCGGCGTCGATGTTCTCTACACCACTGATACGAAGCTGCTCTCGCTTTGCAACAGACTCGGGTACCAGCGTGCTTCTTTACCCTCCAGCCTCAGCCCATACCTGCCTGGTAAGTCGCCATCCCAAGACGCAGAGTGAGCCTGACCTACAATCCCAACCATGACCATCCAACGCCTACTGGTCGCCAACCGTGGCGAGATCGCCGTCCGCGTGCTCCGCACCGCCACCGAACTCGGAATCGCCACGGCCGCCATCCACTCGTCCGACGACGCGTCATCGGACCACGTCCAGCACGCCGAGACCGTGATTCCACTGGAAGCAATCGGTCCGGCCGCATATCTCGACATCGCGCAGATCATCGAGCGTGCTCAACAACATGAGTGCGACGCCATCCATCCTGGTTACGGCTTCCTCGCCGAGAATGCCGACTTCGCCCGCGCCTGCGAGGAAGCCGGCATCACGTTCGTTGGACCCTCCCCAGCCGCTCTGGCGCTGTTCGGCGACAAGGCGCGGGCCAGGACGCTCGCCGGTGCCCGCGGCGTGCCAGTCCTGACCGGTACGGATCATGCCGTTGACCTCGACGGCGCTCGCGCCTTCTTCGACCAACTCGACGGCCGCCCGATGGTGATCAAGGCGATCGGTGGCGGCGGCGGACGTGGGATGCGCGCGATCAACGAGGCCTCCGAAATCGAGGACGCCTTCGAGCGCTGCACGCGCGAGGCCCGGGCCGCGTTCGGCAACGGCGCCCTGTTCGTCGAGCGCTTCGTCCCCCGCGCCCGTCATATCGAGGTCCAGATCGTCGGAGACCAGCACGGCAACGTCACCCACGTCGGCGAGCGCGAATGCACGGTCCAGCGCCGCTATCAGAAGTTGATCGAGATCGCTCCCTCCCCGACTCTCGGCGCCAATCTTCGTGAGCGAATCACCCATGCAGCGGTTGAGTTGGCTTCCGCCGGCGGCTATGCCAATCTCGGCACCTTCGAGTTCCTCGTCGACGCCGACACGAATGACGACTTCGCCTTCATCGAGGCCAACGCGAGGCTTCAGGTCGAGCACACCGTGACCGAGGAAGTCGCCGGACTCGACCTGGTCGAATGCCAGCTCCGAATCGCGGAAGGCATGACGCTCGCCTATCTCGGCTTGGATTCTCCGCCGTCGCTGCGCGGCTACGCGATTCAATCGAGGGTCAACCTGGAGCGCATGCGCGAAGACGGCGACGTTCGCCCTGCCGCCGGAGCCCTGCGCACCTTCCGCCCACCCGCCGGACCGGGCGTCCGCGTCGATACCTACGGCTACGCCGGCTACGCCGCCAATCCCAACTTCGATTCCCTGATCGCCAAGGTCGTGACCCGCCATCCGAGCAGCAACTTCGGCGACGTCGTCCGGCGCGCTCAGCGAGCGCTCGACGAGTTTCAACTCGAAGGCCCCGACTCGAACATCGCCTTCCTGCGCAACATCCTCAGCCATCCAGAGTTCATCGCTGGTGACGTCCACACCCGCTGGATCGACGAACGAATCGCTGATTTGGCGGTCACATCCGACAATGGCGCAACCAGCGGAGGCCAGTCGGCCTGGGCAGGCGCCCAGGTCGAGAATCAGGTCAGCGACCCTCTCGCGGCCCTCGACTTCTTCCGCCAGGGCGCCGGCGCGGCCTCACTCGATGTCAACCGAGGTCTCGAAGAGGATCGCGCAGGGTTCCCCGCGCCCGAAATCATCGGACCTCCCGGCACCGAGCCGCTGCGCGCCCCGATCCAGGGCACGATTATCGAAATCCTCGTCGCCGAGGGCGATTCCGTCGTCGCCGGCCAGGACATGATCATCATGAACGCGATGAAGATGGAGCATCTGCTCCAGTCCCAGATCGGCGGCATTGTCCAGGAGATCACCGTTTCGGTCGGCGACATCATCTGGGAAGGCCACCCGCTCGTCTTCATCGAACCGGCCGACGTCGGCCCTGCCGTCGACGACGGCACGGGCGACATCGATCTCGACTACATTCGCCCCGACCTGCAGCACAACATCGATCTGCACGAAGCAATACTCGACCACAACCGCGAGGGACCGGTCGCCAGGCGTCACGCCAAGGGCAAGCGCACTGCACGAGAGAACATCTCGCAGCTCGTCGAGGGCGGCACCTGGACCGAGTACATGCCGCTCGCCGTCGCGGCGCAGCGTCGAAACCGCTCCTGGGAGGAACTGCGCGTCGTCTCTCCCGCCGACGGTCTGATCTGTGGCATCGGTACCGTCAACGCCGATCTATTCGACAATGACGTCGCCAGCACCGCGATCATCTCCTACGACGAAACGGTCTGGGCCGGAACCCAGGGCGGCCGCGGCCACGAGAAGACCGACCGCATGGTGGAGACCGCGCATCGCCTGCTGACCCCGCTCGTCTTCATCGCCGAAGGCGCCGGCGGACGCTCAGGCGACTCTGACTGGGCTTACACCCGCGTTGCCGCCCGCGCCGTCCGGACCTTCGAGCGCCTGGCCGAGCTCTCCGGAAAGGTGCCGATGGTCTCAATCACCGCCGGACGCTGCTTCGCCGGCAACGCCTCGATGCTCGGAATGTGCGACATCATCGTCGCGACGGAGGGCTCCAATATCGCCATGGGCGGCCCCGCGGTCATCGAAGGCGGCGGACTCGGCCTCTTCCTGCCCGAGGAACTCGGCCCGATGTCGCAGCAGGTGCCCAACGGCGTCGTCGACATCTTCGTCAAGGACGAAGAGGAAGCGATGGCCGCAGTCAAGAAGTACCTCTCCTACTTCCAGGGCCGGCTCAAGGAGTGGTCCGCGCCCGACCAGCGGCTCCTGCGCCACGTCATCCCCGAGAATCGGCTGCGCACATACGACATTCGCAAAGTGATCGACCTGCTCGCCGACCACGACTCCGTCCTCGAGCTCAGGCCCGAGTTCGGCATCGGCGTCATCACCTCGTTGATTCGGGTCGAAGGCCGGCCGGTCGGAGTGATCGCCAACAACAATATGCATCTCGGCGGCGCGGTCGACAGCGACGGCTCCGACAAGCTCGCCCGCTTCGCCCAGATCTGCGACTCCTGGAACATTCCCGTTCTCACCCTCGTCGACACGCCCGGCATGATGGTTGGGCCCGAGGTCGAAAAGACCGCACTGGTTCGCCATTGCCACCGGGTCTTCGTCTCGCTGGCCAACCTGACCACGCCGAAGATGACGATCACCGTCCGCAAGTGCTACGGACTCGGCGGACTCGCCATGCTCGCCGGCAGCACCGAGGCCGGACTCTTCAACGTCGGCTGGCCGACCTCGGAGTACGGCGGCATGAACCTCGAAGCCGGGGTCAAGCTCGGCGCCCGAGCTCAGCTCGAGAAGATCGACGACCTCGAAGAGCGCACGCGCGTCTACGAGCAGATGGTCGCCGACGCCTACGAGCGCGGCAACGCCTTCAACGCCGCGACCGTGCTCGAGTCCGACGACGTGATCGACCCCGCCGACACGCGCAAGTGGATCATCCGCCTGCTCGACGCGGTGCCCAATTCAGAGCCGATCCGCAAGGGCCGCCGTCCCTACATCGACAGTTGGTAGGGCTGCAAGAGCCAGCGACATCTGGCTAGAATGCCGCCTACAGCGGCGCTAGCCTCATCGTGCGCTGCGGAGTGAATGATGCAGTTCGCCAATCTGCTCGTAATTCGCCTGATCCAGACGATCCTCGTGATCTGGGTGGTCGTGAGCATCGTCTTTGTCATCTCGCGTTTGATTGGCAACCCGGAAACCTCGTTGATGCCGTGGGACGCGACCAATGAGGACTACGAGCGGATCAGGGAGAAACTCGGTCTGAACGATCCCATGATCGTCCAGTACGGAAGGTTCCTCGGCGACGCCCTGCAGGGCGACCTGGGCTTCTCCTACCACCGCACCGGTCCGGCCCTGGACATCGTCGCCGACAAGGTGCTGGGCACGGTCAAGCTGACTGCCGCCGGACTGGTGGTCGCACTCGGATTGGGCGTACCACTGGGGGTGTTTGCCGCCTTGCGGCGGGGCTCACCTCTCGATTGGCTCGCGCGCCTGGTCGCGGTCTTCGGACAGGCCACTCCGAGCTTCTGGCTCGGCCTCATGCTGATCTTCTTCCTCGCCACACGCGTGTCCTGGTTCCCGACCGCGGGTGCTGAGGGCTTCCGCTCCCTGGTCTTGCCGGCCATCGCCCTCGGATTGCTCTCGGCGGCTGGATTCATGCGCCTGACCCGCTCAGGAATGATCGATGTCATGAACACCGATTTCATCCGAACCGCGCGCGCCAAGGGGCTGAACGAGCGCACGGTGATTCTGCGTCACGGCCTGCGCCATGCGTTGATCCCGGTGATGACCATCCTTGGCATCGAGCTCGGACGCCTGATCGCCGGCTCGGTGATCATCGAAGTCGTCTTCTCCTGGCCCGGCATCGGGCGGCTGATGATCGAGTCGATCCTGCAGTCGGATTACCCAACGGTGCAAGCCGGCCTCGTCGTCATCGCCGCCTCGATCACTCTTGGCAACCTGATCGTTGACATGACTTACCGCGTCATCGATCCGCGTATTCGAATGGCGGCGCTCTGATGTCAATCTCAGCGTCAACCGACGCGGCGGTGGCTGCAGCGAACACGGAGTCCAGGCGCCGCTGGCAGATCTCTTACCGCCGCCGGAGATACCTGTTGGTCGCGCCACCGATGCTGGTCATGATCGCGTTTGTCGTCTTCGGCATCTTTGCCGACGTGATCGCACCCGGGGATCCGGGTCAGACCCATCTGCTGTCGAGGCTCGAAGCGCCGGTGTTCTCCGGTGGCACGTCAGAGTTTCCGCTCGGCACCGACCACGTCGGGCGCGACATCTGGACTCGGGTAGTGCACGGCGCCCGAGTCTCGCTCATCGTCGTGGCGATCGTCGTCCCTGGCGCGGCCCTGTTTGGCACTGTCATTGGAATGTTCGCAGGCTGGCGAGGCGGCATCGTCGGCCAGCTGCTGATGCGCTACGTCGATGTGCAGTTGGCGCTGCCGGCCATCCTCTTCGCAGTGCTGCTCGGGGCGGTGCTTGGAGCCTCGCTGAGAAACGTGATTCTCATCCTGTTGGTCTGGACCTGGACGGTCTATGCCCGCCTGATCCGGGCGGAGGTGCTCTCGCTCAAGGAGCGCGAGTTCGTCCTTGCTTCGCTCGCCGCTGGCGGCAGCAATTGGTGGATCATGCGCAAACAGCTGCTGCCAAACGTGTTCAACACGATCGTGGTGATCATGACCCTCGAGATTCCGATCGTGATCGTCGCCGAGGCCTCGCTCAGCTTCCTCGGCGTCGGCGCGCCGGTCGAGCAGGCCACGTGGGGACGGATGATCACCGAGGCGCGCAACTACCTGACCCACGCCTGGTGGGTGATGTGGATGCCTGGCCTTGCCCTGATGCTCGTCGCACTGAGCGGCAACCTCGTCGGCGACTGGTTACGCGACCTGCTCGACCCGCGCCTCCGCAATCTCGGATAGCCCCTCTGGCGGAGTGCCGACTGGCTACCATCGATTCCATGACCACAGCATCCTCGACGAGGCAAGACATTGATCCAGCCATCGACGAGATGGTGCGGATCATCGTGGATGGCTGGAATCCACGGCAGATCGTCCTGTTCGGGTCACGGGCGCGCGGCGACCACGACGAGCAAAGCGACGTCGACCTGTTGGTGGTTCTCGACGAAGCGGAGCACCGCGGAGAGTTGGGTCGGCAGGTCAGCGCAGCGCTCTCGTGTACCGGAATCTCCAGGGACATCATCATCAGCACGGCCGCCGATATCGTGCGCCAGGCAACCGTGGTCGGTACCGTCGAGCGAGCCGCCATGATCGACGGCCGAACGCTGTACGTCAGAGATCGAGGAGATCCGGTGATGGAGCAATTCGCTCAGCTCATGCATCGGGCAGGCGAGGACGTGAGAGCAGCGGAAGCATGCCTGGCGCTCGATCCACCGATCTTGTCGGCCGCCTGCTACCACGCACAGCAGGCGATTGAGAAGACCATCAAGTCTGCTCTCATGGTTGACAGGATCGATTATCCCTTCACACATGACCTGGAACAGTTGCTGCCGCTCGTGCCGATCGCTTGGGACATCGACGGGATCATTGGCGACCCCAAAGAGCTCAGCACATGGGCGTCGTACCCCCGCTACGTGACGATCAAGGAGCCGACGCCCGAGTACGCCGAGCAGGCACTCGCTGAGGCACGAGCAATCCACGAGCGCGTGTCGTCCGAGATGTCGCGTCGAGGTTTGGCGGCTGAGTAACGCGGCCAACCGCTAGTGCGGTACCTCGTTGACGTAACGGCGTAGACATCGCGGCGACTGATACGGTCGCGCGAAATTGCCTAACATGCGTAGCAATCCGCGGCGGGGTGTGCCCGTCGAGCGAGGAGACGAAGAATGTCCACACGAAACTATTGGAAGCGCATGTCGCATCGGCGGCTCTCGCGACGGACCCTGCTGCGCGCGTCGGCCCGAGCCGGCGTCGGCGCCACCGGCCTGGCGCTGGTCGGCTGCGGCGATGATGACGACGACGGGCAGCAAGTCGCTCAGGTCCAGCAGCAACAGGAGCAGCCGGACCCTCAGCCCGCTCAGCAGCAAGAGCAACCGCAGCAACAGCAGCAGGCCATGCAGCAGGAGCAGGCCGAGCAGCAAGCCGAACAACAGGCGCAGCAGGTCGAGCAGCAAGAACAGCAGGCCGAGCAGGGCACGGTCGAGGCGATCGAGCGCGAGGAGGCCGAGCAGGACGAGCAAGCCGCCGAGCCCGAGGTCGACTTGGATGCGACCGTCCGCGTCGCGATTGGTCGCTACACCGCCGGTCTCGATCCGCAGCGATCAGGCTCCCAGACCAACTACGTCAACGGCGCCTGTACCTTCGACTCCGGGATGTCCAACCATCCCGAAACCGCGGCTCTGGAGCCCAACCTGGTCCAGTTGCCGGAGATCGTTGACTCGACCAACGTGATCTTCCACGTCACGCCCGGCGTCATGTTCCACGACGGGTCGCCGTACACCGCCCACGACCTGGAGTTCAACTTCGAGCGGGTGTCTTCGGCAGCCGAGTATCACCAGGGCGGCGAGACCAGCGACCACCCGAACGAGTGGGCCTCCGCGCGCCAGGCCTTCGGAACGGACAACTTCGCCAGCTACAGCGTCATTGATGATCTGACGTTCGCCGTCGAAACCCCGGCGCCGAATGCATCGCTCGCCGGCTCGATCATGTCCGGTGCGGTTCGCCATGTGTCCAAGGCATTCGTTGAGGAAAACGGCGACGCGTATGTCGATAGCGTCTTCGCCATGGGAACAGGTCCGTTCCGTTTCGTCGACTCCGACCCTGATGTTGGCGCCAATTGGACCCGCAACGACGACTACCACAAGCCGCGCGACGGCCTGACCAATCCCCGCCTGCCTTGGTACAAGGACTTCGAGGTCCAGATTCGTCCGGAGCCTCTGGCCCAGATTGCCGGCATTGAAGCTGGCGAGATCGACGCGATCTACAACCTGCCGACCGACGTGGTCGAGCCGTATCGCGACAACCCCAACTTCAAGGTGCTCTACCAGCCGTCGAGTCAGCCGACGCACTACATCATGTTCAACACGCATGACACGGTGGCCGAGGTTGACGGCGTGCCCAACCCGTTCCTCGACATTCGCGTCCGCGAGGCCGCCAATCTCGCCATCAACCGTCAGGAAATCATTGACGGGCTGCTGACCGGCACCGAGGGTCCGGCCTTCGGTCCTTATCGCGGCACGATTGGCTACCCGGGAGAGGCTCTGGAATCGCGCTACCACGGCTACGACCCCGAGCGCGCCAAGGCGCTGCTTGAAGAGGCTGGCTACCCCGACGGTCTCGACGTCGACCTGCACATCGTTACCGACTTCCAGCCGATCGTGCCGATTCTGGCGCTGCCGGTCCAGGAGTATCTGGAGGCGGTCGGCATTCGCACGACGATCAAGGAGTACCTCAGCTCCGAGTACTTCCGCACCGTGCGCACCTTCGAGCTGCCGGGCATGTTCTGGTTCTTCACCAACACCATCGCCGAGCCGGAGACGGTGATCGGATCCGGCGTCACCGAGAGCGGATTCTACGCGGTCAGCGTCTACCCGGAGACCGAGATCGAAGAGTTGTACCAGGCCCAGAACCAGGCCCTCGACCCGGGCGAGCGCGCCGCGTTGCTCGAGGAGATGTACATCACCTTCTACGACAACTACTCCTGGCTCTTCCTCACCGAGGTGTCTGCCGCCGCGATGTTGGCCGCCAACGTCAACTGGCCGGTCGGTTCTGCCGAACTCCGAGGCGAAGGAACGTTGTCCGCGATCCAGAAGCTCAAGGTGTAGGCAGGCAGCTCACTCGCTCCCCCCGCGAAGCGGGGGGAGCCTGCCCCGCACTTGATGCGGGGATGCCGCAGGCAGAGGGGAGTCCCCGCCCGCTAGGCTAAGGGGACTCCCCTCAGTCCTTCCCTGAAACACTCCCCCGCAAAGGAGTGCCCAGCGCCATTGGACCAGAATCGATGCCGACCCTGACTGCAGAACAGCTTGATCACTTCGAAACATTCGGATTCCTCGCCGTCGACCAGGTCTTCGACCCCGAAGAAGTGATCAATCCGGTCATGGACGAGTACGCCGCCGTACTCGACACACTGGCCAACGAACTGCACGATCAAGGGCTCATCACCGACACGCACGACAATCTGCCGTTCGCCGAGCGGGTCTGTCAGGTCTATGTCGAATCGCAGAAGGTCCATGCCCAATACTTCGACTTCTCGCTGCCGCAGAAAGGGATCAAGGCCGACACCCCGTTCTGGGCCGGTCCGGCGGTGTTCGACGCGCTGACCAATCCCAGTCTGCTCGACACGGTTGAGAGCTTCATCGGGCCTGAGATCTACTCCAACCCCGTCCAGCACGTGCGGGTCAAGGTGCCCGAGTCGATTGCCCCGCGCGACGCCGACGGCAACGTGATCTACGGCGCCACGCCCTGGCACCAGGATTCCGGCGTGGTCAACGCCTCGGCCGACGACACGGACATGCTCACAGTCTGGTTCCCGCTGATGGACACTGACGCCGAAAACGGCTGCTTGCAAGTCATCCCCGGCTCCCATCGCGGCGAGGTCCTCACCCACTGCTCAGGTGTCCAGGGACTCAACATCCCCTCAACGATCCTACCCGGCGAGGACACCGCCCGCGCCGTGCCGCTGCCGGCCGGCGGCTGTCTCTTCCTCCACCGCAAGACAATCCACGCCGCGCTGCCCAACCTCAGCGAGCGCATCCGCTGGAGCTTCGATCTGCGTTATCACCCGCCCGGCCAGGCGACCGGCCGCGAAGCCTTCCCCGGCTTCATCGCTCGCAGCCGACAGGATCCGGACGCCGTGCTTCACGACGCGTCGCGCTGGCGTCAGATGTGGCTCGATGCCCGAGCCGCGCTCGCCGACCAGCCCGATCCCGAGTACAACCGTTGGTCGCTCGACGACGAGGCCTGCGCCTAGCCTCTCGGGTCTGGCGGGGTCATGAAGTCAGAGTCCGAACTGCTCGAATCAGCCCGCCGGTTTTCGTTTGGCGGCCGTATGGACAAGTCGGGTTCCGGTCCGATCTTCGTGCGAGGATCCGGTTCCGAGGTCGAGGACATCAACGGCAAGAAGTACCTGGACTTCAACTCGGGCCAGATGTGCGCCTGGCTGGGGCACAACCATCCCGCAATCGTTGAGGCCGTCGCCGATGCCTGCGACACACTGATCCACGCGCACAGCAGCTACTACAACGACAAAGAGATTGAGCTCGCGGAGCGGCTCGGCAAGCTCCTACCGGACCCGTTGCAGAAGAGCATGTTCCTGCAATCCGGCGCCGACGCCAACGAAGCCGCGATCAATATCGCCAGAAAGTACACCGGCGGCTTCGAGATCATCAGTCCGCACACGTCGTTCCATGGCATGTCGGACACGACGCGTTCGCTGACCTTCGCCGGGTGGCATCGAGGCTACGGCCCGCCGCAACCCGGCATGATGGCGATGCTCGCGCCCTATTGCTACCGCTGCCCGATCAACCTCGAACCGGAAACCTGCGAACTCGCCTGCCTCGACGCCTCGTTCGAGCTGATCGACGCGCAAACGACATCCCGTCCCGCCGCGGTGCTGACCGAACCGATCTTCTCGGCCGGAGGAGTGATCGAGCCGCCGACTGGCTGGCTGTCCGAGCTCAAACGCCGCTGCGAAGATCGCGGGATGCTGCTCATCCTCGACGAGGAACAGACCGGTCTGGGCAAGACCGGGGCCACCTTTGCCTTTGAGCATGAAGATGTCGTACCCGACCTCACTACCCTGGCCAAGCACTTCGGTGGCGGCGTCTGTATCTCCTCGGTCACGACCTCCGCCGAGATCGAAGAACGCGTCATCGCCGACGAGTTCATCGTCACTCACTCTCACTCCAACGACCCCCTCGCCTGCGCCGCCGGCACGGCCACCCTCAATGTCCTTGAGCGAGATGACCTGGCCGGTAAGGCGCGACAGTTAGGCGGGTACTTCAGGTCGAAGCTCAATCAACTCGCCGAGCGCTTCGAGATGATCGGGGACATCCGAGGCCGCGGCCTACTGCAAGGGATCGAGCTCGTCCGCGACCGACGGACCAGGGAGCCGGCCACGAGCGAGGGCCGGACGATCACCGATCAATGTCTGGGCGACGGCCTCATCGTCAGCGTCCGGCGGGAGGGCTCGGTGCTCCGCTTCGTCCCACCGGCCAGCACGACCGAGGAGCAGATCGACCGAGCGATCAGCATCCTGGAGCACGCGCTCTACAAAGTCAACCGCTAGCCGTTCGGCGCGCAGGCGCGCATCACGGCTCTGACCGAATCCAGACCCGGCTTCGCCGCCACGACGCGCACAATCGCCGTGTCCAGACCGTCGGCCAACGCCTCGAATGCCGCCTTCGCTCCCGAGGCGTTGCCGTAGTAGCCGACCCTGGTCAGCAACTCTTCGGAAGCCGCGGCCGCGACTTCGTCCGCCGAGGCTCCGCTGCGGCGCATGTCGTCCAGCGAACCCAGTTCGTCGGTGAAGCCCATTCGCTCGAAATGGGCCCGATACGCGAACTTGCGCAGCCGCTCCGAGGGAACCTCCTGGCCCAGCGCGTAGCCGAGCATCGACTTCGCATACGACATCCGCGCCGTTTCAATGTCGTCATCGACGCAGATCCGGATGTACTCGACGAGCTGGACGTCCTCGGGTCGCTTGCCGGCCCTCGCGGCGCCTTCGTTGAGCCGGTCGCGGCTCCAGCTGACTCGTTCCGGGTCGCACCAGTTGAGCACGGCGCCGTCGCCCACTTCTGCGCCGAGCTGGATCATCTGCGGGCCCAGTGCGCCAACCAACACTGGCGTTGGCGGCGGACGGAATCCGAGTTGCACGCCGTCGTATTGCACGGCTTCGCCCTGAATCGTGACCGACTCGCCGGTAAGCAATCCCTTGACGGCCGAGGTGTACTCGCGCATCACACCCAGTGTCGACCGCCGCGGGAGCCCGAGTTGCCGTCGGGCGTCGGCGCGGTAGATTCCGCCGGATCCAATCCCGAGTGAGAACTTCCCGCCGCTCATCGCTGAAACGGTGCCAGCCTCCATGGCAAAGGCAACGGGAGAGCGGTAGGCGACTGGGCAGACGCCGATTCCGGTCGCGAGTCCGCTCGCCTGGTTCCGAAGCGCGCAGAGATGGAACGAGTCGAGCCCGGCGCCCTCCGGCGTCCAGAGCGACTCGTAGCCTAACTCCGCTGCCTCGCGAGCCAGCGTCTGCTGATCCTCGAACGTCATGCCCAGCGAGAAGTCCAGACCCAGCCCAATCTGTCCAATTGCCATCGCGAGCCGCCTTATCATGACTGCCAGTCTGCCAGCGCAGGCTATCGCCAATCCCATCAACGTCCTGAAAGGACGAAACCATGCCTCCCATCGTTAACACGAGATACGGCCAACTCCAGGGACAGACCGAGGACGATCTGCACGTCTTCCGCGGCATTCCCTTCGCGGCGCCGCCTGTCGGCGATCTCCGCTTCCGCGCGCCGCGTCCACCCGAGCCGTGGGACGGAGTCAAGGAAGCGAACGAGGTCGGCCCCGGATCGATGCAGACTTTCATGCCCGGTCTCGAATTGCTCGGCGCCTGGGAGATGCCGGTCGATGAGGACTGCCTGTCGCTCAACATCTGGACCCCCGGTCTCGACGACGCAAACCGTCCGGTCATGTTCTGGATCCACGGCGGCGGTTTCTCGGGAGGCTCCGGCGCGACGCCGATCTACGACGGTCAGTACCTGGCACGTCGAGGAGACGTGGTGGTGGTCACGATCAACTACCGGCTCGGCGCGCTCGGCTACCTCTACAACCAGGCGCTGACCGACGGCGACGACCCGCACAGCGGAAACTACGGCATGCGCGATCAGGTCGCGGCGCTGCATTGGGTCCGGGACCACATCAGCGCGTTCGGTGGCGACCCCAACAACGTCACCATCTTTGGCGAGTCCGCAGGCGGTATGAGCGTCGGGGTCCTGATGGGCGCGGCCGAAGCAGAGGGTCTGTTCCAGCGTGCGATCCCGCAGTCCGGCGCGGGGCATCACTCGCTGCCGACCGACATCGCCGAGGAAGTCTGCCGGCGCTACTGCGCCATCCTCGAGGTCAGTCCCGAGGATGCCGGCGCCTTGCGCAGCATTCCCGCCAGGGACATGCTCGATGCCCAGAATGCCCTGATGGCGGACCCGGAGACCAATGCCCTGACCGGACGCTATCTGATGGCGTTCTCGCCGGTGGTCGAGGGAGGGTTCCTCGAGACCCTGCCGATCGAGGCCGTCCGCAACGGACGGAGCAAGGACGTCGACCTGCTTTGCGGCACGATCGAAGACGAGTGGACGCTGCTCGCAGCGCTGCAGGGCGTCAACGAGATGGACGAAGAGGGCGCTCGCGGCGCGCTGGCCGTCACCTCTGGCGACGCCGACACCGCCAACCGTCTCTACGTTCACTATCGCGACGCGCGGGCGGCTCGCGGCGCCGAATCGGATCCGTTGACGGTCTATGACTCGGTGATGACCGACTATGTCTTCCGCATCCCGTCTGATCGCCTGCTCGATGCGCACAGCTCGCTCGACGGATCGGGCAAGACCTACGCCTACATGTTCAACCAGCAGTCGCCCGCGATGGATGGTCGGCTGCGCGCTCCGCACGCGATCGACATCCCCTTCGTCTGGGGTACCGGCGATCAGATGCGCCCCTTCATCGGCGATGACCCGCAGACCGACCAGCTCTCCGGCTTCGCCATGGACGCCTGGATCAACTTCGCCCGCAGCGGCAACCCGACGACCAACGCCCTGCCAGGCTGGCCGCAGTACCGAGCCGACCAGCGTTACACCATGGTCCTCGGCCCGGACGTCAAGACCCTTCGCGAGGACCGCGAGACCGAGCGCGAGATCTGGAGCTCGGACCTGCTCGAATAGGAACGCACTATGGCTTCGAATTCGGTGACCGCCCAGACCCTGAAGGGCTCGCTGCAAGGGCAAACTGAAGACAGCGTCCACGTCTTCCGAGGGGTGCCGTTCGCTCAGCCGCCGGTTGGCGAACTCCGCTGGCGTCGCCCGCAGCCACTGGAGTCCTGGGCCGGCGTTCGAGATGCGCTCGAGTTCGGCCCGATCTCGATCCAACCGGCAAGGCCGGCAGCCGGACCATTCGCAGGGATCATGGGCCATAGTCAGGAGCGGGCTTCCGAGGATTGCCTCTATCTCAACGTCTGGACTCCCGGACTCGACGATGGCCGCCGACCGGTCATGGTCTGGATTCACGGCGGCGGGCTGAGCAGCGGGTCAGGATCGTCGCCGGCCTACGACGGCGCGCCGCTTGCCGCGCGAGGCGATGTGGTGATCGTCACGATCAACTACCGACTCGGCGCGCTTGGGTTCCTGCCCGATCCGGTGCTCGCCCAAGACGGCGAAACTGAAGGCAACTTCGGCTTCCACGACATGGTGGCCGCGCTGCAGTGGGTTCAGGATGAGATCTCCGGCTTCGGCGGCGATCCTCAGAACGTGACGATCTTCGGCGAGTCGGCCGGCGGCATCGCGGTTGGGATCCTCCTCGCCTCACCGCTCTCGGAGGATCTCTTCCAACACGCGATCATCCAGAGCGGCGCCGCCGATCGGCTTCATTCGCGGGAGTCAGTCGCTGAGATGCTGCCCTTCTACTACCGAGAACTTGGGCTCGACCAGCCGTCGGCCCAGGAATTGCGCCAACTCTCGGTTGACGACGTGCTGCAGGCTCAGAGCGCACTGGCAGGCGCCCACCCGGCAATCAATCCCGCCGCCGGGCTGCACGGTCTCCTTAACGCGGTGATCGAAGACAACTTCCTGGACGGAATGCCGATCGATGTGGTGCGGGAGGGTCGAGGCAGCGGCGTTGACCTGCTCGCGGGCACGATGCGGAACGAGTTCACCCTGCTCTCAGCGATGTCGGGGCTGACAGATATGAACGAGGAGCGGGCGTTGGAGCTGATGGCGCCGCTGGTCGGCGGCAGCGAACGCGCCGGCGAGTGCTATCAGACATACCGGCAGCTACGAATCCAGCGAGGCGAGGCGACAGATCCCCTCGCGATCTATAACGCCGTCATGACCGATCGGCAATACCGCGGCTCAACTCGCCGGCTGCTCGATGCGAGAGAGGGGCAAGCCGGAGGCACCTACTCGTACCTGGTCGAGCAGCAGTCGCCGATGTTCGAGGGTCGGCTCGGCGCGCCGCACGCGCTTGATGTCCCGTTGATTTGGGGAACGACCGATCTGATGCGGGACTTCGTCGGCGACGACCCGCAGGTCGACCAGCTCAGCGGCTTCATGATGGACGCCTGGCTCAACTTCGCCAGAACCGGAAATCCAACGACCAACGCGCTCCCCGGTTGGCCGCAATACCGAGCCGATCGCCCCTACACGATGGTCTTCGGCCCCGATGTCCGCACCGTCACTGCCGAGCGCGAGGAAGAACTCGCCCTCTGGCGGTGAGACAGCCGATTAGAGCGATCGTACGTCGACGAAGTGGCCCGCGACGGCGGCGGCGGCGGCCATGGCCGGGCTGACCAGGTGAGTGCGGCCTCCGGGGCCTTGCCGGCCTTCGAAGTTCCGGTTACTGGTCGAGGCGCAGCGTTCCTGCGGGCTGAGGATGTCGGGGTTCATGCCCAGGCACATCGAGCAACCGGCGTCTCGCCACTCGAATCCGGCGTCGCGGAAGATGTCGGCGAGTCCTTCCTCCTCGGCCTGAACTTTCACCAGTCCCGAGCCTGGGACCACCATCGCATTGACGCCGTCTGCGACCTGCCCCCCGCCAATCGCGGCGGCGGCGGCGCGGAGGTCCTCGATCCGCCCATTGGTGCACGAGCCGATGAACACCCGGTCGATGGCGATATCGCTGATCGGCGTTCCCGCGGTCAGGCCCTGGTAGGCCAGCGCCCGTTCGGCCGACTCCTGCGCTGACGCCGTGGCCAGGCTAGTCGGGTCGGGAATCGAACCTGTGACCGGCGCGCTCTGCGCCGGATTGGTGCCCCAGGTGACGAATGGCGCGATGTCTGCGCCGTCGATCACGACTTCCTTGTCGAAGACGGCGTCATCATCGGTGACGAGTTCGCCCCAGCGCTCAACCGCCTCGTCCCAGGCGTCGCCTGTCGGCGCGTGTGGCCGACCCTGGACGTATTCGATCGTCGTCTCGTCGGGTGCGACCAGGCCGGCGCGCGCGCCGCCTTCGATCGTCATGTTGCAGACCGTCATCCGGCCGTCCATCGAGAGGCTGCGGATCACGTCGCCGCGATACTCGATCACGTGCCCGACGCCGCCTCCGGTGCCGATCGTGTTGAGGATGGTCAGGATCACATCCTTGGCCGAGCAGCCCTCTGGCAACTCGCCGGTGACTTCAACCGACATCTGCTTGAGCGGCGCCTGCGGCAATGTCTGCGTGGCGAGCACGTGCTCGACCTCGGACGTGCCGATGCCGAAGGCGAGCGCGCCCAGGGCGCCATGAGTCGAGGTGTGGCTGTCCCCGCAGACGATCGTCAGTCCGGGCTGGGTCAGACCCTGTTCAGGGCCGATGATGTGAACGATTCCCTGGCGAGGATCCAGCGTGTCGTAGAGCGGTACGCCGAACTCCTCACAGTTGGCCCGCAGCGACTCGACCTGCTGCTGCGAGAGCGGATCTGCATACGGCTCGATCCGTGTGTCGGTCGGGACGTTGTGGTCCTGCGTCGCGAGAGTCAGTTCCGGGCGGCGGACCTTGCGACCGGTCAGGCGCAGGCCTTCAAAGGCCTGTGGCGAGGTGACCTCATGGACGAGATGCAAGTCGATATAGAGCAGGTCTGGTTGACCCTCTGCGCTGCGGATCAGGTGCTCATCCCAGATTTTCTGCGCAACGGTACGTCCGGCCATCATCGTCTCCCTGCTCTGGAATCTCTGTCTCACGAGTCATCTTACGCGCAGCAATGGCTGAGGCCTTCTGCCAGAGATATCCTGACACACGAGGAGCGGAGGACCGCATGGCAACGCCCGCCTCAGACATTGACGTCAGCCCGATGGTTTTCACCGAGTTCGTCTCGAACGGTCGGCGATACCGAACGGATCGGCCGCTCGTCTTCACCTTCGAATACTCGGAAGAAGACGGTGTCGGCCTCTACCTCTTCGAGGGGGAGTACAACATCATGCATGGCGCTGAGACGCGCGAGGAGTGCTGGGACCTGATCGACGACTCGCTGAGCTGGATGTGGCGGGAGTATGCAGAGGGCAATCCCCTGGGCATGGATGGAGTCGCGGTGGAGTTTGGCGCGGAGCTACGCGCCCGCTTCAAGCTGGCAGCAGATGCCGATTAGCGCGCGAACAGTCACGCGTGGCTTGTTGCGCAAGGGCTTCCGGCTCACCGAATCGCGTCATCGCCGGTTCCGCTACTACAAACTGAATGGCGAGAGAACCAGAGTTGTGACGCTGACGTCTCACGGCTCGGACCGCGACCTCGATGATCGTCTCCTCGCAAGGATGTCTCGCCAACTCCACCTGACCCGACGACAGTTCGATGACCTGATCGACTGCCGACTTGCCCAGGACGACTTCGAAGCCATGTTGCGCCGCGACGGATTCATCCGCTGAACCGCGTCGCGGCGCAAGCCAACGGGCTAGGGTGTTCGTTCCTGCGTCGCGGCGGCCGTCGCGCCGGTCTGGCCGCTGACGTGACGGTTGATCGCGTTGATGTACGCCCGAGCGGAGGCGACCAGGATGTCCTGGTCGGCAGCCCGACCCGTATGGGTGGCGCCATCGATGAGGATGCGAATCGTGACATCGCCCTGGGCGTCGAGACCCTCGGTGATGCTCGTCACGCTGTACTCCTCGAGTTCGTCATCGACGCCGGTCAGCTCGCGGATCGTCTGGTAGATCGCATCGACCGGGCCGGTACCGGTCTTGGTGCCCGAGCGTTCTTCGTCCTCTGGCGAACGCAAGGTGACGCTCGCTGAGGGCGTTGAGGTCGTGCCTGCGGAGATGTCGATCGAGACGAGCTGCCAGCCCTCGGTTGGCTGACCGAGCCGGTCCATGACGATCGCCTCGAGGTCGCGGTCGTCAACGACCGTCTTGCGGTCTGCGAGCTGCTGGAAGCGAGTGAAGGCCGAGTTGAACTCGTCGCCGTCGATCTCGAAGCCGAGGTCTTCCAGCCGCGAGCGGAATCCGGCCCGGCCGGAAAGCTTGGAGAGCACAAACTGCGAGCCTTCGACCCAGCCGACTTCCTTTGGGTCCATGATCTCGTATGTCTCGCGCATCTTGACCACGCCGTCCTGGTGAATGCCCGACTGGTGGCGGAAGGCGTTGAGACCGACGATCGCCTTGTTTGGCTGCACATGCATGCCGGCGAAGTCCTGGACCATGCGGGAGGCGGGCACCAGGTACTGCGGGTCAACGCCGATTTCGACATCCAGGTGATCGGCGCGAGTGCGGATCGCCATGACGGTCTCTTCCAGCGACGTGTTGCCCGCGCGCTCGCCGAGACCGTTGATCGTACACTCCACCTGCCGCGCTCCGGCGCCGACCGCGGCGATCGAGTTCGCAGTCGAGAGACCCAGGTCATTGTGGCAATGCACGGAGACGACGACGTTGTCGGCGCCCGGGACATCTTCGAGGATGCCGGTGATGAAGCGCGCGAACTCGTCGGGAATCGCGTAGCCGACGGTGTCGGGGATGTTGATCGTGGTCGCGCCGGCCTCGATCACTTCGCGAAGCATGCGGCGGACGAAATCAACATCCGAGCGGGTGGCATCCATTGGCGAGAACTCGACGTCGCTCGTGTACTGCTTGGCGCGCGCGACCATCTCGCGGGCCTGCTGCAGCACCGACTCGCGGTCTTTGCGCAGCTGATGCGCGATGTGGATGTCGGAAGAGGAGAGGAAGACGTGGATACGCGGGTTTTCCGCGTCGCGGATCGCCTCCCAGCCCTGGTCGACGTCGTTGGGCACGGCGCGGCAGAGCGTGGCGATCTGCGTGCCGCGCACTTCGCGGGCGATGCGGTTGACGGCGTCGAAGTCGGCCGGCGAGGCGGCGGCGAAGCCGGCCTCGATGCAGTCAACGCCCATGCGCTCGAGCAGCTTGGCGATCTGCAGCTTCTCCTCGGCGGAGAAGGAGACGCCGGCGGCCTGTTCGCCGTCGCGCAGGGTGGTATCAAAGATTCGGACTCGGTCAGCCATATCGGGAACTCCTGTGGTCGGAACAAGGATCGCAAGAAAACGGAGACGCGGCCACCGACCGGCGGCCCTTCATCAGGCCCCGAGCACTCCGCGGGCGACGGCCCGCGGTTCAGCTCCTCCAAGCACACACATCATCATGGCTTGCAGTATAGAGCGTGGCGATCGCTTCTTGACGCTCGCTTTGCCAAGTCCCGGTCTGAGGCGTTGTGATATCATGACATTCACTGAATCATTGAATACCTCTCTACGTGGAGGTTGTCGTCAGCGGACCGTCTCTCCTCAAAATGAGGGTAGATTCGGCAATAGGAAGCTGTGATGAAAGTCAGATTTGCGAACAGCACGTTGCAGAAGTGCGCGAATGACCTTAGGAGAGCGAAGAGAAAGTGGAGGACCGCTGGCGTGGCCGAGGCCTACGTCGCGAGAGTTCCTGTGCTCATGGCGATCGACGACCTCGATCAGCTGCATCAATTCCGAGGATTCAACTTCCACGCACTACACGGTCAACGCAGAGGCCAGTACGCGATCACCCTCCGAGGGCTTTGGCGACTGATCTTTGAGCTCGGAACCGATGAGGATGAGATCCTCATCGTAGAAGTGAAGGATTACCATGATTGACGTACCAGTCGAGTACCGTCCAAACAGCGCATTGCACCCAGGCAAACTCCTTCTAGAGGAGCTAGAGGCGCGTGATCTGAGCCAGCGTGAGTTCGCTAAGCGGATGGACCGGCCTGCTCAGGTGATCAATCAGATCGTGCGTGGAAAGAAGGCGATTACTCCCGAGACTGCTCTGGGCATTGAGAAGGTGCTAGGCATCGACGCTCAGGTGTGGATCAATCTGCAACGCATCTACGATCTCGTTGTCGCACGGATGGCCGAGGATGAAAAGCTGGAACTGCAGAGCGAATGGCTCCAGCGATTCCCAGTTGCGACCATGGTCAAATTCGGGTGGCTTGAGGAGCAGAGCCGTAAATCTGAACGTCTGCGCGAGTTGCTGAAGTTTTTCGCCATCCCATCATTCGATGCATTGCCTCCAACCGCTGAGGCGATTGGTTTTCGCGTCACTGAGAGAGCTAGGGTAGACGAGTGGGCGCTCCGAGCATGGCTGCGCCAAGGCGAGCGCGAAGCCGAAGCCCAACCGACGGCACCATTCGATCACGACCGCTTTGCAGCCGCTGTCAAAGACATTCGCTCACTCACCACTGCTGCCCCGGAGATATTCTGGCCGCGAATGCGGCAGCTTTGCGCAGATGCGGGTGTCGCGCTGGTCGCACTACCGCATCTTCCTAAGACTGGTGCCAACGGCGTGGCGCGCTGGCTCAACCCGAGTAAGGCGATGATCCAGCTCAATCTCCGCTATAGCTGGGCCGACATCTTCTGGTTCACCTTCTTCCACGAAGCCGCGCACATCATGCAGCATCAGACCAAGCACGTGTTCGTCGATCTGCCCGGCGAAGATCGGAACACGCCAGAGGAGGCAGACGCGAATCGGTTCGCTTCCGACACCTTGATCCCGCCCGAACAGTTCCAGCAGTTCGCCAAGCGCGAGCGATGCTCAAGCGACGAGGTCACGCAATTCGCGGCTGAGATTGGTATTCATCCAGGTGTCGTCGTCGGAAGGCTCAAGCATGAAGAACTGCTGCCTCAGAATCGGCTTAATGGGCTGCGCTCGCGTCTACGATTCGCAGCTGCCCAAGACAAGAACTGACTGACAGGAGAGGTGAAGAGGCGGGGGCGTCGGTGCTGACTGACCCAATTGCGCAAACGCCTCGGTGCTAAACGGTCACCTGTCGCGAGACGCGGCCCCACGAGTACGTGATGAGCACGAGCCACAGCCAGCGAGAGCTGCCGGCGGTGATCTGCGAGCGACTCCGGAAGGGGGGAAGGCGTGTTCAAGGGCTTCAGCGTGGAGAACACTTACCCATTTAGGCAACGTCGGATAGCGGCGACGCCTCAATGTAATCTGGCCGCTGGTGGAGCTGACCCTACCTCAAATGCTAGGGTGAGGCACCACCCAATTGGGAGAGACTGACGCCGCGTTCTTCCGCCTGACCCACGACACGGAGCAGGGAAACACCAAGCTGGGCTACGCGGGCTAGGAGCGGATGATGGCGAAGTTCAATCTGACGAGGGCCGCGATGGTCGCCCTGATCGCGGCGCTGACGGCAGTCGGAGTCGCCTGCCTTGAGGAGACCCCGACCAGCTTTGAGTCGGAACGACAAGGCGGTGCCTCAGAGGAGGCACGGTCACAGCGGGAGCGGGTGCCTCAGATCGGCGATGTGGTAGAGGTCGGCTCGCTTGATCTGACGGTCGTTGAGGTCGAGGACTACGACAGCAGCAGGCACAATCAGTTCAACGATGCCAACGTGCGGGTCCAGGTGACGGCGACGAACGCCCGAGGTGACGCGAGTGACGAGTACAACTTCTCGCCACTGCTGGCGATGCAGTTAGTTGACTCGGACGGGATCGCGCACGACCCGGAACTGGGCTGCGCGGATTGTCCGGACGAGATCACGACTGTGGACCTAGTGCGCGGCGGGACCGTGCGGGGGTACGTCTACTTCGCAATCCCGGCGGGAAAGGGGCTCGTCGAGCTGATCTACGAGCCTCTGTTCTCATTCAACAAGGCTAGGATCCGCCTCCGCTAGGTGATTCAAGGAGAGGATCGTACCAGGGCCTTCATGATCGTGATCGCGAGCCTGCGCACCCTGCTTGCTGTGGGGCGGCGAGATTCCCGCGTCGGGGCGCGGGAATGACGGGGTTGGTTGACGACGCGGCCGCGCTGATTTCCTTATCCTCCGAGCAACCGTTGGTTGCGCGTACGCGCGAGAGCTGGATCGCTTGGAGACTCTGATGGCGAAGTTCGACGTACTCATTCGTGGCGGCACGGTCGTTGACGGGACCAGCGTGCCCCGATTTGTCGCGGATGTCGGAATCAAGGACGGCCGTGTCGCCCAGATTGGCGGCAAGATGGACCCGGCCGACGCCGACCAGCTTCTCGATGCCGACGGTTTGATTGTCGCGCCGGGCTTCGTCGACCTGCACACGCACTACGACGCGCAGATCCAGTGGGACCCGTACTGCACGATCTCGGGATGGCACGGCGTGACCTCGGTGGTGCTGGGCAACTGCGGCTTCGGCTTCGCGCCGGTGCGCGAGGAAGAGCGCGACCGGGCGATGCTGACGATGTCGCGGACGGAGGCGATTCCGTTTGACTCGATGAAGGAGGGGATGATCTGGGACTGGATCACGTTCCCAGAATTCCTCGACACGCTCGACCGGATCCCGAAGGGCGTGAACTGCCTGTCCTACATGCCGCTCGCGCCGCTGATGACCTGGGTGATGGGTCTCGAGGCCGCGAAGTCGCGGCGGGCCAACGACGACGAGATCGCTGAGATGAAGCGCTTGCTCAACGAGGCGATGGACGCCGGCGCCTGCGGCTGGTCGACGCAGCGATTGGGCGAGAACTCGGTCCAGGCCGACTACGACGGCACGCCCATGGTGACCGACATCATGTCGGACAACGAGTGTCTGGCGCTGGCCGAAGTCCTCGCCGAGCGGGACGAGGGTTTCATTCAGATCACCCAGTTCACCGGCGACCTGGACAAGGACCTGGAGTTCCAGTCGGAGTTGGCGGCGGCGGCCAAACGGCCGATTTTGCACAACCTGATCGCAGTCAATCCGAAGAACCCCGACCTGCACCGCAACCGAATGAAGTGGCTGGAGGAATGCAACGCGCGCGGCGAGCGAATATTCGGTCAGGCGGCCACGATCCGGGCCGCATTCACCTTCACGCTCGAGGACTGGAACCTCTACGACTCGTCGCCGGCCTGGAACTACGCAACGACCGGCACGCGCGAAGAGCGCAAGGCCAAGATGGCCGATCCCGAAGTGCGGGAGCGAATCATCGACGAGATCGACGAGGCGGTCAAGAAACTCGGCCAGACCCAGGCGCTGGGAGGACCGATCGAGGAGCTGCTCATCCAGGATCTCGCGCACCAGGACGAGCTGGAAGAGTTCGTCGGGATGACCGTGGGCCAGGTCGCGGAGATCCGCGGGTACCACCCCGTCCACGCGATGCTCGACCTCGCGCTGGAAACCGATCTGCAGGCTGAGTTCCTGACGCCGATGCGCGAGCAGAACGACGAGTGGACGGCGGAAATGATCACGTCGCCGTACTGCATTCCCGGCGTCTCCGACGGCGGGGCGCACACCAAGTTCCTCACTGCCGGCTCGTACCCGACCGACTTCCTGATGTGGCTGGTCCGCGACACCGGCCAGCTCACGCTGGAGGAGGCACACTACCGGTTGAGCAACCTCCCGGCGCGGGCCGCCGGCTTCCGCGACCGCGGCACGCTGGTCGAAGGCGCGCCCGCTGATGTGGTCGTCTACGACCTCGACGCCCTCAACATCACACCGGAGTGGACCGGCGAAATCGTCTACGACTTCCCCGGAGGCGAGTGGCGCCGCGTGCAGCGTCCGGAAGGCTACCGCTGGATCCTGGTCAACGGCGAAGTCACATTCGAGGACGGAGAATCCACCGGCAGCACACCGGGCAAACTGCTGCGACACGGTCGCGGCTGATCGCTCATAATCACCTGAAACGGGAACCAGCAGCGCACTGACAGCAGAAGGAGACTGAGATGGCGAAGTTTGATGTACTGATTCGCGGCGGCACCGTGGTGGACGGGACTCGTGTCCCTCGGTTTGTCGCCGATGTCGGGATCAAGGATGGCGTCGTCGCCCAGATCGGCGGCCGGATCGACCCGATGGACGCCGACCAGGTGCTCGAGGCCGAAGGCAAGATCGTAGCGCCCGGGTTTGTTGACCTGCACACGCACTACGACGCGCAGATCCAGTGGGATCCGTACTGCACGATTTCAGGCTGGCATGGCGTCACTTCGGTGGTGCTGGGCAACTGCGGGTTCGGATTCGCCCCGGTCCGAGCAGAAGAGCGCGACCGGGCGATGCTGACCATGTCGCGCACCGAGGCGATTCCGTTCGACTCGATGAAGGAAGGCATGCTCTGGGACTGGATCTCCTTCCCCGAGTGGCTCGACACGTTGGACCGAATCCCCAAGGGCGTGAACTGCCTCTCGTACATGCCGATCGCCCCGTTGATGATCTGGGTGATGGGTCTGGAGGCGGCCAAGAGCCGTCGCGCGACCGACGACGAGATCGCCGAGATGCAGCGTCTGTTGCACGAGGCGATGGACGCCGGCGCCTGCGGTTGGTCGACCCAGCGTCTGGGCGAGAACTCGGTCCAGGCCGACTACGACGGCACCCCGATGGTGACCGACATCATGTCCGACAACGAGTGCCTCGCGTTGGCCGAAGTCCTGCGCGATCGCGACGAGGGCTTCATCCAGATCACACAGGCGACGGGTGACATCAAGTCCGACCTCGCGTTCGAGGCGAAGCTGGCCGAGGTCTCGGGCCGGCCGATCCTGCACAACGTGATCGCGCCGAGCATGCAGCGACCGGACGCGCACACGAAGTCGCTCAAGTGGCTGCACGAGTGCAACGACCGCGGCGAGCGCATCTTCGGCCAGGCCTTCACGATCCGCTCGGCCTTCGCTTACACGCTCGAAGACTGGAACCTCTACGACTCGTCGCCGGCCTGGAACTACGCCACGACCGGCACGATCGAAGAGAAGATGCAGAAGTTCGCCGATCCGGACGTGCGCCAGCGTCTCAAGGACGAGATGGACGACGCAATCGAGAAGCTGGGCCAGACCCAGGCGATCGGCGGCTCGATTGAGAAGGTCATGATCCAGCATCTCGAGGCGAAGCCCGAGCTGGAGGAGTACGTCGGACTGACGCTCGCCCAGGTCGGCGAGAAGATGGGCAAGCATCCGATCGATGCGATGCTCGATCTGGCCCTCGCCACAGACCTCAAGGCCGAGTTCCTGACCGAAGTCACGAACGCCAACGAGGAGCACATGGCCGAGATCATGGAATCGCCGTACACGATTCCGGGCGTCTCAGACGGTGGCGCGCACACCAAGTTCCTCACCGCCGGTTCGTACCCGACCGATTTCCTCATGTGGATGGTCCGCGACACGGGCAAGATCACGCTCGAGGAAGCGCACTACCGGCTGTCGTACCTGCCGGCCCGCGCGGGCGGGTTCACCAACCGAGGCGCGCTGGTCGAGGGCGCACCAGCTGACGTGGTCGTCTACGACCTCGACGAACTGAAGCTCGATCCCGAGTTCCAGGGCGAGATCGTCTTCGACTTCCCCGGAGGCGAGTGGCGCCGCGTCCAGAAGCCGCACGGCTACAAGTGGATTCTCGTCAACGGCGAGGTCACGATGCAGGACGGCAAGGAGACGGGGGCGACCCCAGGCAAGCTTCTCAGGCACGGACGGGGTTAACTCAACTCTGGGTACCCGCCTTGGGGGGCCCGCCCCACCCCCCGGGGGGGCCCGGGGGGGGGGGCGCGACACAA
>JAJDYG010000020.1 GCA_022822855.1 Dehalococcoidia bacterium
TCACCTCGATGCTCGCGCGTGAGTCCGCCCGCTCCACCGTTGAGCCAAGGACGACGGCGTTGCTGCTCCCAAGCCTCGAGGTCTGGGCCCCGTGTCAAGCACGGGGCAACGTGGAATGAGCCTAGTGTGAACACGCCCTAGGCCCGCGCCGCGAACCGGGCGGCACACGTCACAGCTCCACGAGCGGCTCCCCTCCAGGGGAGCCGTCGTGGTTTAATCTGTTGTCATGGTGCAACGGATGCTGGCGCTGGTCCCGGACGAACAGGCGCGCGCGCAGATCGATCTGCTGCGCGCGCTCTACGACCGCGAACAGGTCGACGCGACGCCGCCGCACATTCCCCTGACCGACCAGTTCGACGACCACTACGGGCTCGAAGACCTTCAGCAGATGCTGGAGATCATCCTTGGCCTGTTCCATCCCTTCATGCTCGAGCTGGGCGCCCCGCAGTCGTGGTACGACGACGGTGAGCACCTGCTGCAGATGGTCGCCGAACAAGGCGCCGAGGACGCTCAGCGGATCGCGTCCATCGTCTACCGCGATCTCTACCCCGAACAGACTCCGAACGCGCTGATCCGCTCCCGTTCGCCACTCGAGCGCACGGCGCTCACGGTTGGCCGCTTTCGACGAGAGGCCGAGGCCTTGAGCGCCGCCGAGGCGTTGGCCGCGCAACGCTACTTTCTGGTCGTCACTCATGTGGGCGTGTTTGATGCGGTGGAGCAGTCGGAGGGACCCTCGGGCTGGTCGCTGCGGCGGTCGATGCCGCTTGGTTCGATGATGGCCGACTTCTGACAGATTGCTCATCGCCCGCGTTTCCGGTGGAGTACTCTGACCGTGCCGTGACTTCAGTCGGGGAGGTGTGCGATGCCGGTCGTGACCGTATCCAGCCAGTACGGAGCCGGAGCGCGCGATGTCTCGCGACGCCTGAGCCGAGATCTGGGCCTCGAGTACATCGATCAGACGGTGCTGGTCGATGCTTCTCGGCAACTCGGCCGCACGGTCTCGGAGGTAGCGGAGAAGGATGAGCGGACCGACTCGCTCCGCGCCCGACTGGGTCATTTCCTGCAACGCGCCCTGGAACGCTCCGCCGCCGGCGGTGCGATCGACCCGATGCTCGGCTCGGGCAACCTGGAGCTGATGCTCTCGCAGAGTTACCAGGAACTGACCGAGAGCGGCTCCGGAGTGGTCGACGACCGCGCGATCCTCGCGACGACGTCGCAGATCATGGAGTCGATCGCCCAGCGCGGCAACGTGGTGATCATCGGTCGCGGCAGTCAGATGGTGCTGCGCGACATGCCCGACGCAACGCACGTGCAGCTCGTCGCCAGCCCCGAGGTCTCGTTGTCCCGAGTGCAGGAGTGGGAAGGCCTCGACGAGGTGATGGCGGCGCGCAGCATCGAGGAATTCAACAAGGGCCGCGCCGCGTTCCACCAGAAGTTCTGGAACGTCGATGTCTGGTCGCCGCTGCTGTACGACGTGGTGATCAACACCACGCACCTGACCTACGTCCAGGCGGCGCAGTTGATTGCGACTGTGATCGAGAAGAAGGCGGCCGCGGCGGTCTGACCTCGATTAGGTGACGAGGGAGCGCAGGACGTCTTCGGCTGCGATCAGGCGCGGGGCCATGCCGAACGGTCCGTGGATCTGTAGGCCTTCGGCGTCGAGCGCTTCCCTTGGGCCGATCGCTTCCCGGTAGCTGGTCATCACCGGATGATCTTCACCCACGGCGTCGGCCAGCAGTTCCTCGGTCGAGTCACGCCAGCGCATGAAGTCCTCGGTCGTCGGACCGATGGCGCGGATGTAGCGCGAGCGTTCCAGCACTTCGGCAATCTGATCGTTCAGGCTCATGGCGAAGAGTGTATCGCAGCTTCCTCAGCCGACCGGCCACTGCTCATCGAGCGTGCCGCCGCGATCGTCCCAGCGCAGTTTGAGACCTCCGGGCCAAATGTCGGCGGCTCGCGTCCAGGAGGAATGGTCGACCTGTTGCGGCGTCAAAACGCCCATCAGGACGCCATCCTCGCGTGGATTCGAGTAGAGATTGCGCCTGATCGCCTCGTCGATGAATCCGCGACTCCGGTAGAGCGACCGCGCCACGTGGTTCGATTCCCGCACTTCCAGTTGAACGACCTGGCAATCAAGCCGTTGAGCGAGCCTCAGGACGCAGTTGAGCAGCAGCGCTCCTAACCCCTCTCCCTGTCGCTCAGGGTCGACGGCGAAGGTGCAGAGATGCAGCTGATCCACGACGTGCCAGGTCCCGAAGTAGCCGAGCAGCTCTCGCTCCGCGCCAACGAGGACGTAGAAGATGCTGATCGGTGAATCGGTCAGCTCACCGGCGAAGTAACGGCGGCTCCAGCCCGAAGCGCCGAAGGCCCTGGCGTCGAGATCGGCGACCGGATCGAGATCGTCCAGGGTCATCGGTCGGAGCATCAGGTGAGCGTTCATCTTTGGCCGGATGCCGGTCTGGACTTGTCTAGCGGGATGATTCTCCGTCAGAGTAGGCTCGTGAGTCGCGGACAACTGAGCTGGGAAGGAGCCCGGACTATACTGCGGGTGAGTTATGACTGAGTTTCAGCGGCGCGCCGACGCCGGGGCGATGCAAGAGTTCCGCCCGGTCGGGAGCCGAAAGTGACCGCCCTGACAGCCGATGTCCAGACCAGCCGGCGCATCCGCGTGCCCGTGTCGATCCTGGTCATTGCCCGCGTGATGCGATTTGCCCTGCCCTACTGGAAGGGCCTGTCGGTCACCGCAGTCGCCATTTTGGCGACAGCAGGGTTCGCGATTTCGACACCGTGGCTGCTGCGCTGGGCGATCGACACCGCCATATCGACCGAGTTGGTCAACGGCAACACCGTGATCGCGATCACCGGTTGGCTCGTGGCCGTGGGCGGCCTTGCGCTGGTAGGTGCCGCCGTGCTGCGCGGCACCTCGATGTTCGTCCAGCGATACCTCGCCGAGTGGGTCGGTCAGACGGTCGCCTACGACCTGCGCAATGCGATCTACCAGCGACTGCAGACGCTCTCATTCCGCTTCCACGACGGCGCAGAGACCGGGCAGATCATGGTCCGCGCGACGCAGGACGTCGAGGTCGTGCGGATGTTCATCAACTTCGGCGGCGTGCAGTTGACCTTCACGCTGGTCCTGGGGATCGCCACGCTGGTGATCATGCTGCTGATCAACTGGCCGCTCGCGCTGATGGTCTGGGGACTGATGGTGATCATCGCCGCGCGTTCAGCCTTCGTCGCGCGGCGGCTGCGACCGATCTGGAACGACGTGCAAGAGTCGCAGGCGCAACTGGGGACAGTACTGCAGGAAGCGCTGTCCGGGATTCGAGTCGTCAAGGCGTTTGGCCGTTCGGAGTTCGAGGGTCAGAAGTTCGGCCGAGCCGCAGGTTGGCTGCAGCAACGCTCGTACGACGCCTCCATGGTGCAGGCGGTCAACATGCCGCTGATGACGATGCTCGGCGCGGCGGCGATCGTGCTGACGATCTGGTACGGCGGCCGCGAGGTGGTGAATGGCAACTTCACCGTCGGTGAGTTGACGATGTTCCTGATGTTCCTGACCATCCTGCAGATGCCGATTCGCGGTCTCGGCTGGATGGTGATGATGGTCCCGCGAGCAGCGACCGCCGGCATGCGGATCTTTGAGATTCTCGACCAGGAATCGGAAGTTCAGGACAATCCCGACGCTGTAGCGCCGGCCAATCCCCAGGGGCACGTGAAGTTTGAAGGCGTCAGTTTCGCCTACGATCCTCGCTCGCCGGTGCTGGGCAACATCGAGTTCGAGGCCAAGCCGGGCGAACTGATCGCGTTGCTCGGGCTGACCGGCAGCGGAAAAACGACCGTGGTCAACTTGATCCCGCGCTTCTACGACGTCAGCACCGGGCAGGTCACATTCGACGGCCAGGATGTCCGCGATTGGCCGCTCGAGGCGTTGCGTCAGCAGGTGGCGATTGTGCAGCAGGAGGTCTTCCTGTTCGCGGCGTCGCTCAAGGAAAACATCGCCTACGGACGTCCCGACGCGACGGATGAGGAGATCGAAGCGGCCGCCAAGCTGGCCCGGATCCATCACTTCATCAACCGCTTGCCCGAGAAGTACGACACCTGGGTCGGTGAGCGCGGCGCGAATTTCTCGGGTGGACAGAAGCAGCGCATCGCGATCGCTCGCGCCCTCCTGATGGACCCGCGGGTGCTGATCTTCGATGACTCCACGTCGTCCGTCGATGCCGCAACGGAGTTTGAGATCCAACAGGCGATGGCCGCGCTGATGCGTGGCCGCACGACCTTCGTCATTGCTCACCGTCTGCGCTCCCTGCGTGAAGCGGATCAGATTCTGGTCCTCGACCAGGGCAAGATCGTGCAGCGCGGCAAGCACGACGAATTGCTAGAGCAGGGCGGCCTGTACCGAGAGATTTACGAACTGGAGCTGCGCGATCAGGAGTCGGCCCGGACGCAGGAGGCCGAGCCGGTCGAGTCGGTCGCGGCAGCGGGCGGGAGCGGCTAGATGGGCATGATGGGCGGCGGCATGGCCGGCGGTTGGACCTCCAACCTGGGCGGCGGCGGACACGGTCCGCGCAGCGCCTGGGCGAGTTCCTCCTCGATGTCCGACGGCTGGGACAAGGAGTACGGATCGCTCTACAACCCCCGACTGGTGCGCCGCTTCGGCCGCTACATCGGACCGCACAAGAAGCGGCTGCTGGCGGCGATTATCGCCAACGCGATCTTCGCGGTCGCGTTTAACATCCAGGTCCTGGTCGTCTACCAGGCGCTCCAGGGAGCGCTTGAAAACGGGATCCTCTCAGAACTCGACCGGATCGCGCTCGCCTTCGGCGTAATCGTGCTGGTCTCGTGGGGGGCGGAGTTCCTGCGCCAATGGCTGATGGCCAATGTCGGACATCCAATCCTGAGACGTATGCGTCAGGAGGTCTTCGATCATCTGATGCGGCTGGAGCATCGCTTCTATGACCGGGGCGAGGTGGGCGCGATCATGTCGCGGGTCACTTCCGACGTCCAGGTGCTGCAAGAGATGCTGACTTCCGGCGTGCTGACCGTGATCGGCGACATCTTCGGCCTGGTGATCATCATGGCCGTGATGTTGTTCATTGATTGGCAACTGGCCCTCGTTTCCTTCGCCGTGTTGCCGATCCTGATCATTTCGATGGCCTGGTGGAGCAAGCGCGCGCGGATGGCGTTCCTGGAGACTCGCGTCGCGATCGCAGCCGTCAACTCGACCCTGAACGAAGACCTCAACGGCGTCCGAGTCGTGCAGAGTCTGAATCGCGAGTCGGAGAATGCCAAGCGGTTCGACCGGATCAACAACTGGAACCTTCGCGCGACCCGCAAGGCCGGACTGCTCTCGGCGGCGATCATGCCGTTGGTCGAAATCCTGATTGCACTCGCGACCGCGCTAATCATCGTGGTGGCGGCAGTCCGGCTCAGCGGCGGCGGACTGGAAGAGGCAGCCGGCGTCGCGGCGATTATCGCCTTCGCGATCGGCATCCAGCGATTCTTCGACCCGGTCCGGGACCTGGTGCTGCAGTACACGATGTTCCAGCGCGCGATGGCCGGGGCGGAGCGCGTGTTCGAAGTGCTCGACACCGAGCCCGAGATCGAGGACTCCGCCGACGCGCAGGACCTGCCGGACATTGCCGGTCACGTGCATTTCGACAATGTCTCGCTGGAGTACGTCGATGGCGTCCGAGTCCTGTTCGACCTTGATCTTGAAGTTCAGCCCGGCGAAACGGTCGCCCTGGTCGGCGAGACCGGCGCCGGCAAGACTTCGATCACCTCGCTGATCACCCGCAACTATGAAGTGACCGAGGGCGCCGTGCGAATCGATGGGCACGACGTACGCGAAGTGACGCGTGCCTCCCTGGTCCAACGCGTCGGCGTGGTGCTGCAGGATCCGTTCCTGTTCTCGGGCACGGTGCTAGACAACATCCTCTACGGCAACCTGGAAGCAACCCGCGAACAGGCGATCGCCGCGGCCAAGGTGGTCGGCGCGAACGAGTGGATCGAGCGCCTGCCGCAGAGCTACGACACGCCCTTGGCGGAACGCGCGCAGAATCTCTCCATCGGACAGCGCCAGCTCGTGGCCTTCGCCCGCGCGATCCTCAGCGATCCGCGCATCCTGATCCTCGACGAGGCAACCGCAAACGTCGACTCGCAGACGGAGGCGCTGATCCAGGAGGCGATCGCGCGGGTCATGCGCGGCCGGACGGCATTCGTGATCGCGCACCGGCTCTCAACGATTCGCGCCGTCGACCGGATCATCGTGCTGGAGTACGGCCGGATCCTCGAGCAGGGTTCGCACGAGGAACTCCTCGCCCTGGACGGTCACTACGCGAAGCTGTACCGGATGATGTACGCCGCGCAGGAGTCCGTGGAGTTCGACGAGGATGCTGCGCTGGCGGTGCTCGATCGAATGCGCGAGCGGCTCGGAGCGAACGGCCGCAACGGCACGAATGGAACCGGCCCATCGGCGGATTCGAACGAGCCGGCGCTGGCGCTCGACTAGCGATCCCTATCCCGACCCCGCTTCGAACAGCGAGCCCTGGTCGGCGGCCGGCTCGTTCGGCGTCAGTCCCAGGTGGCTCCAGGCGGCAGGCATCGCGACCCTGCCTCTTGGCGTGCGCGCGAGGAACCCGAGCTGGATCAGGTAAGGCTCGTAGACATCCATAACCGTGTCGGCGTCCTCGGCGACCGCCGCCGCGAGCGTGTCCAGACCGACCGGGCCTCCGTTGAACCCCTCGATCAGCGCTCGCAGCAGTCCGCGGTCATGCTCGTCGAGACCGAGTTCGTCGACGCGCAAGCCTCGCAGCGCCTCGTCGGCGACCGAATCGGTGATCACGCCGTCGGCCCTGACCTCGGCGAAATCCCGGACACGCCGGAGCAGCCGGTTGGCGATTCGCGGCGTACCTCGCGCCCGCTCGGCGAGGGTGCGAGCGCCGGTCGGTTCGAGCTCGATCTCAAGGGCCTCCGCCGAGCGGACGACCACTTGCTCCAGTTCGTCGGTGCTGTAGAAGTCAAGCCGCTGGACCATGCCAAAGCGGTCGCGTAGGGGCGGCGAGATCATCGCGTAGCGGGTCGTCGCGCCAATCAAGGTGAAGGGCTTGACCGAGAGCTGCACGCTGCGCGCGGCCGGGCCGCTGCCGATCATCATGAACAGTTGAAAGTCCTCCATCGCCGAGTACAGCACCTCTTCCGCCGACCGCGGCACTCGATGAATCTCGTCAATGAAGAGCACGTCGTGGGTTTGCATCGTCGTCAGGATGGCGGCGATATCGCCGGCCCGTTGAATCGCCGGACCGCTGGTCGGTCGGAGATTGACGCCAAGTTCACGCGCCACAATCCGCGCGAGCGTGGTCTTGCCCAGACCCGGCGGTCCGTAGAGCAGCAGGTGATCGAGCGCTTCGTCGCGCTGTCTGGCCGCGTCAACCGCGATCCGGATCGCTTCGTGGACGGTCGATTGACCGACAAACTCGTCCAGGCGCGTCGGACGAAGCGCTCGATCGTGACCGTCGGGCTCCGTCTGGCCCGCGTCGATCACTCGTCCGACGGCAGCCCCCTCGTCGCCGGGGTCGCCCTGGGTGGTCATTGGGCTCGCCGCAGAAATGCGTTGCGGCTGGCAACCGCAAGTGGATGCAGCGCCTGCCCGCTGTTGAGCTGGCTCGTCAGTCGCCGTTCGAGAAACATCGCGGCGGCCGCATAGAGGTCGTGATCCGCAGCGGCGGCGACGGCCGCTAGCCCGGGATCCCGCTGCACCTTCCGAGGATCGATCTTGTCGGCGATGAAGACGGCCAAGGCCTCGAGCGAGAACTCGGGGTGCGCGGTGGTGTGAAAGGCAATCGAGGTCAGGATCTCATCATGATCGACACTCATGGTCTCGCGGGCGTAGGCCGCCGCGAGCGGACCATGCAGGACGATCGGCGCCGCCTCCTCGTCCTCTGTGATTGGTACCCGATAGTGCCGCGAGAGCGCGATCAGTTCGGCGTCCTTGCAATGGCGAAAGAGGTCGTGGCCGGCGGCAGCCGCCGCGCAGATGTCGCGGTCGAGCTCATGTACTGCAGCCAGGCGTAGCGCACCGCGCTCGACGCGCTTGACGTGTTTCTGCAGCTTCTCCGGACGGTCGGACATGGCCTCGGCGAATCGGTCGCGAATCGCCGCCGGATCACTGAGCGCGCCGCTCATCGGCGGCCTCGGCGCTTCTTGTCTTCGACCGGCCGCTGCAACTGCACGCCGATGAAGTCCGACACCGCCGTGCCGATGTCCAGCGCCTCCATCTCCGTCGGGAAACGTCCGATCCGCATCAACTGTCCTTCGGCGAAGGCGATGTGAACGCTGTGCGATCCGCTGAACTGGAGCAATAGAGGCCGCGAGCGCTGATGCTGCATCGTGATCGTCTCCACGTCATACAGCTCGAAGCTCCACTGACGATTGACAATCCAGAGCATCGATTGACGTACGCGGGCCATGTCCTCCTGCAGATCGAAGTCGACCTCGAGCACATCCCCACCGATCACGCCAAGCACGGCCCAAAGGATGCCGCCGCCGAAGTAGCCGGCCGCAGCGCCGATGATCGCAGCTCCGAGCGGGTCGGATCCGCCGAACGCGCCCACGGCGATCAGAGCCACGATGCCCGCCGGAATCGCGCCGTAGGCCCAGTTGGGCAACGGCGACCAGAACGTGCGGAGCCGCATCGTATCCTGATCCGGGTAGGAGAGGCGCACGATGGAAGACCGCGTGTTCGGCGCGACCGGATCAGGGGCTTCGGCTGGGCGTCTACGGCGTCTGCGGGCCATGATCAGAGGCTATCGGATACGCGGGTGGGCAGGATTCACCCTGGGCTTGCTGCTCGCGGCGCTCTGGATGTCGCCCGCGCATGCTCAGGAGATCGTCATGTCGGGCAGCCGCTACTCCGCTCCGCTCTGGGCGTGGATCGCCGCGATCGCCGCGGCGGCCGGATTGAGCGTGGTGGGATTGCTGATCGGGTTCTGGTTCCTGCGCAAGCGTTCGCGACTCGAATCGTCCGAGTAGAACGACGAAGCGCGCCCCTCAGGAGCGCGCCTCGTGAATCGACCGGGATTCGAGCGATTAGATCTCGAGCAGTTCGGCGACCTTCTCGCGGTGATGGTCGGCGTCGCCCCACATCAGCTCGGCCATCTTCTGGCGGCGGAAGTAGAGCTGGATGATGTACTCCTTGGTGAAGCCGATGCCACCGTGAATCTGCTGGCCGTGGGCGACCACGCGACGCGTCGCGTCGGAGCACCAGGCCTTGGCCATCGCGACCTGCAGATCGGCGTCGTCTTCGCCTTCGGTCACCGCCCAGGCGGCGCGGTACATGATGAACCGCGAGCCGTCGACGTCGGTGATCATGTCGGCGGCCTTGTGCTGGATCGCCTGGAACGAACCGATCGGGCGGCCGAACTGGATCCGCTCCTTGGCGTAGTCAACCGAGATTTCGAAGTCGCGCTGGGCCAGACCGACGAGGTAGGCGCAGTAGGCGACGGTGAAGTAACGCTTGGCGACCTCGATGATCGGCCACGCGCTGCCCGCCTCGCCGAGCAGGGCGTCGGAACCGACGCGGACGCCGTCGAGCTTGACTTCGCACTGCTTGTCGGCGGCGATCGTCTGGAGCACCGTGGTGCTCAGGCCTTCCGCGTTGCCGGGGACGAGGAAGAGCGAGACGCCCTCGTCGCCCTCGGAGCCGGCCGCGCGGGCCGCGACGAGAATCGTGTCGGCGACATGCGCGTCGGGAATGAACAGCTTGGTGCCGTTCAGCACGTAGCCGTCCCCGTCCGGCTCGCAGGTGGTCGCAATGCCGGAGCTGTCGAAACGGGCCGAGGGCTCGGTCAGCGCGAAGGTCATCACGTGCTGCCCGGCCGCGACGGCGGTGCAGTACTGCTGCTTCTGCGCGTCGGTGCCGATCGCCTCGACGAAACCGGCGGTGAGCACGGTGTTGATGAACGGTCCCGGAACGAGGGCGCGGCCGAACTCCTCCAGCAGCACGCACAGGTCCAGGAAGGAGAGCCCGGCGCCGCCGAGTTCCTCAGCCGTGATCAGCCCCATCCAACCCTGGTTGGCCATGCCGTTCCAGAGGTCGTCGGTGTATCCGCGCTCATCCTCTTCCATGTCGCGCACGAGCTTCTCAGTGCACTCGTTGGTCAGGAAGTCGCGGGCGAAATTCTTCAGCAGTTCCTGTTCTTCGGTCAGTCCGAGATCCATGTCATCCTCCGTGGCGGACCGGCTGGAAGGGGGTCCGCAAGTGTCCGTGGGAAATGGGCACGCCGAAACGCGCAACGAGTCTGAGGCTATCCGATACCCGTCTATCGCGCCAGATAACCATCAAGACAACCGGCCGGCCATCGTTCACGGTGATGTGAAGGTAGGTAGAAGATCCCCCGGATGGTCTTGGCTCAAATCGCGACCGCTGTTCTCTTTAGCAACCCCTTGGCGTAGGGTGCTTGCTTGTGTGTGGAATCGATGTGATGAAGAGACAAGGGTTGTAGTCAGATGAAGTCAATCACCGCGCTGTTGGCCAGCGCACTGCTCGTCGCCATCTTCGTTGCCTGTAGCGGTTCCTCAGAACAAGCCCCGGAACCACCGCCGGCAGAGCAGGTCTCCGAAACTCAGTCGGAGGTTCCGCAGCAATCTGCCGAGCAGGAAGTGGCGGCCGAGCAAGAGTCGAGCCAGACGGTATCGGCGGACGCTGAGGAGGAAGCGTCGGAGACGATCCAGGAAGAACAAGCCCAGACCCTGGAGACACAGCAGCAAGATCAGGAACCCGAGGCGGTGCGTCCGCAGGGAGCAGAGCAGGACGCCCAGGAGGAACCAGCGCGTGGACCTCAGCCTGTGCGACCACCCGGAGGTCGATACATCGCACAGATTAGCTCCGGTGGTTTCCATAACTGCACGTTGTGGTCGGATGGGGAAATCGAGTGTTGGGGTGCAAATCAACGTGGTCAATCAGACGCGCCACGCGGGCGTTTTCTCCAGGTTGACGCGGGTTACGAACACACTTGTGCGCTCACTGAGGACTATGAGATTCAGTGTTGGGGAAGCAACGAGTACGGCGAATCGGCCAGCCCGGAAGGAACATACTGGTCCATGGTCAGTGCCGGCAGGGAGCATTCCTGCGCCGGAACGTTTGGAGAATGGGGAAGCGTCGTGTGCTGGGGCCGAAATCACACCGGTCAGTTGAATGGGCCGGTCGACGTTGGCGGCAATGCGGTCCAGTCTGTGAGTGCGGGAAGCGGGCACAGTTGCGCAATCACCTGGTCTGGTCTTGAGTGCTGGGGTCTCGACGAGTTCGGACAAAGCACAACACGTGACTCGCAGTTCACGCGGAACTACAACGCCGGAGGCTATGCGGATTCCACCAGCGGAGCATCCGTCGATGCGGGCGCTGGTCATACATGTGTGCTCAGCGACGCTGGCCGGCTTGAATGCTGGGGTCGCGACGAGTACGGCCAAGCATCCGGCGTCCCTGGCGGCGTCTTTCAATCTGTCAGCGCCGGAGGGCTCCATACCTGTGCGCTGGACCACGACGGTCGCATTCAGTGCTGGGGCACTAACACCAGCGGTCAGAACAACGTCCCCGCGGGGCGATTCACCCAGGTCAGCGCGGGCTGGTATCACACTTGCGCCGTCCGCGAAGAAGGCGGAGCGGTCTGCTGGGGCGGGAACGACAACGGGCAGGCGGTCGCGCCGACAGCGCTTGCCAACGCGGCCCCCGCGCCTCCGTCGACCGACGATCGCCCTGTCGTCCAGATCACGAAAGAGGTCAGGTCATTCGGCGTCGGGGCGCGACATACCTGTGCCTCATCCACAGATGACAAGGTCTGGTGTTGGGGATCAAACGACGCCGGGCAAATCGTACCGCCCGATCGGCCGCTCCGCTGGCTTGACATTGGTGCGGACTACTCGTGCGCCTTGACGCCAGATGGCGAACCAGTCTGTTGGGGCTCTCGTTGGACACAGGCCAACTGGCAGGAGAACGGCGCGACGGTGGTCTATTGGGCTTATCGCGTTGGAGTCGATCATCGCTGCCGCCGACACTCGGACGATGGTGGCCAGGACGAACACCGGGTGGTCTGCTTCGGCGACAACACGTACTACCAGGCAGAGAGTCCCGCCGGGCTATACGACCGCGTCAATGTCGGTGGGTATCACAATTGCGTGCGTACACTCGACGGCGAGGTCTCTTGCTGGGGCCGCAATGACCTTGGCCAAGCCGATGTCCCTGCCGGGCGCTACCTGGACGTTGCTGCCGGTCTTGCCCATACCTGTGCGATCACCAGCCGGAACGAGCTGCGATGTTGGGGCGACAACCGCTTCGGTCAACTCGACGCGCCGGCAGGCAACGATTTTGTCGAACTGATCTCCCAATCGTGGGCATCACACACCTGCGCTGCCACCCAGGAGAGGGCACTGATCTGTTGGGGCAGAAACGACGATGGTCAGCTAGACGTCCCCGATGTCTTTAGGGTCCGCTGACACGTTCCATGGCGACATGGCCAATCCGTTGTCCGGGACGGACCGGTCAGGTTTCGCGGTCTCGTCCAGGATTCAGGCTGAACGGGCCTGCAACGTCGGCGACTCTCAGCGTGTCGCCTGCGACTCAGTCTTGACCCCTTGGCCAGATCCGAAACAGTCCGACTGACACGTTCAAGACCTGCGAATTCAATCGCTCCTCCACGCTCCTTGTGCAAGGCATATTGTGCAAGGCATATGGTCGATTTCAGACGGGACACACGGCGTGTCCCAACAGGCATCAGGGAGGTAGACGGCATGACTCGCGCGACATTGACCGATGTGACCGACTCGACCGACGTGCCCGACGTCGTAGTCGATCAACAGCAGATCTTCCCCTACCTGACCTACGCCGACGCGCCCGCGGCGATCGATTGGCTGTGCCGAACATTCGGTTTCGAGCTGGCCGCTTCCTACCAGACCTCCAACGGCCGGATCGCTCATGCGGCGCTTCGCCATCACGGCCTCTACGTGATGCTCTCGTCCGAGTTCGAAGAGCTGGACAATCACGCTCCCGCAGGTGACCAGGTCGCCACATCGCGGATTCACATGCACGTCGACGACGTTGACGAGCACTACCAGCACTCGCTGACGGGGGGAGCCAGGATCGTCCAGGGCCTCGAAGATCGCTTCTGGGGTATCCGCTCGTACCACGCGCTCGACCTCGAGGGCTACCGCTGGAGCTTCTGCCAGCGCATCCGCGAGGAGCCTCGCGAGGAAATCGAGCAGCGGCTGCAAGCCTGGTAAGTCCCGGCCGCGTCATATGTCTAGTCGCCCGGCAACCTGCCGGGCGGCTTGCTATTGCGAACATATATACGCTACGGTTTCTGTTGTGTCCCCGGAACGGCCCAGCACGGAGCGACTCGATGACCGACGAGACCACACTCGATCACCAGCGAATCGTCCCCGGTCTGACTTATGCCGACGCGCCCGCCGCGATCGACTGGCTCTGCCGGGTCTTCGGCTTTCGCGAAATCCGCCGCATGGAGGTCGGCGACGGGCGGATCGGCAACGCCGCGTTGAGCTTCAACGGAGAACAGATCATGCTCGCCTCGCCCTTCGAGGAGGCGGGCACCAGCTCGCCACGGGATCTGCCGGCGCTGCATCAGCAAATCACCGTCTACGTTGACGATGTCGACGCCCACTTTGCCCACGCCCGGCGAGAGGGCGCTCACATCCTGGCCGAGCCGGCAGACCAGTTCTGGGGCGCGAGAAACTACTGGGTCGAAGACCTCGAGGGACACCGCTGGACCTTCCAGCAGCAACTGAGAGATGTCCCTGACGAGGAATCGGCGGCCGAGATGCTCAAGATCGCCGGAGACGAAGGCTAGCCATGGCCGCCCTGCCTCATCTCCAACCCCTAAGTCCTCCTGACAGGCAGGCCCGAACCGAGCTGAACGTGTGTGAACCTGTCTGATCATGCCGGAACACAGCCGAACAAACCTGAACAACCTGAACACGCGATCTCCCGCAAAACACTGCAAATCGTGCGATCCGGACCGCGAGCCGGACCCCGAGAGATTTTTCCGCCTGAACACCCGTCGTACGCCTCGACCGATAGAATCGGACTGGGGTCGAACCGGGGATAACGCGGAACAGCCAACCATCGGAGGGATGCCCGCGATGCTCCTCCGTCCGACACACGAAGAATCCAGCCGACAGTCCATCTGAAAGGACGACATCATGGTTCAGAATCCACCGGAGGGCAGTCAGCGGATTGTTCCCTATCTCAACTACGCCGACGCGAAAGCGGCGATCGAATTCCTGATCAACGCATTCGGCTTTGAGCAGGGTCTGCTGCTGGAAGGTCCCGACGGCTCCGTCGGACACTGCGAGCTGCAACTCGGCGGCGAGACGGTGATGCTGGCCAGCGAGTTCGGCGAGCTGGGCCTCAGCAGCCCCAGGACGCTCGGCGGCGTCCACGCGTCGGTGATGGTCTACGTCGACGATCTCGATGCCCACTACGAGTGCGCCAAGGCCGCCGGCGCGCAGATCGTGCAGGAACCGACCGAGCAGTTCTATGGCGACCGGACCTACCGCGCGCTCGACCCGGAGGGCGTCGGCTGGGACATCCACCAGCACGTCCGCGACGTCACGCCCGAGGAAATGGTCGCCGCGATGTCGGAAGCACCGGAAGGGGAGTAATCGATGACTGATCAACCAGACCTTGACGCAGGCCGCAGGCAAGGAATCGTGCCGGCGCTGTCCTACGACGACGCCCCGGCGATGATCGAGTTTCTCTGCCGGGCCTTCGGCTTCGTCGAGCGATTTCGCCTGGACATGCCCGATGGCACCATCGGACACGCGTCACTACTCAACGGCGAGGACGAAGTCACGCTGGCCTCGGCATATCCGGAAGGTGGGCTGGGCGGACCATCCACTCTGCCCCACCTGCACGCGAGCGTGATGGTCTACGTCGACGATGTCGACGCCCATTACGAACGGGCCCTGGCCGAAGGCGCGACGATCCTGCAGGAGCCGGAAGACCAGTTCTTCGGTGATCGGACCTATCGCGCCAGGGATCCCGAGGGAGGCAACTGGTGGTTCCACCAGGAGTTGCAGGCCTTCACCGGCGAGGAGGTGCAGGGCTTCATCGACGAGATGGCGGCAGAAGACGCCCCGCAGTCGTGAGGCCGTCGTGAGCGCCGTGCCGCTGCCCGAGGGCTCGCAGCACATCGTGCCGTACGTCTACTACGACGATCCGCGCGCAACGACCGCGTACCTGTGCAATGTGTTCGGCTTCGAGCAGACGATGATGCTTGAGTGGCCCGATGGCGGCGTCGCCCACGCCGAGGTTTCGCTCAGCGGAGAACGGGTGCTGATCGGAGGCGCCGATCCGCGGTTTGGACTGGCGAGTCCCGAGTCGCTCGGCTCAATCCACACGGTGATCTGCGTCTACGTCGGAAACGTGGACGAGCATTACCAGCATGCTCAGGCTCAAGGAGCGCAGATTGTTCGCGAGATCAACGATGCGTTCTACGGAGCGCGCATCTATTCGGCCCGGGACCCGGAGGGACATCTCTGGGAACTCCGCGAGCAGCGCCGCGAACCGACCGAGGCCGAGTTGACGGAATCGCTCGCGGAACTGGCCCGAATGATCGGCCGCTAGGCGCCGGGGCTCCGCGGTTGCCGACCTGTCAGGACGCCGACCCGCCGGGGCCTACTCGCCGTAGACCACTCGGTGCGCCGTCACGACCCGCACGACCACGCCCTCCGACAGATCGTCGTCGCTCTCGGGGTAGCTGTCCTGCTTCCAGTACAGCGGCGTCAGTTCGTCGAGCAGCCGGTGATCCTGGACCTCGGTCAGTGACGCGCGACCGCGCAGCTCGGTGTAGCGGTAGGGGTTGGCCTCGTCGTGGATGCTCACGGCGATGGCCGGGTTGCGACGCAGATGAAGCACCTTGAGCGTCGTCGGCGTAGTCCAGAACTCGATGTCGTCTTCACCGCCGCCCGCCGCTCGCCGATGCCAGACGACCGACGAACGCGGCTGACCGCTCGAGCTGACTGTCGCCACATGCGCAAAGTGCGGCGGATTGAGCAGGTCACCGCCCGGCTCCGGAGGATCGAGGACGTCGCCGGGCGCGAAGTCCAGCGTGACGACTCGCTCGATCTTGACGGTCACGCCACAGCCCTCGCCGTCGCCGTCACTCTTGCCGGGATAGTCGCGGCCGATGTAGGACCGCGAAATCTCATCGACATCGTCCCAGCCGGTGCGGGCAGAGAGCGAGGCGACCCCGACGATCTCGATCATCCGGTACGGATTCTCAGCGTCGTGGACGGAGATCGCGACGCGTGGCTCGCGCTGCATGTTGAGCGACTTGCGGAATCGCTTACCGGTGCTGAAGTAGACCGACTCGACAGAGCCGTCCGGATTGACCTGCTCGGGCCGGAACCAGACCGGCGACGACTGCGGCGAGCCGTCGCGGTTGACCGTGACCACGTGGGCGAAGTGCGGAGCGCCGCAGAGGTCGGCGAACTCGGGCGGGACTGATGCCATGATGATCTCCGCTCAGAACGGTGGCCCGGCGCTCGCTTAGCCGACTCGGTGCGTCGTCTCGACACGGATGGCGACGCTGCTGCCCATCCCGCCGACATCCATCGGAAACGCGTCCAGCTTCCAGTACAGCCGGGTCAGTTCGTCGGCCATCTGGCGACCGTCGATCGGCGTGATCTGCGCCTGTCCGCGCAGCTCGGTGTAGCGGTAGGGGTCGACTTCGTCGTGAATGCTGACCGCGATCGCCGGGTTGTTGCGCAGGTGCCTCGTCTTCAGCGTCTCGGCCGAGGTCCAGAACTCGATGTCGTTCTCGCCGCCGCCGGCAGGTCGTCGGTGCCAGACCACCGACGAGCGCGGTTGGCCGGTGGAGCTGACCGTCGCCACATGCGCGAAGTGAGGCGGGCTGAGCAGGTCGGAGCCTGCCTCAGGCGCGTCGACCGAGGGCGGCTGCTCGCCATCGTTCGGCAACGTGACCCGATCGATCTCAACCGTCACGTGCCAGCCCGCCGGGTCGTCGCCCTTGTAGGGATAGTCGGTGCCCAGGTACGTGTTGGAGATCGCGTCGAGCTCGTCCCACGAGGTGCGCGGTTCGAGCGAAGCGGTGCCAACGATTTCAAGCATCCGGTACGGCTGGTCCGCGCCGTGGATCGACAGGGCGACGCGGGGCTCGCGCTGCATGTTCAGCGTCTTGCGGTAGCGCAGCCCCGTCACGAAGAAGATCGATTCAACCGCGCCGTCGGTCGACACGCGCCCCGGCCGGATCCAGATCGGCGAAGACTGGGGCGAGCCGTCGCGATTGACGGTGACGAGATGCGCAAAGTGGGGAGCGCCGACGAGGTCGGCATGCTCGGCGGGGACAGAGGCCATGGTTGAATCCTGTTCTTAACTTCTCCCCCGCGAGCCGGGGGAGCCTGCCCCGCACTTGATGCGGGGATGTCCCGGAGGGACAGAGGGGGTGCACTCAGCGGGAGCCGACCGCCCAGCGTCGATTGGGGGCGGCGCGGCTGCTCCCCCTCTCCCGCTGGCGGAAGAGAGGAAGACAGAGTTGCGCGGCGGATTCCTAGCGGCTCAGCGTCGCCGAGTAACCGCCGAAGCGGGCCTGGCCCGGCATCGCGTGCTGCTCGACCTCGACGTTGACCACGGCCGGCAGACCGGATTCCATCGCTCGCTCAATCGCGGGGCCAATCTCTTCCGGCTTGGTCACGTGCTCGCCGTGACCGCCAAGCGCGACGGCGATGTCCTCGTAACGCTGGCCGTAGCCGAGCGTTCGGCCCGGCGTGTCATTGGTGCCCGCGGTCCAGCCGGCGTTGTTGGAGATCACGATCGTGCCCGGCAGGTTGTGCCGGACCATCGTGTCAATCTCCTGCACGTTCATCAGGAACGAGCCGTCGCCGACGAACCCGATCACCTGTCGCTCCGGCGCGGCGGCCTTGGCCCCGAGCACATACGGCAGACCCACGCCCATGCAGCCGTTGGGGCCCGGGTTGAGCCGGCCGCCCTCGGCGTAGGACGGAATGTACTGGCGAGCGAAGGCCAGCGTGGCGTTGCCGTCGACGCAGACGATCGCGTCGCGGTCCATGCGCTGCACGACCTCGTCGGCCAGGCGCAGCGGGTGAATCGGAATGTCCGAAGAGTGCGCCTGTTCGAGCGACTGCTGCCGGCGGTTGTCGTCCGACTCGCGCAGCTCGGCAACCCAGTCGGTCGGACCGCTCAGGCCCGCTTCCTTCGCAGCCGCCGTCAATGCAACCAGCGCCCGCTTGGCGTCAGCGACCATGCCGACGGTCGCTTCCTTGTTGTGGCCGATCTCGGTCGGGTCGGTGTCGACGTGGATCACCTTTAGGTCGGGCGACCAGCGCGGCGGCAGGCCGGAGCCGACGACGAAGTTGAGCCGCGTGCCGACCACCAGCGCAACGTCCGCCTCGCGGAACGCCTTCGAGCGCGCGGCGATAAAGCACAGGTCGTGGTCTTCGGGGACGACGCCGCGACCCTGAGGTGTGGTGTAGAACGGGATCCCCGATGTCTCGACAAACTCCCGCAGCTCCGCAGAAGCGTCCGACCAGAAGATGCCGGTGCCGGTCAGGATGATCGGCCGCTCGGCCTTGGACAGCAGCTCGATCGCTTCCTTCACCTGGTCGGGATCCGCGCCGGGACGCGAACGCGCCGCCGCAGCGTCGGGGAACCAGACCGTCTCATCGTCCGACTGCTGATAGAGCGTGTCGCCGGGCAGATCGAGGTAGGTCGGACCGGGCTTGGGTCCCTGCGCCTCGCGGTAAGCGAGATTGAAGAACTCAGGCATCCGAGCCGAATGCGTCACGCGGCTGGCCCAGCGAGTCACCGGCACCGCCATCGCGAGCTGGTCGTACTCCTGGAAGTCGTCGCGTTCGAACGACGAAAACGCCGCCGCGCCGCCCAGGGCCACCATCGGCACGCCGTCGAGGTAGGCGTTGGCGACTCCGGTCAGCAGGTTGGTCGTCGCCGGTCCGGACGCCGCCATGCAGACGCCGGGCAGGCGCTTGACGCGGGCATAGCCGTGCGCGGCCATCGCCGCGCCCTGCTCGTGCCGGCAGTCGATTGTGCGGATGCCGTGCTCCGCGGCGAATCCGGCTGCCTCGATGATCGGTCCGCCCATGATGTAGAAGAGGTCCTCGACCCCCTCGTTCACCATCTGTCGGGCAAGAAGTTCAGCGCCCATCTGCTCTGGCATGTCGTGGTCCTTTCCAAAACTCCCCGCTCCCCCTCACAGTGGGAGCTGCCGCAGGCTGAGGGGGTCCCCTGCCGTGCGGCTCCAATGCTGGTCGGCGACTAGTCGGGAACCTCGTAGCGGTGAAGCACCGGTCGCCCCGTCGTGAACTCGCGGATCCCGGCCATGCCGGCCATCGCCTCCGATGTGCCGTGCGCGGTCAGATCTTCCTCGGTCGCCCAGTTCTCGAACAGCAGGTACCTCGTGTCGTCCTCGACCGAGCGGAACAGGTCGTAGTTGTTGCAGCCCGCGTCTTCCGCCTTGACCTTGGCCGTGGCCCCGGCCATGAAGGCCTCAAACGCGTCGTTCTGGCCCTCGCCGATAGTGAACTCCACCGTCAGCCCAATTGCCATATTCAGCTCCATTCAGCTTGTTGCACGGAGCGGCAGACGCCGCATCCGGGATGGACGTGTTCGGGCAACATGTTAGCGCTCGCCTCGCCTGGAGCGCTCCGGAACACGACGTACACTGCCGGAATGCTGGAATCGCTGCGCATGGACGGCAAACGGGTCATCGTCACCGGCGCCGGACGCGGGCTGGGCCGACAGATGGCGCTGCATCTCGCCGACGCCGGTGCAGACATCGTCTGCGCCGCGCGAACGAAGTCGCAGATTCAGGCAGTGGCCGAGGAAATCGAGGCCAAGGGCCGCCAGACCCTGGTCATTCCAACCGACGTCAGCGATTCATCGCAGGTCGACGCGATGGTCCAGCAGACCATCGACGAATGGGGCGGGTTCGAGGTCATGATCGCCAACGCCGGCGGCGGCGGGGCTGCCTCGCTCAAACACGTGACCGAGGTCTCCGACGCCGACTGGCGCGATACGGTCGATCTGAATTTCTCCAGCGCCTTCTACTGCGCTCGCGCCGCGGCGCGCCATTTTCAAGCCGAGTCCAAGCCGGGCAACATCATCACCGTCGCTTCCGGCACGGCGCTGCGCGGCGACGCGAGACTGTTCGTCTACGGCGCAGCCAAGGCGGGCGTGATCACACTGACCCAGGCCCTCGCGACACAGCTCGCCCGGGAGCGGATCCGAGTGAACTGCATCGTGCCTGGCTTCGTCGCCCAGAAGACGCTCGAGAGCAGCGACGAGATCGAGCGAGCGCGAAACCAGGGCTCGAGGATTCCAGCCGGCAGGATCGGCGAGGCGTGGGAGCTGGGACCGCTGGCGGTCTACCTCGCCTCCGACGCCTCGGCCTACATGACCGGCGAGGCGATGATCATTGACGGCGGCGGACTGGCCGGCGGGCTCGCCCCCACCGGCTGGGATGTCCAGTCGGGAATCGGCGGCGTGCCCTCATGACCCAGCAGAATCCCGTCCCTCCGCCCGACGTAGGCGAGGACAGGCTCCAGGGTTTCGATCTCAACGGACGCCGCGCAATCGTCTACGGCGCGGAGAAACCGGTCGCGACAGCAATCGTGCAAGGACTGCGCGAGGCCGGCGCCGCGGTCGGCGTGACCAGCGCGAACACCGACGGCACCTCGCTCTTCCGGCTGAAGAAAGCGGCCGACGGCGGACCGAACGAGTCGGTGGACCTGTCCAACGGCACCAACATCCAGGTCGCGACCCGCAAGATCAGCAAGGAACTGGGCGGCGTCGATGTCGCGATCGTCGCGCCCAACCTTTATCACGCCGCGCCAATCCGCAAGACCCTCGATGCCGACATCCAGCGGGTGCTGATGGGCAACCTGGGCGGGACCTACGCCGCCTTCCGCAGCGCCGCGCGCGAGTTTCGCGGCCGACCGGGACGGCTGATCGCCGTGCTCGACGCTTCTGCCGTGCGCGGCCTGACCAATCTCAGCATCTACAGCGCCGCGCAATCGGGCGTCATCGGTCTGGTTCGCGCCCTCAGTCAGGAACTGGCGCCGACGGGCACGACCGTCAACGCCATCGTCGTCGGCTGGACCGACTCCACGCCCGGTCGAGGGCCGTCATCCGAAGAAGAGAACCTGCTCCTGCGATTCATCCCGATGCGGAGATTTGGCCAGGCAGCCGAGGCGGCGCCGCTGGCGGTCTACCTCGCCTCAGAAGCAAGCGGCTACATCACCGGTCAGACCATCCAGGTCGACGGCGGAGTACTCAAGCACCTCTAGGGGCGCAAGCCTATCGACTATTCGTTGACACCCACGCCCGTTATCAACAGATGATCTGTATCTATGCGTATATGATTCAATGGAGAACGGAACGAGCGCAACCATGCGTTACAAGTCAATCCAAGCAAAGGATAGGCAATGAGGGGCCGATTGGAGCGTCGCACATGGCGTCACGATCCGACCGTCTACGCCACTCCGAGGCTGCGACGAGCTTGTTCCTATGACGTGTTCTTTCCCGATCCCCTCGGTGACGAGGTGTTCGACCTCCCGGCGGATGTCGCGGCTGTCATGTCTGAGGCCGAGCGTGAGGTACTCGAACTCAATCACCTGGCGGATCCGGCGCTGAAGTCTCTATCCCGCCTGCTCTTGCGCACGGAATCGATCGCGTCTTCCAAAGTCGAGGGGATGCACGCCGATATCCGTTCGGTCGCCAGGGCAGAAGCGAGACGCAGCCTTGGTCGCAGCATCTCGCGGCAGGTCGCCGAGATCATCGCCAACATCGACGCGATGCAGAAAGGCGTGGATCAGGTCGCGACGAGTGATCTGCTGACTCCCCAGGAGCTGTGTGAGATTCACGAAGCTCTGATGTCCCAAGGGATCATCCCACTCAATCCCGGCAAGATCCGAGATCGGCAGAACTGGATTGGCGGCAACGACACGAACCCCTGCGGCGCTGCCTATGTCCCTCCGCCTCCGGAAGAGGTACCAGCGCTCATGGAAGATCTCGGCGCGTTCTGCAACTCCGACTTGCACCCGCCGCTTGTTCAAGCAGCGATCGCTCACGCCCAATTCGAGACGATTCACCCGTTCGACGACGGCAACGGACGAACCGGCAGAGCATTGCTTCAGGTGTTGCTCAGGCGGCGCGGACTCGCGCCTGAGTTTGTGCCGCCGGTCAGCATCGTCTTCCATAAGCGGCGCGACTCCTACATTCGCGGTCTGACTGACTTCCGTGACGGACGAGTAGGCGATTGGCTGCTGCTGTTCGGAGAAGCGATGGCGCAGGCAGCTCAGCTGGCGTTGAGCTACCGCCATCTCGTCAGCGACTTGCAGGAGTTCTGGCGTGAACGAGTGCGCGAGTCCGGCAATCCGCGCTCGGATGCAGCGGCCTGGTCAGTGATCGATGCGCTGCCGGCCTTTCCGGCCGTGACTGTCGCTGCCGCCGCCGATGCGATCGGCCGCTCCGAACAGAATGTGCGCAACGCGTTCGAGCAACTGGAAGATGCCGGCGTGCTGAGCAGGATCGGGAGTTCGCGACGCTATCGAGTATGGGAGCCGCGAGGCCTGCTAGACCTGATCAGCGAACTCGAAAACGGCATGCTACCTCGGGCCGAATCCGATTGATCACCTAGAATGCCTCCACATTCTGGCTCGCGTAAGGAGCACCTCCATGACCGACTTTGAGAACATCCTCTACCGCGTCGAGGACCGCAAGGCCTACGTCACGCTGAACCGGCCCGAGAAACTGAACGCCCTCTCGATCGCGCTGCAGGACGAACTCTCCCAAGCGATGTGGGAGGCCGACAACGACACCGCCGTCCATTGCGTGATCCTCAGCGGTGCCGGCCGCGCCTTCTCCGCCGGCTACGACCTGACCGGCTCGACCCGCGACTCGCAGGAGACCTACGACAAGGTCTACCGCGGCCGCGTCTCGTTCGACGACGACACCTGGGGCATGGAGAAAGCCCAGCGCGCTCGCATGGCGATCTTCGACATGCACAAGCCGGTGATCGGCAAGGTGCATGGCTACTGCCTGGCCGGCGGCACCGACCTGATCCTGCTCTCCGACATCATCATCGCCGCCGAGGACGCCGTGATCGGCTTCCCGCCGGTCCGCGCGATGGGCGCCCCGCCCGCCCACATGTGGCTCTACCACGGCGGTCCGCAATTCGCCAAGCGCATGCTCCTGACCGGCGACAGCATCTCCGGCGCCGAGGCCGCCCAGCGCGGACTGGTCTACGACGCCGTCCCGGCCGACAAGCTCGATGAAGAGGTCGAGTCACTGGCCAACAAGATGGCCATGATCGACCACGAGCTGCTCTCCGCCAACAAGCGGATCGTCAACCTCGGCCTTGAAATCATGGGCGCGCGCACATTGCAGCGCCTCGCCTCCGAAAACGACGCCCGCGCGCACCTCGCCCCGGCTGTCCAGGAGTTCGGCAAGATGTCGCGCGAGAAAGGCCTCAAGGCCGCCCTCGAATGGCGCGACAACCGCTTCGGCGACGGCCGGGGCTCGGCCGCCGCCCAGCAGCGCAAAGCCTCGGCAACCTAGTTTCATTCTCTGGGGGGAGCCGCGCAGAAGATCATCTCCCCTCTGTGGGGAGCCGCACGGAAAATCGTCTCCCCTCTTTGGGGAGCCGCACAGACTATCCTCTCCCCCTCTGGGGAGGAGCCGTCCAATATTCCCTTTCTCCCCCCTCTGGGGGGAGATGCCGTAGGCAGAGGGGGGTCCCAATGGCCACGCCAGATCGATTCCGACTCGACGGCCAGGTCGTTCTGCTCACCGGCGCCGGCCGCGGCCTCGGTCGCGCCATGGCGCTCTCATACGCCGACGCCGGTGCGAAGGTCGTCGGAGCCTCGCGGACCCTGTCCCAGCTCGAAGAGACCGCGGAACTCGTCGCCGAACGCGGCGGAGAAGCAATCTCAATCGCCACAGATGTCACCGATCCCGCCGCCGTCGAGGGCATGGTGGCCGAGACGATCGATCGCTTCGGCCGCCTCGACATCCTCATGAACAATGCCGGCGGCGGCGCGGAAGGTGACGGTTCGCCGCTCGAGCAACTGACCGACGAGCAGTGGCGCTGGGGCATCGACATGAACCTTACCTCGCAGATGCTCTGCGCCCGAACGGTGCTGCCGCACATGACCGAGCGCGGCTCCGGCGTGATCATCAACGTGGCCAGCGGATTCGGTCTGCGCGGCGGGCGCGACAACTGGATGTACGTCTCGGCCAAGGCCGGAGTGGTCAACTTCACTCGCTCGTTGGCCGTCACCTACGGTCCCGCCGGCGTGCGCACCAACTGCATCGCCCCTGGCATCTTTCCCCACACCCCTCAGGCATTGGAGCGTTGGCGCGGCGGACGCTACATCCCCGTCGGACGCGCCGGCGTGGCCTGGGAAATGGGGCCGCTGGCCGTGTTCCTCTCCTCCGACGCCGCAGCCGGAATCAGCGGCGAGACGATCGCGCAGGACGGCGGCGGACTCGCAGCCATCGGACCAACCGGCTGGGCCCCGCGCGTACGCCTGACCGAACCGACCTAGGGGGCCGCCGATGTCAGACTTCGTCCCGACTCCCAATCCCGAGCGTCCCGATGATCCATTCCTGCTCAGGGGCCGCGTCGCGCTGGTCGTCGGAGCCGGCGACCCGCTGGGCCGCGCCGCGGCGGTCGCCCTGGCCGAGGCCGGGGCCGATGTCGCCGTCGCCACCCTTCGCGCCGGCCCGCAGGAAGTGGTGCGTGTCAACTCCGTCGCCAACGAGATCTGGTCGCTGGGCCGGGCAAATACCGCGATCACACTCGATGCTTCGGACGCCAACAGCGTCGACGCCGCCGTCGCTCGCGCCAGTTCCGAGCTGGGCCGACTCGACATCCTCGTCAACGCCGCCGACCTGCCCGTCGCTGCCCCCCTGGACGAAGTCAGCCCCGACGACTGGCACGCGATCCTCGACGCCAATCTCCTCGCCCCCGCGATGACCGCTCGCGCGGCTGCGCGCGTGATGAAGGTCAACGGCTACGGGCGGATCATCAACCTGGTCTCAGTGCTGGCCGCCCGAGGCGTGGCCAACACCTCGGCCTATGCCGCCGCCCACGCCGGAGTCCTCGCATTGACCCGGGCCCTCTCCCAGGAATGGGCGCGCTCTGGAATCACCGTGAACGCGCTGCAGGTCGGCATCTACGAGGGCCAGCACGGCTTCGGCGACGATCCCGAGACGGTCCGCCAGGTGGCGAGAATGCTGCCGGCCAAGGAACTGGTCAAGCCCGAAGACGTCGGCCCGGCCGTCGTCGCGCTGGCCGCCGACTCCGGCTTCATCACCGGCGAGACCATCGCCGTCGACGGAGCAGCAACCGCCCGCGTCTGAGCCCAGGTCTGTCTGAAATCGATACGCTCACTGACAGGGAGACTCTGCCAAAATGAGCGGCGGTATGCGGTTCGTATTCGACGAAGAGAAGGCAGCGCACGCTGCCGCGTGGCTGCTGCGGCGCAACGGCGAGCCGATGCCGGCACTCAAGCTGGTCGCGCTACTCTACCTCGTCGATCGGAAGAGCTTCATCGAATCGACCTACCCGCTGACGGGCGACGAATTTGTCGCCGCCGAGGACGGACCCACGCTCCGCACCCTGCGACAGTTGGCCTTGGGCGCTCCCTGCTCCGTAGGTGAGGAGTGGACGCGATACGTCCAACCGGTCACCGAGCATCAGTGGGCCCATACGCGCGAGGATGACTTCGGAGCGCTCTCCGAGCGAGATCGCGAGCGGCTAGACGTCGTGTTCGAGCGCCATCGAGCCGCCACCTACGACGAACTCTGTGAATACACCCGTTGCTTCCCCGAATGGCGTCGGCCCGCCGAGGCTCCGGAGCCAATCGACCCGGCCACCATACTGCGCGACGCCGGGTACGAAGAAATCGACATCGAAGAAGTTACGGACCTGGTCGGTTCCGTCCACTGGTTGCATACGCTCCCGCGTCAATGATTGAGGTAGGTCGAACCTTCGACGGTCTCGATACCGCCGGACACCTCTTCGTCGTGCTCAGCGGTCCGCCAGCGTCCGATCGCATTGTCGTTGCCAATCTATCCTCGCACTATCCCGAACGGCCGCGACACAGCGAGCGCTGTCTGATCGTCGAACCGCACGAGCATCAATGGGTCCGGCGGGTTTCTTGCATCTACATCGAGCGCACGGCGCTTGTGCGCAACTCGCAGCTTGAGCAAGGAATGGATAGTGGAGCGGTCCGAAGGCATCCACGGTGCTCGCCGCAACTCTTGCGACGGATTCAAGAAGGCGTGTTGGCGTCTGCGGTTGTGCAACCTCAGATCAAGGCGGCGGTGCGTGCCGCAATGGAGCCGAGTCCACCATTCGCAACGCAGTAGTTGCCGCCGCAATCCGTCGGCGTTCCGGCACGCACTCCAACCAGCGCTCGGGAATCGCCGACGCACCGTAACGAGCGCCAAGCACCGCTCCGGCAACCGCCGCATTCGTATCCGTGTCGCCCCCGGCGCTGACGATCCGGATCAACGCCTCTTCAAGCGTGGCGTCCGCGTCGAGACCCCACAGCGCGGCCTGCATGCAGAGATACGTATGCCCGCTCACCCGCTCCTCGGCGATCCGTTCTTCGATCGCATCAGGAATCGCCAGTGTCCATGCGATCAGCTCCGCCGGAGCCCCATCCTGCGCCGCGGCAAAGGTCAGGTCCTCGCGGCTGACACTCTGGCCGCGCAGCAGCATCGCGATCGCGGCGTTGACCACGATGCACGACCACTGCGCCCCCGGCGCGAAATGAGTCACCGCGCACGTCGCAGCCGTCTGCTCGATCAGCTTGCCCGGATCCAGCGCATGCCTGAGCGCCACCGGAGCGCAACGCATCAGCGCCCCATTCGGTTGTGTCTCGGGACTGCCGTATTCCCGCCAGAGCGCCTGCGCCGCGCCCGGTGCGCCGAGACCGACCTCCAGGTAATCGATCACCGTCGAGGTCATAATCCCGATCCCCCGGCCATTCTCCGACCTCCACCGGACCAGCCGATCGGCAAAGCCGTCGATCGGGTCAGGATCGTGCGCCAGCGCCTCGGCCAGCTCGACTGCCTGCGCGAGGTCATCGTCCATCGGACGGTCCCGCTCCTTCGCGTTGATCTCGGTCACGCCGTCCGGATAGCTGCGCCGAATCGACGAGCGACTCGCCCCCTCGACCGGCAGGCCCAGCAGGTTTCCCACCGCCAGACCAAGCAGAACGCCCCGCGCCCGATCCTCATCCACCACCCCAACCGGATCTGAGCCCTGCAACTCCGCGAGATGCGGAGCCTCGCGCACAACTCCCGGATCCTCAATCGTTGACATCGCATTCGCAGCCTATTCAGTTGCTGCTTCGACGGCGCTCCCGTGCCAGTTACTCTTAGCCCGAAACCGGCACGCCGAGGAATACGCTCATGACCTTGCCAAACGATGCCTGGGGACTGCCCCTGTCGACCTCCAACGAAGCGGCTGACGCCTACCGGCTGGGCGTCGACCGGATGCTCTCCTACACGCTCGGCGTTGACGAGGCATTGGAACGGGCGATTGAACTCGATCCCGGCTTTGCCCTGGCGCACTCGCAGCTTGGACTGTTCTATCTCTTCCGAGGTCAGGGCAAACGGGCCGCCGAACTGGCCAATCAGGCTCACGAACTGGCCGACGGAGCAACGCCTCGCGAACAGCGTCATGTCGCGATCCTCGGCGCGACGGCGCGCGGCAAGGGATCGCAGGCGCCGGCGCTGATCGATGAGCATCTGGGCGAGACCCCGCGCGATGCCCCGATCCTGATGCAATGGTTCGGCGCCAACTTCTACGGTGGCGGAGTCGAGAAGCGCGAGCGGATGCTGGACAAGTTCGACAGCCTCGCGCCTGCATACGGCGACGACTGGTGGTTCCTCAGCTGGCACGCCTTCGCCAACCACGAGATGGACCAACTCGACCGCGCACGCGAGTTGGTCCAGCGCTCACTCGATCTGCGCCGCCAGAACGGCCAGGCCGCCCACGCCATGTCCCACATCTTCTTCGAGGAGCATGACCTGACCGGCGGCGCAGGATTCCTCGGCGAATGGCTCGCCGACTTCCCTGAGCGCGCCGGATTCTTCCGCCACCTCACCTGGCACCAGGCGCTCTTCCTGCTCGCCAACGGACGCCGATCCGACGCCCTCGCCCTCCACGACGAAACCATCCGGCCCGGCGCGGACGAACACGGCGACGCCCTCGGCGGAGTCGCCGACGCCGCCTCCCTGCTCTGGCGCTGCCGCCTGCACGACTCAGTCGGCGGGAACGGCGGCGATCATCCCGACTGGCGGGCGATCGCCGACCTCGCCGAATCCGCCTTCCCTCGACCCGGCACCGCCTGGGTCGACGTCCATCGAGCGCTGGCGCTGGCCGCGCTCGGCGACCAGGTCGGCCTCGGCAACCTGCTCGACGGACTCAAGCAGGCCGCAGATCGCGGACACACCACCGCCGGCACGGTCGTGGCCCCGGTTGTCGAGGCGCTCTCCGCCTTCGGCCAGGGAGACTACGAATCCGCCGCCAACGGTCTCGCCGCGGTCCGCGATCTCCTCGTCACGCTGGGCGGCTCCAACGCGCAGCGTGACGTCTTCGAGGAAACCCTCGTCGAGGCCCGTCTCCGCGCCGGCCAGACCGAGCAAGCGATGCAACTGCTGCAAGAGCGACTCGACCGCGGAGCCACCGCCCGCGATCTCTTCCGCTGGGGACGAGCCCAGACCGCGAAGGGCGAACTCGAAGAGGCCAAAACCGCATTCCGACGAGCCGCCCAGCTCTGGGCCGACGGCGACCAGGACGCGCCCGAAATGCGCGCCCTCCAAGCCATGCAAGAGGCCGCCGCATGACCTCCCAGCCGTCCGTTCCGCGACCCGATGTCATCGTCGAAGACGACGTCGACGCCGAACGCGGCAGCGAACTGGAGAAGCGCTACCACCTCTTCCTCCACGACTCTGACGATCACACCTACGAATACGTGATTGACATGCTCGGCGGGGTCTTCGGCTACTCGAAGGAGAAAGCCTTCGCCATCGCCTCGATGATCGACGGGCATGGCCGAGGCATCGTCGAGACCGCCGACTACGACACCGTCAAGAAGCACCAGGACCAGATCCACGGCTGGGGACCCGACCCACGAATCCCCCACTGTCGAGGCTCGCTCTCAGCCACAATCGAGGAAGCCCCCTAACCGCCAAGCTCAAGCCCGCCCCCATTCCCCTCTCCCCCCGCGAAGCGGGGGGAGATGCCGAAGGCAGAGGGGGGCTCTCACCAGACGGCGCGACCCGCCAAACAAGCAAGCTGGGGCGTGGTCCCCTCGTTCATCTAGCATCCCACCCAGAGGAGCGCTGCCATGGTCCGACTCAGCGATCTACATCCCGAAGAGGCCGAGCACATGCTCCAGCGAGCGGAAGGCCTGCGCCGCCGCAACTTCGACCACGACGCCACCCCCTGGATCACGCCGCCGCCGCTCGCGGAATCAAAGATCGCCATGATCACCACCGCTGCCCTGCACCGGCGCGACGACCCGCCCTTCCGCTTCGCCGACACCGGCTACCGACTGATTCCCGACGACATCGACCGCGCCGACCTCGTCCAGTCGCATATCAGCGTCAACTTCGACCGCACCCACTACCAGCGCGACATCAACGTCGTCCTCCCCTTCGATCGGATGCGCGAACTCGCTGACGCCGGCGAAATCGGCGGCGTCTCGCCGACGCACTACTCGATTCTCGGCGCAACCGAAGCGTTCCTGCTCGAGCCCTCGGCGGCCGAGATGGCTCAGCGCATGCACAATGAGGGTGTCGACGCGGCGCTGCTGGTTCCGGTTTGACCGGTCTGCACGGCCGCCGTCGGCGTGCTCTCGCATTTCCTCCAGCGGCACGGCATCGCCACGACCAGCATCAGCCTGATCCGCGAGCAGTCTGAAGCCGTGCATCCGCCGAGAGCGCTGTGGGTGCCCTTCCCGCTCGGACGCCCGCTCGGCGTCGCCGACCATCCCGAGTTCCAGACCGACGTGCTGCGCAACGCGCTCCGCCTGCTCGAAACCGCCACCGAGCCAACCATCGTCGACTACCCCCACGAAGCGCCGGACGGCGGCGGCGACGGCGTCTGGGCCTGCGCGATCGAACTGCCGACCCCGGAAATGAGCAAAATGGAGGCCTCGCTCCGAGCCGAGATCGACCTGCTCATGCCCCGCTACCTCGAGGCTCGACGCCGCCGCGGCCGCTCCACCTTCGGTATGAGCGGCGCAACGCTCGAGCAGGTCGACCAACTGGTCTCGTTCGCCCTCGCCGTCGCCGAGGGCTCAGGCTTCAACCAGATCCCCGCCGCCGCCCAGGGCCCGGACTGGATCCACCCCATGCCGATGCTCGTCCGCTTCGTCATCGAAGACCTCCGCGCCTTCTATCAGGAAGCGGTCACCTCCGACGTCGATTCCGGTCCGCCCTCCCAACACGACATGCACACCTGGATCTTCAACGAGACCGCGGTCGGCGCCCTGATCAAACAGATCGCCCAGTTGATCAGCGACAACGACGATCCCCGCCTCCTCTTCGTCCGAGGCCTCCTCATCCCCGAGGGCTTCTGGACCGCCGGACCAACCTTCGGAGGCCCGCCCCCAGGAGAAGACCCCCGACAGTTCCTGATCAGAAGCCGCCGCTACCTACAGGGAATCGAAACCTAAGACCCCCCTTCCCATTTCCTCCCCCTCCGGGGGAGCCTGCCCCGCACTTGATGCGGGGGTGCCGCGAAGCGGCGGAGGCAGCCGCCCAACGCAGGCAACCATCGCCAAACAGAAGACAGATCCACCCCTTCCCCCCCTCCGATGCCCCGTGCTTGCCTGCCCCCGGCCTGACCGGGGGACAGGGGGGCCAGAGTACCCACCTCCGCCGAGGCAACACCGTCCGCCTTAGCAACAACCCCGGAGTCCCTTCGCATTTCCTCCCCCTCTGGGGGAGGTGCCGCGAAGCGGCGGAGGCAGCCGCCCAACGCAGGCAACCATCGCCACACAGAAGACAGATCCACCCCTCCCCCCTCCGATGCCCCGTGCTTGACACGGGGCCCAGAGCACCAAACCCCGCCAGGGCAACACCGTCCGCCTCACCTCAGACGACGCGCCCCACCGATCCCAGTCCCCGAATCGTTCGGGGACCCGCTCCCTCCCCGCCACGTCGGCGCCACACTCATTTCCCCTCCCCCGTCCGATGCCCCGTGCTTGACACGGGGCCCAGAGCAACCAACCCCGCCAAGCCGACCACCGCCCGCCTCACCTCAGACGACGCGACCCACCGATCCCAGTCCCCGCTTCATGCGGGGACCCGCTCCTTCCCCTCCATGTCCTGGGCCGCGCCCCGCCGCACCATCCCCATTCCGATGCCCCGTGCTTGACACGGGGCCCAGAGCACCCACCTCCGCCAAGGCAACCGCCGCCCGCCTCAGCTCAGCCGCTGCAACCCTTCCCTCCCCATCCCCCTTCCGCCAACTCCGACACACCACATCAGAACACCCTTTCGCTACAGTGACCAGAACGTCCGTCCCAGCACCCGAAGGGTCCATCCCATGCACATCTCCCCCAAACAACGCCGACGCGCCATCCGAGCCCACTACCTCCGACAGCGAGGACAATCCCTCAAGCAGATCGCCGAGACCAGCAAGACCTCCGTCGCCACCGTCCGAGCCGACCTCAAGCTCGCCGAGACCCGCTGGAGCAGCATCGCCGCAGCCACAGCCGACGACCTCCTGCTCGAGTCGCTCTTCCTGCTCAAGACGCGTCTCTCCATCGCCATCGCACACGATTCCGTCGCCGACAACGCCAAGCGACTCACCCCCGTCGAGTACCTCCGCGCCCGAGACGCCCAGGAAACCCAGCTCAACGGCCTCGCCCGAGAAATCCGCCGAACCGTCCAGGATGTCCACCGCCGAGCCGAGCAGCGACCCGA
>JAJDYG010000008.1 GCA_022822855.1 Dehalococcoidia bacterium
GCCTTGACCATCGTTGTGTCCGGGCGGCCGAGGTGTCGCAGCAGATGCAGCGGCGCGCCGCCCTCGTAGACGTGGTCGAACGCCGTCACCTCGTCCGGCTCCCGCTCGGGCGGGTCGGGCAGTCGATAGCGGGCGATCGTCTGGGCGACGGCTGGTTCATTGCTGGTCATGACGCTCCGGCCTGTCACCGCATGATATCGCCGTGGGCGCTGTCCGGAGCTTGAAGGGGGAAGGTGCCTCAGCGCAGCGGACGGAAGAAGTCCCGGATGTCGCCGACGAGGAGGTCGGGTTCCTCCATGGCGGCGAAGTGGCCTCCCCGGTCGTGGACCGACCACTGGGTGACGTTGTATTCGGCCTCGACCCAGTTGCGGGGCGGGTTGAAGATCTCTTTGGGGAAGATCGAGAATCCGGCTGGGGTCTTGAGTGGTCCGGGCAGGGCGTTGGCGCGGTCGTGCTGGCGACGCTCGTAGTAGTAGCGGGTGGCGGAATTCATCGTCCGCGTGAACCAATAGATGGAGATGTTGGTCAGCAGCTCGTCCTTGCTGAATCGGGTCTCGATGTCACCGCCGCAGTCCGACCAGGAGCGCCACTTCTCCACGATCCAGGCGGCCAGGCCGGCGGGCGAGTCGGTCAATCCGTACGAAAGAGTCTGTGGGCGCGTGCCCTGTATCCACTGGTATGCGGCTTCCTTCGCCTGCCAGTCGCGCATCCGGGCGATGATCGCGCGTTCCTCATCGCTCCAGGCCTCTTCTGGGTGATCGGCCGGGACGGGACTGTTGGGCATGTTGATCTGCGCGCCGATGCAGTGCTCGGGGTCTTCGTAGGCGGTCAGTGCGGAGACTCGGGCGCCGATGTCGCCGCCCTGGGCTCCGTAGCGGTCGTAGCCGAGTTCAGCCATCAGCGCGACCCAGATCCGGGCGGCGCGCATGTGTCCGAAGCCTACGGTCTGGGGAATCTGGGAGAATCCGTAGCCGGGCAGCGAGGGCGCGACGACGGTGAATGCGTCGGCGGGATCACCCCCGTGGGCGGCGGGATCGGTAAGCGGACCGAGAATCTTGCTGACCTCGAAGAAGGAGCCTGGCCACCCGTGGGTGAAGACGATCGGGAAGGGGTCGGGTCCGACGCCTTGCTGGTGAACGAAGTGGACGGTGTAGTCCTCGACACCGTCGGCAGAGACGCGGGTGGTGAACTGCGGCATGCGGTTCAGCTCGGCCTGCCGGGCGGGCCAGTCGAAGCCGGTGCGCCAGTACTCGCAGAGTTCCTGGAGGTAAGCGAGGTTGGAGCCGTATTGCCAACCGGAGTCGGCGACCTCAGAGGGCCAACGAGTCTGAGCGAGGCGGCGTTTGAGGTCCTGGATTTCGGAGTCGGGAATGTCGATCGTGAACGGCTCGGGCATGCTCTGTTCCAATCTGCTCGGGGAGGCTGTCGCAGATGGGGCTCGCGGGCAGTATCGCGTGAACGAGTCCTGCCGGGGCACATCGTCAATGTCGCCCTCGGGCCGAGGAGAGAGTCGTCGGGCTCAGGATGTCCGGGTGCGGTAATCGTTGGAAGGTCGAGGTTCAAGCCTCGAACAGGGGACCCACGGCGCAGGCGAAGCCGGGCAGGACATCCATACCATCGAGTTCATCGTCCACGCGATGCAGGGCGACCCCCTGTTCGGCGTGATGCGCTTCGACGGTTCGCTCATCGGGGAAGGCGACCCAGACGAGTCGGACGCCCTGGCGCAGCCACATCTCGGCCTTGTCGTTGAGCTGGTCGCGACTGTCGCGGGGAGACTTCACCTCGACGACCAGCTCGGGAATGACCTCGGCATAGCCCTGAATCCGCTGGTCAAGCGGGAGTCGCTGCGCGGAGAAGAACGCGAGGTCTGGGGCGCGTACAGTGTCGGGATCGCGCTCGATCTTGATCCCGGGGTCTCCGACGGCGACTCGGCCGAGTCGCCTCTGCTCAACGAATGGACCAAGTCGAGTCACAAACTTGGCTGCGATCTGCGCGTGGTCGACTCCGGGCGGCATGGTCTCGCATAGTACCCCTCGGATCAGTTCGCCGTAGAACCCATCGTTGGACAATTGCAACAGGTCGTCGGCGGTCAGCAGCCTTGGGGGAGTATCGGTGGTCATCTCCACTTGCTTTCCGACTGCGTCGGGAGTGGCGCGGTCGCGTCCACGGTAGTGGAATCAATCTGCACGGCGACAAGACCTAGCTTTCGACGACGTCGCCGGCGACGGGGTCGATGCGGACGCCCTTGGCCTCGACCCAGGCGAGCGCGCGGTCGATCTCGTCGTGGTCGCCGTCGAGTTCGAGCACGACCCAGCCGAAGTCGTGCTCAACATCGGCCATGCGGATGTTGGTGACCACGTCGAACTCGTGCCCAACGAGGTAGATCACCGGTTCCTTGACGGCGTCGCCCTCGAAGGTGAAGCGGACTCGTCGGGTCGCCATGGCTAGTCTCCTACGCCGACGGCTTGCGGGGCCTCGGCAAAGGCATCCTCGAATGACTGCAGGGTACCTTCGACCGGGATCGGCTGCGTCACGTGCTCGACCACGGCATCGGCGGTCTTCAGCCCGCCGCCGGTGATGAAGGCGACGGTTGTCTCGTCGGGGTCGATCTGTCCGGTCTCGATCGCCTGCCTGAGTCCGGCGATGGTGACGCCGCCGGCGGTCTCGGCGAAGACGCCCTCGCACTCGGCCAGCATCTGGATGCCCTCGACCACCTCAGGATCGGTGACCGCCGTTGAGCCGCCGTCGGTGCGCTTCATCGTCTTGAGGGCGTAGTAGCCGTCGGCGGGGTTGCCGATGGCGAGCGACTTGGCGATCGTGTCGGGCTTGACGGGGCGGATGTTGGTCGTCTCGTTGCGCCAGGCGGTGGTGATTGGCGAACAGCCCTCGGCCTGCGCTCCGATCATGCGGACCGGCGTTTCCTCGATCAGGCCGTAGCGCTGGAACTCCTGGAAGCCCTTGTGGATCTTGGTAAACAGCGAGCCCGAGGCCATCGGCGCGACGACCTGACGCGGGGCGCGCCAGCCGAGTTGCTCGGCGACTTCATAGGCGAGCGTGCGCGAACCCTCCGCGTAGTAGGGACGCACATTGATGTTGACGAAGGCCCAATGCCGGTTGTCGGCGAGCTCTGAGCAGAGGCGGTTGACATCGTCGTAGGAGCCGTTGACCGACACAATCGTTGGGTTGTAGATGGCCGAGCCGAGGACTTTCCCGGCCTCGAGGTCGTGGGGGATGAAGACGATCGCGTCCATGCCCGCCCGCGCCGCGTGCGCCGAGACGGAGTTGGCCAGATTGCCGGTCGAGGCGCAGGCCAGCGTCTTGAAGCCGAGCTGGCGGGCTCGCGACGACGCCACCGCGACGACGCGATCCTTGAACGACCAGGACGGGTTGCAGGTGTCGTTCTTGATCCAGAGTTCGCGCATGCCCAGCCGCTCGGCCAGCCGCTCGGCCTTGAGCAGCGGCGTCCAACCGACGTTGAGATCGACGATGAAGTCTTCGTCTACGGGGAGGAAGTCGATGTAACGCCAGATCGAGCGCGGACCGGCCTCGATCCGCTCGCGGGTAACTCTCGATTGGATGCCGTCATGGTCGTAGGCGACTTCCAGCGGGCCGAAGCAGAAGTCGCAGACATGCAGGGGCTCGAGCGGGAACTCGCGGCCACACTCACGACAGGCGAGGCAGGTGGCATAGGTCATGGTCGGGTGGGTCTTTCGCTAGCAGGGGACAGTCGGCGGAGCGGGAACGTGTCGGTCCTCCCCCGCCGCGCCCCGGTCATGAGGTGCTAGCGAGGCAGGACCTCGGGCATCGCCATGCGGCCCAGCATCAACACGTCAGCGGTCGGTCGCGCGGTCATTGCTGAAAATCGTACAACAGCGGACACGGTCATTCCCAGACTTGAGACATATCGATAACAAGCCCACTACAAACATCTTCGCCGGATAGCTCGGCTGGGTCTTCGAGTTCTTCGACCTCGCCGTTCGCCCGATAGATCCAGACCTTTCGCGCGAACGGATCGATCAGCCATCCCAGCCGCACGCCGCCATCGATCCATTCGACCATCTTCCCCTGTTGTTGGTCGAGCGACTGTCTGGGCGAGCGGATTTCCCAGATCAGGTCTGGTACCACCTCGTAGACATCCGGGTAGGGCGGAACCGCGTCCGGCGGTATGCGCTCGTCGGAGACCCAGGAACCGTCTGGGAACTTGCGGAATCCCGCCGGCAGGTCATAGCCGGCTGCGCTGTCGAAGCCTTCGCCGCCTCCACCGGCATCCATCCAGTCAAGGATCTGGCGTCCCAACCTGAGCGTGAACCTCGAGCCCGACCAAGAGACCATGCAGCACCGCAGCTTTCTGTTCGGCGTCAGCTCGATGCGGACGTGTCGGTTGGCCTCGCGCGTCTCCTCCCACCAATCCTCCGTGACCTCAAAGCCCTCGGGCAACGCGATCAACAGCTGACCCCCGACATCGTCGGGAATCGCGGGCGCCCACTCATAGACCGCCGTCGCTTCATTGAAGCTGGTCATGTCACATCCGTGCCGGGTCATGCCGGGCTCAGCCGTAGCGCTCCTCGCGCCAGGGATCGCCGTGCATGTGGTAACCGTACATTTCCCAGAATCCCGGCGCGTCGCGGTTCATGAACTCCAGACCGCCCACCCACTTGGCCGACTTCCAGAAGTAGAGCGACGGAATCACGGCGCGAACCGGCCCGCCGTGCATTGGCTCGAGCGGCTTGCCGTCGTGCGCGATCGCGAGCATGGCGTGGTCGTCTGCGCGAGTGTCGGCCATTGGCACATTTGCCGTGTAGCCGCCGTAGCAATGGAACATCACGTGCGTCGCCGAGTCTTTCACGCCCAGCGCCGCAAAGAGGTCCGAGAACAACACACCGTCCCAGGTGTTGTCGTAGCGCGACCAGTGAGTCACGCAGTGGATGTCGTTCTTCTTCTCCGAAACGCCGACCGCCGCGAACTGCTCGTAGGAGAGAATCCGCTCCTGCTCAACCTCGCCCCAGACCTGAAGGTTCCAGTCCTTCAACTCCACGATCGGCGTTCCGCCGTAGGTCAGCACCGGCCATTCGCGGATCAGCCGCTGACCCGGCGGCAACCGATCGTGCCCGGTTTCCTTCCGCCGACGCTGCAACTCCGAAAACGGCACTCCGGCCAGAATCTCGCTCACAAGCCTGCTCCTCCAGAACGCTCACGTCGGCGCACAACACGACCAGATTATCCGAATCCCTAGGCTCCGCGTGTAATCTCGATGTATGGCCGATTCGCTTCCCGATCCTCAGGGATCTTCTTTCCCCTCTCCCTCCGCACAGCGGGGGGAGATGCCGCAGGCAGAGGGGGGCGCGCCGCCGGCGTCGACGTCACCCGTTCGTCGACGCCACCGCCGATTCATCGCACTCGCGATCCTGATCGTCATCTTCGATCAGATCACCAAGGTCATCCTGCGCCAGACGCTGGAACTCGGCGACCGCGAGTGGCTGGCCGAGTTCTTCGCCTTCTCCCACATCGCCAACGACGGCGGCGCTTTCGGCATCTTCGGCGGCCAGAACACCGTGCTCGCGGTCTCGGCTGTCGTAGCCATCGGCGTGGTCGCGATCTACTACTTCTTCCCGCCCATGGACCATTGGCTGATCCGCAGCGGGCTCGCCCTGATTCTCGGCGGCGCGATCGGCAATCTGCTCGACCGGATCTACCAGGGACACGTGACCGACTTCATCGATTTCATCCACTTCCCCGCCTTCAACGTGGCCGACGCGGCGATCAACGTCGGCGTCGCTGCGATCGTGATCGCGCTGCTGTTCAGCGATCTGCTCAAACGTAACCCTCGATCTCCATGAGCGACCATGCCTGACGACCATGCCTGACGATCTAATCCCCGCGATGGAGTTGATGGCCGACCGAGATGGTGAACGGCTCGACCAGTTCCTCGGCCGACGCCTCGACGGCGCATCGCGCAGTCAGGCCCGACACCTGATCGACGACGGACTGGTGCGGATCGACGGTTCACTTGAGCGCCAGGCCTACAAGCTTCGTTTCGGCGAGTTGGTCGCGATCTATCCGCGCGAGGCTGGTCCGGTCGAGGATGCCGCGGAGATTGAGCTCAGCGTCGTCTACGAGGACGACCACCTCGCGGTGATCGACAAACAGGCCAATCTCACCGTTCATCCGGCGCCGGGCGAATCGCAGCCGACCCTGATTGCTGCGGTACTCAACCGCTGGCCGGAGGTCTCGACGATCGCCGAAGAGGACTCCGAAGCCGATCCGCTCCGGCCGGGGCTCGTCCACCGGCTCGATCGGGATACGACCGGGTTGCTGATGATTGCCAGGAACGCCGCGGCGCTTCGCTCACTTCGAGACCAACTACGCGAGCGAACAATGGACAAGCGCTACCTGGCGGTCACCGTCGGCGCGCCCGACCCGCCGGCCGGCCTGATCGACGCGCCGATCGGCCGCGATCCCGCCGATCCGCGGCGCATGGCCATCCTCGACCGCGCCCGACCGTCCCAGACCGGCTACGAAACCGTCGAGCGGTTCAGCGACGCCTCGCTGCTCGAATGCAAGCTGATCACCGGACGCACTCACCAGATCCGGGTTCATCTCTCGGCGATCGGCCATCCGATCGCGGGCGACGCGATGTACGGCATGCCGACGCCGTTGATCGGGCGCCAGGCGCTCCACGCCCGGATGTTGACGATCCGCCACCCGGCGACGGACGAATCACTCACCCTCGAAGCGGAGCCGCCGGCCGATTTCCGCAGCCTGCTCAGCCACCTGCGCGAAGGTGAACTGCTGCTCGGAGACCAGCCGCCGCCCAGGGCCCAGCGAGGCTCGGCTGATACCGTGAACCGGCGCGCCCGCTCTTCGAGCCGAAGTCGCCGGCGGCGCAGCCAGCGGATTCGCTAGCGTCTCATGCGCGACGTTCAACATGGTGGCTGCACCCTTTGGGCCCGCAATCGAGTACAGTCAGAACATATGCGCACTGTGAATCGCGAACCGATCGTCATGCCCCAGCCGGCAACCCCCTCCCCATCACTCATGCGCCGCTCAAGGCCGGCCGTGCTCGGCCCGACCCGGTGCATAAGCCGTCCGAATCCGAACAAAATCGAACAAGTCCGAACAGATCCGAACAGATCTGGAGGTCCGGCCGGCCCGATCAACGCCGGAAGAACCCGAAAAAACCTGAAAAAACCTGAAAGCTCCGGACACCTGATTTCTCCGAGGACACCGACATTTCGACGGACGAAAACCGCCAAAACCGCGCCAAAATTGACAAAAACTATCCACCCGGATTTCACGATCCCCTGTAAAACACTGGGTATCCGCCCGATCAGGCCCGCCGCAGAAAAAAATCCCGCCACACTGTCCACTTTGGAGCCCCGGCCATGCCAAACATGAATGTCCGCGTTCGCTACGGTCCCTCTCCGACCGGCGAGCCGCACGTCGGCAACATTCGCACCGCCCTCTTCGACTGGTTGCTCGCCCGACGCTTCGGCGGGCAATTCATCGTCCGGATCGAGGATACCGACCAGTCCCGCGCAGTCGAAGGCACCGAGCAACTGATCCTCGACGCGCTCACCTGGCTCGGACTCGACTGGGACGAGGGTCCGGACATCGGCGGTCCGTTCGCTCCCTACCGGCAGTCGGAGCGGCTGCCGATGTACGCCGAAGCGGCCCAACGTTTGGTTGAGGAGGCCAGCGCGTATCGCTGCAACTGCAGCTCCGAACGCCTCGACGCGCTGCGCAAGTCCCAGCAGAAGGCCAAGCAGCCGCCCGGCTACGACCGCCGCTGCCGCGACCTCGATGTCTCGGCCCAGGAACCGCACGTCGTCCGCCTGGCGATGCCCAGCGAGGGCGACACGATCGTCAACGACTACCTGCGCGGCGAGGTCTCGTTCCAGAACTCGCTGCTCGACGACCACGTGCTGCTCAAGCGGGACGGTTTCCCCACCTACCACCTGGCCTCGGTCGTCGACGACCACCACATGCAGATCACCCACGTCATTCGCGGAGAAGAGTGGCTCTCCTCGGCTCCGCGACACGTCCAGACCTACGCCGCTCTGGGCTGGGACGAGCCCGCCTGGGTCCACATCCCGATCATCCGCGGACCGGACGGGGCCAAACTCTCCAAGCGCCACGGCGCCACCTCGGTCCGCCAGTACGCCGACGAGGGTTTTCTGCCCGAGGCGCTGCTCAACTTCCTCGCGCTGCTCGGCTGGTCCAAAGACGAGACCACCACGATCATGTCCCGCGACGAAATCACCGAGGCCTTCAGCCTCGACGGGCTCGGCCTCGCCTCGGCCATGTTCGACATCGAGCGTCTGCGAGAAATGAACGCCCGCTACATCCGCGACCTCGACCCGTCGGACTTCCTCCGCCGCGGACGACCGCACCTGGAAACGCGAGTGGGATCCTCTGTCAGCGATGGGGCGCTGGAGCGGCTGCTGCCGATCGCCCCGGCGATCCAGGAACGGGTCAAGCTGATGCCCGAGTTCGCCGACTACACCGACTTCTTCTTCACCGAAGGCCCGCTCGAATACGACAACAGCGAACTGATGGGCCGCGCCTACAGGAACAAGCCCTGGGCCGCGCTGGAGTCAGTGGAGGCCTCGCTCAAGACGCTGCGCAGCATCGACGAAACTGAGTGGACCACGCCCGGTCTCGAGGCGGCGCTGCGCGAGCTGGCCTCCGAGCGCGGAGAGAAGCCCGGTGCGGTATTCACGCCGATCCGCGTCGCCGCGACCGGCAAGCGAATCGCGCCGCCGCTCTTTGAAACACTGGAAACACTCGGCCAGGCGCTGACGGTCGAACGGCTCAATGCCGCCGCCGAGCGGCTGGCCAGACCCGACGACTAGAGTGATAAGCTGAGGCTCCGTTGGGGATTGGTCTAGTGGTAGGACGACTGACTCTGGATCAGTTAGCGGGGGTTCGAATCCTCCATCCCCAGCCAAACAAAGTCGTCGGTCGCATCCAGCGTGGGGCATTCGTCTAGCGGCCAAGGACACCGCCCTCTCAAGGCGGAGATCAGGGGTTCGAATCCCCTATGCCCTACCACCCTCATTCCACTATTGACCTCCCAATCGACCAGCCGATGACGGTTCCTGCCGGTCGCGGTCGTCGACCTTGAACCCAACCACGTTCCGCCGACTCCGGTAGCCGGAGACGGTCGGCTTGCCGCTGACGAGCGGGCCACCTCTGTGGCCGTTTGGGCTGCCTCGTAGAGACGACCCTGGGCGCGTCACGTCGGCAATGGCGATTGTCAACGCAGACCCGTGTTGCCGATGTTGTGACCTCGATTTGAGAGTACTAGCCTCACCGCGTCCGGGTTCGAGCAGTTTGGCGACCGCGTCCAGTCACCGACCGCCGCAACGGACGGAAGGAGACGGCGCCCAATGCCAAGACTACGAAGCTCCCATCTGGCCTATCTGTTTGTTTCACTCTTCATCGCCATCGGAGGGGTTCTTGCCGCCTGCGGCGGCGATGACGAGCCGGACGGTCCGGCCGATGATGTCAAGATCGTGCTCCAGTGGGTCGTCCAGGCCCAGTTCGCCGGCTACTACGCCGCGTTGGAGAACGGCTTCTACGAAGACGAGAACCTCAACGTCGAGATTCAGCCCGGCGGTCCCGACATTCTGCCGGTCCAGCTCGTCGCGGCGGGGGCGGCCGACCTCGCGGTTCAGCCGTTCGCCGTCTTGCTCTCCGCTCGTGACCAGGGCATCGACGTTGTCGCCGTGGCTCAGGTCTTCGAGCGCTCCGGCTACCGGCTTGTCTCATGGGCCGACGACAACATCACGTCGCCCGAACAATGGGGAGGCAAGAAGATCGGCGTCTGGGCAGGCCACGAGATGGTCTCCGCGACGATCAACAAGTATGGGTTGTCTGAGGGCTCCGGCGCCGATCAGGTCGAGTTGATCGGTCAGGGATTCGACATGCAGCTCCTGCTCACCAGGCAAGTCGACATGGCCTCGGCGATGGTTTACAACGAGTTCGCCCAGCTCATCGAGGCTGGCAACCCGGTCAGCGACTTCCGCGTGGTCGACTTCCAGGATCACGAGACCAACACACTCGAGGACGCGCTGCTGGCTCGGGGCGAGTGGCTTGAGGACGAGGACAATCAGGACATCGTTACTCGCTTCTTGCGTGCATCGGCCAAGGGCTGGGCGCTCTGCGCCGACGATCCGGAGGAATGCGTCGAAATTGTGCTCAAGTACGGTCCGGCGCTGCCTCGCGCCCACCAGACCTGGATGATGAACGAGATCAACAAGCTGATGTGGCCCTCGACCAAGGGCTGGGGCGTGATCGACCGAACATCGGCTTCGCGTACCGCTGACCTCATGCTCCAGTACGACGTGATCTCAGAAGCCGCCGACCTCGATGCGGCCTACACGAATGAGTACGTGGAGGCCGCGCTTGAGGACTTCTCGGACGACGAACGGTTCCGCAACGACTATGACCCGCTGGAGCTCGATGTCGAAGACCTCTTGCCTGACGACGGCTAGACCCTGGATGCGGTCGGCGGAACCAAACACCGACCACGCCCGACCAAGAGAGAAGCGGTGAAGCATGTCCCGCATCGTCCGTGCAGCGCTGATCCAGACCGAGGGTCTGACTCCGGTCGAGAAGATGGTTGAGCATCAGATCAAGCTGATCCGCGAAGCCGCCGAGCAAGGCGCGCAGGTCACCTGTCTGCAGGAGCTCGCGACCGGCCCATACTTCTGCCAGGAAGAGGACAAGCGCTGGTACGGCCTGGCCGAGCCCGTGCCGGACGGCCCCACGGTGCAGCGCATGCAGGAGGTCGCCGAGGAGACCGGGATGGTGCTGATCGTGCCGGTCTACGAGATCGAGTCCCCCGGTTTCCTCTACAACTGCGCCGCCGTGATCGACTCCGACGGCAGCTACCTGGGCAAGTACCGCAAAACGCACATCCCCCACTCCGACAACTTCCTCGAGAAGTACTACTTCCGACCCGGCAACCTCGGCTATCCCACCTTCGACACCAGCGTGGGCAAGATCGGCGTCTACATCTGCTACGACCGCCACTTCCCCGAGGGCGCCAGGGCGCTGGGACTGAACGGCGCCGAGATCGTCTTCATTCCATCGGCCACAGCGGGCCATTCCCGAGTCCTATGGGACGTCGAGCAACGTTTTCACGCGATCGCCAACGGCTACTTCGTTGGCACGATCAACCGGGTCGGCACGGCGCTAAAGCCCGACGTCCACTTCTACGGACACAGCTACTTCTGCAACCCGAGTGGAGAAGTCCTGGCCCAGGCCGACGACCAGGAGGCAGTGATCGTCGCCGACCTCGATCTGGACCAACTCGCCGAGGCCAGAGCCGAGTGGCCGTTCTACCGCGATCGCCGACCGGACATGTACGAACCGTTGACCAAGCCCTAAGCCGGCAACGAGTGAAGGAAGTATGAGATGGCATCTGTCCTGATCACCGGCGGGACCGTCACGACCGCCAGCGAGCAATACGTCGCCGATGTCTTCCTGGACGACGGCGTGATTGTGCAGATCGGCGCCAACCTCCAGGTCGCCGCCGACACCGTGGTGCCTGCCGACGGTCAGTACGTCATCCCCGGCGGGATCGATGTCCACACCCACCTCGGAGAAACCGTCTTCCGCACGATCACCGCCGATAGCTGGGAATCCGGAACCGTTGCCGCCGCCTTCGGCGGCACCACGACGGTCGTCGACTTCGCCCGCCAGGAGCGGGAAGGCATGTCGCCAATCGAGGCGATTGAACACCGACGCCGGCAAGCCGAGTCGCAGGCGGTCATCGACTACGGCTTCCACCTGATGGCGACCAACCTGTCGTCGCAGGAGTATCTCGAGGAACTCGCGGCGCTGCCCGGCGAAGGGGTGAGCAGCTTCAAGCTCTTGATGGCCTATCCCGGCACCATGATGGTTGACGACCTGACCATCTTCCGCGCCATGCAGGTCGCCGCCGACACCAACGCGATCGTAACGCTGCACGCGGAAAACGGCCACGTGATCCAGCAGATCACCGATCAGTTCGCCGCCGAGGGCAAGGTGCAGGAACACATGCACATGCACGCCCACCCGCATCTCGTTGAGGGTGAAGCGACGCATCGCGGAATCGCGATGGCCGAGATGGCCGGTTCGGCCGTCTACATCGTGCATCTCTCCAGCCGCACCGCGCTGACCGAGGTCGAAGCGGCCAAAGCGCGAGGACAAGCGGTCTTCGCCGAGACCTGCCCGCAATACCTGTTCGCCGCCTACGAGGATTACGAAAACGCCGGCTTCGAGGCGGCCAAGTACATCTGCTCTCCGCCGATCCGCGAGCGCGCCAATCAGGATGAACTCTGGCGCGGGATCGAGACCGGGGCGCTCTCCGTGATCGCCACCGACCACTGCACCTTCCGCATGCAGGACGATCTGGCCGAGCTGCCGCCGCAGAAGCCAATGGGCAAGGGCGACTTCCGCTACATCCCCAACGGCGTGCCCGGCGTCGAGAACCGGATGCATCTGATGTACGAAGGCGGCGTCATCGGCGGACACTTCGACATGATGCGCTTCGTCGACCTCAACTGCACCATGCCGGCCAAGCTCTTCGGCCTCTATCCGAGAAAAGGCGTCATCGGAGTCGGTGCCGACGCCGACATCGTGGTCTGGGACCCCAATGCCGACTACACGATCGAGGCCGCCACGCATCACATGCGCGTCGACTACAACCTCTACGAAGGCATGAAGGTCAGCGGACGTCCGAGCACCGTGATCTCGCGAGGCGAAATCATCGTTGCCGGCGAGAAGTTCCTCGGAGCACTGGGCCGCGGACAATACCTTCGCCGCTCAAGGCCGTACGTCCTTGACCACCCAGCAAGTGCGACGGCCTGACATGAGCACCGATCAAGCCATCTCTGGAGCCGGCGCACAGGAAATCCTCGACCTCTGCCGCGAGTACACGCTCTACGAGTGGGGCACGCAGGAGCAAGTCAACCCCATCCCCTTCGCCCGCGCCAAGGGAAACTATCTCTGGGACGCCGACGGCAAGCGCTACCTCGACTTCAACTCGCAGGCGATGTGCGTCAACATTGGCCACGCCGACGACCGGGTCATCAGGGCGATCAACGAGCAGGTCTCGGAGTTGCCCTATGTGGTGCCTGCCCACGCCACCGAAGCCCGCGGACGGCTCGGCAAAGAGCTGGCCCGAATCTCGCCGGACGGACTCAACAAGTCCTACATCACGCTGGCCGGGGCCGACGCGAATGAGGCCGCTGTGCGGATTGCGCGGCTCTACACCGGGCGCTACAAGATTCTGACTCGCTACCGCTCCTATCACGGCAGCAGCCAGGGGGTGATGTACGCCTCCGGCGATTTCCGCCGCATGCCCTCCGAGGAGGGCATGACCGGCGTCGTCCGCATCCTCGATCCATACCTCTACCGCAGCCCGCTGGCGGTCAACGAGGAAGACTTCGTCCCCGCTTACATGCAGTACCTCGACGACGTCATCCAGCGCGAAGGGCCAGAGACCATCGCAGCCTTCCTGCTCGAACCGATCACGGGCACCAACGGGATCATCGTCCCGCCCGAGGGCTGGTACCAGGGAATCCGCGAGCTCTGCGACCGCTACGGGATCCTGCTCATCGACGATGAAGTGATGGCCGGATTCGGACGCACCGGCAAGATGTTCGCGATCGAACACGAGGGCGTGGTCCCCGACATGATGACCATGGCCAAGGGACTGACCAGCGCGATCGTGCCGCTCGGCGCAGTGATGGTCAACGATCGGATCGCCGAGCACTTCGAGCACAATCCGCTCGGCCACGGCATCACCTACGGCAGCCACACCGTGGGCTGCGCGGCCGCCCTGGCGACCCTCGCCGTCTACGAGGAAGACAACCTGATCGAGAACGCCGTCCGCATGGGCGAGATCATCCAGTCCGAGTACGCCGCCATGACCGAGCGCCATCCGTCGATCGGCGAGGCGCGCGGGCGCGGGCTGTTCACCGTGATCGAGCTGACCGCCGATCGCGCGACCAAGGCGCCGCTGATGTCGGTCGACCCCGACCTGACCCACCGCGTCGATCAGTTTTTCCGCGACGAAGGCATGTTCGTCAATGTGCGCGGCGATTTCATCTTTGGCAACCCGCCGCTCTCGATCACCGAGGAGGAGCTGCGTTGGGCGCTCTCGGTCGTCGACCGCGCCCTCGATATCACCGACGAAGCCGTTCGCCAGTAGGGCAGTCGGCGCAGCGGGAATAGTGTTTGGCACAGAGAGGACGGTCTTTTCACGTGACTGACTACAAGAGCGGCGACCGCTACCAGCAAGGCGTCGAGCTGATGAACAGCATCGCCATGAATCCCGAGGGCATGGACGCGATCGCCGACGCCAACGGGGCTGTCGGCCCCGATGTCGCCCGGATGCTGGGCGAGTTCTGTTTCGGCGACGTCTGGACGCACGGCCCGCTCGACCTGCGCACCAAGCGAGTCATCACGCTGGCCACCATCTCCGCCCTGGGACGCGAGCGGCAACTCCGCGGACACATCGCCGGAGCGCTGGCCCAGGGCTTCACCCGCGAGGAGATTCAGAGCATCTTCGTCCATCAATTCGCCTACGGCGGCTTCCCCATGGGGCTCTCGGGGCTGCAGGTCGCTGCCGAGGTCTTCGCCTCGCTCGATACCGAGGACGACGACTAACCAAGCTGTAGCTAACTGGGGCGGACTCGGTCGCTGAACGGGATGGAGCAGCAAAGATGAAACTCGGACTGATGTCGGGCATCGACCATCCTCGCGATATCGTCCCGCAAGCTCAATGGGCGGAGGAACAGGGCTTCGAGACGGTCTGGACCGGTGAAGGTCGCCTGACCCGCAACTCGGTCGTCCATCTGACGCTGGCCGCCGCCAACACCAAGCGGATCACGGTTGGCAGCGGCATCTTCCCCTTCCGCACCCGCAGCGTGGGTTTGCTCGGGATGACCGCGCGAACGTTGGACGACCTCGCTCCGGGCCGGTTCAAACTTGGACTCGGCGCCTGGTGGGAGCCGCTGGCCAGCCGCAACGGTTTGCACACGGCCAAACCGCGAACGGCGATGAAGGAGATCATCCTCGCACTCAAGGACCTGCTCGACGGCAAATCGGTCACCTATCAGGGCGAATACGTCGACGTTGAGGACATCAAGTTCGACACGCCCGAGGACGACGACAATCCCTCCTATCCGGTGCCGATTTACATCGGCGCGGTCCGGCTGCGGATGATGGAGCTGGTCGGCGAGGTCGCCGACGGCGCGCTGATGGACTTCCTCGTACCGCCCGAGTACACCGCTCTCTCCGTCGAGCACATCAAGATCGGCGCTGACCGCGTTGGACGCTCGATGGATGAGATCGACTGTCCGCAACTGCTGGGCGTGGCGATCGACGACGACAACCCTCAGGCCGCGGTCGACGCCTGCAAGAAGTTCCTCACCCAGTACATCGGTCAGCAGCCGCACATCACCGAGACCTGCGGAGCGACCGAGGAGCAGATTGCCGGGATCAAAAGCGTGATGGGTTGGCCGGCGACACAGGAACAGATCGAAGCGGCGATGCAGTTCGTCCCCGACGAGTTGGTCCGCGACGTCTGCTGCTGCGGCACCACCGCCGAGACGATCGAGCGGATCGAAGCGTTCGTCGCAGCCGGCTGCACCGAGCCGGTCCTGACCCCGCTTGGCAACTACCAGGACACCGTCGAGAAGATCGCTCGCGCGGTTCGCCAAGACGGCTGAGCCGAGCGCGCGCCGAAAGTGAGTTCGCCGATCGATGAGCGCCAGCGCGAGCCCGGAGGTTGCTCCTCAGATCACCGCGCGTGATCGGTTCCTGACCGAGGAACGCGCGGAGCGTCTTCGCTCGGCCTCCGCCCGGGTCACGCTGATCCTCATTCTGGTCACTCTGTTCCTCGGCGGCTGGGAGTTGCTCAAGTGGGCGACCGAGGCCCCCCGCACGACCCTGCCCCACTTCCACGAGGTCGTCGACTACCTGTTCAGCATCAACTCGCAGGGCGACAAGGTCTGGCTGGCGATCGGCCGCAATCTTCGCCTGACCTTCATCGAGGCGCTCAGCGGTCTCTCCGTCGCGATCGTCGCCGGATTCGCCGCCGGCACGCTGATGGCGCTCAGCCGCTGGACCGGCCGCGGCATCATGCCCTTCGTGATCGGCGCGCAGACCGTGCCGATCGTCGCCATCGCGCCAGCCCTCGTGATCTGGCTGGGCACCGGCTGGGAGACCAAGGCGTTGATCGCCGGCTTCCTCGCGTTCTTCCCGATCGCAGTCACCAGCGCCCGGGGCATCGGCGATGTCTCCCAGGACAGCCTCGATCTGATGGCCTCCTACGGAGCCTCCCGCACCGAAGTCTTCTTCAAGCTGCGCGTGCCCAGCGCCCTGCCCTACATCTTCACCGGCCTTGAGGTCGCCGCCGCGTTCAGCGTGATCGGCGCAATCGTCGCCGAGCTGCCGGTCGGCTCGCAGGACGGAATCGGCGTCGTGATTCTCACCTCGCAGCAGTACTTCAGCCTCCAGCCCGAGTCGTTGTTCGCCGCCATCGGCGGGGCATGTCTGCTCGGAGGAGCGATGGTCGCGATGGTCCGCATCATCCAGATCGTCGTGTTGCGCGGCCACCGAGCCCAGGAACTGAGTTAGGGAGGCAGTCCATGACGACGCCCAACACCTCGTCCGAGACCGTCTCGGCCGATGCTCAGACCGCGATCGCCTTCCAGGGCATACGCAAGGAGTTTGGCAACGGCGCCAACTCGACCCTGGCCATCGAATCCGTCGACCTCGACATCAAGGAGCGAGAGTTCGTCTCTCTGATCGGACCTTCCGGCTGCGGCAAATCCACCCTGCTTCGCCTCGCCGCCGACCTGATCGAGCCCAGCGGCGGCTCGGTGCTGGTCAACGGCAAGACTCCCCGGCAGGCTCGACTCGACCGCGACTACGGCTTCATCTTCCAGTCTCCCACCCTGTTCGACTGGCGAACCGTCAGGAAAAACATCGCCCTCCCGCTGGAAATCATGAAGATCGGCGGCATGACCAGGGCCGACCGCGACGAGGAAATCGAGCGACTGCTCGAGATGGTCGGTCTGGACGGGTTCGAGAGTCATCATCCCTATCAGCTCTCCGGCGGCATGCAGCAGCGGGTCTCCTTGGCTCGGGCGCTCGTCTTCCGACCATCCATCCTGCTCATGGACGAGCCCTTCGGCGCGCTCGACGAGATCACTCGAGACCGCATGAACCTCGAGCTCCACCGCATCTGGGAAGAAACCAACACCACGATCCTGTTCGTCACCCACAGCATTCCCGAGGCGGTGCTGCTCTCCGGCCGGGTCGTGGTGATGACGGCACGTCCCGGTCGTGTGCAGGAGATCATCCCGATCGACCTGCCGTATCCCAGGACGACCGAGGTAGAGGAGTCAACTCACTACTACGAGCTGGTCACTCAAGTCAGGGAGTCGCTGGGCCAGGCGATGGCAGGCGGCCCGTGACGACTGCGGAACCGACCCTCGAAGCCGGCGCCGATCAGCCGCGCCCGTGGAGCCGCCATGCCGGGGTGGTGATTCCGCCGTTCCTCGTCTTCGTTGCCGCCATCGGCCTGTGGGAGTTGATCGTCGAGGTGTTCGAGATCCAGCGCTTCCTGCTGCCTCGCCCCAGCGAAATCGCCAGCATGTTCGTCGACGACTTCGGCCGACTAATCCGCCAGGGGCGCAACACGCTCGGCGTCGCTGGACGCGGTCTGCTACTCGGCGGCGGCATCGGCATCGCGCTGGCCGCGATCACCTTCCGCACGCGGTGGATGGCCGAAGGGATTGGCGTCTACGCGGCCGTGCTCAAGGCCGTGCCTGTGATCTCACTTGCTCCCCTGACTGTGGTCTGGTTCGGGATCGAGGCCGGGTCGAAGATTGCCACCGTGAGCATCGCAACCGCGCCGATCTTGTTTACCTACACGCTGGTCGGGCTGCGCAGCGCCGACGCCAACGCGCAGGAACTGATGCGCTCATACGCCGCCGGACACTTCCGCACCTTCTGGAGCCTGCATCTGCCCTACGCGCTGCCATTCCTGTTCTCGGGTATGAAGATCGCGGTCACGATCGCTATGATCGTCGCGATCATCTCCGAGTACTTCGGCGGCAGTTTCGAGAACCTGGGCGGATACATCCGCAATGAGGCCAACAATGTTCACACCGTCGAGGTCTGGACCGCCATCGTGATGGCCTGCCTGCTCGGGATCAGCCAGTACATGATCGTGGCCGGCGTCGATCGCTACGTCCTCCGCTGGCACCCCTCCAAGCGCGGAAACTGAACCGACTGCACTGATCCTCGCCGACCCCGAGGTTGGCTACAGTGAGAACATACGACCGGCTGTGTTGAAAGTGTCCGCTCATGCTCGGACGACATCCCGCTCCCAATCGAGACGGTCCTGCCTATGGCCGAATTGTCCAAGCCGAAGGCCCAGGAAATCGAGCCAAATCTGAACACCTGGATGCCCCATCCTCAGCCCAGAGCACCAAGTCCGCACCAAACCCCCATTTCTTTCGCGCCCCGCCCCACCGGACAGTAACCTGCCCGCGGCCGCGTCCTCGCAAGCTGAGAGCGAGGTCATCGAGTGTGTGGTGCCGATGAACCGACAGGCACTCCGCCGTGTTGTGGCCTGGTTGACTGCCCGCGTGGCCGGGAGGCTCCTCTCGTTCCTGCCGCAGGAGGCCACGCTGCGTCTATTGGACCGGACCATCGCCCGACGCCAGAATCGCGACGCCCTCGCTGACCGGCCGGACGGGATTCACGTCCTGCTCTGCGGAGCCGGCGGCCCGCTGACAGACGTCAAACGATCAGGTCCCTGCCTGGCCGTCCAGGCGGGAGCTCACCTCTTTGTTATCGACGCCGGAACCAACGGCGCACGCAATCTGGGTCGCTTCGCAGTCAATCCCGGCCGCGTCGAGGCGGTCTTCCTCACTCACGCGCACTCGGATCACATTGACGGTCTGGGCGAACTGGGTATGTTGCGTTGGACCGGCGGCGGCCACGACCATCCCCTGCCCGTGCATGGACCACCGGTCGTCAGTGAGGTTGTGGCCGGATTCAACCAGGCCTACGCGGCAGACTCCGGCTACCGCGTGGCCCACCACGGGGAGGACATCGTCCCGCCGAGCGGCAGCGGCCTCGAGGCCGTCCCCTTCCCGCTGCCGGACGACCGCAGGCTCCATACCGTGATCGAGACCGAGGACGGCGTTCGAGTCGGCGCCTTCTCCGTCGACCACTCACCAGTCTGCGAGGCCGTCGGCTATCGCATCGACTATCGGGGACGCTCCATCGTCGTGAGCGGCGACACGACCTACTCCGCCAACCTGGTCGAACATGCACGCGGAGCCGACCTGCTCGTACACGATGCACTCGCAAGCAGGCTGACCGAGCGAATGGCCGCTGCGGTGGAGCTGGCCGGCAACAGCCGCTTGGCCAGGGTGCTGCGCGACGTGCCCTCGTACCACGCCGCGCCGGTGCAGGCGGCCCAGGCTGCGGCCGACTCGGGAGCGAAGCAGATGCTGCTCTACCACGTCGTCCCGCCCCTGCCGACATCCGCGCTGGAGCGAGTCTTCCTCAGCGGCATCGCTGATGTCTACGACGGCAAGGTCACGCTGGGTGAAGACGGCACGCTCATTTCGTTGCCGCTGGAATCAAGCTGAGCTCGCGGAGAGGAGTCGCTACTCGCTCGCGATCTCAGAGCGGATTTCCTGCAGGAAGGTAGCCAGATCGGCGATTGCCTCGGGCAGACGGGGGCCAAAGCCAAGCAGGTAGAGGTCCGGCATCGAGATAATGTGTCGGTTCTGGCCGGCCTTGGTCTCAGCCATGCCGGGAATCTCCAACAGGCCCTCGATCCCGTCAACGACCGCCAGCCCGCGATCCATGACCAGGTACACGTCGGGATCCGACGCCACCAGCGCCTCCGGCGTCAACGGCTGCCAGCCCACGATCCCCGCCTCCGTGGCGGCGTCGATCGCCCCGGCGGCTTCAATGATCACCTGGGACTTGTTGCCCTCGCCCGAGACAAGCTGCAGTCCCCCGCGACGGATGTAGACCAGCAACACGCGCAGCGGATCGTCCGTGACCGCGGCGGCCGTGACCGCTTCCATCCGACGCCCAACATCAAGCGCCAACGCCGCCGCTCGCTGGGGAATGCCAAGAGCGTCGCCGACCATGCGAATCTTGATCTGAGGAGCATCGAGACTATTGAAGTCATCGACGATCAACACCTCGACACCGGCTTGCCCAAGCTGCTCCAGCACGCCCGGCGGTCCGGCCATCGGCGTACCGATCACGATCGTCGGCTCAAAAGCGAGGATCGCCTCGGCGTTGAGGCCGCCGGCGAATCCCAGGTTGGGCAGCTCCTCGACCTCCCGTGGGTAGATGGAACTCGTGTCGCGAGCCACCAGATAGTCCTGAACACCAAGGGCGTACACGATCTCGGTGATGTCGCCGAACAGCGAGATCAAGCGCGTCCCCTCGGGCACAGACTCCTCGTCGGACGCCTGCTCAACCTGCTGTCCCTGGGCCGACGCCTGCTGCCCGCCCTGATCTTGAGCAGGCTCGCTCTGTTGTTCCGTCTGATCTGGTGCGTCTGACTGAGCCTGAGACTGCTGCGTCGCCGCGGCTGCCGTCTGCTGTTGCACCTGCGCTTCCCGCTGCTCCGCGGACAGGCGCTGCTGTTCTTGCTCGGGTCGTTCCTGAACCTGCTGCTCCTGGGGCGTGGCGCTGTCTCCCTGCCGCTCGGCATCGGCTGCGTCCTGCTGCTGGAGCTGCTGAGCGACATCCGGCTGAGCGGACGACTGATCCCGTTCATCGGCGCTGCAACCCAACCCCGAAATCAACACGACCGCTACCAGCGCGCCCAGCAATCCCCAACGCCAGATTCGATGCCTCACTGCTCGCATCCACGTTGTCCTTCGCGATCAATCTCTCAACGAATCGGAGCACCTACCGGTGTATCACTAAATCCGGCAACACCGAAGACGCCGGACCAGGCCAGCGCCTACAACACCCGGCCTCGCTCCCGCTCTATCGCCAGTGGGAAGCTAGTGCGAAGGCGATCCGAGGAAGCTGGAGCGGAACTTGACGCCCCAGTGACCGTCCTGGTTGGTGATGATCCAGAAGGTGTTGAACTTGTGATAAACGGTGCCGTCGGCGTGGGTGCGGTGGTTGATCAGAGCGACATGCGCCTTGTCCGGACCCGACTGGATGACCTCCATCGAAGCCGTCGTGGTGTGATGCCAACCCTCGGCCTCGAGTTGCGCTTGCCCCTGCCTGCTAATCTCGGCGAACTCTTCTGGAGTATCGATTTGCCTGAAGACGCCGCTCCAGAGGCGCACATGCGGATAGTTCAGCGCTGCCGCCAGGCATTCATGGTCCTGGGCGTTGAACGCATCCTGAAACGCGTCGACCGCCGCTCTCGCGTGCTCCGCAACGTCAGAAACGTCAGACATGTGGGTCCCTTCCGAGGAGTCTGGGCGCTCAGGTTAGTTGGCCTCGACAAGGCCTAAGGCTGGTACTCCAATGAACCGTCGATTGAGTGCCGCCGTGCCGGCGCTTGGCGCCGCAACGGTAGTCTGCTGTTGAGCGACTGCAAATGAACGACTGCGATTGAACGAGGAGATGATCACATGGCCATACCCGCTCTCGACATTGAGGCCCACCTGGATGCTGAGCACCTGGCCGTACTCGAGGCGATGCCGGTACGGCTGAATCTGGACGACATTCCGGCCACACGCGCGGGGATGGCGGAACTGCGCGCCGCCTTGCTGGCTGCTCCGTTGCCTGAGAGCCTCGCCGTAGAGGATCACATGGCACCGGGCCCGGACGGCGCCCCGGATGTGATGGTCCGCACCTATCGCCCTGCCTCGCTGCCTGCCAACGCTCCAGCGCTGTACTGGATTCACGGCGGCGGCATGGTTCTCGGCAACGTTGAGATGAACGACCCCTACTGCGCCGGCATCGCCGACGAACTGAATGTGATGGTTGCGTCGGTCGAGTATCGGCTGGCGCCGGAGCATCCGTTTCCCGCGCCAATCGAGGACTGCTATGCCGGCCTGCGCTGGTTCGCTGCATCTGCTGACGAACTGGGAGTAGACCGGAATCGGATCGCGATTGGCGGCGGCAGTGCCGGCGGGGGATTGGCCGCTGGGTTGGCGCTAGTCGCCCGCGACCGCGGCGAAGTCAACGTGTGCTTCCAGATGCTGGTCTACCCGATGTTGGACGACCGCAACATGACCCGCAGCAGTCACGCGATCGTCGACCCCCGGGTCTGGAACCGAGCCTCCAACCTGATTGGTTGGGACGCGTACCTCTCCGGAAACGCCGGTGGCGAGGACGTGTCCTCGTATGCAGCGCCTGCGCGCGCGACTGACCTCGCGGGCCTGCCGCCGGCTTACATCAACGTGGGCACGCTTGACCTCTTCCTCGACGAGGACATCGCCTACGCGCAGGCGTTGCTGGCCGCCAACGTGCCGACAGAGTTGCGCGTCTACCCGGGCGCCTTCCACGGTTCGCCGAGCATGGCGCCGGACGCCGAGATCTCCAGGCGTTGGACCAGCGACGAACTGTCGGCGCTCGACCGCGCCCTGAACGGACCGCGCTAACCTGCCTTGGCAGAACCAGTCGCCGGAACGCCGAATCGGAAGCGGGCCTGATGGATTGCGGAACCTTCCTCCTGCTGCAGTCGCCGGGGGCGCAGGACCATGCCGAGGTGTTCGCGCGAGCCACTGAGATGGCCCAGGCCGCGGACCGGCTGGGCTTCGACAGCATCTGGTGCGCGGAGCATCACTTCTCGACCTACGGCTACCTGTCGCGACCGCTGATGTTCGCCCAACACCTCGCGGCTCACACCGAGCGGATCCGCGTCGGATCAGCGGTCGTAGTGCTGCCATTGCATCATCCACTGGTCGTCGCCGAGGAGATCGCCACGGCCGACGTGCTGAGCGGCGGACGTCTCGATGTCGGGCTGGGACGCGGGTACCAGCGCTACGAGTTCGACCGGCTGGGCCACACGCTCGATGAGAGCCGGGAACGATTCGACGAATCGGTCGACATCCTGCTCAAGGCGTTTGCCGGAGAGCCGTTCGCCCACGAGGGCAAGTACTACTGCTTCGACGAGACCAGCATTTTCCCGATGCCCCTCCAACAGCCGCATCCACCGATCTGGGTGGTCGGACAGAGTCATGAGTCGATTGCGGCCATCGCCGAGCGCGGGTTCAACCTGGTCTCAGGCGGCTTCGGCATCCCGATCGAGCGGCTGGCCGAGTTCCGGCAGACCTTTGAAGGGGCCATCCCGGATGCCGAGCAACGGGAGTCCGTCCGCGTGAGCACTCAGCGGCCGGTCTATGTGACGCACGACGAGTCGGAGTTGCCCGCAATCGTCGAGCAGGCGCGATGGAACATGCGCGTGACCCTGAGCCTGAGGCAAGGCCTGGCGCGCGTCGACCACGGTCAAGCGGTCGCCATCCCGCTGGACACGGAGCCGACAGCAGAGGAACTGCTCGACCGCTACTTCGTCATGGGAACGCCCGACACCTGCATCGCCAAGATCGAGCAGCTCCGCGAGGTCATGGGCACCGACCATTTCAACGCCAACTTCTGGTTCGGCGATCTGTCCCAGGAACAGGTACTGGGATCGATGGAGCTCTTCGCTCAGGAGGTCTTGCCGGTGATGAAGTCGGGGAAGTTCTAGGCTCCGCCGGTCACGTCGATCGTCACGCCCGTGACGAAGTCCGCGTGTGATGACGCGAGGAAACAGACCACGTTGGCCTGATCGATCGGTTCGGCGAGCCGACCCAGCGGGGTTCCGGTGACGGCGCGCTCGCGCAACTCTGCCGGACGACCTTCCCAGTGACGGCGGATCCGCTCGGTCAGCGTCGCCGAGGGCGCAATCGCGTTCACGTTGATCCCTGAGGGTCCAACCTCCAGCGCGAGCTTGGTCGTGAAGGCGATGATTCCGCCTTTGGCCGCTGCGTAGGCCGAGGAGCTGCTGGCGCTCTTGCCTCGGCCGGCGATCGAGGCGAAGTTGACGATCTTGCCGCCGCCCTGCCTGGTCATGTGAGGAATCACGGCGTGGCAGAAGAGGAACGTACCGCTCAGGTTGAAGTCCAGCACCTGCTGCCACTCCTCCATCGTCAGCTCGTCCGCTGTCGCCGCAGAGTTGGCGATGATCGTCGAGCCTCCGACGCCATTGATCAGGATGTCGATGCGGCCGTAGCGGTCGATCACGTCGGCGACGACCGCGTCCACTTCGGCCTGTTCGAGCGCGTCGGCGCAGTAAATGGAGTGCTCGCCCTCACTCATCGCGTTGAGCGACTGTAGGAGGCCCTCGAGTGCTTCCTGGTTGATGTCGACGGCGACGACGTTCCCGCCCTCGGCGGCGATGATTACGGCGCTGGCGCGGCAGATGCCGGCCCCCGCGCCGGAGATCAGCGCGACCTTGCCTCGGAATCGCGCGAACGTGGCATCGGTCATCTCGTGCTCCTCTCCGGGCTCAGCGGCCCTCAAATTCGGGGCGGCGGCGTTCGCGCAGAGCAGCGCGCGCCTCATCGGCATCGGCCGACGTCGCGAGGATCGGCGATGCGTTCGAGGTCAACACGGCCGTCGTCTCGAGCGTGCTGTCCATCGCCGCCCGAATCACACGCTTGTTGATCCAGGAGACCATTGGCGGGTTGCGCATGATCCGGTCGCAGAGGGCCCGGACCTCCGACTCCAGGTCTTCCGAGGGGACGAGCCGGTTGAGGACGCCCCACTCCGCGGCAGTTGGACCGTCGAGATGTCCGGTGAAGGCGAACTCAAGCGCGCGACCCAGCCCGGCCAGGCGAGTCAGGTAGTAGGCCCCGCCATTTTCGATGATCTGCCCGACCTGTTGGTACGCGATGAAGCGCGTCTGCTCGCAGCCGTAGCGGATATCGCATTGCAGCGCCATGTCCATACCGAATCCGGCCGCCACACCGTTGATCATCGCGACCGTCGGCTTGCGGATGTAGGAGATGTCCTTCATCAGCTTGGTAATGCCGTAGTAGAAGCGCTGCCTCGTCGCGTCCAGACCCTCGGCCTCGTAAGGCGCGTTGCCGAGGTAGTTGTCGTCCGGCTCGAACTCGCCCAGATCCGACCCGCGGACATCGACGCCGGCGCAGAACCCGCGTCCGACACCGGTCAGCACGATGACCTTGACATCCGGATCGTCGTCGCCGGCGCGCATGTACTCGCCGACCTTGGCCAGCGTGCTCGTGCGCTCGGTACTGCCGACGGCGGCGTTCAACTTCTCGGGCCGATTGAACTTGATCCAGAGAATCCCGTTGTCTTCCTTCTCGTAGAGCAGGTACGGGACGAGATCGAGTTGCTCCATATGACTGCCTTTCGGGCGCCGGATATCGGGACTTCGTCAAATCCGACGGCCCAACCTATCCCTCGAGGATCAGGCGGGTGAGCTCGTCCGGCGTGCTCAGCATTGGATAGTGCCCGGTATCGAGTTCATGCCAACGGGCGCCGAGTTTCTCCGCGCAGCGACGTTGGTGAGCTTCGCCCGGATTCGGCGCCTGTCGGCACCAGATCACGGCAGCGTCCCACGATTGATCCCAGAACGAATCGAGTTCGACCGGCCTGTTGAACACGGCGGCCGGATGTTGCCCGAAGCGCTCGGCGGCCCACTGCGCCAAGCCCGGTTCCATACTGGCGCTGAGCGTTTCCAGCATCGAGCCCTGAGCAGGCCCGGTCGCGACCTCAGACGCATCGATCGCCGCGCCCGAGACGATGTCGCGGATGGTCTCGCCGCTCAACAGTGCGAGCGCGTCGGCGAAAACGATGCGCTGAACCCGGTCCCGCGCGAGTTCGGCGACTCTGGTCAGGACCATCCCGCCGGATGACGTACCGACCAGCACGACATCGTTGAGGTCCTCGTAGCGCATCAGCTCGACAATCTCGTCGGCATGGGTCTCGGTCGTGATGCCGGGCCGGACCTGCGCCGAGCGCTCGGCGCAGCCGTCGAGCGAGGGCGTATACACGACATGTCCGGCGGCCCGCAGTTGCGCCGCGACCGGAGACCATATCCAGCCACCTTGATACGCCCCGTGGATCAATACGAACGTCGCCATGCGAAGCCTCCTCACTTCCTGCTGAGGCTAAGGCACGCCCGGCGACGGCGGAGGTGGCGCGCTAGGCCGCGGTCAGCGATCGGTCGGCGCACCAGAGGAGGCCGTTGCGCACGAGCCGGCCGAAGGCGGGATGCTCCCAGGTGCGAGGATCGTGGCCGAGCTGCATGCAGAACACTCGAGAGTCGCGGTACGTTTTTGTCCAGGCCAGCGTCCGCATCGAGTTCTCGTTTTCGGTCGTCAAGAGCACGTCACAGTCGCCGCCGCAGTCGGCGATCGCGTAGGTCTCGTCCTGGATTGAGAAGTCCGAGATCCCGACTGCGGCCGGATGATCCTGATTGACCTGCACTTCGTACGTGCTTTCCCAGGTGTCATCGACCTCGATCCGCCGGTCGGGCATGCCGATCACATCCGACCAGAGGCCGCCGACTCCCCAGTTGAGCAACGCATGGTGCATGACGAAGATCGGCATCCCCGAGTCAAGCATCCGCTCCAGGCTCTCCACCGTCTTCTTGTCCGGCTCGTCTCGCAGCATCGTGTAGAACAGCGTCACGTCGTAACTGTCGCGCATGTCCTGATCGTCCGACGGCGGCTCGGTGATCCCGTGGTCGCCGCGAATGTCGGGCCGGCTGATCCGCAGGCCGTTCTCCATGAACGAGTCGTTGCCGGCCCCGAACAGCCACTGATCAAAGTGGTGGACGTAGGCGTCGATACCCTCCAGGCCATTGAAAAAGTCGATAAACGGCCGGACGTGGAAAAAGTGGCCGCCGGTCAACACCGCGACTGAGAGGTTGGTCATGGCAGAGCCTTTCGATTGCATCTCTGCCGCTGACCTTAGCGATTCTGGCTTGCGCACCGTTGCTCGACAGGTTCGCGCTAGCTTGCTCAAGATGGGGAAGACGTGAGCAAAGGACCGCTGACCATGAGCTCGAAGCGAATCGCGGTGATTCCCGGGGACGGTATCGGCAAGGAAGTCGTGCCCGAAGGCATCCGAGTGCTCGAGGAGGCTGCAACGAGGTTTGAGATCGACCTCGCATTCGACTACTACGACTTCGCCTCCTGGGACTACTACGAGCGGCACGGGCAGATGCTGCCGGACGACTGGCAGGACCAGATCGGCGGACACGACGCGATCTTCTTCGGCGCGGTCGGCTGGCCCGAGAAGATTCCCGACCACATCTCACTCTGGGGATCGCTGCTGCAGTTCCGGCGCGAATTCGACCAGTACATCAACCTGCGGCCGGCGCGGCTGATGCCGGGCATCGTCGCGCCGGTCGTCAGGCGCGACGGCAGCCCGCGAGAGCCCGGCGAGATCGACATGTACATCGTGCGCGAGAACACCGAGGGTGAGTATTCGAGCATCGGCGGCCGGATCTTCTCCGGCACCGAGCGCGAGATGGTGATGCAGGAGACGGTGATGACCCGCATCGGCGTCGATCGAGTGCTGAAGTACGCGTTCGACCTGGCGCAATCGCGTCCGAAGCGACACCTGACCAGCGCGACGAAGTCGAACGGGATCGCGATCACGATGCCGTTCTGGGACGAACGGGTCGAGGAGATGTCCGTCAGCTATCCCGAGGTCGAGGTCGACAAGTTCCACATCGACATCTTGACCGCCCACTTCGTCCAACGGCCCGACTTCTTCGATGTCGTGGTCGCGAGCAACCTGTTCGGCGACATCCTCAGCGACCTGGGTCCGGCCTGCACCGGCACGATCGGGATCGCACCAAGCGCCAATCTCAATCCCGAGGGCGCATTTCCCTCGCTGTTCGAGCCGGTCCACGGTTCTGCGCCAGACATCGCCGGACAGGGCATCGCCAATCCGATCGGGCAGATCTGGTGCGGGGCGATGATGCTCGATTTCCTCGGCCACCGACACGCCCACGACGCGATTCTCGACGCCATCGAGACCGTCCTGGAGCCGGGCAGCGGCGCCCCGCGCACGCCCGACATCGGCGGCACGGCTGCGACCGTCGACCTCGGCGCAGCGGTCGCCGAGGCTCTCCGCTGAGGCGGTGGCGACCTCATGGTTGATCGTCAATTCGCTGAGCCGATGCTCGCGGAGCTGTACGACGCGTTCGCCCGGGAGACCGGCGACTTCGAGTTCTACCTGCCGCTGCTGATGTCCGCGAGCAGCGTGCTCGACGTGGGCTGCGGTACCGGCGAGTTGCTGCGTCTGGCGCGAGAGGCGGGGCACGGCGGAAGGCTCTGCGGACTCGATCCAGCCCCGGCGATGCTCGAGCAGGCGCGTCGCAAACGGACCGACGTCGAGTGGATTCTGGGCGACATCAGCTCGGTCGAATGGCGCGCTGACTTCGAACTCGTCGTCATGACCAGTCACGCGTTCCAGGTGCTCGTCGACGACGATGAGTTGCGAGACTCGCTGGCTGCGATCCGTTCGGCGCTCTCCACCGACGGGCGATTCGTCTTCGAGACGCGGAATCCACTCGCCCGGGCGTGGGAACGCTGGATCCCCGAACATGCCGTCGAGACGATCCATCATGGCGAACCAGTCCGAATGGCGCACCAGGTGGAGGCGCCGGTCAGCGGGGAGCTCGTCTCGTTCACGACGACCTTCACGAGTCCGAAGTGGGATCGGCCCGAATCCAGCCGAAGCACGCTGCGATTCCTCGGCGTCGACGAGTTGTCATCGTTTCTGTCGGCTGCTGGACTGGTAATCGAAGCACAGTTCGGCGACTGGGACGGACAGCCGTTGACAGGCGGCAGCCCCGAGATCATCACGGTCGCTCGCCGAGCCTGAACGCAGCATTGAAATCGCAGGGCGTCAAATCTACGCTCTCGGCACACTCGCACGACACAGCAGGAACAGGGATCCGTCCTCATGGAACTTCAGGACATGAACGCCGTCGTGACCGGGGCGGGACGCGGGATCGGTCGTGCGATCGCGCTGGCTCTCGCCGGCGCTGGGGCCAGGGTGGCTGTGGCAGATATCGATTCGGAGATTGCCGACGATACGAGCGCGGCGATCCAGGAGATGGACCGAGAGAGCATCTCGATTCGCGCCGATATGGGCAGCCTCACCGAGATTGACCGGATGATCGAAGAGGCCAGGGACGCCTTCGGGCGGATCGACGTGATTGTCAACAACGCCGGCGTGACCCGTTTCCTGGACGTGATGGAGGTCGAGGAGGCGGATTGGGACCGGATCCACCGGGTCAACGCGAAGGGTGTGTTCTTCTGCATGCAGCGCGCTGCGCGGGAAATGATCGACCAGGGCGGCGGCGGCCGGATCATCAACATCGCCTCGATCGCCGGCAAGGGTTACGCGGGGACGTCGAACGCGGCCTACGCGGCCAGCAAGGGCGCCGTCATCTCCATGACGATGATCGCCGCTCACCAGCTCGGCAAACACAACATCAACGTCAACGCCATCTGTCCCGGCGTGACCATGACCGACCTGTCAATCACCAATATGCGGCAGCGCGCCGAGAGGACGGGCGTGAGCATCGCCGATCTGGAGCAGTCCCGCGCCTCGCGGATTCCGATCGGGCGGGCCAACGATCCGGAGGACATCGCCGAGATGGCGGGATTCCTGGCCAGTCCGGGTGCGCGAAACATCACTGGCCAGGCGTTCAACGTCGACGGCGGCCTGGTGATGCATTAGGGGGCTCGTGCGGCTAAGACCTGCTGACATCGGAGCGCGTCAGAGCCATCCGCCCGCGTCGCGTCCGTCGTCCCCGATACATCGCGGCCGCACTAAAGAACGTGCGTGCGAATACAATGGACGACAGCCGACACTGGATACCGGCTCAGGAGCGAATCATGAATCCCACCGACCGACCTGACATCACCTATCGATACCTGCCCGGACACCGACGATTCCCACCCTCATCTGACCTCAACCGGACAAAATCTGACCGGATCTGACCAAATCTGACATCGCCTGACATCACGAAGCGAGAATGCGCAGCCCACAGCGCCGGATGCGCAACATCGGCTGGACTTCGCGGCAAGTCTTCCCGCTCCGGCCCGGTTCGCCGCCTGATTGAGAGTCGGCGCAGGAGATAGAAGTGGATATGCGAACAGCCTGAGCGCCCGTACTCGCCCGGCGCGTTCCCAGCCCCCGACTCGTTCGGCGGCCGCTCCCTCCCTCGCGACCTGACGGCGCCAGATAGCGACCCGGGGATTGAGCGGATCCGCGAGTAAGTCGGAGACTGGACTCGCGTCTCTGCCTGGCGAGTCAGGCTCCGTTCGCCGACTCCTGCACGAGGGTCTCGGCCGCCGCGTCCTCGACGATCGTTCCCTTGAAGAAGTTCGGATTGTTGTGGGCGTACAGACGGATCTGGTTGGTGTAGGCGAAGTCGCGGAAGTCCTCGGGGCTGATCACGCCGTTCTCGACTGGCTCGTACGCCTCGGCGACCGCCTCCGACATGTCGGGCACGTCCCAGTGACCGAGGTCGGTGCTCATGAAGGCGCGAATCTTGGCCCCGAACGGGTTGACCTTGTCGTCGAAGGCCCAAGCCGTGATCGGGTCGTCGGCCTCGCAACCGAAGTAGAACGAGGGCACGAAGCGGTCGTAGAAGTCCTCCGCCCGCTCGATGTTCATCTCGCTGAAGTTGTCGCGCAGACGCTCCTCGACATCGGGCGCGGTCATGCCCAGGGTGCGGGGCAGATCGTCCAGCTTGCCCTCGGTCAGCTCGCCGCCGTAGCGGCTGAACAGGTCCTGAGCGAGTTCGATATCGAGGTTGGCCGGATCGAGGTTGTGGAGCTGGTTCGGTCCGCGTTTCTCCCAGCGCGCGATGATGTCGGCGTAGATCCGCGCCCCGTGAGCGACGCCGCCCTCGAGCAGCGCGACACGCAGTTCCGGGAAGCGGGTCGTGACGCCGCCCATCAGCAGCGACTTGCACAGCACCTCGCCCGCCGCTGCGAAATGCCCGATGTGGTTGTACATGTAGTTCGAGATCGAGGCGCGATCAATGAAACCCATCCCCGACGAGTGCGAGGCAACGGCAAAGCCAAGGTCGAGGCAGCGCTGCCAGAACGGGTCGTAGTCGTACTCGCTGTCGATCGCGAACGAGTCCAGCCAGGTCACCTGGTTCGCGAGCTCGGGGTACTTCTCGGCCACCGCCGGGACCGGTCGCCGGACGAACGCGGGCATCTGCGCCACCTTGAGGCCCAGCGAGTGCGCGTGCTCCAGTTCGGCGATGCCTTCTTCGGGAGTATGCAGCGGGATCACAGCCGCGACCGTCATCCGGTCCGAGTACCCGCCGTATTGTTCGGCCGTGAAGTTGTTGAAGGCGCGGCAGACGGCTTGACGCACTTCATCGTCCTGCATGTGCGGGAAACCGAGGCCGATCGTTGGGTAGAGCACGACGAAATCCATGCCGACTTCGTCCATGCGCTCGTGCAGCAGGCTGGGCATCATCGCCGTGGCGCGGTCCAGCGTGTTCTCGGTCGGCAGCGCCCACCAGGGTGGGACGGTCACCCGCTCGGCCCGGCGTTCATCCCAGCTCATCGCCGCCCAGCGACGGCTGACGCTGGAGTCGCGGTAGCGCTTGACGATCTCGGAGCCGCCCACGTCCTTGAGGTAATCGAAGAAGGTCGGCATGAATTCGACGATGTGCGAGTCGCCATCGATGATCGGATGGTCGAGTTGGCCGCGGATGGCGGATGAGGGCGATTCGGTGGCGGTGGTCATGTTCTGCTCTCCAGTCGGGATCGATGTCCCGACGAGGATAGGGATCCAACCGCCGCAACGTGAAATGGCGCACGCCCGTAGCTAGTCCAGAAGGGCGACCGGTCCGCCGGAACCCTCCAGGGCCTCTCGCATCCGTCGCCGCTCGATGGCCTCGACCCGCTTGGGGAAGCGGACGAACAGTGCCAGAGGCGCGATCGCGATCACGATGATGCCGAAGTAGAGCAAGGCGTCCTGCATCGCGATGCCCTCAGCACGGAGCAGGAACCCGGCGGCCACCGCTCCGGCGTTGCCGCCCGCTCCAACAATCCCGGCCACAGCGCCCAGGGCCTTCTTGTTGATGAACGGGACCACGCCGAAGGTCGCGCCCTCGGACATCTGCACGCAGACGCTGAACACGATCAGCATCGGGATCGCGAGCAGCAGGACGTCCATCCGCGAGAAGGCGATCAGCGCGAGTCCTTCGAGCAGCAGGACCGCTCCCATGAAGAGAGTGCGGCCGCGCAGTCCGGAGCGAATGCCGAACTTGTCGGAGAGGATGCCGCCCGTGGTTCGGGCGAAGATGTTCATCAGGCCGAAGAGGGAAGCGATCACGCCGGCGAGCACGATGTCGAGCCCGAAGCGGTCTTGGAAGTAGAGCGAGGCCATGCCGTTGATCGTCAGCTCGATGCCAAAGCAGGCGCCGTAGATCACGAACAGCATCCAGACGCGCGGGTCTCGTGAGGCCTTGGCAAATGCGCCCGGTTGGTTCTGCCGTGTGACTTTGCCCTGCGCCCGTAACTCCCTGAAGTCGCCTTCGGGCGCGTCCTGGGTAAACCGGTAGTAGACGATGCCCATCAGGAAGAGAGCGACGCCGGGAATCACCATGGCGACTCGCCAGCCGAGCGCGTCGTTGGCGACGAAAAAGAGGACGCCGGTCATCACTAGCGGCATGACGAGCTGCGTCACGCCGCCGCCGAGGTTGCCCCAGCCGGCAGTCGTTGCATTGGCCGTGCCGACCACATTGGGCGCGAACATCACCGACGTGTGGTACTGCGTGATCACGAACGACGCACCGATTACGCCGATCAGCAGCCGGAAGATGACAAAGGTCTCGAAGTTCTGCGAGAGGCCGATCAGCATGACGGGAAGGGAGCCGAGGATCAGCAGTCCTGTGTACGTGCGTCGCGGTCCAACCCGGTCGAGGATCCAACCGATGGCGACGCGGGCGAAGATCGTGATGAAGACCGAAGCGATCAGCGATGTGAAGACCTGGGACTTGGTCAGGTCGAGGTCGTCGCGTACCTCGCCCAACAGAGGTGCGATTCCGAACCAGCCGAAGAAGCAGAGAAAGAACGCCAACCAGGTGAGATGGAAGGTGCGCATGTGCGGCGACGCGAAGCTCTTCAGGTTGATCGAGGTCGCTTTGCCGCCCAACTCATTCTGGTTCAAGCCGCACCTCCAACGTCGTCTGCTCAGGCCAACACCAACGACGCTACGCAGAACCAGTTACACGCTGATTGCGCCATGTTTCAGCGGAATGACACAGACGTTGCCACCAGGTGTCGCCGCGCGTTTCAGTGGGCTTGGTGTCAACTGGGCGACGCGAGACGGAACTTCGTTCGGGTCAGTCAGCGCCGATCGGCTCGACTCGGACCGCGGCGAACTTCAACTCAGGCTGCTTCGATCGGGGATCGACCGCTTCGCTGGCCGAAGAGTTCGAAGATCCGTCGTCGGACCACAACGATCCCCAGTGGAACGGGGCGAAGACCGAGCCGGCCCTGATCGACTCACTGACCCGCGCAGTCGACTCGAAGGCCCCTCTTCGGGAGACGATCCGCACGCGGTCGCGATCTCCGATTCCGAGGCCGATCGCGTCGGACGGATTGATTTCCAGGAACGGCTGCTTCTCCGACTTGAGCAGCTTGGCCGATCGGCCCGTGCGTGTCATCGTGTGCCATTGATCCTTGACGCGACCGGTGATCAGCGCATAGGGATACTCGTCGGTGACGGAATCGGCGGGCGGCGTCCATTGCGGCACGTGCATCCGCGCCCGGCCGTCGTCGGTGTGGAAGCGGCCATCCTCGAACAGGCGGCGGCCGTCCTGCGGCGGACCTGACCGCGCGGTCGACGGGTACGGCCACTGGATACCGGCGCGGTGCTGCGCCAGCAATGGATAGGAGATTCCGGTGATATCCATGTCGCGGCCGCGAGACAGGTCGCGGTACTCGTAGAAGATCTCCTCCAGCCCGTCGTATTGGAACGCATCGCCGTAGCCCAGCGCCTGAGCCATTCGACAGATGATCTGCCAGTCGGGCAGCGCCTCCCCGGGAGGCCGCGAGACCTGTTCGAGCAGGCAAATGCGGCGCTCGGAGTTGGTCATCGTCCCGCCACGCTCCGACCACTGCGCGGCCGGCAACAGGACATCGGCCAACTGACCCGTCTCCGTCGGGTAGTAGGCATCCTGGACGATCACGGTCTCGGCGCGTGCGAATGCCGCCCGGACTCGTTCGCTGTTGGGCAGCGACGCCACCGGGTTGGTCGCAGCCACCCAGACCACCTTGATCCCGCCCCGCTCCAGCCGCTCGATCATCTCGATCGCGGTCACGCCCGGACGGTCGGAGATTGAGCCTGGCGGAATCCCCCAGGCGCGCTCGACCTCTGCCCGGTGCACGGGGTTCGCGACGAGCCGATGTCCCGGCAGGGTCGTGGCGAGGCCGCCCTGCTCTCGACCGCCCATGGCATTGGGTTGGCCGGTGAGCGACATGGGCCCGGCGCCCGGCTTGCCGATATTGCCCGTCGCGAGCGAAAGGTTGATCAGGGCGAGGTTCTTATCGACTCCCGAGCTCGACTGGTTGGCGCCCATCGTCCAGAAGGTCAGCATCGGTCCGTTGTTGGCGATCGTCCGCGCGGCCTCGAGAATGTCGACGGCGTCCAGCCCCGTCACCTCGACCGCTCGCTCCGCCGACCGGCCCTGCAACGACTCGGCGACCTGGTCCCAGCCGGTCGTGTGCTCCGCCAGATATGCCTCGTCCAGCCCACCGGCCAGGCGAATCTCGAAGAGCAGGGATTGCAGGAGGGCGACGTCCGTTCCGGGCCGGAGAGCAAGATGCAGGTCGGCGATCTCCGTCGTCCGCGTTGCCCGAGGATCGACGACGATCACCTTGACCCGGTCATTCGCGGCCCGTTTTCTGGCGCGAATTCGCTCGAACAGGATCGGGTGGCAGGCCTCCATGTTGGCCCCGACAATCAGGAACGTGTTGGCCTGCTCGATGTCGGCGTAACTGGCAGGCGGCGCGTCGGCGCCGAAGGTCATGTTGTACGCCGTCACGGCCGAGGCCATGCAGAGCCTCGAGTTGGTGTCCTGGTTGTTCGTGCCGATGTACCCCTTGGCCAGCTTGCCGAACAGGTAGTAATCCTCGGTCACGAGCTGTCCCGAGCCGTACATCATCACGCTGTCCGGGCCGTGCTCATCGACGGCCCGCCGGATCGCTCCCGCCGCTCGATCAATCGCCTCCTCCCAAGACGATCTGCGAATCACGCCCCCTTTCGAGTCCCGGACATGCGGATACAGCAGCCTCGCCTCCTCGACGAAGATGTCGGGCAGCAGCGCCCCCTTGGCGCACAACTTGCCCCGATTGACCGGATGATCCTCGTCGCCGCGCACAGCCGACACGACCCCATTGCGCGTCTGCACCTTTACCCCGCAGCCGACGCCGCAGTAACAGCAGATCGAGCGCTTCCAGCCGTCGCGACGAAGCAGGGAGCGTCGAGCCATCCCGGACTCAGTCCGTCGGCGCGAGCGCGCGAGGCTCGATTAGCGCTCCGGCCCCGCGCACGGCCCGAATCTGTTCCGCCACCGCCTCGGCGAGCTCGACCGTCCGCACCGCCGGCGCGGCCACTTCGCCGAGCACCGGATCGTCGCCCAATCTGCCTCCCGAGAAGACGTCGGCCACATCGACAATCTCGCCATCGATTCGCTTGCGGCCGCCGAGCAGCCCAATCTCGCCCGCCCGGTGCTGTCCGCAGGCGTGTGGACAGGCCGACATCTGGATCCGCACCGGTTCCGCGTCCGGCACCACCTCGTACCGCTCTTCCAGAGCGGCCGCCAGCTTGATCGCCTCGCCCTTGCTGTCGATCAGCGCGAACGCGCAGAAGTCGTTGCCGGTGCAACTGACCATCGCGCGGATGAACGCGGAAGGCGTCGGCGAGTAGCTCGAGAGCAGCGGTTGCGCGAGCAGCTCGTCGAGCCGGTCGGCGGGCACATCGGGGATCAGGATGTTCTGCTGCACCGTCAAGCGCAGGTCGGCGCTGCCGTAGCGCCTGGCCAGGCGACCGAACTCGATCAGATCGTCGCCCGCGATCCGTCCCACCGGCACCAGGCAGCCGACCGTTCTCAGCTCCGGATGCCGCTGCCTCGTGACCCCGATGTGATCGCCGCCGTGCCGAGAGGTCAGCGAATCGCCGGCCCGAGTCAGCGTGCGGCCGTACTGCCGCTCGACCGCCTCGCGGAATCGCTCGATGCCCCACGCCCGCAGCAGCCACTTCAGCCTCGACTCCTTGCGCTTCTCTCGCAGACCGTGGTCGCGGTAGACCTCGAGAATCGCAACGGCCAGCTCGACCGCTTCGTCCACGCCGACGAAGGCGTCCAGCGGCTGCGCGTACTCCGGCGACATCCCGCCGAGGGCTCCGCCGACCAGCACGTTGAAGCCGATTTCGCCTTCGCGCTGAGCCGGCGCGAAGGACAGGTCGTGGACCTGCGCGTGAGCGCAGTCTTCGCGGCAGCCGGTGACTGACAGATTGAACTTGCGCGGCAGGTTCGAGAATCGCTTGCCGCCGATGATCGCCCGCTGCATCCGCTGGGCCAGCTCGCGCGTGTCGATCAGCTCGTCCTCGGTCAGACCCGACAGCGGGCAACTCACCACGTTGCGGATGTTGTCCATCCCCGATTGCTGCGTCGTCAGCCCGGCCGCCGACAGTCGCTGCAACACCCAGGGCGCGTCGGCGATGGTGATCCAGCGGAGCTGGATGTTCATCCGCGACGTGATGTCGGCCTGCCCGCGTCCGACCTGGTTCGAGATCTCGCCGATCGCCTCAATCTGTTCCGACGACAGCACGCCGCCGGGGATCCGCATGCGCAGCATGAAGTGTCCCGGCGTGCGCTTGCGATGGAACAGCCCGTACCACTTCAACCGCTCGAAGTCCTCCGCCGGAATCTGCGGATCTTCCCCCGCCGCCGCCAGCGCCGCATAGCGATGCAGGTCGGGCAGCACGTCGAGGCCGTCCCTGGCAGCCTTCAGCACCTCGATCTTGTTGACGACCATGGCCCCGCTCCTGTCTCAGCCACCCTATGAGCGGCCGATTGCAGGCAGGTTGCCTTCAATGAACAGCATATGAACGCTGCCGCATGTTGTAGCGAGCTTTGCTGGCCGGTTGGCCGGGTTGGGGACGCTGCCCCGGCCGGGGGCGTTCAGGAGCGGTCAGCTCTGGTTAGGTTTGGTTAGCTTTGGTCAGGGTGTTATGTCGCGCGGTTTCTCGAATGTCCCGTGTTTTGCTGGGTTTCGTGACTCGCGGTCAGTGGTCAGGCGGAAAATTTTCTGTGGGCCGTCTGCGTGGAAAAAACCGGGGTCTCCGGCATCAGTCGCTCTGTTGTTCTTGTTCGATGGTACCGGGTTGTCGGAGAGCTTGCTGTACGCCGTCGAGGAGCTGCTCGATCGCCAGGATCTGGACCTTCGGATAGCGATTGCCCGGCAGATTCTCCGGCTCGTGGAAGCCCGCTCCGATCGCTTTCTGCCCCATCGGCTCGGTCGGTTCTTCGAGCGTGATGAAGATGCCGACCATGGCCCCGCTCCCGTCTCAGCCACCCCATGAGCGGCCGATTGCAGGCAGGTTGCCTTCAATAGACAGCATATGAACGCTGCCGCGTGATGTAGCAGGATGTAGCAAGCTTTGCCGGCGGACAAACGAGTCAGCGGAGATTGCGCAGCCGAGGATCAAGCGCATCGCGCAGCCAGTCGCCCATCAGGTTGCCCGTGAGCGAGATGATCAACAGAGTCAGCCCAGGCAACCAGATCGGCCACCAGGCGACGTTCATCGTGTCGCGGCCCTCGGTGATCATCCGACCCCACGATGACGTTCCGGGCGGCACGCCGACGCTGAGGAAGCTCAGCGCGGCCTCGGCCAGGACCACCAACGCGACCTCCAGGGTCATGACAATCACGATGGTGTTGAGCACGTTGGGCAAGAGGTGCTTGCGCATGATCCACGCGGGGGCGGCCCCTACCGCTCGCGAGGCAGTGACGAAATCACGCTCGCGTAGCGAGAGCACATCGGCCCGCACCAGTCGGGAATAGGAGGGCCAGGTCCAGAACAGCAGGATGACGATCACGTTGGTCAAACTGGGACCGACCAGGCTGGCCATGAGCACGGCAAAGAGGATCGCCGGCAGCGCCAGCTGTAGATCGACCACCCGCATCAGGATCTGACCGGTCATTCCGCCGACCCAGCCTGAGACGAGGCCGATCAGTGTGCCAAACAGGGCGGCGCCCGGGACGACGATCCCGACGACGATCAAGGACACTCGCGCTCCGTGCAGCAATCGGCTGTAGATGTCGCGGCCGAGTTCGTCGGTGCCCAGAGGATGAGCCCAGGTGCCGCCGTCAAAGACCGGAGGCGACAGGCGCGCGGCCAGGTCGATGAACTCGGGATCGTGCGTCTGCAACAACTCTGCGAACACGCCCGCAATCAGGACGACCAGTGCGATCAGGGCCGGAATGGACAGACCGATGTATCGCCGCCAGCGAATCCGTCGACGCCGCATCCCCGGCTGGAACTCGACCGCGTCCGCGGTGCCGGCTGCCATCAGGCCGCCCCAGCCCGAATCCGCGGGTCGATGAAGCGGTACGAGACGTCCACGAAGAGATTGACCAGCGCGATCGATGCGGCCAGCACGATGATTGAGGCCTGCACCATGGGGAAGTCGTTCTTGAGGATCGAGTCAATAATCAATCGTCCGACGCCTGGCCAGGCGAAGACCATCTCGATGATCACCGTGCCGCCGATCAGGCGACCAAGCGAGAGACCGAGCATCGTCACGACTGGCAGCAGCGCATGCCGCATACCGTGGCGCCAGATCACGGTCCGCTCGCTGAGACCCTTGGCCCTCGCCGTGCGGACGAAATCGGTGTCCATTACTTCGATCATCCCGGAGCGGGTCAACCGCATGATCGCGACCAGCTCGAACAGACCCAGAGCGATTGCGGGCAGGATCAGCGAGCGAAAGCCCTCCTTCGCGCCGCCGGTCGGGAACCAGCCGAGCTGCACGGAGAAGAAGAAAATCATCATCAGCCCGAGCCAGAAGCTCGGCGTCGCCTGGCCGATCACGGCGACGAAACGCGCCAGCCAATCGACGGTGGTTCCCCGCCTGAGCGCGGCGATGATGCCCAGAGGCACCGCCAGTGCGAGCGCAAAGACCACGCCCGCGACGCCCAGCTTGACGGTGTTGAGGGCTCGATCACCGATTGAGTCCAGCGTCGATGTGCCGCCGCCGCGCCACGAGGTGCCGAAGTCGCCCTGCAAGAGGTCGAGCAGGAAGTTGCCGTACTGCACGTGGAGAGCGTCGTTGAGGCCCAGCAGCTCGCGGAATCGCTCTTTATCCTCCGTTGTCGTCGTCAACGGCGGCAGCATGGTCTCTTCGGGATTGCCGACGGTGCGCGAGACGAAGAAGACGATGGTCACGACCAACAGCGTGACGAAGATCGCCTGTACCAGCCGGATGATGAGGTAGTTCCAGAACTGCATCGCTCAATCAGCCGCCCCAGAACTCGTCATTGCCGCGCTGCGCAGCAGCCTGCCTCGCACTCGATGCGGGGCAATCTCGCCGTGTGCTGAACCGGCATCCGTGCTCGAATCGGCGAGATACCCACAGCCTGCCCCGCACTTGATGCGGGGGCAAGCGTGGGTATGACGAATCGAATCACACGCCTCAGGTCTTGATCCGCTGGATCGCGAAGGTCATCAGGAAGTTCAGATTTCCGACCCGACCTCCCTTCGGGTAGTTGATATCGGCTCTGGTGACCACCGTGTCGGGCGGCTCGACGATGAAGATGAAGGTGGCCTGGCGCGTGTGTTCGAGCAGCAGCTCGGAGATGAGCTCCAGCCGGCGATCGGGGTCCTGCTCCACCCGCTGTGCGAGGTAGAGCTCCTGCAGGCGCGGATCCTGGGGCGGGGAGATGGTGAAGAAGCCATCGGCGCTGCCGCAGCATTCCCACATCGATCCGATGTCGGGGACGGCATTGGCGTAGAACCAGTACAGGCCCCAGGGGGCCGCATCCCTGCCCGAGGAGTACTGCGGTGTGAAGTACTCAGAGCCCAGCGTCGGCACCGGCGTGACGCGAATGCCAATCTGAGCGAGGTCCTGGGACGCCACCAGCACTAGATCGGCGACCACATCGCCGCCCCAGTCCGGCGTGTAGTAGAGCGGCACATCGATCCCGTCCTCATAGCCTGCCTCGGCCATGAGCTGCTTCGCCTTTTCGATGTTGTAGTCGAATTCCACCTCCGCTTTCTGTTCCGGGTTGGGATAGCCTGGCACGCCGCTGTAGACGAGCATCGACATTTCGCCCACGCCAAGGAACAGGTTGTCGATGATCGCGCGGCGGTTGATCGCATGGTTGGCGGCCTGGCGGACGCGGATATCGAGGAAGGGATTGGGATCGCCGTCGGGCGTGGTCTGCTGCCAGAGGTTGGGGTAGATGTTGTGCACCGACCAGCCGGCGCCGGGCTGATACTGCACGGTGTAGTTGGGATCGTCGATGTAGGGCTTGGCCGCCTGGACGCCGACGCCCTCGGAGATCACGTCGATCTCTCCGGCTTCGAGGCCGGCCAGGCGCGACTGCAGCTCAGGCCGAACCAGGCCGATCAACCGCTTGTGGTGCGGCACGTGCGTCACCCGCAGCGGGTGATCGATCGGGTTGTAGTGATCCTCGAAGCGCTCGAAGATGAAGTTCTCGTCGTCGGTGTGGCTGACAAACCGATACGGGCCCGTGCCCATTGGCTCCTGGTCCAGCGCGAGATCGCCGCGGCTTTCGGTGTCCGCCTGAGAGTGGATCGTCACCTCGCCGGACCCGTCCATGTTGACGGTCAGGAAGCCCGCATCGGGCGCCGGCAGCTCGATCGCCCAGGTGCGATCGTCCGGCGCTTCATTGCGCACCCAGTTCAGCGCGCTTCGGGCCGGGTAGGCCGGCACCCAGCCGCCGGAGTGATCGGTCGTTTCGCCGCCCTGATGGTAGTCGGCCAGGCCGCCCATCCGGTCGTAGCTGAAGACCATGTCCCCGGCGACCAAGGTCGAGCCATCGTGGAACTTGGCCGGGATGATGTCGAGTCGCAGGGTGACGGGATCGATCCATTCCGGCGTCGCCAGGCCGGCGGCCATTGAGTTGTCACGCGGATCGCGATCGAGCGGACCGCTGTAGACGGCGCCGTGGCTGATGTAGTTCTGCGCGCTGCCGGTTCGGTGATGGTCCAGCCCGCCGGAGTCGGAGGGCACGGCGATCACCACCTCGGAGTCGAGGTCGACCTGGTCGAGAGGAAGCGGCATGGACCATTCCGCTTCAGTCTCTCCGGCTCCTTCGGCAATCTCTTCGGCCACCTCTTCCTGTTGTGTGGCGGCCTGCGCCTGTTGATCGGCCCGTTGCTGCTGCATGGCCTGTTGCTGGCCTTGCTGCTGCATGGCCTGCTGCTGATCTTGCTGCTGGGCCTGCTGCTGCATGGCCTGTTGCTGCTGCTGATCCTGCTGCTGCGCCTGCGCGACGGACTGCTGAGCGTCGTCATCGTCGTCGCCGCAACCGACCAGGGCGAGACCAGTTGCGCCGACGCCCGCACGGGCCGAGGCTCGCAGAAGCGTCCGCCTGCTGAGCTGTCGACGTCTCATTCGCTGCCAATAGTTCCGGTCGCTCATTGCAACACCTTCCTACAATCGCCGTCCTGTGCTATGCGGACTGGCTACTGCGGAAGTATGCCTAGTCGGATTTCCCTTTGCAACTCTGGTCAGCGGCCCGTTCCCTGCCTTCCTGAACCGTGGCAAATCCGCTATCACAAGAACATATGAACAGACGCATCCAGAAGACGACCGCCATGCCCCGCAACCAACCCACTTCAAACCTGGACAAACCTGGAATCACCCAGAAATACCTGCTTAGACCCCTAACAAATCTGGACTGATCCAGACAAATCTGGAGAAATCCGATTGCCTGGACGACCAACACCCAGCAAAACACGCCAGATTCGCCGCGAAAGGCTGAAAGGCTCTCCAGAGCCCCGAAATCGATTGTTCTCGGCGAAGGTAGGGAGGCGGAAGGCGAGCTGGTCCCCGATCAAGTCGGGGAACGGGGAGGCGGGCGAGTCGGGTGACAAGGGTTCCCGCGCCGACTCACCCGACTGGCGGCAGGCCTTCCTCGCGGCGGACCTCGTTGATCGTCTCGAGCACCCGCTGATCGAAGGGGGCGTACTTGACCTCGAACTCTTCGACCAACCGTGAGTTGTCCATCAGGTAGAGGCCCGAGGCGTCGTGGCCGCCCTCGTCGGCGTCGAAGGTGATCTCGGCGTCGGGCAGGAACTGCCGCACCGCGTCCGCGAGGTCGCGCATGCTCGTGGCGTGGCCGCCCGAGTTGTAGATCGAGTGCGCGGTCGTCTCGGCCAGCGTCACGCGAACGAAGACCTCGGCGATGTCCTCGACGTGCAGCGGCAGCGTCATCGTGTCGGCGTGGGGCAAGCTGACCGCCTCCTCGCGCGCCGGCAGCACCTGGCACTGGACGTGGTTCATCGACCCGCGAACCTTGTCCGGACCGGTAATGTTGGCCGGCCGGATGCCGGTGATGGCCATGTCGTAGGCGCGGTTGTACCACTCGGCCTGGTGCTCGTTGAAGCGCTTGGAGACGGAGTAGATGCCGGTGCCGAGGCAGAGGTCGTCCTCGGTGACCATCTTGTCGCCGTGCAGCCGCTGCGGTCCATAGACGGCGAGCGAGCTGGCGTAGACGACGCGGCGGATGTCGAGCAAGCGGGCGGCCTCGAAGCAGTTGTCCATGCCGAGGATGTTGATCTTGACCTGCGGATGGGGGTCGGCCTCGGACGCGCCGAGCACGTAGGCGAGGTTGAGCACGCGGTCGGGTTTGGCGGCGACGAGGGCCTCGACGACGTCGCCCATGACGGTGATATCGCCGTGGATGATCTCGACCTTGTCGCGCAGGGGGTCGAGGACTGGGGCGTTGGGGTTGATGTCCATGCAGTGAACTTCGTGTCCATGCTCGACCAGCCGCCGCATCACTCGCGGGCCGATGAATCCGCTGCCGCCGAGGACTGAGATTCGCATCGTGGACCTGCTTTCCGCTGTCTCGTCGCGTTTTGGCGGCAAGGTAGCAGTCGGTGGGGAGGTGGCGGGGATGCGCATGGGACCCCCCTCTGCCTTCGGCATCTCCCCCCGCTGGCGCGGGGGGAGAAAGGGGAACGGGATGGAGCCTGACTCCCCTGTGAGAATTCCCTCGTAGTCTGTCGGGGGATTGTGTACTGAGGGAGATACCTATGAGCTGGCAGCAGGAAATCGATGAACTGGCGCGTCGGCATGCGCTGAAGGAGCAGATGGGCGGGGATTACGGGGTTACGCGACAGCACTCGCAGGGGAAACTGACGGTGCGCGAGCGGATTGCGCTGCTGGCTGACCCGGGCAGCTTCGACGAGCTAGGCAAGCTGCAGGGTCGGGGGACGTACGACGAGCGGGGCGAGCTGGTGTCGTTCACGCCGGTCAGCAGCGTGCGCGGACTGGCGAAGGTGAACGGTCGGCGGGTGTTCGTGCGCGGACAGGACTTCACCGTGCGGGGCGGGTCGGCGCGGACCGATGACGGCGGGGTCGACATCGGACACGGTCATCCAGGTCCGGCCGAGCTGCAGCTGCCGCTGGTCAATCTGATCGACGGCGCGGGCGGCAGCGTGACCGAGTTTTCCGACCTGGGACGCACCTACATTCCCGACGGCGGGCAGTTCGAGGACTACTGCAAGATCCTCAGCGTGTCTCCGGTGGTCTCGGCGGTGCTCGGACCGGCCGCCGGCGGGCTCGCGCCGGTCCCTCCGCTGAGCCATTTCAGCGTGATCGCCAAAGGCACCGGACAGGTGTTTCCCGGCGGACCGCCGGTGGTCAAGGCGGCGTTGGGTCTCGAGATCGACAAGGAAGATCTGGGCGGTCACGCGATCCACACACGGATCAGCGGCGTGGTCGACAACGTCGCCGAGGACGAGGCGGCGGCGATCGAACAGGTCAAGCAGTTCCTGAGCTACCTGCCCGACAACGTCTGGGAGATGCCGCCGCGCGGCGACACGTCGGACGATCCCAACCGCCGCGACGAACGCCTGCTCTCGCTGATCCCGCGCAACAAGCGCCGGCCGTACGACGTGCGGGTGATCCTCGAGGGCGTGCTGGACGAAGGCTCGTTCTTCGAGATCGCGCCGGACTATGGCACGTCTCGGATCGTCGGACTGGGCCGGGCGCACGGCTATCCGGTCGGCGTGATGACCAATAACCCCTATCAGCGCGGCGGATCGATGGACGTCGCCGCGGCGGAGAAGTCGACGCGGCTGGTGCAGCTCTGCGATACGTTCCACATTCCGATGGTGGTGCTGATGGACGACCCGGGGTTCCTGGTTGGTCCCATGTCGGAGGAACAGGGCATCGAACGCGCCGGCTCACGGCTGGTACACGCGATCATCCACAGCAAGATGCCCTGGATTTCGTTCATCTGCCGGCAGTCGTTCGGACTGGCGGGGAGTTTGCAGTACCGTCCCGGTCCGCACCTCTATCGACGCTTCGCCTGGGTCTCGGGACACTGGGGCTCGATGCACATCGAGGGCGGCACCTCAGCAGCCTTCCGCCGCGTGATTGAATCATCTCCCGATCCGGAGGCGAAGCGCCTGGAACTGGAGGAGACCTTCCAACGGATCTCCTCGCCCTTCCGCACAGCCGAAGCCAGCGGACTCGACCTGATCGACCCGCGCGACACGCGCAGGTTCCTCTGCGACTTCGTCGACCTGGCCCAGGGAGTGATCAAGACGCAACTCGGTCCAGGCTCCGGACCCACCTGGCGGCCGTAACCCGGCGATCAACTCTCTCCGCCGCGTGTCCGGTCCAGCCTTCGTTGGATGAACCACGAAAAGTAGCCGTCGTACTTGCGCTGGAGTGCGGGCTGCTTCCAGTCGTGGCCGGTGATGGTGCCTCGGCAGGCTTCGACGCCGCAATCGCAGGCCATTTCGTAGGGTTCGTCGTCGGTCATGGCGTAGTCGATGGTCAGTTCTTCGCCTGCGCCGATGTCTCGCATGGCGACGAAAACGATCTGCCCCTGCAGGCCCAGATTGGGCTCGCAGGAGTGATTGAGATGCATCATGCCGCGCTCGCGCTGGTGGGACGTGATGGGGCCGATGTGTAGCTCTTCGGTGATCTGGATCTCGGCTGGTCCTAGCTCGAGCGAGACTTGGTCCCGCTGAGCCCTGGTCATGACGTAGCCACCCTTGACCACGACGATCTCTCCGCGGGCGATGTCCTGGCGGGCGAACAGACCTCGGCCGTGGATGGCGCTGACACGCTTCTCAACCTTCGCCGAGAAGTATGTCTGGTCCATGACAGGCTCCAGCGGACTCCTTCAGTGGAGTCTCGAGTAGCCCTTAGTATGCCGCCATGCCCGACCTCGCCGCGAGCGTGTCCTGGATGTTCAATGAAGTCGAGTTGCCCGAGCGCTTTGCGCTCGCGGCGTCGGCCGGCTTCCGCGCGGTCGAAATCCAGTCCCCGCACTCGGAGTCGGTGGAACGGCTGGCTGAGAAGGTCCGCGCGGCCGGCGTGCAGGTTGCGCTGATCAACATGCCGGTCGCCGTCGGTGCCGTACCTGGAGAAGAGCAAGCCTTCCGTGAGGGACTGGCGAAGGCACTGTCGTATGCAGAGGCGCTTGAGTGCGGACGGATTCACTGTCTCGCGGGCCGCACGGATGATCCCGCGGCCGAAGCGACGTTCATCGGAAACGTCGGCTGGGCCGCCGACGAAGCTGCTGCTCAGGGTGTGCAGATCATGCTCGAGCCGCTCAACACGGTCGACAACCCGGGCTACTTCCTCACCGGCAGTATGCAGGCTCGGCGAATCATTGAGCAGGTCGGGCGTAAGAATGTGCGGATGCAGTACGACATCTATCACATGCAAATCATGGAAGGCCGTCTGGCGGACAGCATCGCCGCGCACCTCGATCTGATCGGGCACATTCAGATCAGCGGTGTCCCAGGCCGCTATGAGCCGGACGAGCAGCAGGAGATCAACTATCCGTATCTGCTCTCGACGCTCGACGACATGGGCTACGACGGTTGGGTCGGCTGCGAATACCGGCCACGCGCCGGAACCCTCGCCGGACTGAGCTGGGCGCGGCCCTACGGCATCACCAACGAGGTCAGGCGGGAACCTGAAGGGACTGAACAATGACAGACGCGACAACTCAGCGGATCGCGGTGATCACCGGGGCAGGCTCGGGCGTGGGCCGAGCCTCGGCGCTGGGATTGCTGCGACATGGCTGGACGGTCGTGCTCAATGGCAGACGGATTGAGCGTCTCGAAGAGACGCAGGCGATGGCCGGTGACGACGCCGCTCGGACGCTGACGGTTGCCGCCGATGTCAGCAATGCCGAGGGCGTCGCCGCGCTCTTCGCGCGGGTGCGTGAGACCTACGGACGCCTGGACATGCTGTTCAACAACGCTGGCGGCGGCTCGCCGCCGGTGCTGCTCGAGGACCTGTCGCTGGAACAGTGGCAGCGGGTCGTCGATCTGAACCTGACCGGCGCGTTCCTCTGCACACAGGAGGCGTTCCGGATCATGAAAGATCAGGATCCCCGCGGTGGACGGATCATCAACAACGGCTCGATTTCAGCCGACCGGCCGCGACCCAATTCTGCGCCCTACACATCGACCAAACATGCGCTCACCGGCCTGACCAAGTCAATCGCGCTCGACGGCCGCAAGTACGACATCGCCGGTGGACAGATCGACATCGGTAACGCGCTGACCGAGATGACGGGCGGGATGGGACGCGGAGTGCCGCAGCCGAGCGGCGAGCGAATGGCGGAGCCGACGTTCGACGTGGAGCACGTCGCCGACGCGATCGTCTACATGGCCAATCTGCCGCTCGACGCCAACGTGCCGTTCATCACGGTCATGGCGACCAAGATGCCGCTGTACGGTCGGGGTTAGTCCAGATCCTTGTTGGGATTGATCAAGTACTTCTCGCCCGTTGCTCGCCGGTTGTAGACGGCGATGTTGTCGAGGTCCAGCGCCTCGGCCAGCGAGATCTCTCTGGCGTACTCGCTCGCGAACGTTGTCGTGACCTCGTCGGCGACGCGCTGGCGCAGACGTTCGGTCGCCTCCGGACCGATTCGCTCAAGGAACGGCGTGAGCAGCCAGCCGCCCAGACCCCAGGCGAGGCCGTAGGTTCGGTGCAGCACGGTCGGCGAGGTGTCGAGTCCGCCGTAGATGTACACCTGCTTGTGAATGTTCGATCCGTAGCGATTGAATCCGGGATCTTTGGCCTTGGCCGCCGTCTCCATGCAGTTAAGCAGTTGATTCGCCAACGGCCCACCGCCGGTCGCGTCGAACGCCAGCGTCGCGCCGGAGTCCATCAGCGCCTGGGTCAGATCCTCTTCAAAGGATGCGGAGCTGGTGTCGCACACGTACGTCGCACCGATTCCGCGTAACAACTCGACGTGTTCCGGACGCCTCACCACATTGACCAGTTCGATGCCTTCGTCGTTGCAGACCTTCTGCAACATCTGGCCCAGGTTCGAGGCGGCGGCAGTGTGGACGAGGGCGGTGTGGCCCTCCAGCCGCATGGTTTCGACCATGCCTAGCACGGTCAGGGGATTGACAAAGCAGGAGGCGCCTTCCGTGGGCGTCGTCCCTTCGTGCAGCACCAGGCACTGGGAGACATCCATCAGGCGGTACTGGGAGTACATCTCCCGCGCGATCGCGGCCACCGTCTTGCCTCTCAGCGCCTGCGCGGCATCGCTTGAGCCGGCCTCAACCACGACGCCGGCACCCTCGTTGCCGGCCGCCATTGACTCGCCGAAGCGATCGGCCTGCGACGCGACCAGCTGTTCCGGAATCGGCGCTGTGACCAGCGGAAACTCGGCCGTGCCCGAGGCGGTGGCCTGGCTCATGTCGGCGGGGCCGAGCAGCAGACCCAGATCCGAGGGGTTGATCGGAGAGGCTTCAACGCGCACGACGACCTCGTCGGGGCCGGGCGCGGGAATCTCGATATCAGCGAGCGACAGCTCCAGGTGACCCTCGCTGCTGACCAATGAGCGAATCTGTCGTGACTTCAATCTGACACCTTGCCTCTCAGGAGCGTGCCTCTCGGGAGCGCGGAGCACCGAGCGGTTTTCGCAGGTCAGCGTATCTGAGGAGCATTTCCGCAGGGTGGCCCCGACTTCCAACTGTCGAGCTCTCACGGTGTTATCCGTGATCCGCCATCAGGTGCCTCCTTCGAGCGGCGCTCACGCTCGAGCTGAATTCGCTATGTTTCGTGGGGACGGAAGGTTCCCCGAAGCGAAAGGAGAGACACCGATGACACGACACTGGACACAACTCAGACGCTCGCGCTTGAGCAGACGATCGCTGCTACGAGCATCGGCCAAGGCAGGCGTCGGCGCGGCAGGCCTGGCCCTGGTCGGCTGCGGCGGCGACGACGATGACGACCAGCAGCAGGCGGTCGCCCAGGTCCAGCAGGAGCAGGACCAGCCGCAGCAGCAGGCCATGCAGCAGCAACAGCAGCAACAGGCGATGCAGCAGCAGGCTCAACAGCAAGCGATGCAGGAGCAGCAGGAACAACAGGCCGAGCAACAGGCTCAGCAAGTCCAACAGCAAGAGCAGGCCCAGCAGGAAGAACTGGACCGCTCAACGGCAGAGGAGGAAGCCGAGGTCAGCGAGGTCGATCTCGACGCGGAAATCATCGTCGGCTACGGCTCGTTCCCGCCGACGCTCGACATCACCACCGCCGGCGGCGGGGGTGGTCAGGGGGCGAGCAACAACCTGCACTTCGCGGCGCTGGCGGCTTACAACTCGGGCCGCGTGATCCAGGCGGAGGGTGGATTCGGCGACTGGGAGTTTACCGACGACCTGTCCAGCTTCATCTGGCGGATCAAACCGGGCGTCACGTTCCATAACGGCGAACCGCTGAATGCGGAGTCGTTGCAGTTCTACTACGAGCGGATTCTTGGCCGGGCTGAGTACAACCCCGACTTCGAGTCGTCGCTGCGGGCCCGCGCCGGCTGGATGGGCGACATCTCCATCGTCGACGAGCAAACGGTCTCGATTGCGATGGACACCCCGTTTGTCGACGCGCCCGAGCAATCGGGCGGGATCAACTTCGGTCTGCTGCCCAAGCAGTACATCATCGACAACGGCGACGACCACTTCGCCAACAACCCGATTGGTTGTGGGGCATATCAGTTCATGTCCTGGATCCCCGACCAGGAGATTCGCAGCCAGCGCTTCGAGAACTTCGCATTTGATCACGACGCGCCGTTCCAGTGGAAGGCCGGCTGGGCCAAGTACATCACGGGGCGTTACTTCCCCGAGGAACAAGCGCGCGCGGCGGCCCTGGAGGCCGGCGAAGTCGACATTGCCTACCGGATCAGCCCCGACGTAGCTGGCCAGTTTGAGGACCGCGACGACTTCAAGGTGATTGCGCTGCCGGACGTGCGTGTGATGGCGCTGGAGCTGCCGGTCAACCAGTCACTCGACCCGATCACCGGGGAAGAGAACCCGTGGCGCGATGTGCGGGTGCGGCAGGCGGCCAACTATGCGATTGACGCCGACGCGATCATCGAGAACCTGCTGACCGGCACCGAAGAACGCGCCTATTCGCCCTTCCCGGCCGGCTACGACCCGCCGATCGGCAATCTGCCGGGTCAATACAACTACGACCCGGACAAGGCTCGGGCGCTGCTCGAGGAGGCGGGCCAGGTGGGCTTTGCCTTCACCATTACGCTGCCGACCGGTCTCTGGACGGCCGACCGGATCTGGATGCCGGCGGTCCAGCAGATGCTCAACGATGTCGGTTTCCAGGTCGAGGTCGACTACGCGGACTTTGGGAACGCGCTGTCGCTGATCCGCAACAATGAGGTGCCAAATCCGTTCGTCTTCAACCAGGCGGGCGTGTCCAGCGGCGCGCCATTGGGTCCGGCGTTCGCGTACCGGCTGGTGACGACGGTCGGCTCTCCGTACTCACACGCGCAGGAAAGCGACGATTTCCTACCCGAGTTCGTCGAATTCCAGGCCTTGATCGAGGAAGCCAACGCCGAGTTCGATCAGCAGCGGGCGAATGATCTGTACTACCAGGCCTCGGTGATCTCGTACGAGAACGCCTTCCAGGTGCCGCTGTTTGGTCTGCCGCACCTGTACGCCGTGAAGCCGGAGATTCTCTACAACGAGTACTACGGCACCTCGACCGGTCTGAATGCGATCTACGCGCAGAAGCTGAAGACCTAGCAGGAGTTCAACAGCACCGTCGGATGATCACCCGCTCCCCCCAAAACGGGGGGAGCGGTTTCGAAGGAGCCTGATCGACGATGCGCAGCGAACTCGGGGCGACCGCCGTTGGACGGCTGCTGCGCTCGATCGCGGTCGTCGTCGGCGTGGTCTCGATTGTTTTTTTCCTGAGCCGAGGCGCCGGGGACCCGGTGTCGCGGCTTGCGCCGATCGACGCCACTCAACAGGAGATTGAGGAGGCGAAGGAGCGTTACGGACTCAACGATCCGCTGATCGAACAGTACGGGCGTTTCCTCTGGGACATCGTGCGGTTGGAGTTCGGGCAGTCGTTCCGGGCGACGCGACCGGCGACTGATGTTGTCGGCGAGCGGCTGGTGGCCACGATCCAGCTCGGCGCGGCCGGCCTGTTCGTCGCCTTCGCGATCGGCATTCCGCTCGGGATCGTGGCTGCGGTGCGTCGCGGCGGCGTGACCGATATTCTCAGCAGGCTCGGAGCGTTGTTCGGTCAGGCCGTGCCCAATTTCTGGCTGGGCCTGATGCTGATCCTGTTCATCGCGCTGTACATCGACTGGATACCGACCGGCGGCCGGACGACGCCGCAGAGCATCATCCTGCCCGCGATCACTCTGGGATCCTTCCCGGCGGCCGCGGTGATGCGCTTCACGCGTTCGGCGATGCTCGACACGCTGCAGCAGGACTACATCCGCACCGCCCGCGCCAAAGGTCTGACCGAGCGCGCCGTGCTGTTCAAGCATGCGTTGCGAAACTCGATGCTCGCCGTGATCACACTGCTCGGGCTGCAGGTCGGCAACATCCTCTCCGGCGCGATCATTGTCGAGACCGTCTTCGCCTGGCCGGGTCTCGGGCAGTTGATCATCCAGTCGATCGTCGCGACCGATTACCCGGTCGTGCAGGCCTCGGTGCTGCTCACTTCGGTCTGGATCGTGTTCATCAACCTGGTCGTCGATGTGTCATACACCTTTATCGATCCGCGGATTCGGACGGGAGCGATCTGAGCCGTGGCAGCACGTCAGTCAAGCCGGGCGCCGCTGGAGCAGGTTGAGGATCCCTTTGCGGGACAGCGCCGCAACTGGCGGATCCGCTCGCCGAAGACTCTGGCGGTGACGCTCTCGATTCTGGTGATCTTCGTGGTGCTCGGCGTCTTTGGCTCGCAGATCGCACCCGAAGACCCGTTCAAGCTCAATCTGGTGGGGCGCTTGCAGCCGCCCTTCTTCGAAGCGGAAGGCAGCTTCGATCATCCGCTGGGCACCGACGATCTCGGCCGCGACACGCTCAGCCGCCTGATCTATGGGGCCAGAATCTCGCTGCTGGCGATCGCCATGGTGATTCCCCTCGCGACCCTGATCGGATCGGTGCTGGGTCTCCTGGCGGGCTGGTTCGGAGGTTGGACGAGCCGGGGGATCATGGCTCTGGTCGATCTGCAGCTTGCGATGCCCGCGATCCTGATCGCGGTGTTCCTGCGCGCTATCTGGGAGCCCAGCTTGAGCAACGTCGTCATCGTCCTGGTCTTCGCCCTCTGGGCCACCTTTGCGCGGTTGGTGCGCGGCGAGACGCTCGGGCTGAAAGAGCGCGAGTTCATCATTGCCGCGCGGACGATCGGCGCAAATGATTTGAGGATCATGGTGCGTCATGTCCTGCCGAGTCTGGTCAACTCGATTGTCATCCTGGCCACGCTCAACGTTGCCACGGTCGTGATCGCCGAGGCGGGACTGAGCTTCCTTGGCGTCGGCATCGCTCAGGACTCGATCTCCTGGGGCATCATGATTTCGCAAGGACGCGGAGTCATCGCGACCGCCTGGTGGCTGGTCACGGTGCCGGGTATCGCGATCATCATCGTCTCGCTCGTCGTCAACGTGTTCGGCGACTGGCTGCGCGACTTCCTCGATCCTCAGCTCAGGAACGTACAGAGCTGACGTCGGCATATCGATCGAACCGCCGATCGCGAGTCGACCAAGCCTACATATTCATCGCCAGGCTGCGGCGCGACCGATCGATCAGGAACAGGAAGACGGGCGTGCCGATGATCGCGGTGAGCACGCCCAGCGGCAACTCGGCCGGCGAGACGATCGTCCGCGCTCCCAGGTCGGCGCCGAGCACGAGGATCGCTCCGGCCATCGCGCTGGCCGGCATCAACCGACGATGATCGGGACCGACCATCAGGCGGACGATGTGCGGAGCGATCAAGCCGATAAATCCGACCACGCCGGCAACTGCCACTCCCGCTCCCGTCGCCATCGCAGCGGCGGTCACGATCATGAGTTGGGTTCTCTGCACTCGAACGCCCAGATGTCTGGCTTCCGAGTCGCCCAGGGTGAGCAGATTCAATGCGCCCGACTGCCGGACAAGCACAACGATCGCGAACAGGATCAGCGGTCCAGCCGAGTAGACGTACTCCCAGAGCGAGCCGGCGAGACTGCCCAGCAGCCAGAAAACGATGTCGCGCAGTTGCTCGTCGTCGGAGAACGACAGGATGAAGGTGATCGCTGAGCCCAGCAACGCGTTGACCGCGATTCCGACCAGCAACATGGTCGCCATCTGCGCACGGCCGCCGCGCCGGGCGAACCCGTAGATCAGAAAGGTCAGGGTCAGACCGCCGATGAACGCCGCCAGCGGCAGCGCGAACAGACCCCAGGTGGAGACTCCAATCACCACCGACACAGCGATCGCAAATGCCGCGCCGCTGGAGACTCCGATCAGGCCGGGATCGGCGAGCGGATTGCGGAACAGTCCCTGCAACGCCGCCCCCGAGACCCCGAGACCCGCGCCGACCAATGCGGCCATCAGCATCCGCGGAACGCGGATCACCCAGACGACCGCCTCCTCACGCGCCGTGTATTCGATCCCCAGTCCGATGCCGATCTTGTCGAACAGCAGACCAACGATCCGTTCCAGTTCGACGTCAAAGGCCCCGAGCGCGAGGTTGACCAGGATCAATGCAATCAGACCCGCGGACAGCGACCCCCAGATGATCGGCTCAAGCAGCCGCGGCAGCGTCGACTCAACGCTGCCCGCCAGTTCCGGGCGACGCTCTCTGAGCTGCGCGAGTGGTCGGTTGGCCATGTCGTTGCGTCAGGGACCCGTTCAGTTCCACATCCTGAACCCTGAACAGAGCGTACGCCGTCGCTCAGATTCTCTGGCCTACGCGCCCTCGCGGTTGGGATCCTGCCAGACAAGGACCGGGCGGCGAGCCGCCGTGGTCTCATCGAGCCGGCCGATCGGCGCGGTCCACGGAGCGCCGCGCAGGGCGTCGGGATCGCTGGCCGCCTCTTCGGCGATCGCAATGAGCGCCTCCGCCAGAGCCTCGATCGCCTCGGGCGGCTCGGTCTCCGTCGGTTCGATCATCAACGCTTCCGGCACAATCAGCGGGAAATAGACCGTCGGCGGGTGGAACCCGTGGTCAATCAGACGCTTCGCAATGTCGTACGTCCGAACATCGTGCTCCCGCCGCTGGTGCGATCCTGAGAACACCACCTCATGCAAAACCGGTCGGTCGTATGGCAGGTCGTAGTGGCCGTGCAGCAACTCCCGCAGATAGTTGGCGTTGAGCACGGCCTGTCCGGAGACTGCCCGTAATCCGTCCAATCCGAGCGCTCGCAGATAGGCATATGCGCGAAGCAAGACTCCGACGTTGCCGTGGAACTGCTGCATCCGGCCGATGCTGCGCTCGGGGGTGACGAGTCTCACGGTGCCGTCGCCACTCTCCTGCAGCACGGGCGCGGGCAGGTACGGCGCCAGCTCCTCGCTGCAACACACTGGTCCCGAGCCCGGGCCGCCTCCGCCGTGCGGGGTACTGAAGCTCTTGTGCAGATTGAGATGGGCGACATCGAAGCCCAGGTCCCCGTACCGAACCCGTCCCATAATCGCATTCAGGTTGGCCCCGTCGGCATAGAGGTACGCGCCAGCCTCGTGGATCAGGTCTGCGACCTCTTCAATGCCGTTCTCCCACAGGCCGAGCGTGTTCGGCACAGTGACCATCACCCCTGCGACCGTTTCGTCCAGTTCGCGTTCGATCGTCGCGCGATCCAACGATCCGTCCTCGGCCGTTGGAAGATGAGTGACCGTGTACCCGGCCATCGCCGCGGTCGCCGGATTCGTACCGTGCGCGGAGTCGGGCACCAGGATTCGGCGGCGCGAATCCAACTCCCCCCGATCCTCAAGCGCTGCCGTAATCATCAGCACGCCCGCGAGTTCTCCCTGCGCGCCGGCAGCCGGAGCGAGACTGACGTGCGGTAGACCCGTCACCTCGGCGAGGCCCCGCCGCAACTCCAGCAACGTGCGCAGCGTGCCTTGTACGTCTTCCTCGCGAGCCTGCGGATGAGCATCGGTGAATCCCGGCAATCCCGTGATCAGGTCGTTGACCTTGGGGTTGTATTTCATCGTGCAGGAACCGAGCGGGTAGGTGCCGGAGTCGATCCCGTAGTTTCGCGCGGAGAGCGCCGTGTAGTAGCGCACCAACTCGCCCTGACTCAGCTCGGGCAGACGCAGGGACTCCCTGAGCAGTTGAGAGTCCGGCAGCGGCGTCTGCTCACCGGTCCAGTTCGGCACATCGACGGCGCGTCGTCCCGGCTCCCCTCGGTCGAAACTCAGGCGAGCGCCAACATCTTCACGACGAGGCCCACGACCTGACTCATGACCAGACCCCGGCGCTGTCATTCCTCATCTCCGTCATCTCCGATCGCGGTCAAGGCCTCGACCAACGTGTCGACATGCGCGTCGGGCGTGGCTTCGGTGACGCAAAAGAGCAGCGCTTCGCCAGTCTCGGGCTCCGACCGGTCGGAGACGTCAAATCCCGCCGTGATACTCCGTGCTGCCAGCCGACTGGCCAGCTCGGCCGCAGGCAGGGGACCGCGAACCAGGAACTCCTGGAACCACGGCCCTCGCTCGGGAACTTCGTAGCCGTCAAGTGCGGCGATTCTCTTCGCTGCGTCGTGCGCGCGCTGGTAGCAGAGCTGGGCAGACTCGCGGAGTCCGCTAGGTCCGAGCGCCTGGACGGCAATCGTGAAGCCCAGCGCGATCAGCGCCTGCGCCGTCGAGACATTCGAGGTCGCCCGTTCACGCCTGATGAACTGCTCCCTGGCCTGAAGCGTGAGCACGTAGCCCGTGCGCGGTTCGCGAGCGTCGTCCGGAGATTGCAGTTCCTTCGTCCGTCCGACGATCCGGCCGGGCATCTGTCGCAGATACGGCGAGCGAGCTGCGAACAATCCCAGCGACGGTCCGCCGAACGCGGGCGCTCCGGCCAGATCGCGACCCTCGCCGGTCACAATGTCGGCTCCGGCATCGCCGGGAGGCCTCAGCAGACCTAGCGCGAACGGGTCGGCCGCGGCGACCAACAACGCTCCCTGATCGTGGGCGGCATCGGCGAGCGGTTCGAGATCCTGAATCGCACCCAGAAAATCCGGCTGCTGCACCACGAGGCAGGCGTGTTCGTCACTCAGAGCGTCGACCGATGTCAGGATGTCGACCCTGAGACCGGCGCCGCGCGCGTAGGTCTTGACCACATCGACTGTTCCGGGGTGGATGGGCTCGAACAGCGCGAGCGCCCGGCGTTTCGTATGGCGCACGGCCAGCAGGCAGGCCTCGGCGGTCGCGCTGGCCACGTCATACAGACCGACATTTGCGACGTCCATCCCGGTCAGTTCGCAGACGACCGACTGAAACTCGAAGCCCGACTGCAAGGTACCCTGGCTGATTTCCGGCTGATACGGCGTGTAGGCCGTCGAGAACTCGGATCGGCTCACCAGGTGCGAGACGATCGAGGGAACGGAGCGGCGATACGCGCCTGCGCCGAGAAAGCTCGGCCGCGTGGTCGCGGCATTCTCGGCCGCGCGCTCCGCAAGCAGGGCGATCAGTTCGGGTTCCGCCAGGGCAGGCGGCAGGTCGATCGCGGGATCACGGAAGGCGGCGGGCAAATCGGCGAACAAGGAATCCAGATCGGCGACGCCGATGCGCTCCAGCATGCGCGCTCGGTCTGCCTCGGTGGCCGGAATGTACGGATGCGGCGACCCGGAGAGCGACGCACTCACCGCTACTCCTCCGGAATCAACGCCTGATAGGCGTCGGCGTCAAGCAGTTGATCCAGATCGGAGGCGTCGGCCAGGCGGACACGGACGATCCAGCCCTCGTCATAGGGGGACTCGTTGACCAACTCGGGGCGCTCTTCGAGTTCGGCATTGACGCCGATCAACTCTCCGCCGACCGGCGCGAAGAGCTCGGCCACGGTCTTGGCCGACTCGATCTCCCCGAACGGCTCGCCGACGGTCAGCGCGGTCCCTTCCGGAGGCAGCTCCAGGTAGACGACATCGCCCAACTGCTCCTGGGCAAACTCGGTAATGCCGATCGTCACCTCGTCCGGGCTGTCGTCGTCACGTTTCAGCCACTCATGGTCGTTGGTGTAGAGCAGGTGGTCCGGTGCTTCGTAGGCCATCGTCAATCCCTTGGCTTTCTATAGAACGGCCGGCGCACGACTTCAACGGGCAGCGCCCGACCCCGCACATCGACCTCGAGCTCGGTACCAATCTTCGCCAACGCCGCGGGCAGATACGCCATACCGATTCCCCGACGCAAGCTTGGACTGTGGCCGCCGCTGGTCAAGTGGCCCACCGCCTCCGCTGCGCTGCGCTCGCGAACCTCATAGCCGGCCCTGATCACGCCTCGACCCTGCGCCGCCAGGTGCGCCAGCCGTCGGGGCCGCGGCTGGTCCTTCAGCTCCGCGAGCGCCTCGCGGCCGGTGAACGGTGCGCCGTCATCCAGGCTGACGGCAAAGCCCAGGCCCGCCTCGTACGGATGCGTGCTTGGATCGATGTCGTTGCCGTGCAATGGCAGCGCCGCCTCCAGCCGAAGCGTGTCTCGTGCGCCAAGTCCCACCGGCGTCGCTCCGGCCGCGACCAACGCGTCCCACAGAGCATGCGCCTGTTCAGCCGAGACGATGCATTCTCCGCCGTCCTCGCCCGTGTATCCGGTGCGAGCGAAGAGGACCGACTCGCCCCTCCACGTGACCTCGAGGCAGTCTCGCGGGTTCAACGCCGGAATTGCTTCACCCAGCACATCACCCAGCAGCCGGATCGCCTTCGGCCCCTGAATCGCCAGCATCACCGTGTCCGCTGTTACCTCGGACGCCGCCTCGCCCGCGACGGACCGCAGGCGCTCGAAGTCCGATTCAGCATTGGAAGCGTTGTGAATCACCAGCCAGCGGTCGCCGGGTAGGTGATAGATGAAGACATCGTCCTCGATCCCGCCCGCTTCGTTGCAGTAGAGCGAATAGTGCGCTTGCCCTTCTGCCAATGCAGTCACGTCGAAGGTGGTCACCGAGCGCAACTGCTCGGCCGCCTGTGGACCCTCAATCCAGGCCCGCGCCAGGTGCGAGACATCGAAGACCCCCACCCCGTCGCGGACGGCGTGATGCTCGGCCACGATGCCCGTGTACTGCAGCGGCATCTCCCAGCCGGCGAAGGGCGCGAAGCGCGCGCCCAGGGCCAGATGCCTGTCTCGCAGCGTCAGGAGAATCAGACCGCCGGGGTTGTTGTGGTCGCTCATCCACCACACTGTACCCAGTGCTATTGAGTGCGTCTTGCTTTCGTATTCAACACCTCTATGGATGATTGGCAAGATATGTACGCGGCCGACTGCGTGTTCAGCCGTTACCAATCGATCGGTCTACTGCAACACCATGCCTCCATCGACCATCAGCGACTGTCCGGTGATGTAGTCGGAATCGGTTGACGCCAGGAACGCCGCAGGACCGGCAATGTCCTCGGGAGACGCGGTTCGGCCCAACAGGATCCGCTCCGAGAATCGCTCCATGCCTTCTCCCGGTCGTTCGGTGATGCCGAAGCGCATGAAGTCCTCCTCCAGCCCGTCCCACAGTTCGGTCACGACAATGCCAGGACAGATCGCATTCACGGTGATCCCATGCGTCGCGAACGCTCGCGCCCCTGCTTGCGTCAGCGCGACCACGGAGAACTTCGTCGCCGAGTAGTGAGGTTGGATCTCATATCCCTCCTTGCCGGCAATCGAGGCCGTATTGATCATCTTGCCGCCGCGACCCTGCTCGATCATGATCCGTCCCGCCTCCTGCATGCAGATCAACACTCCGAGACCATTGACCTGCATGAGACGATCCCAGTGCTCCTCCTCGACCTCCATGAACGGGCGAATCTCGGCAATCCCCGCATTGTTGAAGATCACATCCAGCCCGCCTGATCCGTCGACGATCGCCTCCAGGGTGGTTCGCACGGCAGCGCGGTCCGACACGTTGCACTCGTATGCCTCTGCCTCACCCCCATCGGCGATGATTTGAGCAGCCACCCGCCAAGCGCCCTCGTCGTCCAGATCAACGACGGCGACGCGCGCTCCGTCGGCGGCGAGGCGAACGGCGATGGCTCGGCCGATCCCGCTAGCTGCGCCGGTCACGACGCACGACCTTCCCATCAACCTGCCAGCCGTCATGACCATGCTCCCTTCCGCGCAGTCGGTCCGGATGATGACGATGCTAGTCCTGCCGTCACCGCCGTCACGGCCGTCCAAGGGCGCTCGAGAGCCATCGCTACCCTGCCAGCGAGGGAGAGCATCATGGGTCAACGCTTGCAGGACAAGGTCGCGGTCATCACCGGAGGCACGAGCGGCATCGGCGCTGCGACGGCCGAGCTGTTCATCTCCGAAGGCGCAAAGGTCATCCTGACCGGCCGATCTCAGGAGAAGGGTTCGGCGCTGGCAGAACGGCTCGGTCCCAATGCCGTGTACCACGAGGCCGATGTCATGCGCGAGGAAGACATCAAAGCCTCGATCGATCTCGCGGTCGGTCGCTTCGGATCGCTCGACATCCTCTTCAACAATGCCGGGGGACCGACCCGCGGCGCGTTCGAGACGATTTCCGGCGAGGACATCGACTACGGCGTCCATCTCCTGTTGCGCAGCGTGATGCTCGGCATCCGCTACGCGATCGCACCGATGAAGGCCGCCGGCGGCGGCTCAATCATCAACAACTCCAGCATTGCCGCGATCCGCTACCGCCAAGGCGACCCGCTCTATTCGGCGCTGAAGGCAGCCCTCACGCACTACTGCAAGCTCGCCGGCGTCGAACTGGGACGCCACGGCATTCGCGTCAACGTGATCTCGCCGGGCGCGATCGCCACCCCGATCTTCTACGGCGGTTCGGCCCGGGCCAACACGCTCTCCGACGAGGAGAACGAGAGAAAGATGACCAAGCTCACCTACAACCTGTCGCGAGCCACCCCGATGACCCGTGCCGGGCTCTCCGAGGACATCGCCGAGGCGGCGCTCTATCTGGCCAGCGACGCCGGACGGTTCGTCAACTCGCACGATCTCGTCGTCGACGGCGGCCGCACGTCGATGTTCAACGAGTGGCACGACGACGACCGTCCCTAGCTTCCAGCGCCGGATCCGCCCGGCGTCCAGCCGTAGATCTGTTGCAGAGAGCCGCCCATCAGGGTCGCGCGCTCGTCGTCTGAGAGCGTGGCCGTCTGGCGGAAGGCTTCGACGCCCTGCTCAAACGTGAGCAGGTTGGTGGCGCGCGTCCAGTCGGTGCCCCAGAGGCAGCGCTCGAGCGTGTAGGCCTCGAAGATGCGATGCAGCGGCGGCCAGATGTCGGGGTAGGGGAACGGCTCGTGCGAAAGCGTGCAGGCGCCGGAAATCTTGATCGCGACGTTGTCGTACTGGGCGAGGGCGATGACGTTGTCGACCTCGGCCCACGGTTCGTCGGGGGCGGGCGGCTGGAAGGGCTGCTGCAGTCCGACGTGGTCGATCACGAGCTGCGTGTCGGGATGCCGCCGCGCCAGCTCGGACAGGATCTGTAGCTGCCCCCAGCAGAGAACGTTGATCGGGATCCCGCCTCGAGCGCCGGCTTCGAGCACATGCGCGAGACCGGGATGATCGGCTTCGACGCCCTCGAAGGCCAGCACGATGCGCGCGCCGACGACGCCGGGCCGCGCGGCCCAGGCCTCGACCTCGGCCGCGACCGTGTCGGAGTTGGGGTCGAACGGCGCGATCAGGCCGAAGCGATCGGGATACTGTTCGGCGACGCCCTCGCAGTAGCTGGAGTCGTAGCCGTAGATCGTGAAGGGCGAAATCAAGAGCGCACCGTCAACGCCGACGGCGTCCATCGCCGCGACCATCTCCTCGCCGGTGACCGTGGCCGGACCGGCCAGCACGGACCGGTAGTTCGATTCATCGTTACGGTCGTAGGCGTGTACCTGGCAGTCGATCACAGGTGTGTCGTTGGGCATGGCGCTTCCCTCTCCCCTCGTATCGGTGGGTTGGTTGGGATTCTAGGAGAGCTGCTAGCGACGAGCGGCGGCCGCCTTCGCGCGCGCCTTCTCAGCCCGTCGAGCGGCCATCTGAGCCCGGCGGGCGAGCGTTCGCTCGATGTAGGGAACCACCTCCGGTGTCTTGCAGCCGGTCTTCCCATGGTCGACCTGGACCGGACCGATCCGCCGAGCCGCCCCTAGCACGGAAGCTCGCAGATCTTCATTGCGCAGACCGATCGCGATCAGCGCTCCGTTCATCTCGTGCCGGACTCGATTGGGCCTGTCGTCGATCTCGGTGTGGATCTGGGCGACGAGCTCGTTGAGCTCCTCGTCCGCCCACAGATTCGGCTGCTCGGCCGTGCAGGCCACGATGAACCAACCCATCGCGGCCGGCCATTCTCCCGGGTCGTCGCGCAAGGCGTCGCTGACCGTTCGCGCCACCGGCGACTTCGCGATCAGCCCGCCCAGCCCCTCCGCCAGGATGTAGTTGTCGACGTCGCCCAGCCACTCATGCGCCAGACTCTCGGTCATCGCTGACGGATCCGCGATGCGCGTCGCGAGGACTCGAGCATCGTGGTTGCCGCTCCGCCAGAGCTCAATCGCCAGCGCCTGATCCAGCCTCAGCGGCTTGCCAATCCGGCCGAGCTCCTTGTAGCTCACGCCGAACATCGGCACTGCCGCGCCGTGCCGCGTGTAGACCTTGCGGTTCTGCGCCGTACCGACCGCCTCCAATTCCGCCATCACATCCTGCAGCGTCGCCATGGTTCCCGGCTTCCTCTCATGTCCCCTCGAGCGAGCAGATTCTACGCCTTCGCAGGGACGGGTCGTGATAGCGTTCGGTTCCGAACCAGGAGGCATCGCCATGACGTCCCAGCCAGACACTTCGAACTGGAAGAAGACGCCCGACGGCATTGCGATCCCGCCGCCGTCGCCCGACGACGTCCTCTACGAAGCCGCCGACGGCGTGGCCAGGATCACGCTCAATCGGCCACTGGTCCTCAACGCGATCAACCGAAACGTCACGCGCCTGTTGGACGCCGCCTTCGACCAGGCCAAGGCCGACGACGACGTCCGCGCCGTCATCCTGACCGGAGCGGGCCGAGCCTTCTCGGCGGGCGGAGATCTCTGGGCCTCGCTCTATACGGACGACGCTCCCGCGCCCGACTCACTCGACGTGCAGATGCGGATCTGGTCGTTTCCCAAGCCGGTGATCGCCTCGGTGCGCGGACACGCTGTCGGTCAGGGCTGCGAACTGGCCGGCGTCTGTGACTTCACGGTCGCCTCCGAGAACGCCCGCCTCGGCGAAATCCAGATCCGCCACGGCTTCGGCGTCCCGGTGCTGATCACACCGTTTCTAACGACCCAGAAACTCGCCAAGGAAGTCCTCCTGCTGGGCGAGGTGATCACAGCCGAGGACGCGCACCGGATGGGCCTTGTCAACCGCGTCGTACCCGACGATCAGCTCGACGAAGCCGCCGACGAGATGGCCCGCAAGCTGGCCGCCTTGCCGCCCACGGTGGTCAGGATGAACAAGCGGCTCGTCAACATGGTCTACGAGCAGATGGGCCTGATCGACGCCGTCCGCTACCGCGACAACGAAACCTTGCGAGAGTTGCTCGAGGCCGAAGACTCAGTCGGAGCCGGGCGCCAGCGAATCCGTGAAGAACAGGGCTGGGCCGCCTTCAAGCGCGAGCGCGACCAGGGCTACGAGGAGTCGGAGTAGGCCCAGTCAGTCGGTCAAGTCAGTCGGTGACGTACGTGTGAGTGATTACTTCCCACACGTGGCCGTTCTCGCAGTCGAAATAGAAACCGCGGCCCTGGTGACGGTGATTGATCTGGCCATCCGTCCTTGACCCGGGTCCGCTGCCGAAGCTGATGCCCTCGTCTCTGACCCGCTGCAGGATGGCGTCGAACTCTTCGTCCGAAGCCAGAAAGGCGTAATGGTTGGAACCTGGATTGTCCGAGTTGTCGAAGTCCAGGGTCAGCGTGTCGTTGACCTTGACCGGAGCGAAGTGTCCCCAGGCGCCGTCGTATGTCAGGCCAAACATCCGGGCGATGAACCGCGCCGACCGTTCCTTGTCATACGCCGGAACGATGGTGTGATCGAGCTGCAGCGGCATGGCCCCTCCCTCACAGCGCAACGGTCTCTGCTGACGTCAACGGTATCGATTTCACCGAGCAGTTGGAGCAAGCCGGTTATCGATCGCTTCGGGTCACTCGGCCCGGGCGCCAGTCCATCTTCATGTAGACATCTCCCCGCTCCAACTCGGACAGCATCTGCAGGAGCCGCCGCTCCTTCGTCTCCGGTCTTTTGGCGCGGGCAATCCAGGCGAGATAGTCGTTGCGCTGATACGGCGGTCGCGCCTCGTAGGCGGCCACCAGGCCTCCCCCCTCCAGCGCCTGCTCGACGAAAGCGGGCATCGGCTGAATCGGTCGGGACAGACGGGATTCCGGCTCGGGCATGCTCAATGCTCCGCTCCGTCAGGCGGGAACTTCGACGCTTGCGTGCACGTCGAGCAGGGCGGGAATCGTCTCGGCCGAACGCCTGCCGAAGCCGCACTCGGTCGCCACGCCAAACATGGGAACCGCCCGCCGCGCAGCGGCGATGCGCTCCTCGGTTCCAGCGACGCCGTCGGTCAGGTGCACGAGTCCGAGATAGAGCTCGGTCTCGGACTGTAGCTGCAACCCGGTCAGCGGCGCGAAGAAGGCGTCGTCGTTGCGATCCCGCGGAACTGGCATGTGTATCCAGTCGACCGATCGTTCAACGCCGGCGCAAACGCCATTGGCAACGGCGACCAGCTTCGTCGTGTCGACCGGCTCGATGAAGTGCTGATGCTCGACGTCCCCGTAGCAGAGGTGATATCCCACCTCGACGCCTGTCGGGACACGATTGCCCAGCCGTACCAGGCGATCCACGATTTCCGTATCGGCGTCGACCAGGAACGACGGCAATAGCCCTTCGAGAATGGCAAACTCCACTGCCGTGTCCCACTGAATCGCCAGCTGGTCGGCGGGGATCACATCCAGCAGCCCGTCCAACTCCTCGAGTAGCTGGCGCTCATATGCGTGTTCGACCGCCTCCTGGTCACGAGGCACGAACCGAACGTGGATCACCGCAAGCGGCGTCGGCAGGCAGACCTGGAATCTGACCTGCTCTCCGATCAGTCCCTCTTGTTTCAATCGAGAGAACACCTGGTACGACTCGACCGCAGCAGCGCGATAACCGAGTTCGGGAAACTGGATGCCCGCAGCGTCTGACCCCGAGCGCAGCTGCAGCCGGGCGCCAAACGGTCCGGCCGGCTCATCCGCCGATTCAAACTCAGGAACCTCCAGCAGCAACGGAAACTGCCACTGAATCCAGTTGGTCCGGATGCCCGTCTCGCCGTCGGGCACCCGCCGTAGCCGGTTTCCCACTCTCGAGGAGACTTCGCGGAAGACGGTTTCGCTGTCGGCCAACGGGACGCTGCCGACGAGATGCACGCCTTGAGGTCGGCCAGCCGTAGCTGGATTGGCCATGTCGAAAGACCTCCATCATCACGATCCGGGTCCTGACCGCATTGCTCCGCCTACACATCATCACGTTCTCATCGATAGCCTTCAAGTCAGGACTGGAGGACTGCCATGAACGCCACCGTACATGTTTGCTCGCTTGACGAATTGCAGCGTGAGGGCGTTCGGGTTGTCTCGACCGGGCAGCGCACGGCGGCCGTCTTCTGGCACCGCGATCAGGTCTTCGCGGTCGACAACCGCTGCCCGCACATGGGCTTCCCGCTGAGCCAGGGTACCGTCGCAGACGGCATCCTCACCTGTCACTGGCACCACGCCAAGTTCGACCTCTCCGGCGGCTGCGCCTTTGATCTCTTCGCCGACGATGTGGCCGCGTTCCGTGCTGAGATTCGGGACGGTGAAGTCTGGCTCGACCCCGAGCCCATGGAGGAGGAAGCGGTCGCGCACTGCACGCGAAAACTCTCAGAGGGTCTGGAACAGAACCTGCGACTCGTGATCGCCAAGTCGGTCATCGGTCTATGCGAGGCGGGCCGCGAGGACCTCGTGCTCGCCGAGGCCGCCCGCTTCGGCGTCAAGAACCGCGCCGCCGGCTGGTCCAGCGGACTCTCAATCCTCACGGCGATGGCCAACGTGCTGCCGCGTCTCGCTCCCGACGACCGGCCGCGGGCGCTCTACCACGGAGTCGTGCATGTCGCCCGCAGCGTCCAGGGACAGCCGCCCGACTTCGACATCGCCGCGCTCGACACCGACGAGGATCGACCCGAGCAGTTCCGCACTTGGTTCCGGCGCTTCGCCGAGGTTCGCTCGCGCGATGCGGCCGAGCGCTGCCTGCGCACCGCCGCCGTCGCCGGTCTCGACGACGGACAGCTCGCCGACCTGCTCTTCTCGGCCTCCACCGACCATACCTTCATGGACGTCGGCCACACGCTCGACTTCGCCAACAAAGCCTGCGAACTGCTCGACGTCGTCGGCTGGGAGACAGCTCCCGACATCCTGAGTTCGGTCATCCCGACGATCACGGGCGCCCAGCGGATGGAGGAGACTTCCGCTTGGCAACACCCTGTAGACCTGCCCCGCCTGCTGGATGAAGCCGGCGAGGCGCTCGACGAGGCGCTGGCCGTCGGCGGCGAGCGCAACGAGTCCTGGGACGAGCACCACCCAGTCGCCGAATCGATCCTCGACGACCCGCCCGACCGCTCGCTGCGCCGAATCGTCGACGCGACCCGCGCGGGAGCGCCGCTCACGGAACTCAGCGCGACCGTCGCCTATGCCGCGGCACGGCGGCCGATGCACTTCCATATCTCCAATGAGTTCGGCGACTGGAACACGGTCCACCACACCTTCACCTACACCAACGCGGTCGACCGCGCGATGCAGCGCGCGCCATCACGTGAGCTGGCGCGAGGCATCCTCGACGGCGCCGCCTCGGTTTACCTCGAGCGGTTCCTCAATATGCCGCGCCAGCCCAGACCGGAACCAAACGGCGGCTCCACTTCCACCGATGACCTGCTCGACCACTTCGACCGCCAGCAACAGGTCGACGAGACGGGACAGTCGGTGGCCGACCTGCTCGCCGGCGGTCAGCGGGACGAAGTCGTCCGAACGTTGGGCACCGCGCTCCTGCGTGAGGACGCGGGCTTCCACTCGTTCCAGATCTATGACGCCGCGCTGCGCCTCGTCGACCGCTTCGAGGGCCGTCCCGAGGCGGACGACGTGCTGATCGGCGCCAGTCGCTTCCTCACTGCCCACGCTCCAACGGTCCGCTCGATGGGTCAGACCTACGAGACCGCCGCCCGCCTCCATCGTGGAGAGGCCCTGCACGCCTAGAGCGCCCATTCTTGCCGATCAGGACTCATTCGGACTACATTTGGTCTACCAGGAGACCTTCCATGCCGCAAATCAAACCGATCAGCTACTTCAAGGCAAATGCTGCCGAGATTGTGCGCACCATCGCCGAGCAGCCCGAGCCGTACATCATCACCCAGAACGGCGAGGCCAAGGCGGTGCTCGTCGACTACGAGAGCTACGAACAGCAGCAAGAAACGCTTGCCCTGCTTAAGATCCTCGCCCTTGGGGAACAGCAAGTTCGGGAAGGCAAGACCAAGCCGGCCGACGAGGTCTTTGAACGGTTGCTGCAGCGATGGCCCGCTGAGTGAAAAGCTACGCCGTCATTCTTGCGGACAACGCCGAAGAAGACATTGAGCGAATCGGCGAGTACATCGCCCAGACTGATTCGGCCCAACGAGCACGCCGAGTAGTGCTCGGAATCAGGGATGCTGTCAACGAGCTGAAAGAGCTACCGGAACGCGGCAGATATGTAGGCGAGATCCTCAACATGGGCACGCGTGATTATCGCGAAGTATTCAATGGGCCATATCGCATCATCTATCGCGTAACAGAAGATGCGGTCGTCGTGCATCTCATCGCCGACGGCCGACGAGACATGCGAACCCTACTCATGCGACGCCTCTTGCAGGCGTAAAACCGATTTCGAACCCGCCCGGTAGGTCAGGCATGCACCTGCCACATTCGATACTCCGTGCCGACCACCGGGCGTTGCTTATGTCCAGCCCTCTACGGTAGGTCCATGCTCAGGCGGACGCTTCACCACCTCGATCCGCGCCGGACCTTTGGTCGCGCCCGGGTCATTATGTTCGTCCGACCGGTCCAGGAATTCGTCCAGACCGAGAGCGCCAGCGCCGTCCTGCTGATCCTGGCTGCTGCCGTCGCCTTGATCTGGGCCAACTCGCCGTGGAACCACGAGTACGAGCGCCTGCTCAATGCCAACATCAGCATCGACCTCGCCATCTGGGCGGTCGAGGGCTCGCTCCACTTCTGGATCAATGAAGTGGCGATGGTCCTGTTCTTCTTCGTCATCGGACTCGAGATCAAGCGCGAAATCACGATTGGCGAGCTCTCCGACCCTCGCGTCATGGCGGCCCCGATCGCCGGGGCGATCGGCGGCATGCTGCTGCCGCTGGGACTGTTCCTCCTGATCGCCCAGGGGCCGGAGGCCCGCGACGGCTGGGCGATCCCCATGGCGACTGATGTCGCCTTCGCCCTCGGTATCGCCACCCTGTTCGCGTCCCGGGTGCCGATCGGCCTGCGGGCGATGCTGCTCACGTTCGTGATCGTCGACGACATCGGCACTGTATTCGTCGTCGCCGTCTTCTACTCCAGCGACATTCAGATCCTCCAGGTGCTGCTGACCTGCGCGCTCGTGGCCTGGATGATGGTGCTCTACCAGCTCGGCGTGCGCAGCATGCTCGTCTTCGCGACCGTCGGATTGGTCGCCTGGGGCGCGATTCTCGAGTCCGGCATTCATCCCACCACGCTCGGCGCCGTGCTTGGCTTCCTCACACCCTGGCGGCCGCCCGTCCCACTGGACGGATTCGTGCGCACGGCTCGGCGGCTGCTCGACCGCTTCAGTACGGGCGGCAGATCCCCAGACAGCCCACTCGGCCACGACCAGGTGGTTGACGCGCTGCTCGGATTGAGCGACCTGAGCAGCAACGCGGTACCTCACGTCGACCGATTGGAACACCAGCTCCATCCCTGGGTCGCGTTTCTCGTGATCCCCGCCTTCGCCCTCGCCAACGCGGGCGTGACTTTCGATGGGCAGGGCGTCAGTGAAGCGTTTACCAGCAGTGTGACCTGGGGCGTGATTGTTGGACTGGTCGTGGGAAAGCCGGTCGGCCTGGTCGGGGCAACCTGGATCGCCGTGAAGCTCGGCGCCAGTCGTCCGGCCGGAGTGACCTGGCAGGGCATCTGGGCGATCGGACTCGTGGCCGGCATCGGTTTCACCGTTGCTCTGTTCGTCGCCGACCTCGCATTCGCCGACCCGGATCTCTTGAAGTACAGCAAGATCGGCATCCTCGCCGCGTTCGCCGTCGCCGGGCCATTCGGATTCGCCGCCTTCCTGCTGTTGCCGAAAATTGCAAGCAGTCACCGTCCGTACGCCTTCCAAGATCTCGGCAAAACCACAGCCAACCGATGAAAGCCGACCGGCAACGCGGGAAGGTCGCCCGACAGACCGCTTTCGACGCTGGACTGGCCGAACTGCGTCGACTCCTGAGATACTCTCGGCGAAGCACCTTCACATTGGATTGCGCCCAGAGATGACGACAGGAGACTCGGATGACGCTTGACGTTGCCACGAAGACGTTTGTGGACGAAGTACTGAACAGCGGCGACTCGGGCGGTTCGTTCGAGGACCGGACACCGGAGGAGGCTCGAACGTTCCGCGCCCAGTTGGCTGCGCTCAACGGTCCGGCCCCTCGGATGGCGCGGGTGGAAGACCACACCATTGAACAGGCCGACGGCAGTTTCCAGGTGCGGGTGTTGGTGCCGATCGAGCCGGCCGGAGGCGTGATCGTCTACTACCACGGCGGCGGCTGGGTGGTGGGCTCGATCGATGAGTCCGAGACCCTGGGCCGTAAACTGGCCGAGCGAACGTCATGCGCCGTCGTGCTGGTCGACTACCGGCTCGCGCCAGAGCACCCCTATCCGGCCGCGGTCGACGACTCCTACGCGGCGCTCGAGTGGACGGCCGAGCGCCTGGAGGACATCGCCGGAAGCGAAGTCCCGCTGTTCGTCGCCGGCGACAGCGCCGGCGGCAATCTCTCCGCTGTGATGGCGATTCGCGCGCGCGACCGCAACGGCCCCGAGATCGCCATGCAGGTTCTCATCTACCCCGTCACGGACGCGAACTTCGACCGTCCTTCGTACACGGATCCGGAGAATCAGCTACTGCTGACCCGCGATTCGATGATCTGGTTCTTCGATCACTACATTCCCGACGCGTCACGCCGCAGCGAACCGGAAGCCTCACCGCTCTACACCGAGGACCTGTCCGGACTGCCTCCGGCCGTTGTACTCACCGCGGAGCATGATCCGCTTCGCGACGAGGGCGAGGAGTACGCGCAGCGGCTGACCGACGCCGGAGTCGATGTTGAGCTCCAGCGTCACAAGGGACAGATGCACGCCTTCTTCGCGCTACTGATGCTGCCTGGCAGCGAACGGGGGATGCAGCAGGTCGTCAAGGCCATCCGTCGTCACGTCGTGCGCTTCGCTCACGAGAGACGGTAGAATCGCGATGATCGGGTCCTGCCATTGCAGAGGCATCCGCTCGCGTGGTATCGAGCGGATCAGAGAGAAGAACAGAGATGACTGACACCACCTCCACCACCCACTTCGACGCGGTCGTCATTGGCGCCGGTTTCGGCGGGATGTACATGCTCAAGAAGCTGCGCGACGACCTGGGCATGAAGACCCAGGTCTACGAGCGCGGCAGCGGCGTCGGCGGAACCTGGTTCTGGAACCGCTATCCGGGCGCGCGCTGCGACTCGGAGAGCTACATCTATTGCTTCTCCTTCGACGACGACCTGCTGCAGGAATGGAACTGGAGCGGGAAGTACCCGGAGCAGCCGGAGATCCTGTCGTACCTCAACCACGTCGCCGACCGCTTCGACCTGCGCAATGAGATTCAGTTCAACACCAGCGTCACCGCGGCACACTTCAACGACGACAGCGGCCTCTGGGAGGTCGAGACCGACCAGGGCGACCGCGTCACCGCGCAGTACGTGGTTACCGCAATCGGCTGCATTTCGACCGGACAGGTCCCGCAGATTCCGGGCCTCGACTCGTTCGAGGGCGACTGGTACCACACCGGCGCATGGCCGCATGACGGTGTTGAGTTCGAAGGCAAGCGAGTCGCCGTGATCGGGACGGGCTCAAGCGGCGTCCAGTCGATTCCCGTGATCGCTCGCGAGAGCGAGCACCTGACCGTCTTCCAGCGCACGCCGCAGTACACGATTCCGGCGCGGCATGAGACCGTTGACCAGGAGTTCCTCAAGGAGGTCAAGGCCAACTACGCGGAGATCATGCAGAAGTCCAAGGTCTCGGCCGCCGGCATGCCCTACGAGTTCTCCGAGAAGTCGGCGCTTGAAGTCAGCGATGAAGAGCGCACGGCGACCTACGAAGCGCTCTGGCAGAAGGGCGGCTTCAACTTCCTCTTCGGCGCCTACGCCGACATTTCGACCGACCGGCGCGCCAACGACACCGCAGCCGAGTTCATTCGCGGCAAGATCCGGGAGATCGTCAAGGATCCCGAGACCGCCGAGAAGCTGATCCCTCGCGACCACCCCTTCGCATCGAAGCGAGCGCTGATCGACACCAACTACTTCGACACCTACAACCGCGACAATGTCGACCTGGTCGACATCCGCCACTTCCCGATCGAGGAGATCACTCCGACCGGACTGCGGACCGCGGACGGCGAGGAGTACGAGGTCGACACCATCGTCTTCGCCACCGGCTATGACGCGATGACCGGCACCTTCTTCAACATCGACATCAAGGGCCGCGAGGGCCGTGAGCTGAAAGAGAAGTGGCACGGCGGCCCGACCACCTATCTCGGTCTGGCCACCGCGGACTTCCCCAACATGTTCATGATCACCGGTCCGCAGAGCCCGTCGGTGCTCAGTAACATGCCGGTCTCAATCGAGCAGCACGTCGAGTGGATCGCCGACTTCGTCGAGTACCTGCGCGAGCACGCCATTGACGTGGTGGACGCCGACCCGCAGGCCGAAGTCGAATGGGTCCAGCACGTGAGCGACATCGCCGACCAGACGATGTACATGCTCGCCGACTCGTGGTACCTGGGCGCCAACATCCCCGGCAAGCCGAGGGTGTTCATGCCCTACGCCGGCGGAGTCGGACCCTACCGAGAGCGTTGCGACGAGATCGCCGCAGCCGGCTACGAAGGCTTCAACATGAGCGGGGCCAGGGAGCCAGTCCTGGCTGACTAGTCGAAGCGGCCGCGTTCGGGGCCGCGACGCCGAACTCACTCCAGAGCCCCGAGCCTCCGCTCGGGGCTTTGGCCTGTCAGCGGACGGCTCACCCGTTAGCGCACCGTCAATCGCTCCACTGCGGCTTCGTTCAACTCGATCCCGTAGCCGGGCTTGTCGCTGAGCTCGATGCTGCCGTGCTTTGGGATCACTGACTCTCCGTAGAGGTCGGCTACGTCGTCGATCGGGCCGGAGAACTCTTCCGAGTACTCGTGCGGGCGGGTGGCATTCTGCACTGTCGCGTAGACGTGCAGCGAGGCCATGGAGTTGATCCCGGCCTGCGGGCTGTGAGGCATGACCGGCTTGTTCAGGACCGTGGCCATGTCGAAGATCCGCTTGACCTCGCTGGGACCGCCGGCGTTGAGGATGTCGGGTTGCAGGATGTCGACGTTGCCGAGCAGGACCAGGTGCTCGAACCACCAGCGGAAGGCGTCCTGCTCACCGGCCGAGACGGCGACGTCGAGGGCGTCGGAGACCTGTTTGAGGCCAGGCAGGTCGTAATGCGGGATCGGCTCCTCGAAGTGGTCGATGCCCAGCTCTTCGAAGCGGCGGCCCTGCTGAATCGCGGTCGAGACCGAGTAGCCGTTGTTGGCGTCGAACCCGAGGTACTGTCCTTCGTCCAGGTACTCGCGGACCAGCTTGAAGATCTGGAAATCCTTCTCCGGGTCGATGTCCTGACGCCAGGCTCGCCAGTCCATGCGGATCTTGAAGAAGTCGTAGCCCTGCTCGCGTCCAGTTTGAACCAGCTCCAGCATCTCCTCGGGCTGCATGCGCCAGCCGGAACCGACGCTCCAGTAGAGGGGGATGTTGGTCCGGCGGGCGCCGCCCATCAGGGTGTGGAGGGGCAGGCCGGTTTCCTTGCCGAGCAGGTCCCAGAGCGCTACGTCGACGACGCCGACCACCCAACCGGGCAGCTTGTAGGCTCGCTCGCCTCTACCGAGTGCGAGCGTCTCCCAGTGGCGGTCGACCTGGAGCGGGTCTTCTCCGACGAGGGCTGGCTTGATGTCGGCCTCGAGATGGGCCTGGAAGACGGGGCCTTTCGAGCTGGTGTTGTAGTTGCCAGAGGGGACCTCGGCCCAGCCCTCGAGGCCGGTGTTGGTGATGACCCGGAGCAGGCCTTTGCCGATCGTGAGCGGGGTGCAGGTGATGTCGGTGATTTGCACGGGGTTGACCTTTCCGCGGTCTGGGCGGGCTGTGGCGCGTATATTCGCACTATCTGCACTATCCGATCGCGACCCGGAGGATTCAACCATGACTCGACCATTGCTTGAGGGCATTCGTGTGCTCGACTTCACCCAGTTCCAGCAGGGACCGTCGGCGACGGTGCTGATGTCCGACCTTGGGGCCGAGGTGATCAAGGTCGAGCGGCTCAAGGTTGGCGATCCTTCGCGGCACGTCGGGCGGCGCGAGGACGGCTTCTCGCAGTACTTCCACACTCACCACCGAGGCAAGCGCAGCATCGCCGTCGACCTGCGCTCGGATGAGGGGCGCGGGCTGATCCATGAGCTGGTCAAGCGCGTGGATGTGGTGACGGAGAACTTCAAGCCGGGTGTGATGCAGCGGCTTGGGCTTGGCTGGGAGGAGCTCAAAGAGATCAATCCTCGGCTGGTGTACGCGAGCGCGAGCGGCTTCGGACCCAGGGGGCCTAGGGCGAACGCGACGTCGTGGGCGTCGGTCGCCGGAGCGGCCGGCGGCGGGATGTGGCCGAGTGGTGTTCGCGGTGAGAACGGTACGAAGCCATACGGCAATGTCGCCGCGCCGGACCCGGACCAGACCGGCGGGATGATCTTTGCCTTCGCGATCGCCAGCGCGCTGGTGGCTCGCGAGCGGACGGGCGAGGGGCAGCTCGTCCAGACGTCGCTGTACGGCAGTCAGATCTGGGGTCGGGCGCCGGCGATCAACGCGATTGCCAACGGCAACATCGTGCCCTCGGCGCGGAATATGCCGATCTCGAACATGTTCACGCTCCAGGCCCAGGGCTCGGACGGCGACTGGCTGTTCGTCGGTTACATCACCGATCGCTGGGTGCCCATGTGCCGGGCGCTCGAGCGTGAAGACCTGGTCACCGACGACCGCTTCGCCACGCTGGCCGACCGCAACGCCAACCTGGAGGAGCTGCGGGGCGAGGTCGCAACGACGATCGCCACGCGACCGGCGGCGGAGTGGCCGTCGCGGTTCGATGTCGAGGAAGTGCCCAGCACGCTGATCCAGGACTACCCGATGATCGCCCGGGATGAGCAGGCGGCGGCCAACGAGTACATCGTCCAGTACGAGGACGAGCGCTTCGGGACGCTGACGACCGTCGGCTCGCCGATCCGGGCGAACGGCGAGCAGGGGCGGGTGAAGTGCCTGGGCCCGGAGCTCGGTCAGGACACGGACGCGCTGCTCGAGGAGATCGGATGCGCTCCGGAGGCGATTGCCAGACTTAAAGAGGCTGGGGTCGTCGGCTAGGGCGTGTTCACACTAGCCCCATTCCACGTTGCCCCGTGCTTGACACAGGGCCCAGACCTCGATCCTCGAGCGGAGTAACGAGGCGTGCCTCGGCCCAGACGCGGAGAGGCCGGGCCCACGCACGGGCGTCGAGCTGAGGCCAACGTCATTCCGCGCGCGAACCTGGGCGCTCTGGGCCCCGTGTCCCCGCATCAAGTGCGGGGCAGGCAAGCACGGGGCGACGATCGCTTGGGGCATCGCGATTGGCGTGGGCGGTTCCTTTCAGGCGGCGGCTGGGTTGTTGGTGAGTTCGGCGAGTTGGGCCTCGAGGGATTGCTTTTTCTCGACCAGTCTGAGGGCTGCCTTTCGTTCGGGGTGCCAGGGGTTGTGGGAGGGGTAGTCCTTGAGCCAGTCTCGGTACTGGAGGTGGCGTTTGAGCTGTCGATCGACGCGGTCGATGGCCTCCTCGAGGGTCTGGATGGCCTGATCGACAGAATTTTCGTCGGATTCGGCTAAAGCGCCGTCCTGAGCTGGATCTGGGGCGGGTTTTTGTTCGGTTTTGTTCGATTCCGTTCGAACCGGGGTTGTTTCGGCGTCTTGGACCGGGGTCTGTTCAGCCACTGGAGGCGCGGGGACATCCACTGGTTCGGTGTCGGCGGATGCGGGTTGGGCGTCTTCGTCTCGGACGGGCGCGGGTTCGGGAAGCGGCGGGCAGTAGAG
>JAJDYG010000025.1 GCA_022822855.1 Dehalococcoidia bacterium
TTTTCCGCTTTTGTTGCCCTATCTTATGTGGCCCCCGGGGTGGGGGGGCCCGGCGCAGAGGTGTGGCGAGGGGCCCGGGCCTGCGCGGGGGCGACTTTGTGGGTGACTCTTAATGTGCGCTTAGACGAGTCGGAAGAGGCCTGCGGCGTTATCCGATATCTGTTCGGACAGCTCCTCCACCGTCGCCCCTTGAAGCTCGGCGATCTGCTCAGCGGTGAAGCGGACGTTGGCGGGTTCGTTTCGTTTGCCTCGGCGGGGTTGAGGGCTGAGGTAGGGGGCGTCGGTTTCGATGACGATGGCTTCGATGGGGAGGGTCTTGGCGGCCTCTCGGAGCGCATCGTTCTTCGGATACGTCACTGGGCCGGCGAAGGAGATGAGGAAGCCGAGGTCGTGGTAGCGGTGGGCGAGGTCGGCGTCTCCGGAGAAGCAGTGGATCACTCCAATGGGCCTGGGGCGGTTCCACTGTTCGGCCCAGTCCTCGAGCAGGCCGAAGGTGTCCTCATGCGCGTCTCGGGAGTGGATCACGACCGGCAGGTCGAGCTCGTCTGCGAGTCCAAGCTGACCCTCGAACGCACGGTACTGGTCGGCGTGGGGGGAGAGGTTGCGGTAGAAGTCGAGGCCGATCTCTCCGATCGCGACGACTCGCTCGTGGGCGGCCAAGCGCCGGAACTCCGCTTCGAGGTCGGCGTTCCAATCCTTGGCGTCGTGGGGGTGCAGGCCGACGGTGGCCCAGACGGTGTCGTACTGCTCGGCGACGGCGATGGCGTTGCGGCTGTCCTTGAGCGAGCAGCCGATGGTGACGATTCGCTCGACGCCGGCTTCCGTTGCGCGGGCCATGACCTGCGGCAGGTCGTCGCCGATCCAGGGGTCGTGCAGGTGGGCGTGGGTGTCGAAGAGCGCGGGCTGGCTGCTCATGTGCCCTCTAGGTACCAAGCCGGGCTTCTTCTTCCTCAACGATCGAGGGGTCGAGCTTCTTGAAGAGCGGCGTGGGCTTCTGCAGTTGATCGCCGGGTCGGAGCGCGTGCATCTGCCAGCCGAGGTCGTTGATGCTGCACTCGGTGTTGAGCATCTCGTGCAGGCGCTGGCAACTGAAGGGCAGGTAGGGCGCGAGCGCGGTGCGCAGGGCGGCGATCACGTTGAGCGCCGTGTAGAGGCTTCGGGCGGCTGCCTGCTTGTCGGTCTTGACGGCCTGCCAGGGCGCGGTCTGGTCGAGGTAGCGGTTGGCTTCCTGGGCGAGAGCGAAGGCTTGCTGGATGCCCTGCCGCAGGTGGACGGCCTCGATTGACTGGCCGACCTGTTCGAGGCCGGACTGGGCGCGGTCGAGCATCCGGGTAGCGTCGCGGTCGAGCGGGCCGGGGTCGGGGACCTGGGCGTCGAAGTGGCGGTTGATCAGCGAGAGCACGCGGTTGACCAGGTTGCCCCAGGTCGCGACCAGCTCGTCGTTGTTGCGGCGCAGGAACTCGGACCAGGAGAAATCGGAGTCGGCGGTCTCGGGCATCTGAGCGGCGAGCGCGTAGCGCAGCGGATCGGGGTCGTAGCGGGTGAGGTAGTCGTTGACCCAGACGGCCCAGCGCTGGGAGGTGCTGGCCTTGGAACCGCTCATCGTGATGTACTGGTTCGCGGGCACGTCGTAGGGCAGGTTGTAGCCGCCTGCGCCGAGCAGGATGGCGGGCCAGATGATCGTGTGGAAGGGGACGTTGTCCTTGCCGATGAAGTTGTAGATGCGGGCGTCGTCCGACTGCCAGAAATCGCGCCAGGCGTCGTCGTCGCCGTTGGTCCTGGCCCACTCGACTGTGGCGGAGAGGTAGCCGATCACGGCCTCGAACCAGACGTAGATGCGCTTGTCCTCCCAGCCGTCCAGCGGGACGGAAACGCCCCATTCGATATCCCGGGTGATGGCCCGATCCTGCAGGCCCTCGCGCAGCATGCCCCTGGAGAAGTTGAGCACGTGGGTGCGCCAGAAGTCCTTGTCGTCGTCGAGCCATTCCTGCAACGGTTCCTCGAAGGCGGTCAGGCGGAGGAAGTAGTGCTCGGAGCTGCGCAGCTCCGGGGTCGCGCCGGTGTTGCGCGAGCGTGGATTGATCAGGTCCGTCGCGTCGAGCTGCCGGCCGCAGGTGTCGCACTGGTCGCCGCGGGCTCGAGGCTCGTTGCAGTGCGGGCATTCGCCCTCGATGTAGCGGTCGGGCAGGAATCGTCTCGCCTCGGGGTCGTAGAACAGATCCTGCGTCTGCTTGTAGAGGTAGTCATGCTCGAGCAGGGCGTTGAACAGGCCGTGGACGACTTCCTCGTGGTTGTCGGTCATGGTCGTGGTGAAGGTGTCGAAGGCGATGCCCATCCCGTCCCAGGTGTCGAGGATGGACTGGTGGAACTCGGCGACGACCTCGGCGGGGGTGCGGCCCTCGTCGTCGGCGCGGACGGTGATCGGGGTGCCGTGGGTGTCGGAGCCGGAGACCATCGCGACCCGATTGCCGCGGATGCGGTGGTAGCGGGCGAAGATGTCGGCGGGCAGGTAGGCGCCGCCGAGCTGTCCGTGGTGGATTGGGCCGTTGGCGTAGGGCCAGGCCACGCAGACGAGGATGTTGTCGCTCATGGTTGGTTGGAAAGGTCGGTTTCAGACTGCGGGAGGGTTGAAGGGCAGGTGTCCCTCTAGGTTACGCGGTCAGTTCGGTTTGCAGGTCATCGGGTCGATTCGAACGGCCAGAGGGCGTAAACCTCTCGTCGCGGGCGGCCCGACTGCTGGGCGACGAAGCGGGCCGCCTGTGAGCGGGACGCACCCTGCGCGGCCGCGTCGGCCAGGGCGTCGGCGATTTCGGGGTCGGTCCAGCGCTGCGGTTCGCTGGCTGGCGGGACGATCAGGATGGCGAACTCTCCGCGAGGTTCGGCGAACTGCTCAAGCGCATCCTGCGGCGAGCCGCGCCAAATCTGCTCGTGCAGCTTGGTCAGTTCGCGACCGATGATCAGGCGCGCGTCGGGGATGATGCGCGAGAGTTCGGTCAGTGTTGAGGTCAAACGTCTGGGCGCCTCGAAAACGATCACAGGCAAGCCGCGCTCGGCGAGTTCGAGCAAGGTGCGCCGTACGGCGGCGGGACGACGCGGCAGGAAGCCGTGGCAGACGAGATTGGCGCTGGGCAGTCCGCTGACGCTCCAGAGCGCCACCAGCGCGGACGCTCCGGGAATGGGCACGACCGAGATACCGGCATCGTGGGCGGCGTCGACCACGGCGTGTCCGGGATCGCTGAGGGCGGGGGTGCCGGCGTCGGAGACGATAGCGACAGACTCCCCCGCCTGGAGGCGGCGGAGGATTCTCTGGGGTTCCGGTCCGCCGTCGTGATAGGGGATGACGGGGGTGTCGATCTCGTAGTGGCGGGTGAGGGTTCGGGCAACGGGCACATGCTCGGCGGCGATCAGGTCGACCTCGCGGAGGATACGCAGGGCGCGCAGGGTGATGTCCTCGAGGTTGCCGATCGGCGTGGCGACGACGTAGAGGGATCCAGTGTCGGTGGGCATGGGTGTCACTGTAGGGGTGGCCTGGGGGTGTTGGAGGGGGCGCGTGCGGTGTGGCTGAAGTGAGACGGAGGTGGGTGCCTTGCTCGGACATCGAGGTCTGGGCCACGTGTCCCCCGGTCAGGCCGGGGGCAGGCAAGCACGGGGCATCGGAAGGGGGAGGGAGCGGGTCCCCAAATGACTCGGGGACTGGGAACGGCGTTGGTGCGGGGGATCGGAGTGAGGCGTGCGGTGTGGCTGAAGTGAGACGGAGGTGGGTGCCTTGCACGGACATCGAGGTCTGGGCCCCGTGTCAAGCACGGGGCCCCGGAATGGGGAGCGGGGTGTGGAGGGCCCCCTCCGTCCCTACGGGACACCTCCCCCAAAGGGGGAGGAAATGGGATTGCGCCCAGGTCTCCAGATTGGGAGATCCCTGGGGGGTCAGCCGGCGGCTTCGGCGTAGATTGGGGTTGGAGTCTCCTTGTCCTGGGGTTCGGGGGTGGTGATCTGGTCGAGGAACTGGAGGATTTGTTCGGGGGATTGGCCCTCGAGGTGGGGGAAGTGCTGGACGGCTTCGGCGATCAGGGTGTCCAGGTCGGGTTCTGCGGCGTTTTTTTCTTGTTCGTCCTCAGATTGGACGATCTCCTGCTGTGGACTGGAGATCGTGGAATCGGGGGGTTCAATTTGTGAAAGTTTGGTGTTGGTTTCTGCTAGTTGTTGAGGTTCTTCGGCGAAGAGGTCGGGTTGGTCGGGTCGCTGCTCTGCTCGGCGGTGAACGTCCTGGACGGTTCGGCGGATCTCCCGGGAGAGGCTGTTGAACTGGGATTCCTGAGCGTCGCGGGCGCGGAGGTACTCGACTGGAGTGAGGCGCTTGGCGTTGTCGGCGACCCGGTCGTGATTGATGGCGAGGGTGAGTCGCATCTTGAGGAGGTAGAGCGACTCGAGCAGCAGGTCGTCGGCTGATGCGGCGGCGATGCTGCTCCAGTGGGTCTCGGCCAGTTTGAGGTCGGCGCGGACGGTGGCGACGGAGATCTCGACGGTTTCGGCGATCTCCTTGAGGGACTGTCCATGTTGACGGAGGTAGTGGACTCGGATGCAGCGTCGGCGTTGCTTGGGTGAGATGTGCATGGGTGCGGGCCTTTCCTGAGTGATACGTGTGTTCTGCGTAATGTAGCGAATGGGCGTTCGGCGTTGTTGTGTCGTAGTTGGCAGAGGGGCGGGACCGTCGGAGGAGGGGGAGCGGGTCCCCGAATGAATCGGGGACTGGAACTGCGCGCGTGCTGGATGGCTGAGGTGAGACGGAGGTTGGCGCTTCGCTCTAAGGTCGAGGTCTGGGCACCGTGTCCCCCGGTCAGGCCGGGGGCAGGCAAGCACGGGGCATCGGAAGGGAGTGGACTGGGGGCTTGGGCGGGTTGTGGGTTGTTTGGTCGTTTACGAAGGATTGGCGAGTGGTCGGGTATCTTGTGTTCACCGGTGATGGCAGGACAGGCGGTCGGTCACGTGCTTGTTTGCACGGAACACTGGCGTACTACCGAACGAGCGCGGCCATGTGCCGCGCTCATGCGTTTAACGCCTGTGCGCACACCAATCCAGCGGTCCCGGCAGCAGTCAAAGCAGCAACAAAGGGGAGACAGATGACCACGTTGACGCAGCGCGAACGACTGACTCCCGGCCAGGAACTGGTGCAGGGAGCGTACGAGTCGGGCTTGGAGCCGATGCCGCAGCCGCGACGCAAGTCGCTGCAGGAGGCCTACGGGTTCGACGATGTGGCGATCGTTCCGGGCGTGGTAACGATCAATCCGGAGCTGACCGACGTGTCGACGGTTCTGGCGGGTCAGCGGCTGGAGATTCCGATTCTCGCGGCGGCGATGGATGCGGTTGTGGATCCGCACTTCGCGGTCGAGGTGGGACGGCGGGGCGGCCTGGCGGTGCTCAACCTGGAGGGTCTGCAATGCCGCTTCGACGATCCGGCCGAAGTGCTGGAGGAAGTGGCGGCCAGCGACACGGAAACGGCGACCGAGATTTTGCAGCGGGCCTATACGACGCCGATTCGCGATGAGCTGATCGGTCGGCGGGTGGAGGAGATCAAGGACGGCGGGGTGGCGGCGGCGGTCTCGGTGACGCCTCCGAACGCGAAGCGGCTGGCGTCGGCGATTAAGGATGCGGCGCCGGATGTCTTCGTGGTCCAGTCGACGGTGACGACGGCGCGCCATTACTCGCGCTCCGAGCGGGGATTGATCCTGAGCGAGTTGATCCGTGAGATGGAGATTCCGACGCTGGTCGGCAACACGGTCGGATTTGATGCGTCGCTGGAACTGATGGAAGAGGGCATCGCAGGCTTGCTGGTCGGCGTGGGGCCCGGCGCGGCCTGTACCTCGCGCGAGGTGCTGGGGATCGGCGTGCCGCAGGTCTCGGCGACGATCGAGTGCGCCTACGCGCGGGACGTCTACTTCGAGCGGACCGGCCGCTACGTGCCGATCATCACGGACGGCGGTATTCGCACGGGCGGCGACTTCTGCAAGGCGTTGGTTTCGGGCGCAGACGCGGTGATGATCGGTTCGCCGTTTGCCGGCGCTCTGGAAGCGCCGGGTCGGGGGTTCCACTGGGGCATGGCGACTCCGCACGCCGAGCTGCCGCGTGGCGTTCGCGTGCATGTCGGCCAGCACACGACGCTGGATCGGCTGCTGTTCGGTCCGACATCGCGGACCGACGGCACCGAGAATCTGATTGGCGCGCTCAGGACCTGCATGGGCAGCGTCGGCGCAGAGACGATCCGCGATGTGCAGCGGACCGAGATGGTGATTGCGCCGGCGATCAAGACCGAGGGCAAACGGTATCAGATGATGCGGGACTAGGGTCGGCGAAGCGCTACAACGCCTCGTAGAAGAGGTCGAGCAGGCGGCGGGTGTGGCGGTGCTGCCAGCCTCCTCGTCCCTGGTTCATGACGTAGCCCCAGCCGACGTTGGCGTCGGGGTCGGCGAACGCGAGGGAGCCTCCGCCGCCGAAGTGTCCGAAGGTTCTCGGGTTTGGTCCGAGCGGGCGTTCGTTCATCGTCATCTGGAAGCCTGAGGCGAAGCGGGTCGGGCGGCCGAGGATGCGGTCGACGCCGTAGACCTTTTCGGCGGACATCTGCTCGATGGTCGACGGATCGAGGATGTGGACTCCGTCGAGCGTGCCGTCGGTTGCCAGGGCTCCGAAGAGTCGGGCGAGGCCGCGGGCGGCTCCGTGACCGGTGGTTGAGGGGAACTCGGCGGCTCGGTACTCACGGGTGTTCTGGGAACCGGGACCGCTCTGGAGGTGCGGCGGGTTGCGTCCGCCGAGGGTCTGCAGCGCGTTGGGCGGGGCGCGGCGGAAGTCGGGCGGTTGCTGCACGGGGAGCATGTCGGCGGTGCGAGAGTCGTGCTCGGGCTTGGTGCCGAAGTGGAAGTCGAGGTCGATCGGCTGGCTGAGGTCCGCCTGTAGGTGAGCGCCGATCGATTGGCCGGTGATTCGGCGGATGACTTCGCCGATCAGGAATCCCTGGGTGTTGGAGTGATAGCCGTGGGCCTGGCCGGGCTGCCACCAGGGTTCCTGCTCGGCGAGGGCGGCGGTCATCAGATCCCAGTCGAGCATCGCTCCTCGCGGGAGCGGTCGGCGGATGGCGGCGAGTCCGCTCTGATGGGTGAGGATCCAGCGGAAGGGGATGTCGGCTTTGCCGTTCTGGGCGAACTCGGGCCAGTAGTCGGCGACTCGGCGGTCGATGTCGAGCTCTCCTCGCTCGGCCATGCGCCAGGAGAGGATGGCGCAGATGGCCTTGCCGACGGAGTAGCAGCAGACGATGGTGTCGTCGGCCCATGGCCTGGTGTGTCTGGCGTCGGTCCAGCCGCCGTAGATGTCGATGACGAGTTCGCCGTTGAGGGTGACGGCTAGCGCCGCGCCAGTTTCGGAGCGGTCGACGAAGTTCTGCCGGAACTGGTCTCGGACGGCGTGGAAGCGAGGGTCGCAGTAGCCCTGGACGGGCGCATCGGCGGGCGACGGTAGCTGTTCTTGCGGGGCGGTCATCCGGCGATGATGCGCACGGCGCGGGGTTGTTCGGAGATGTCGTTGAGGATGGTGATTTCGGCGTTGGGCAGCATCTGTCTGGCGGCGTCGGCGATGGCGGATTCCTGGCCTGGGTCGACTTCAAGCACGGCCAGGCCGTTGGGGTGCAGACGGGATGGAAGTTGGGTGATCAGGCGGAGAATGAGCTCAGTGCCTCGTGTGCCGGGCGTGAGGGCGACGCGGGGCTCGTGCTCGGCGACCTCGGGCTCGAGCTCGTCGAGTCGCTCCTCGGGGATGTACGGGAGATTGGCGACGACGCAGTGGAAGGGTCCGGGCAGGGGCGTGAGGAGGTCTCCCTGGACGAACGATGCTCGGGGTCGTTTGAGCAGGCGTTGAGCGTTGTCGCGGGCGACGAGCAGGGCGTCGCGCGAGACGTCGCTGCAGATCAGGTTGACTCCGCGCCGGTGCTTGGCCAGCGCGATGCCGACCGCGCCGGATCCGGCGCCGACATCGGCGACCTGCGGCGAGCGGATTCTGGCCTGGCGCATGTGGTCGAGCGCGGCGTCGACGAGCAGCTCCGACTCGGGCCGGGGGATCAGCACGTCGGGCGTCACGCGGAACTCGAGCCGATAGAACTCTCGGGTGCCCGTGATATAAGCGAGCGGCTTGCGGGTGGTGCGTTCGGCGATTGCCGCTTCGAATCGCTGCTGAGCGGCTGGATCGATTTCGTCGGTCAGTGAGGCATAGAGCTGGGCTCGGCTGAGCCCCGTAGCGTGTCGGAGCAAGACTTCGGCCTCGAAGCGTGCGTCGTCGATTTCGGCAGATTCGAGGTCTGCCGCCGCCGCCAGCCAGGCATCGCGGAGCATGACCGGCGTGGTCATTGCGAGGCCTCGGCGAGCAATCGGGCCTCTTCTGCCGTCGCAGCGGCGTCGATCATCGGGTCGAGGTTGCCGTCGAGCAGGCCGTCGAGGTCGTGTCGGGTGAGGCCGATTCGATGGTCGGTGACGCGGTTCTCGGGGAAGTTGTAGGTGCGGATTTTCTCGGCGCGATCGCCGGAGCCGACCTGCGAGCGGCGGAAGTCGGCGCGTTCACGCTCGGCGGCGATGCGCTGTTGCTCGTAGAGGCGGGCTCTGAGCACCGACATCGCCTTGATCTTGTTCTTGAGCTGCGAGCGCTCGTCGGTGCAGGTCACGACGATGCCGCTCGGCTCGTGGGTCAGTCGCACGCCGGTCTGCACCTTGTTGACGTTCTGGCCACCGGCGCCTCCAGAGTGGAAGAGGTCGAGACGGATGTCCGATTCGTCGAGGTCGATGTCGACTTCTTCCGCCTCTGGCATGACGGCGACTGTTGCGGTCGAGGTGTGGACGCGGCCCTGGGCTTCGGTTTCGGGGACGCGCTGTACCCGGTGGACGCCAGACTCGTACTTGAGCCGTGAGAAGGCTCCGTTGCCCTCGATCTGGCAGATGACTTCCTTGAAGCCGCCCATCGTGTTCTCGGAGGCGCTGAGCACGTCGGTGTGCCAGCGTCGGCCCTCGGCGTAGCGAACGTAGGCGCGAAGCAGGTCGGCTGCCCAGAGGCCGGCTTCGTCGCCGCCGGCTCCGGCTCGGATCTCGACGATGACGTTGCGCTCGTCATTGGGGTCTCGAGGCAGCAGCGCCCGCTTGGCGCTTTCTTCCAGCTGTTCAATCCGTTCGCGCATCTCGGTTACCTCCGATTGTGCGAACTCGCGCATCTCTTCGTCGTCGGCTTCGTCCAGGACCTCGCGAGCCTGCTGCAGTTCCTCGGAGACCGAGTGAAACTGGTTGAGCAGGTTGATCTTCTCCTGCAGCGAGGCGTGTTCCCTGGCCAGGGCCTGCAGGCGTGACGGATTGCTGGAGGTGGCCGGGTCGGCCATCTCCTGTTCGATCTCATGGAAGCGTTTGGCAACGTCCTCGAGCCGTGCCCACATGGCCGTGCTGTCGGTGGCGGCGGTTGCTGGCATGTCAGGCCTCAGTCCTGGGGCTGAGTATATTCACGACCCGTTGCGAGGCCGGCCAGTTCACTGACGATGTCCCCGACTGCGACCTGCCGCTGGTCCGACGTTTGGAGGTCGCGAATCGTGACGTTGCCGTCGGCTAGGTCTCTGGCACCGGCGATCACGGCGAAGCGGGCGCCGGACCGGTTGGCCTGTCGAAGTTGAGCCTTGAGCGAGCGTCCGCCGAAGGCCAGCGTGGCCGCGACGCCGCGGCGCCGTAGATCGCCGGCGATCCTGGATGCGGCGACATCAGCACCCTCGCCGAGGGCGGCGATGAGGACGTCGGTCGTTGATTGCTCGTCCGGGGCGAGGTCCTGCTCGCGCAGATGGTGGGCCATCCGCTCGAGGCCCATCCCGAATCCGATGCCGGGTGTCGGCGGGCCGCCGATTTGCTCGATCAGTCCGTCGTAGCGGCCGCCGGCGAGCACAGTGACTTGCGAGCCGTCCGCGTGGGCGGGAACGATTTCGAAGACCGTGTGGGTGTAGTAGTCGAGGCCTCGGACGAGCGTTGGCCGTTCTTCGTAGGGAATCCCCAGCGCTTCGAGGTGCGACTTGACGGAGTCGTAGTAGGCGGCGGACTCGGGCCGCAGATGGTCGGTGATGATCGGCGCGCCGGTCTGGAACGGCTTCGTACGGTCGTCCTTGCTGTCGAGCAGGCGCATCGGCGCGCGGTCCCAGCGCGCTTGATCGTCCGGTGCAATGCGGTCGAGGTGCGGCTCGAAGTGGGCCTTGAGCAGCGGGACGTAGGCGCGGCGGTCTTCGATGTCGCCGATGCTGTTCAAGAGGATCTTCAGGTCAGTGAGGCCGAGCGATTCGGCGACTCGCCAGCCAAGATCGATGACCTCGGCGTCGAGGCCGGCGTCGCGGACGCCGATCGCCTCGACGCCGAACTGGGTGTGCTGGCGAAAGCGCCCGGCCTGCGGGCGCTCATAGCGGAAGATTGGCAGGTGGTAGGCCAGCTTGACCGGCTGGCTCAGGTTGGCCATGCCGTGTTGCAGATACGCCCGGCAGACGGACGCGGTGCCTTCGGGCCGGAGGGCGAGCCGGTCGCCCCCGCGATCCTCGAAGATGTACATCTCTTTCTCGACGATGTCGGTGCCCTCGCCGACGCCGCGGGCGAACAGCTCGGCCTGCTCAAAGGTCGGCGGTTCGATAAAACCGAACCCGGCCAGTCGGGCCTGCTCGCGGGCGTGACTGAGGATGTGCGCGTGCACGGAGTAATCCTCGGGCAGCAGATCGCGTGTTCCGCGCGGGGTCTGAAACTGACGCACTGGAGAGCTGGTCATCGTGGTTCCTCAGCCCTCATCGTACAGACGAGGTCCATTTTCACGCTCGTTTGCAATTGCGAGGGCGGGTAAACGGTTTGGCTATGTCTGCGGGTTTGTATGATCGATCCATGGCGACGCAGACCGTCCCAGCCGAAGTCATCGATTTGAGAAAACACCCGACGCTCGACGTGCTCGTCGATGTGCTGGAGCAGTATCTCGCGCCCGTGGATCGCGATCAGGTTCTCTCGGCGTACGAGTACGCCAGGCAGAAGCACGAAGGCCACCTGAGGCGGTCCGGACACCCGTACATCGAGCATCCGCTCGCGGCGGCCGTCACTTGCGCGGAACTGCAACTCGACGTGCCGGCGTTGCAGGCGGCGTTGTTGCATGACGTGATGGAAGACTGCGGCGTCACGCGGGCCCAGCTGGTGACGGACTTCGGGGTCGATGTGGCGAAGCTGGTCGACGGCGCGACGAAGCTGTCGGCGCTGCAGCTCCCCCGCGTGACCGGGACGATCGATCGCGAGGTACAGGCGGAGAACCTGCGCAAGATGTTCATCGCCATGGCGGATGATGTGCGGGTCGTGATTGTCAAGCTGGCAGACCGATTGCACAACATGCGCACGCTCGACGCAATGAGTCCGGATAAGCAGGTGCAGATCTCCCGAGAGACGATGGAGATCTATGCGCCGCTGGCGGCTCGGCTCGGGATCTGGCAGATTCGCGCGCAGCTTGAGGACCTGGCGTTCAAGTATCTCGAGCCGGATGAGTACCGGCGGATCTCGGACCTGGTCGCGTCTCGTCGACAGACGCGTGAGCGGTACCTGGGCCAGATTCGCGTCCAGCTGGAAAATGCCTTGGAAGCTGCGGGGTTGACCGCCCAGGTGCGCGGGCGGGTGAAGCACCTCTACTCGATCCACGAGAAGATCAGGAAGTACTCGGCCCAGGGGAAGTCGTTCGACGACATTTACGATCTGCTGGCGCTACGGGTTCTGACCGAGACGACGAGCGACTGCTACGCCGTGCTCGGGGTCGTGCATGGGCTGTGGCGCCCACTGCCCGGGGAGTTCGACGACTACATCGCGAGTCCCCGGCCGAGCGGATATCAGTCGCTGCACACGACCGCGTTCTGGTCGCCGTCGCACGCCGTTGAGGTCCAGATCCGCACGCACGATATGGATCGGGAAGCCGAGTACGGCGTGGCGGTGCACTGGGCCTACAAGGAAAACCGACACAACGTGATGAACGACCGCGAGCGGTTGTCGTGGTTGCGGCAACTGGTCGAATGGCAGGGAGAGCTGTCCGGGGCGGACGACTTCCTCGAGACCCTGCGCTCCGATGTGTTCCAGGATCAGGTGTTTGTCCACACGCCGAAGGGCGAGATTGTCGCGCTGCGGTCCGGAGCGACGCCGCTTGATTTCGCCTTCCGGATTCACACCGATGTCGGCTACCAGTGCGTCGGCGCGAAGGTCAACGGCAGACTCGCTCGGCTGTCGACCTCGCTTGAGAACGGGGACGTGGTCGAGATCGTGACCAGCCGGACCGCTCGGGGGCCGAGCCGCGATTGGCTCAATCCGGCGCTCGGCTACGTGACGACCCAGCATGCGCGAACGAAGATCCGTCAGTGGTTCAACCGGCAGGCGCGAACCGAGAACATCGCGCGTGGACGCGACGAGTTGGAGCGCGAACTGCGGCGCCTGAGTCTGAAGCTGCCGAAGGTCGAAGCGGAGGTGATGGAGGCCACGCGGACCAGGAGCATGGACGACGCACTGGCGCTGATCGGCGCCGGCGACATCACGGCTCACGCCGTCGCGCTGAAAGTGGCGTCTGCGGATGAGGAAGAGGTCGAGGCTGCCCCGGCGATCGAAGTGGTCGAGACTCCGGCGTCGCCCAGCGGCGACGGCGTCCAGGTGCTGGGTGGTTCTAACGTGTTGACTCGGCTGGCTCCGTGCTGTTCGCCGCAAGTGGGCGAGGACATCACCGGTTTCATTACCCGCAGCCGCGGGGTAACGATTCACCGCAGCGAGTGTCCCAACATCCTCTCCGTCGGTGACGATGGGCGAGTCGTGCCGGTCCGCTGGAACACGTTCCGGGGAGTGACAGAGGCGCGTCTGAAGCTGATGGGATGGGACCGTGTTGGCCTCGCGCGCGACGTTGCCGCAATCTGCGCCGACGAGAACGTGAACATGGTCTCGTTCGTGACCGGCGAGCCTGATCGAGGAGCGGTCACATTGACCTTCACGGTTGAAACGAACGGGCTGCGCCAGCTACAGCGGGTGATGTCGAAGCTGGACGGCGTCCACGGGGTGATGAGCCTCGAGCGCGAGTACTGACCGAGTCCCGGACTGCTAGGGCTTGAGCGCGGCGACGAGACGGTCGATGTCGGACTCGGGCGTGTAGAAGTGCGGCGAGGCGCGCAAGCGCCCAAAACGCACTGCTGTGATGATTCCCGATTCCTGGAGTCGCTCCCAGGTTTCGTCGACGGTCTCGCGGGCTGCCAGGTCGGGCGGCGGATCGAAGATCACAATGCCGCTGCGCTCCGACTCTCCGCGGGGTGAGAAGACGCGGCAGCCGGCGTCGGCCAGGGCGTCGCAGAGGTAAGCGGTGACGGCCTCGAGCTGCGCCCAGACGTTGTCGATTCCGACGTTGAGCAGATGCCGGATCGAGGCTCGCATGCCCAGCATCGCCGCCGTTGGAGTCGCGCCGGGCTCGAACCGCGATGCCGTGGGTGAGAGGATCAACTCCTCGTTGCCGGCCGACAGACCGCCGTCCATGCTGTTGGCGCCGAGCACGGGCGGGATCAGGCCCTCGATCAGCTCTTCCTTGATGTAGAGCATTCCCGAGCCGGTTGGACCCAGCATCCATTTGTGTCCGCCCGCGGCCAGGATGTCGATGTCGTCTTCCACGACGTTGACGGGCAGCGCACCGGCCGACTGGATCGCGTCGACGGAGAGCAGTCCTCCAACAGCGTGGACGGCATCGGCGATCGGTCGGAGATTGGATCGGAATCCGCTGCCCCACTGGACGTGAGAGATGCCGACCAACCTCGTCCGCTGAGAAACGGCGGAGAGGATGTCCTCGGTGGGGATGCGACCGTCGTCCTGCTGCGTAACGACGTCGAGCTCGACGCCGCGCTGCTGCAGCGCGTTGTAGAAGTGACGGTTGGACGGATACTCGGCGTCTGTGACGAGGATTCGGTCTCCGTCTTGCAGGTTCAGCGCGCCGGCGGAGACCGACACGCCGGTCGCCGTGTTGGGGACGAAGGCGATTTCATCCGGGCTGCGAGCGCCGATGAGCTCGGCGGAGACGGCGCGGAAGTCCTGCATGTCCTCCATCCAGGTCGAGCCGAAGTAGCCGGCGCGAGCGGCCTGGTCCGCGTAGTCGTGGACGGCCTGGGCAACGTCGGAGGGTAACGGCGACACGCCCGCGTGGTTGAAGAAAGCCAGGCCGCTGTTGAGGACGGGATACATGGTGTTGGTCATCAAGATCGCTCCACTGAGGGGAGTCTAGGCGCGATCCGGTGTTAGTGGTCGAATTGCACTTGCATTCCAGAGAATGCGTGTTCTATGGTAGCTGACAGGGAGAGAACACTCGTTTGGTAAAAGTGTTCTTCAGCAAACGACAAGGGGTTGTCAATGCATACGCGAGTCAACGGGGGAGCGGTCATCGGACTCGACGGAGCGCCGATCTGTGTCGAGGTCGATATCTCGTCCGGCATGCCCAAAACAACGATTGTCGGCTTGCCAGATGCGGCCGTCGACGAGGCTCGGGAACGGGTTCGCTCGGCGATTCGCAATGCAGGAGCGGGATTTCCGACCAAGCGCGTGACGGTCAATCTCGCGCCAGCGCATATCCGCAAGGAGGGCGCAGGCTACGATTTGCCGATCGCGGTGGGCATGCTGGTTGCCACGGGACAGGTCTGCGAGTCTGCCGTGCAGGACACCCTGTTCCTGGGGGAACTGGCGCTGGACGGCGAACTTAGACACGTGCGCGGCGTACTGTCGGTAGCGGCGGCGGCCCGCGACGCCTCGGTGCGACGGATCGTGGTGCCCAAGGTCGACGCCGAGGAGGCGTCCTTGATCGAGGGCATCGAGGTCGTGGCCGTCGATTCGTTGCGCGACTGGATTGAAATCGCGACTGAGGAGCGGCCGCTTAGCGACGCGATCTGGCGGACCAGCCACGTGTGCGAGGAAGATCCTGGAACCAGCTACGACGGCCACGATTTCTCTGATGTGCGCGGACAGGAGCATGTCAAGCGGGCGCTGGAAGTGGCAGCAGCGGGCGGGCACAACCTGCTAATGAGCGGTCCGCCGGGAGCGGGCAAGACGCTGCTGGCGTCGTGTTTGCCGGGGATTCTGCCGCCGCTGACGACGCAGGAGGCGCTCGAGGTCACCAAGATTGCGTCGATCTCGGGTATGACGGGCGGCAGCACGCTGATCCGCGAGCGGCCGTTCCGCGCGCCGCATCACACGATCTCGAATGCCGGTCTGGTCGGCGGAGGGCAGCGGCTGCGACCGGGCGAGGTGACGATGGCTCATCGCGGCGTGTTGTTCCTTGACGAGCTGCCCGAGTTCTCGGTGCGGGCGCTGGAGACCATGCGGCAGCCGCTTGAGGATCGGCACATTACGATTTCGCGGGCTCACGGGACGGTGACCTATCCAGCCGACATCTGCCTGATTGGGGCGATGAACCCCTGTCCCTGCGGAAACTTCGGGTCGGATCAACATTGCACCTGCACCGACGGGGCCGTGTACCGCTACCAGCGGAGGATCTCCGGTCCCGTGCTGGACCGCATCGACCTGTTCGTCGATGTGCCTCGGGTCGACGTGCAGAAGCTGATGGAGTCGCCGACTCAGGCGGCGCCGCCGAGCGCGGAGCCGTCATCCGAGGTCCGTCGCCGCGTCGTCCAGGCCCGCAATGTCCAGCGGCAGCGATTCGGCGAGAGCGGACCGAACGCCAATGCGACGCTGTCGGCCCGCGAGGTCAACAAGCACTGCTACAGCATGCTCGATGATCGGGCGCGCACGTTGATCCAGGAGGCGGTTGACCGGCTCAACCTCTCGGCGAGAGGCTTCCACCGGGTGCTCAAGGTGGCGAGAACGATCTCCGATCTGGCGGAGTCGGAGGTCATCACCGCGCAGCACGTGGCCGAAGCCGTGCAGTATCGGCGGAGGTCGAATCTGAACTGACTCGCTCCGCCGGAAGGTGGACAGACGTTCATCGATCGTTCACGTCCCGTTACGGAGAGCTTTACCTCGTGACTCCAGGTCGTTAATCCGCATGCGGTCGAGTGATTCCTACCCTGCCTTCAGCAGCTGGCGCAGTCGCCAGGGAACAGAGCGGGAAAGGGAAGAACCGTATGAGCAACGACCACTCCTCGCGCGGATTTGCGCCACTGAACTGGGTCTCGCGCCAGGCGAGGTCTGCGTACCATTGCGCAATCTCGTGCAACGACGACTGTTTCAAGCCCGCCCCTAACAAGAGCGGCAACGAGCCCTTCGCGGCAATTCTCAATCGCCGCATCTCGCGGCGCTCGCTGGTCAAGGCGAGCATCGCCGGCGCGCCTCTACTGGTCCTCAGCACCTCGCCGCTGGGTTCCCAGATTTTCGGCTCTGCTCCATTGACCAATGCCGCCAACGCGGCCTCGAGCAGCGTCGGTCTGCAGAGCATCCCTCATGACAACGAGGACACGATCAACGTGTCAGAGGGCTACAGCACCAATGTGATCATCCGCTGGGGCGACGGCGTGCTGCCCGGCGCGCCGGAGTTCAGCTTGACGGGGCAGACAGCCGAGGCCGCCGCGAAGCAGTTCGGCTTCAACTGTGACTACAACGGCTTCTTCACGATGCTCCCCGGTCAGAGCCATCGCGGACTGCTCGCGGTCAACCACGAGTACACCAGCGGCATCGACATGTTCCCGGGCTACGACTCCGACGCAGTTACCGAAGAGCAGGTCGCCATTGAGATCGCCTCGCACGGTATGTCGATCGTCGAGGTCTCGCGCGACGCGGACGGTTCCTGGTCCTACGACCAGTCGTCGCGGCTCAATCGCCGAATCACCGGCGACACGCCGATGCTCCTGACCGGTCCCGGCGCCGACAGCATCTACACGATCACCGACGCCGATCCGACCGGCAAGACCGTGCTCGGCATGCTCAACAACTGCTCCGGTGGTCAGACCCCCTGGGGCACGATCCTGACGGCCGAGGAGAACTTCCACCAGTACTTCGGCAATGCCGAGGGCGTGCGCGGGGCGGACCGCTATGGCGTGGAGACAGGCAAAACCCGGCGGCACTGGGAAGACTTCGTTGATCGCTTCGACCTGAGCACGGACTCCAACGAGGTCAACCGCTTCGGCTACCTGGTCGAGATCGACCCCTACGACCCGTCGTTCACGCCGCGCAAGCACACCGCCATGGGCCGCTTCAGGCACGAGGCGGCGACAGTCACTCTGTCCGACGACGGTCGCGTCGTCGTCTACTCCGGTGATGACCAGCGCTTCGACTACATCTACAAGTTCGTCAGCAACGACCGCTACAACATCTTCAACCGCTCGGCCAACCTCGACCTGCTGTCGACCGGCACGCTGTTCGCCGCGAAGTTCAACGATGACGGGACGGGGGAATGGCTGCCCCTGGCGGCTGGCAGCCCTCAACTGGCGACGTGGACGACGGCGGGCGTCGCGACGTTCACCCGACTGGCAGCCGACGCTGTCGGCGCGACGCCGATGGACCGGCCCGAGGACATCGAGGTCAACCCGATCAACCACCGGGTCTACATCGCACTGACCAACAACACGCGCCGCACCGCCGAACCTTCGGTCGACGCGTTCGGTCGTGCGAACGGTATCGGCAGCGCCAATCCGCGCGGCCCCAATGCGCACGGTCACATCCTCGAACTCACCGAGAATGGCGGTGACGCCGGTTCGCGCCGGTTCACCTGGGACATCTTCATCCTCTGCGGCGATCCGTCCAACGAGGAGGACAACACCTACTTCGCCGGATTCGACCGGAGCCAGCTCGACTCGATCTCCTCGCCAGACAACTTGGCGATAGACGGCCGCGGCAACCTCTGGATCGCCACCGATGGTCAGCCCAGCAAGCTCGGACAGGCCGACTCCGTCTACGTCGTGCCGACCTCAGGTCCGGAGCGCGGTCGCGTTCGCCGAATGATGACCGGTGTCCCGAAGGGTGAACTGGCCGGTCACGTCTTCACCCCCGACTTCCAAACGCTGTTCGTCAGCGTCCAGCATCCGGGCGAGGGCGACGGCCTGGAAGAGCCGAGCAGCACCTGGCCCGACGGCGACTTCCCCCGCCCAAGCGTGGTCGCCGCATTCAAGGACGACGGCGGCGTCCTCGGTACCTGAACGCCGCCGGTCCGTCTTCCGCAAACCAAGACGCCGCCCCACGCTGGGCGGCGTCTTCGCGTCGGCGCAGGCGGACGGATCGGTTGCGCCCGGTGATATCGTGGCGTTCCGAGCCCCCGTAGCTCAGGGGATAGAGCACCGGCCTCCGGAGCCGGGAGCGTAGGTTCGAATCCTACCGGGGGTACCACTCACCGACTCGGCCACTCGGTCTCCCAGGTGATCAGCATGGCGCGTGACGGCGTACGCCAGGTGGGAAAGTAGGCGTCTTCGCGCATGAACAGTTCGCCGAGCAGCGGACGCAGCCGCTCGGCGACCGCTGCTTCATCGCGGGGACTGAGTTCGTTGTAGACGAACTCCAACGCCTCGTCGTCGTTGGTCGGACGGCGTTCGGGCCAGGCGAACGGTTCGTCGTTCACGACTAGCACGTCGGGCACGATGTCCAACTCCCAAAGGACGGGCAGTAACTCACGGTAGCCCGGCGACGGCGCCTGAGGCTCGCCGAAGGCGAGCCGGAACAACTCGGCGTTGACGTTTGGCGGCGGAACCGTCCAGGTCAGAATGGCCACTCGTCGCCGCGCGGCATCGTGCATTGCCTGCAGAAACGGCCCAATATCGTCGATGAAGTAGGTCACGTCGGCGGTGACGACAAGGTCGGCGCTGATCGACTCGCGCATCGGCCATGCCGAAGCGATCGCCTCAGCATTTCTGATCTCGTGCTGCCACACTGCGAGGCGAAACTGCTCGCGCATTGCCGCCGAGGGCTCCACGTTGCGCAACGATGTTCCCCGCAGCACCAACGGCAGGCCGACGCGCCCGGCGCCTCCGCCGACCTCGATGATCTCGTCCTCCATCTCCATGCGGCGGATCACTTCTCGGATCGACATCTCGGGCAGCCGATTCGGGTCGAACCGGTACGTGTGCGCAAATCGGTCCCAATAGGATTCGCCATACGGCGTCGCCAGCCGCGCCTGCTGCTCTCGGCAAGCGCTGACCATCGCGTTGTAGTGTGCTGCAGCGTTCATCGATGAGTGGTCTCCATCGTGGGAAGTTTGGTTGCGGTTCGGTGTTCGGCTGACATCGTCATAACGTGGCGCGGTGATAGCGTAAGTCCTTGAGCGCGCATTTGTGCCGAGCGTTCTGAGGGGATTGCAGGTGTCGCAACGAGGTCGCAGCGCTCGGACGCGCCCGCAGCGCCTGGCGCGCCGGCGCGCGGCGGTACAGGGGTTTGACCGAGGAGGCGTGCGGCGCTCCCGCCTGTTCTCCCGTCCCGTGATCGCCACCGTTGGACTGGTCATGGCCGTCGCGCTGATCGCCAGTCTTGCCTTGGTGGCGTTCGATAGCGGCGGCCCGTCGCCGACATCCGATCCACCTCCCGTTCGGCGAACCGGTTCCGACGTTGTGACGGGCGCTGTCGAGGGAAAGCCCACGTGGGCCGCTGCGCCGGTCTTCGCGCTGGTTGAGGGCGTTGATTACGGCGCGGAGATTGTGCTTGAGGATGGAGAGATCATCGTCGTCGACCTGCTCGAAGATGCTGCGCCCGAGCACGTCAACAACTTCGTCTTTCTCGTCGGCGAGAACTTCTATGACGGTCTGACGTTTCATGAAGTGCTCGCGGGCGAACGGGTTCGGACAGGTGATCCGACGGCTGGCGATCCGTCAGCCGACTGGCCGAGCGACGCCGGCTATGCCCTGCCGGATGAAAGCGCTGCAGCGGAGGATCCGGCGGCGGTTGCGGTCGACTCCCAGGGCCTCCTCGCGATGTGGCGCGATGACGCGGGCGCGTCGTCGTCGCAGTTCCTGATCACGCTTTCGCCCCAGGGAACGAACGCTGCAGGTTTGACGGCCTTCGGCCGGGTCACGTCCGATCTCGAGCCCCTGTACGGATTCGCCTCAAGAGACCCTGCGGCGATTCCGCCGCCGCCGGCTGGCCCCAAGATTGTCGAGATTCGGATTACAGAGGACGGCGTCGCCGCTTCGTCCGGTGGCTCGGAGGAAGCGGCTAAGAGTCGTCAGACGAGCTGGGATGAGCCGCCTGCGTTCGCGCTGGAGGACGGCGTCGACTACCGCGCCAGGATCGAAATGGTCGGCGGCGGAGTGATTGAGATCGACCTGTACGAGGAGCTCGCGCCTCAGCACGTCAACAGCTTCGTGTTTCTCGCTCGTGCGGGTTTCTATGACTCGGTGACGTTCCATCGGATCATTCATGGGTTCATGGCCCAGGGCGGCGACCCAACGGGCACCGGCGCCGGTGGTCCCGGATACACGATTGGCGCCGAGTTCAACGACACCAGGCACGTCCGCGGCGTTCTCTCGATGGCGCGTTCGGCCGATCCAAACTCGGCGGGAAGCCAGTTCTTCATTGTCTATGACAACGCACCCCACCTGGACGGCCAGTACACCGCCTTCGGCGAAGTGACGTCGGGCATGGATGTCGTGGACGCGTTCCCGGAACGGGATCCGACAGATCCGGCTGAGCCGCCCGGCCCGGAGATCGCCTCGATCACAATCAGCGAAATCGTTCGCACGGAATAGCGCGAACCCCAGCACTGCCGCACGGCGGCGGAGGAACACATGGCCAGTTACAGCAAGCGACCGGAGATGGCGCTCAAAGACGACACGGCCTACAGCGCCACGATCGAAATGGAAGACGGTGGCAAGATCGAGCTGGAGCTGTGGCCGGACGTTGCTCCCGAACACGTCAACTCCTTTGTTTTCCTGGCGCGCGAGGGCTTCTATGACGGTGTGACGTTCCACCGGATCATCAGCGGATTCATGGCCCAGGGCGGTGACCCGACCGGTACCGGCACCGGCGGCCCCGGCTACAACGTTCCGGCCGAGTTCAACGACACGTCGCACGTTGAGGGCGTGCTCTCGATGGCGCGAGCGCAGGATCCCAACTCAGCCGGCAGCCAGTTCTTCATCTGCAACGCCGACGCGACGTTCCTCGACCGTCAGTACACGGCGTTCGGCAAGGTCACATCGGGAATGGAAGTCGTCCACGCATTCCCGGAGCGCGACCCTCAGCGCGCGCGCGAACCGGGTCCGATGATGAAGTCGGTCACGATCAGCGAATCATAGTCAGCGAGCCCAAGACCCGATGTCCTCGCAACCGCCACAGATTCCGCCCATCCCGCCGAGCGCGGTGATTCTGCGTGTCGTTTCGATCCTCGGAATGGGGTTAACCTTCTCCGGCTGTGTGCTGGCGCTGGTCGCCGCCGAGTGGTGGTGGGCGATTGGGACGGGGATCGCGTTCGTGCCATTCATGCTGATGATGGGCATCGTCGACCGCCTGATTCCCGATGTCTCGGATTGGGTAGCCGAGAACACGCCGCCCAACGATCGCGATTAACGTCGGCAACCCGCCGCAACTGCATGCGGCGGGCTGTCGGGTTCTGCAGACAGGATCGGTCAGTCGTCGATTCGTGCCGTCGCGGTTCCTTTGACGACCTCGGCGCCGTCCTGGTTGACGGTGGAAACCGACAGGTCGACGAGACTGACGCCGTCTTCCTCGCGGATGTCGTCGATCGTCGCGGTGGCGGTCAGAGTGTCTCCGGGCCAGACCTGGGCGACGAAGCGGACGCCGTACTTGGTCAGGCGGCCGTCGCCCACGTAGTTGGTCAGCATCTTGCCGGTCAGGCCCATGCTGAGCATGCCGTGTGCAAACACGGTCGGGTAACCGGCGACCTGGGTCGTGAAGATTTCGTCGGTGTGGAGCGGGTTGTAGTCGCCCGATGCACCGGCGTACTGGATGATCTGGGTGCGGCTGAGGTTGTCGACGACCTGCTCGCTGTGCTGGTCGCCGACGTTGAGGTTGGCCTTGCTGAGCGGCATGATGGGCTCTTCTCTGTTTTCTCTCGGTTTGAGTTCGGCTACTCGACGACGCGCGAGGTCTGCACGCCGACCGAGCGAGCGGTGACGACGAGGACGTCGTCCTGGTTGTAGTACTCGGTGATCGACTCGCTGAATTTGAGGGTGCCGCCGCGGCGGCCTTCCCGCTCCCAACTCTTGCCCGGCTTGTCGACGGCCTTGAGCACGTCGCCCGGCTGGATTGGGGCGTGGTACTCGTAGTGCTGCTCGGCGTGGAAACCGGTGCCTCCGCCGCCGCCCGAGGACTCGCGCTTGACGCCGGTCGGCTCCTTGCCCGAGCCGAACCAGGGCTCGCCGACGACCGGCCGGAGCACGTAGCCATCGGTGAATTGCGCCGAAGCCTGGACGAATGTCGGCGGCGGAATCACGTGGCCGGGCTCGGTATCGGCGGCTGCGCTGGCGTCGTGGTAAATCGGGTTGGTGTCGCCAATCGAACGGGCGAAGAGCATGATGTGCCCGGCCTCGATCGGGAAATGGTCAGTAGCCACTGGCAGGTCCTTTCCGGGTGATGATTCACTCACGGGCGATAGCTTAACGGACACTGCTTTGAGCATCGAATGGACAACCTGAGCCATGACAAAAGCGTTCAGCGACCTGCGCGTGGTCGAGCTGACCGGGTCGCACGCCGGAGCGTTCGCGGCCAAGATGTTCGCCGACTACGGCGCTCAGGTCATCAAGATCGTGCCACCGGAAGGCGATCCGCTGCTGCATCACGGCGAGGTGCTGGCGTCACATGCATTGGGCGACGGCGAGGTTGGCGCCGTCTGGGCATTCTGCAACACGTCGAAACTCCTCGTTGAGCGCGACCCGGAATCGCCGGAGGTCAACGAGTCGATCGCCGGCGCCGATGTCGTGATCGAGAGTTCGGCCCCCGATCCCTTGACTCCCAGGACGTCCGGCATGGACTCTCCCGAGCTGATCAGGGTGTTGATCTCCCCATACGGCGTGAGCGGGCCCTGGGCCGAGCGGCGCTCGAACGTCTTCACCGACGACGCCGCGAGCGGCCATATGTATCTCAATGGCGAGCCGGACCGACATCCGTTCCGCAGACACGGTCGGCACACGGAGTATGCGGCCGGGATGTACGGGTTCATTGGGGCGATGTCGGCGCTGGTGGCTCGTGAGTCGACGGGGGCGGGTCAGACGGTCGAGATTTCCCATCTCGAATCGATGGTCGCGATGCATCAGCACACGACCACGATGTGGACGCATGCCGGGCACATTCTCAGGCGCGAGGGCAATGCGCAACCGGGCATGTGGCATCCGGCCGGGGTCTATGAGTGCGCCGACGGGTTCGTCTTTCTCGGTCACGCGACGGGGCGAAAACTGGAGCCCTTTCTCCAGGCGGGCGGCATGGGGCATCTGCTCGAAGAACCTCGCTTCGCCACCGATGAGTCGCGCGGCAGAAACAAGCGCGCGTTCGACGCGGCTCTGCGGCCCTGGTTGATGTCGCACACGTCTCGCGAACTCTGTGAACTGGGAGAGGCGACCTTCTCGCCGATGGGTCCCGTCTGGAGCACCGACGAATTCCTGGCGGACCCGCACATGGAGGCGCGCGAATTCTTCGTCAAGCTTGACGAAGACCACGGTTCGGAGGTCATCCCCCGGGGACCGTTCCGGCTGGGTGAGAACCTGGCCGGAGGTTCGCCTCGGCCGCCAAAGTGGACAACGCTAAACGACCTTGTTCAGGCGGGACAGCGCGACACGCCGCCGTCAAACGGTCGAGAACTGCAGCACGGCCCGCTGTCCGGTCTTCGGATTCTGGACCTGACCCGCGTCTGGGCCGGGCCGATCGCCGGCCGGCTGCTGGGCGATCTGGGAGCCGATGTGATTCACATCGAATCGCCGTGGAATCGTGGACCCCTGGAGGCCGCCGACGATCTTGCCGAGCTCACGCACCTCTACCCGGACAACGAACTGGGCGAACACCACTGGAATCGCAACGGCGGCTTCAACAAACTGGCTCGCAACAAGAAGGGGCTGTCGCTCGATCTCTCGACCAGGCAAGGTCAGCAACTGTTCCGCGAGCTGATCCGCGAGTCGGACGTGATCCTGGAAAACTACTCACCGCGCGTCTTTCCGCAGTGGGGCCTCGATTGGGACTCGCTGCAGGCCATCAATCCCGGCATCGTCCACACGTCGATGCCCGGTTACGGTGCGTCGGGACCCGGCGCGAACCGGGTGGCGTTGGGCCCGGTGATTGAAGCGGCGACCGGGATGACGATGATGGCCGGCTACCCGGATGGCATTCCCTACCGGTCCGGCGTGGCCTGGCCCGACCCGGTCTCGGGCATGAGCGCGGTCGCGGGAACCTTGGTTGGGCTCTGGCATCGCATGTCGTCGGACGGCGTTGGGCAACGCGTAGAAACGGCCATGATCGAGTCGATGGGTACCATCGCCGGGGACGAGCTACTGTCGGCGCAATTGATCGGTGAGCCGCCTCCGCGTCGTGGCAACCGCGAGCAGGGCGTGGCGCCTCAGGGCGTCTATCGCTGCCTCGGCGACGATCGCTGGATCGCCATTTCGGTCACATCCGATGACGAGTGGCGGTCTCTGTGCGACATCGCCGGGTTGCCCGCTGACTGGCGAGGCTGGGAACTGTGGGAACGTGAAGCGCGGCACGACGAGATCGATACCGCGGTTGGTATCTGGAGCCGGTCAATCGCTCCCACCGAGGCGGTCACACGGTTGCAGCAGGCGGCGGTGATTGCCGCAGTACTCGCCGATGGCCGTGACTTGCTGGAGTCGGAACACCTGGCCGCGCGGGACTTCTGGGCAGAGGTCGGGGGGATCGATATGGGCGTCTTGCGCTATCCCGGATGCCCGATCCGGCTGAGCCGGACTCCCGCGACCTACCGCCGCGGAGCGCCCGGCCTGGGCGAACACAGTCGGGAAGTGCTGACGCAAATCCTGGGCAAGAGCGACGCTGAGGTCGATGAGCTGCTGGCCGAGCGAGTGATCGCAGATCGTCCGCCAAGCATGGCCGAGTTACTCAAGCCGGGGACATAGGGTCGGCAGTGGTCGGGGTGGGCGGATTTGAACCGCCGGCCTCACGGCCCCAAACCGTGCGCTCTGCCAAGCTGAGCTACACCCCGCTGATGCCCACTCTATGGGCTCCTCCGCCTCAGTCGACCTGAACCGCGCCGATCAGTTCGGAGATGTCCGTTACGCCGTTCGCACGGCAGTACTGAATCAGTTCCTCCAGCACGCGAATCGCAGTGAACGGGTCGCGGAACGACGCGGTTCCGACCTGGATGGCGCTGGCCCCCGCGAGCAGGAACTCGACCGCATCACGGCCATCGACAATGCCGCCGCAGCCGATGACCGGGATGTCCACCGCCTGGGCTGTCTCCCAGACCAACCTCAGGGCGAGCGGCTTGATTGCCGGTCCGGTCAGGCCGGCCACCGGTCGGTTCGTTCGCGGACGGCGCGTGTTGACATCGATGCTCATGCCGACGAACGAATTGGCGACGCAGAGCGCATCGGCGCCGGCGTCTTCGCAGGACCGAGCGACCACGCCGATGTCGGTCACGTCGGGAGTGAGTTTGGCGATCACCGGCAACGTGGTTGAGCTGACCACCGCCTCGACCACACGGGCCGCGGCGACAGGGTCGCGTCCGAAGGCGACCCCGCCAACATCGAGGTTGGGGCAGGAGATGTTGACTTCGAGGCCGGCGACTCCGGGCGCGCCGTCCAGCACCTCCGCCAGGCGGGCGAACTCGTCGACGGTGTCGCCGAGCATGTTGACGACCACCGGCACGTCCCAGGTTTCCCAGACCGTCGCGACATCGCTGAGGAGTCGGCGAACGCCGACGTTCTGAAAGCCGATGCTGTTCAGCATCCCGGCCGGGGTCTCGACGATCCTCGGCGTCGGATTGCCGCGCCGCGGCTTGAGCGTCACGCCTTTGGACAGCACGCCGCCCAGACGGTTGATGTCAAACAGGCGCGCGAACTCGAGGCCGTTGCTCGAGGTGCCCGAGGCGGTCATCACGGGATTGCGGAGCAGCAACTCCCGCTTGGCGCCGGGTGCGAGATCGACGCTCAGGTCGGGCATCTGGACCCGGCCAAGCTGGGAAGCCTGCTGCTGTGGAGCCTGCTCCACCGTCTTCGCGATCACAGGGACATCAAGCCTCCTGCCGCGCATGTTACGGCGCGGACAGGCCGTTCAGGGAACAACCGGATGGAGGTCGGCGGTTCGATCGCTAGTTGGAGCTCTCGGCAGGGCGGCGGCGCTTCGAGATACCCATGTCGTTCCAGCGCGAGCGACCCTCGTTGCGATCCCAGATCGAGTCCTCGGAAGAGTTGCGGAACTCTTTGGTCTCGCCGCAGCTGCAGACACCCATGGACATCGGACCGTTTGGCGCCTCGATCGTCCAGTGGTGGATGTGCCTGGGAGCTTCGCTCTTCACACGAGTCTTGGATGGCATTCTCGGAACCTTCCTGGAGCTGAGTAGCCGGGTTGTGGACGCAACCCGCGCTCTGTCAGTCCCACGTGAGCAGGACGCTACGTATGGCTCGGTTGCTGGGCAATACATCGGGCAACACACCCGATTTGCCCCTGTAAAGTGGAATACGCGCTGGTAACCAGTTGACGAATCGGCATGCGAACTCGTTCCCAATCGGCCGTGATCCGAGAGGTCCAGCGAGGTCTGGATGCCTGTTCCGTCGTCCACGACCCATGTTGACCACGAGTGGTTGAGTGCATTGGGGTACGATGAGTTCAGTCCGAACTGACTCGACCGTCCTTGCGGCGAGGATCCCTCCGGACTTGATCAACATTGATTCTCACACCAATACGCCAGCGAAGTTGCATACAACGCCAGAACCGGCGCAGACGCAGAGTTCATCTCGGTTGCAACGGCCTCCGCATTCACCGTACCCCGATTCTGCGGGAGCGGGGCTGACGCAGTGGTCTGGAAGCGACTGACTGGCGGAGGTGATGGCCGGAATCGCTCCGGCGCAAAGGGGAATGGCATGGCGCTCACGCTCGAAACCGTTCGCGACACGCTGCGCAAGGTTCGGGATCCACAGCTGGGTCGAGATGTGATTTCGCTGCGCATGTTTGGCGGCGCAGTCGTCGATGCCGGTTCGGTGACCGTGCACCTCACCCTGCCGATTCACGGCTATTCGTCGCGAAAGGTGTTGGAGCAACGCGTGACCAACGCCCTGACCGAGGCGGGCGCTGAGTCGGTGGCAATCGACGTTCGCGTAGACGTGCCATCCTGGCAGGGCAGTGGTCAGCAGGCGGCAATCGGCGGTGTTAAGAACATCATCGCTGTCGCATCCAACAAGGGCGGCGTTGGTAAGTCGACCATTGCGACCAACCTGGCGGTGGCGCTTGCTAAGACCGGAGCAGCAGTCGGTCTGGTCGACGCCGACGCGACCGGCCCCAACCTGCCGACGATGTTCGGCCTGCCGAGCGGATATCAGGCGGAGAGCGACCGCGGGTTGCATCCGGTTGAGCGATACGGAGTCCGGGTGATCTCGCTTGGGTTCCTGATTCCACCCGGAGCGCCGGTCGTCTGGCGCGGACCGATGATCGGTTCGGCGATTCGGCAGCTTCTGCACGATGTGGAATGGGGCGAGATCGACTACCTGCTGATCGATTTACCGCCTGGGACGAGCGACGCGTCGATGTCGATGGCGCAGGAAGCCCCGATTGCGGGCGCCGTCATCGTCTCGACCCCGCAGCAAGTGGCGTTGGAGGACGCCAGCAAGGCGGTGACCATGTTCGAGAAACTCGACGTGCCGGTCTTCGGCATCGTCGAGAACATGTCCTACTTCATCACGCCTGACACGGGTCAGCGCGTAGAGATATTCGGACACGGCGGCGCACGGGACGCTGCCGACGACCTGGAGATTGATTTCCTGGGCGAAGTGCCGCTGGCGACCGAAGTCCGCGCGGGCGGCGACGATGGACAACCGATCGTCGCGTTCGATGCGGACAATCCGGCGGCGCAGGCATTTGTCGCAATCGCCGACCGCGTAGCGATCAAGGCCGCTGCTTCGGCGCTGCTGCAACCGCCAACGATTCCCGTACTGCAAACAGAAAGCTAGGTAATGGCAAGGTTTTTGAGGCGAGCCGCATCGACTGAAGGCTCAGCCGACGAGCAGACACAAGAACGAACGAAGCCGGACGCCACGACACAGAAGCCGGCGCCGCCGGCAGAGAAGCGACCGGCAATGAACTCCCTGGTCGAGCCCCCAGCGAGAGCGCCGTCGAGGCGCGGCTCGAGGCGTCGATCTTCAAGCAGCAATGGCTCTAGCGAACCCGCTGCGCCGGCAACGCAGTCGAACCGATCCTCAGGGCGTCGGTCTGGACGCCGCAGCGGGCAGGATCCACTGCCGACCGACCCGACTGAGAAGATGCTGGCGCTGCTGGAACGTCAGACCGCGCTGCTGGAACGGCAGGGCAAGACGATCGAGAAGCTGGCCGAGTCTCAGACGCTGCTGACCGAGACCCTGCTCGGACAGCGCGGTGAAGATGCAATCCCGGCCCGGATCGAGGTGTTGCCGCGATTGGCGATTTTCGTCGATGTGCCCAACATCCTCTACGGTGCGGAGTCGTCGGGAGTCCGGCTCAACTGGGGTAAGGTCGCCGATTTTCTCTCGCACGGCCGCACCCTGGTCCGCGCGATCGCCTACGCGCCGATCTCCGACGATCCGACCGCGCGGACCGAGAACGAGCGCTTCGTCGTGCCGTTCCTCGACCACGGCTACCGGATCGCGACCAAGCCGCTGAAGCGGTTCACGGGCGGATCGGTGAAGGCCAACTTCGACGTCGAGCTGGCGATTGACGTGCTCACCATGTCCGACCGCGTGGACGTGATCGTCCTCGTCTCGGGCGACGGAGACTTCCGGCGCCTGGTGGAGATCGTCGGCGCACGAGGCGTCAGGGTCGAGGTGATGGCGTTCGGCAAGAGCACATCGTCCGACCTGCGCCAGGTCGCCGACCGCTACATCGACATCGCCCAATACGCCGACCAGCTTCGGGACTAGGCGCTCCGGCCGCTACTCCGCGGCGAAGTAGCGGGTACCGTCTCGGCGGGCTGCTCTCCCAAGGCCAGGGAAGTTGAAGTGGCCGGAGGCGATCAGCGCGTTCTCCGCTTCGATTTGGTCGAAGAGCTTGTGTCGGCTGGCGGTCGAGTCCGTCGTGTTGACGTCAGCGCCGGGACACCAGTCGGTCTCGGTGAGCTGGACCAGGTGGTGGGCGGCGTCGCCAAGCACATAGGCCTTCTCACCACCGCTGTTGACCGCGAACGATACGTGGCCCGGAGTGTGTCCGGGAGTCGGGACGGTCACGACCTCTGAGGTGAGCGGATGCTCGCCATCGACGAAGTCGACCAGGCCGGCGTCAACGATTGGGCTGAGGACGTTGTCGTACCCAGCGCCCTCTTTCAACTCGTCGCTGCTGGTCCAGTAGTCCCACTCTGCCTGCTGGATGATGTGCCGGGCGTTGGGGAACTGCGGCACGGGCGTGCCGTCGTTGTCCCAGGTGTTCCACCCCGTGTGGTCGAAGTGCAGGTGGGAGAACGCAACGACATCGATGTCGTTCGGCGAGACGCCGGCTTCCTCCATCACCGACGGCAGCGCCGGCGGCTCCTTGAGCGGCATCATCGTTGGTCGTCCGCCTATGCCGGAGTCCACCAGGATGGTGGTTCCTGCGGAGATGACGATCCATGCTCCCAGGTTGAGAGTGACGTGGCCCTCGTCGGTCAGCAGGTCGCGGTAGTTGTCCCAATCGGCGTCCGTGGTCTGGTTGAAGAACGCGGTCGGCGGCATCGTGGCCCACGAGTCCTGAACCGCGATGAGCGTCGCGCCGCCAACCTCAACCTTGTGGAACTGTCCCATGATCGCCGCCTCTCTAGTGCCTGTGCTGTGGCAGTTTGCGCTAGGGAGGCTAACCGATCAGTCCGTAGTCGCGGCGTCCCCCAAGCGGTAGGACTCATCCAGGAGCTCGATCGCGTGGGTCGACCGAGGCATCATCCGGCCCGAGTCGTCAAATCGCGCGATGCCGGCATCGAGTTGAAGCATGCAGCCGGGATTCGCGGTGCATACCTGTTCAGCGCCGGTCGAGAGCACGTCTTCCATCTTCTCGGCCAGGACGCGCCTGGAGATGTCGCTCTGCACGACCGAGTAGATACCGGCAGAACCGCAGCATCTGTCCGGCGTGCGCATCTCGTTCAGCGTGAGTCCGGGAATGCTGCGCAGCACGTCCCTCGGTGCGCTGCGGACGTTCTGCGCGTGCGAGAGGTGGCAGGAATCCTGATAGGTGACGGTTCTCTCGATCCGTCCTCGCGGCGATTCGAAGCCGATCTCGACGAGATACTCATGCACATCGCGAACTCTCGCGGCAAAAGCGGCCGCCTGCGCCGCGTAGTCAGGGTCGTTTCGCAAGAGGTGGCCGTACTCCTTCAGATGCGAGCCGCAGCCAGCGGCGTTGATCAGGATGGCATCGGGCGGGTCTGCGGACTCCGGTGTGAGCGCGTCGATGTTCCGCCGGGCAAGATCCCGGGCGGCCTCGACATCCCCTCCGTGCGCGTGCAGCGCACCGCAACAGACCTGCGCTTCGGGAGCCTCGACACTGACTCCGTTGCGCGTGAAGACCCTCACGGTCGCGCGATGGGTCTCCGGATAGGCGAGCGGCATCATGCAGCCGGTGATCAACACAGCCTGGCTACGGACCGGATGGGATGCTGCGACCTGCGCGGCCTCTCGATTGGCGTAGAAGGGTTGGTCGGCGTTCGGTGACAGGGCATCGATATCTGCCAGTTTGGGCGAGAGCCGCTTGAGCAGACCCGAGCGTCGGATCAGGGCTTGCATGCCGGTCTTCTGGTAGAGCTTCAGCCCGTATCCAGCCAGTCTCAGCCTCCCGGGATAGGGAAACAGACCGCGCATGACCAGCCGCCAGATAATCCGTTGCCGGCGCGGCCACTTGTCCTGCGCGAAGGCTTCGGCTCGGGTCGCCTCCATCAGACGTCCGTAGGGCACCTTGGACGGGCAAGCAGTCTCGCAGGCGCGGCACTGCAGGCACTGATCGAAGTGCTGCTGCACCCGCGGTGACCATTCGATCCGCCCGTCGTCGAGCCCCCGCATGAGTGCAATCCGGCCCCGGGGCGAGTCGGTCTCGACGCCGAGATCGTAGTAAGTGGGGCAGGCGTTGAGGCAGAAGCCGCAATGCACGCACAGACCGAGTTCACCGGCGTCTGGCCGATCCTCGGTCAGCCAGACTGTCTCGGAAGCTGGCGGCCTTGGCGAAATGCTCATGAATGCAGCTTAGATTCCGTCGACGTAGCGGCCGGGATTGAGGATGCCTTCCGGATCGAACTGCTCCTTGATGTTGTGCATCAGCCGAGCGCCCGGTCCGCTAGGACCCCAGATGTCGCAGGACTGCTTGAGTTCCGTCGGCGCAGACTCGACAGTCAGCCGACCCTGGAGTGGTCCGAGTTGGCGGCGAAGCGATTTGATCGTGTCGGCGTCGATCGAGGGAACTTCGACAAACAACAATCCTGAATCAGAGGCGGCGGTCCAAGACGTCGCCTCGGGTAGCGCTTGGCTCAGCGCCTGTTGCGCGCGACTGAGATTGGCTGGCGGGACACCCAGACGCAGCCTGACAGCATCCGCCGCCGTCTGTGTCTCCAGGTCGACCACTGCCTGCCAGGTCTCGACGATGGCGGCGGTCGTTCGCTCGGGACCGTCCAGACCTGCTTCTCGCGCCGCGCCCAGCCCCTGAGCCAAGACCTCGGATGCAGCAGACTCCAGCCCGTTGGCCCGAAGCAGGAGCGCCGGTTGATCGTGGAGGATTTTCGCCCCGAGATCATGAGCCTCGGAGGCCGCCTCAGCCGACAGGACCACGCAGCCATTGAGGAAAGGAGCGGCCTGCGCGGCGGCGCGGCCGGCAGTCAGGGCAGACTCAAAGGACGGTGCGCTCAGCGCGACGATCTGATCGCTCGCGGGAAGCGGTCGGAGTTTGAAGGTCAGCTCGACAATCACGCCCAGGGTGCCGAGGGAACCGGCGAACAGTTTGGGTAGGTCATAGCCGCTGACGTTCTTGACCACTTTCCCGCCGCCCTTGATCGACGTGCCGTCGGCCTTGACCACCCGCATGCCGATTAGCCAGTCGCGCGGAGCGCCAAATGAGTTGCGTCGAAGACCCCCGCGTCCGACCGCGCACAGGCCGCCCAGCGTCGCGCGTTCGAATCGGGGATGGTCGAGCGGTAGAAACTGCCCGTTCACAGCAAGGTGACGCTGCAATTCAGCCAGCGTCATGCCAGCTTCGACGGTGATCGTGAAGTCGTTCGGCTCATAGTCGACGATCTGACTCATACCCGAGAGGTCGAGTGCCAGATCGTATCGCCGAGGAGGCATGCCCAGAGCGAGCATCGTCCGCCCGGCCTGAGGGATGACCGACAGAGCATGCCCCGTGGCTACCGACTGAGCTTGTTCGACATCGGCGATGGAATTGGCTTTGGTCGCGGCTCTCGGCACCTGGCCGTCGACGGCGTATCGCTGCAGGCGGCCAGGATCAGTTTCCACGGTGCCGGATAGATCGGTCAGTGCTGCGACCTTAAGCGCATCAGCGTCCGCCATCGAGGATTCCCTGGCTGGCGCCGCGATTCATACGAACGCTTTGGGGCCGAACTTGGCGATCTGGTGCTGTGCGTGTTGGTGCCCGGCCTCTCCGCAGCCGTGACCCTTGGGAAAAATCTTGCAGGGATTGAAATTCTCGGTCGGGCCAAATGCGGCTCGCAACGCCTTCATGGTGTCCATGTCGGCTTCCGTGAAGATCCAGGGCAGGTAGTCCCGCTTCTCCAGGCCGACGCCGTGTTCGCCGGTGATCGCCCCGCCGGCGTCAACGCACAGCCGCATGATCTCGCCGCCGGCGTCAAGCACTCGCTCGGTCGCGCCGGGTTCGCGCTCGTCGAACAGCAGACAGGGGTGCAGATTGCCGTCACCGGCATGGAACATGTTGGCCACCGGCAGACGGTACCGCTCAGCGATCTCATAAACGCCGTCGAGCACATCGGGCAGTTTGGTCCGAGGGACCACGCCATCGAGCAGGTAGTAGTTGGGCATGATCTGTCCAAGGGCGCCGATCGCGCCCTTGCGGCCCGCCCAGAGCTGTTCACGCTCCTCGGGATCGGTCGCCGAGCGGACCTCGCGCGGCTCGAACCGGTTCAGGATGCCCTCCACGCGCGCACCCTCTGCCTCAACCTGCGACTCCGGCCCGTCGACCTCGACCAACAGCACCGCGTCCGCGTCCAGCGGGAAGCCGGTGTTGAGAACGGGCTCGACCGCCGCGATCGTCATCTTGTCGATCATCTCGAGCGCCGCAGGCACGATCCCCGACGCAACGACAGCCGAGACCGCGTTAGAAGCCTGCCTGACGCTGTCGTAGATGGCGAGCATCGTGCGCACGGCAGTCGGTCGAGGCACCAGCCGGACCAGCGCCTGGGTCACGATCCCGACCGTGCCTTCAGAGCCGACGACGCAGCCGACCAGGTCGTAGCCGGGCTCGTCGCGCGTGTCGTGGCCGATCCACTGGACCTCGCCGTCGGCAGTGACCAGTTCCAGGGCCAGTACGTGATTGGTCGTCGTGCCCCAGGCGAGCGTGTGCGGCCCGCCCGCGTTCTCGGCGACGTTTCCGCCGATCGTGCAGGCGCGCTGCGAACTGGGATCCGGCGCGTAAGCCAGGCCGTGACGTTCCGCCTCGGTTCCCAGGTCGAGATTGACGACGCCCGGCTGAACCAGCGCGGTCTTGTTCTCGGCGTCGATATTGAGAATCCGGCGCATCCGGTTCATGCCGATGATCACGCCGCCTTTGGCCGCCAGGGCTCCGCCGCTCAAGCCGGTCCCCGCGCCGCGAGGCGTGACCGGAGCGTCGTGCTTGTTGGCAATCTTGATCAGGTTCGCGACATCGTCGGTGCCCGCCGGCAGGGCGATGACATCGGGGTTGCCCCGGTCGATGGTGCCGTCGTACTCGTAGACGAGCAGATCTTCGTCGTGCCAGACGACCGCTTCCTCACCGATGGCGTCGATCAGATCGAGGACGAGCGGGGTTGGAGTCTTCATGGTTCGATGATAGAGGGGCCTTGATGGCTCCAACGGCGATCAAGGAAGTCGATGACGGCCTCGTTGAATCGGTCAGGCTGTTCGAAGTAGACCGAGTGTCCAGCGTCCGGAACCGCCACGAACTCCGAGCCGTCCATGGCCCGGTGCGACGCCTCCATCGCTTGCCAGGGCACGATCCGGTCATGCTCGCCCACGATGTACAACATCGGCATGCCGAACTGCCGCAGCAGCGGCATCGAGGAGCCGCGCCAGGTAGCGAGACCCGGCGTCGGCGCGAGAAATGTCGATGGACGTCGTGGGTTCCAGCCGTTCATCCGCCGGTAGAGCCAGGTGAGTTGAGGATCGTCCCGCTCGGTCGACGGAGCCAGCGCCCGCTGTCGCAGCGTTTGACCGGCGACGGTCTTGTAGTGCTTGGCCTGGATCTCACGAACCTCGTCGTTGACCGCTCCGGCAAGCGTGCCGGAGAGAATCAGCGCCTCGATCCGGCCGGGAAAGATCAGCGCGAACGGTGTGGCCGTGCGGCCGCCCATCGAATGCGCGATCATCGCAAACTTGTCGATCTGCAGATGGTCCAATAGGGCGTGCAGGTCGTGTGGGAAGGCTCGGCGGCCGGGACCGCCGGGCACATCGCCGCTCAGCCCGAAGGCGCGGTGATCGAACGTGATGGTGTAGTAGCGCTCGCTGAGGACCGGGACGTTCCGCCACCAGACGAGATGATTGCCCCCCGCTCCATGAGCGAGGATCAGCGGCGGTGCGGAGGGATCGCCGTGGGCCTCGTAGTAGAGGTCGATCTCGTTGCAGTGGAGGTACGGCACGGTTCGGAGCTCAGGCTGCTGGTTCAGGCGTCGGCCGAGGACTGCGCTGCCTCGAGCACCAGCTCAATGCAACGGACGGCGGTCAGGCGCTTGTTGCCTTCCCGATCCGAGTCCCAGACCCGGCGCTCGGCATGGACGCGTTCGCCCGGTCCCACGCACGCCATCCAGACCGTGCCAATCGGCCGCGACTCGGAGCCGCCCGTTGGACCGGTGATCCCGGTCTCCGCGACGCCAATGTCGGCGTTGAGCGTGTCACGCACGCCTTGGGCCATCGCCACAGCAGCCTCTTCGGAGACGGAGCCGTGCTCCCGCAGCAGATCACGGGAGACGCCGATCAGGTCGATCTTTGGGTAGTTGTGGTAAGGCGCAGCGCCGCCGATCCAGACCTTCGAACAGCCCCCGACATCGGTGATCCAATGTCCGATCAGCCCGCCGGTATCGGTTTCCGCGGTCGCCAGCGTGAGGCCTCGATCGCCCAGCGTGTCGATCAGTCGTTGCGCGATGGCCTCGGCCATGAGTGGCGGTTCCCGCTCAGTCTTCGCTGTTGGTCGAGCGATCCCAGGAGAACATCAGGATCAGGATGAATGTGACCAGCACGATGAACGGCGCAAGCAGGATCGAGAACTCGTACCACTCTTCTCGGTCGAAGTTGTTGACCCCGGTACCGCCCTCGTCGGGCTCTGCCTGCTGCGGCATCGACAGTTCAGGTTGGGCAGGAACGGCATCTGCTGCGAGAAGATCGCCGCTGTCGCTGAACATCGGCTGAATCGCTGAGATCGCGACCAGGGCAAGGGCTGCGGCCAGCGAGAGTCGTGCCATCGGCTTGATGATTGCTCGCAGGACGATTCGCATGGCCTTGCCCTCCACTGACTCTCGGTGCGTCGCGTTGTCGTGGCTGTGCTTACGTAGGTTATTCCAGCGCGCCCTCTTGCGCGAGGGCGTCGATCTTGTCCTGGTCGTAGCCGAGCATCCGGCTCAGCACGAAATCGGTGTCCTCGCCAAGTCTCGGCGCAGGAGAGACGATCTCCGCCGGAGTCTCAGACAGCTTCCAGGGCGGCGGCAAGACCTGGCGGAGGTGAGTTTCCGGCGGTCGGACGCCGACCGCTCCGCCTCGTGACTGGAAGTTCTCGGAATGGTGAATGTCGCTGCCCCAGACCGAGGCCGCTGCCGGCACCCCGGCGGCCCGGAGCGTTTCGGCCGTCTCGACCGCCGGCTGCTCCGACGTCCACGCCTCGATCATCGGTTTCAGTTCCTCGCGGTGCTTCCAGCGCCTGAGGCCGGTGCGGAAGCGCGGGTCGCTGCGCAGGTGCTCCAGTCCGCTGCACTCGCAGAGCGCCTGCCATTCCTGGTCCGATCGACAGGCGATCGCGATCCAGCCGGAGCGAGCGCCTTTGTGTTCGTCGGAGTAGGCCTCAGGCGCTCGCATCGAGGCGCAGCGGAACACATCGTGAGGGGCGTACGCACGGTGGCCGTTGCCGAGCCGGTCGCCGTCGCGGCCAAGCAGGTCGACATGCAGGAATTCCTCCGCGATGTGCATGCCGATCGCCTCCGATGACGAGGCGTCAATGAACTGTCCGCGTCCGGTCCGGGCGTGATAGTGGAATCCGGCAAGCATCGCCATGGCGGCTGTGGTTCCGGCCCGCAGATCGATCGAGCCGCCCATCATCACCGGTGGCTCCTCCGGCTCGCCGGAGAGATATGAGAGACCGCTCAGGGCCGCGAAGGTCGGCGCGTATCCCGTGTAGTTGCGTTCGGGTCCGGTTGCGCCGAGCGCGGAGGCCGAGACCATCACGATCTCCGGATTGACCGCTCGCAAGTCCTCATAGCCCAGGCCCAGCTTCTCCAGGATTCCGGGCCGGAAGTTATCGATCGCTCCGTCGGCGGTGGCCGCCAGGTCGCGAATCACTTGCTTGGCGCCTTCCGTCTTCAGGTTGAGCTGGATCGAGTGCTTGTTCAGGTTGACCTCGTTGAACATCGGCGCCTGGTTGACGCCCCCCTTGAACGAGCCCATCGCCAGCGATCGCTGCCGCGAATGGTCAATCCGGGTCGCCGATTCGATCTTGATCAGCTCTGCGCCCAGCAGGGCGAGTTGCATCGCGCCGTATGGTCCTGCCCAGGCCCAGGTGAAGTCGATGATCCGCTTGCCCGAGAGCGGCCCCGGTCGAGTGGCGGGCGGCAGGAGACCGCGATGTCCGTTCTGCCCGTTCTGAGTGGTCTGTCCGTTGCTCGTTGTGGTCATCCGATGACTCCGGCTCGTCGGGCTTGGGCGGGGTTCCAGGGGGCGAGAAAAGGGCGCGTGACATCCGCCGATGACGAGCCCAGCATGGGCGCAGGAGTTCTGGCGCTTCGGCGCGCGCCATTCCAGCGAGCGGCGAACTGGGGATAGCGGGCGCTCTCCGCCACGGGATGTTCGAGTAGGTCGAAAAACTCACGAACCTGCATCTGCTCCGAGTCCATCACCTCCGACGGACGCAACACCGGTCCCGCCGGTGCACTGTTGGTCTGCAGCGCGCGGAAGACCTCGTCTCGAGTGTGCGCCGAGGCCCACTGCTCGATCGCATCAGCGGCGTCCTCGCCCAGTTCCAACCGATCGATCAGATCGCCGTTCGAGTCGTACGCCCAATCCGGATCGCCCATCGCTGTGATCAACCCCGCCCATTGATGCGACTGTGGCGTCACGGCGATCAAATGGCCGTCCGAGCATTCCAGTCTGCCGCCAAAGGCGCTGCCGCCCTTGGTCGGCGGACGCGCGGGCGGTCCGCCGTCGTTGTGCGCGATCGAGATGTCGACCCGGTCCATGTTCATCATCGCCTCGGTCGATGCGACATCGACGATCTGCCCATGCCCGAACCGCTCGCGAGCGATCAGCGCCGACCAGGTCGCCAGCGCCAACGCTGTCCCGCCGTCGGCTTCGTGGACCTTGGCCCCGGCCATCAGTGGCGCGCCCGTATTGGCCCCCAGATTGCGCCGAACGCCGGCCGCGGAGCCCGAGGCATGCGCCCTGGTCAGCGGGGTGGACGGCCACTCCGCGGCGCTGCCGACCAGGCCGAATGGAGTCACGGCGGCGATGATCAGCCGCGGATGCCGCTCCCGCAGATCGTCCGGACTCAGGTCGAGCTCCGCGAGCTGCCGCGGCGTCCGGTCGGTCACGAACACATCGGCCAGCCCGACAAGCTCCCGCAGCACGCGCCGGCCCGAGGCCGACTCGAGATCCAGCACCACGCTTCGCTTCGACGTGTTGTAAGCAAGCCAGGAGGTCGATGTCTCGCGGTGCGGCGACGGCTCCGCAAACGGAGCCATGCGCCGGGCGGCGTCACCCCGCGGAGGCTCGATCTTGATCGTCTCAGCCCCGGCGTCGGCCAACATCCTGGCCGCAAACGGCCCTGCGATCTCTTCCGCCAGTTCAACCACCCGCAGACCCTCCAGCAGCGGCGGCCCGAGGTCGTCCGGGGAACGAGCGAGGTCTGCAGAATTGGTGGACATTCCTCGACAGTCTAGAACGCAGTGCCACCTGCTCATAGACTGCCTGCGATGAGCGAGCACGACCGGTCTCAACCCGACGCCCAACTTGATCCGGGCCGCCCGTTCGACGGCGTGCGAGTTCTGGAGTTGGCTGAGGGAATCTCCGGACCCTACGCCGGACGCTGGCTGGCTGCCCTCGGAGCGGACGTCGTCAAGATCGAGCGCACGACCGGCGACCCCTCGCGAGCGTTTGGTCCCTGGCCCGACGACCTGCCCGACGACGAAACCAGCGGCCTCTTCCTCTACCTGAACGGAGACAAGCGCTCCGTCACGCTCAATCTCGAGACCTCAGACGGCCGCGAGATCCTCCGCGAGCTGGCAGCTTCCGCCGAGATCGTGATCGAGTCGTTCGAGCCCGGCTACCTGGCTGGCCACAACCTCGGCTACGACGAGCTGTCCAGCGACAAATCCTCACTCGTGATGATCTCGATCACGCCCTTCGGCCAGACTGGTCCGAACGCCAATCTGCCGGCCACTGAGTTGACGTTGTACGCAGCCAGCGGACAGATGTGGCTCACCGGACATCCCGAACGGCCTCCACTCAAGAACGGCGGATCTCAGCCCTCGTACCAGGCCGGACTCAACGCCTTCGCGGCCATCTCCGGCGCGTACTACGGCGCCGTGATGCACAAGCAGGGCTCGTACATCGACCTCTCGGTGCAAGAGACCTACGCCGCCATGGCCGAGGCCTTCCACAATCGAGCCTCGCAGCACGGCATCGAGGCGCAACGTTCCGGCAACAACCTCAACGCCCTCTGGGGCGTCTACGAGGTATCCGACGGCTACGGAGGCATCTGCGCGCTGCCCCGCAACTACCCCGGCTTTGCCAAGGCTGTAGGACTACCGGAGTTGCAAGAGGATCGCTTCGCCGATCCCGGCCAGCGCCTGCTCAACAACGACGAGCTCATGGCGATCATGTACGGCTGGTTCATCGGCCAGACACGGCAGGGACTGATGCAACTCGGCATCGAGCATCGCGTTCCCTTCGGCTTCGTCGCCTCGTTCGAAGACCTCTCCAACTCCGACCATCTCAAGGGGCGCGACTTCTTCGCCGAGCGCAATGACGACCAGGCCGGTAGCTTGACCTACCCCGGGCGCCTCTGGCTCAGCAGCGGCCACGACTGGAAGATGGGCCGCGCGCCCCAACTCGGCGAGCACAACGTCGAGGTGATTCACGGCGAACTCGGCTACGAACGAGAAGACCTCGTCCGTCTGAGAGAACTGGACGCCATCTGATGTTCGATCCAGGCCGCCCGCTCACCGGCATCCGAGTCGCCGACCTGACCATGATCTGGGCCGGCCCATACGCCGCCAAGATCCTCGCCGATCAGGGCGCGGAAGTGATCAAGATCGAGTCCCCTCGCGCCTGGGACAACATCCGCACCCTGCTTCCTCCGCCGGTCGCCCCTGGCGAGCACTGGTGGAACACCAACTTCTACCTCCACGAGTACAGCCGCAACAAGAAATCGCTTTCCCTCGACCTCGGCTCCGACGAAGGCAAGGCGATCTTCGCCAAACTGCTGACCCACTGCGATGTCGTGATCGAGAACTACCGCACCGACGTCATGGACAACCTCGGCCTCACCTACGAATGGCTGCGCGAGCAGAAGGAAGACATCATCGTCGTCGGCATGGCCGGCTTCGGCAAGACCGGACCTGAGAAAGACGCCGTCGGTTACGGGCCGATCATCGAGATGACCAGCGGCATGACCTCCACCTCGGGCTACGGCGACGACGGCGTCCCCTACAAGAGCGGCATCTCCTACGGCGATCCCATCGCCGGAATCTGCGCCGCCGCGGCCGTCGCAACCGCCCTGATCCAGCGCAAGCGAACCGGCCAGGGCCAGTACATCGACCTCGCCCAGCGCGAGGTCATGTCCACCCTGCTCGGCGAGTTCTACATGGACTGGTCGATGAACCAGCGCCTGCCCGACCACATGGGCACCGGCCACGACTGGATGGCCCCGCACAACGTCTATCCGTGCGCCGGCGACGACGACTGGATCGCCATCTGCGTCCGCACCGACCGCGAGTGGGAAGGCCTGAAGCGCGCCATGGGCTCGCCCGACTGGGCCGAGCGAACCGAGTTCTCCGACCAGATACTCCGCTGGGAGCACCGCTCCGAGCTCGACGAGCTGGTCGGCAAGTGGACCGCGGCGATGAAGAAAACCGACGTATTCGCCGCGCTCCACGCCGAGCGAGTCCCTTCCTCACCCGTTTGGAAGATGCTCGAGGTCCTGCGCGACCCGCACCTCAAGTCGCGCGGATTCTACGAGCCGCTGCGGCACCCCGAAGTGGGCATCTGGTCGGTCCACGGTTGGCTCTGGCGCGTCGACGGCGCTGGACCCTGCATCCTCGCTCCCGCCCCGGACTTTGGCCAGCACAACGCCGAGATCCTCGGCGACCTGCTCGGCCTCTCCGATCAGGAACAATCGGCTCTGGAAACCGCAGGCATAATCGCCTCCCGCCCCGAGGGCGTCCTCTTGGCCTCCGAAATGCCCACAACCCCCTCAATGCTCTAGACCACCCATTTGATTCCCCTCTCCCCCCGCGGAGCGGGGGGAAGCCTGCCCCGCACTTGATGCGGGGATGCCGAAGGCAGAGGGGGGCGCTCCCTCCCCAGTCCCCGACTTGTTCGGGGACCCGCTCGGCGCCCCCCGCCAACTCACGACACCCGAACAACCTCCGCATTCGCCAACGCCTCCGCAAACCGCTCCACGTGTTCCTCGACGCTCTCCCCAACCGCCTGAGTCCAGGTCTCGGACTGTTCCAGCCGCTTGCCAATCTCCACAACATCGTCATGCCAGTGCCACGACTTGCCGATCGGCGACGGCAGCGCCAGCCGCAACGGACGCTCGTCCTCCGGCAACCAGAAGTGCGCGTACCAGCCGTGTCGTCGAATGATCCCGGCCTGCATCAGCAAGGCGTAAGTGACGCGCTCATCCGGCGAGTCGTACTCCTCATCCGGAGCGCAGCGAAGCAGGAAGTTGAAAATCGAAAACTGCCCGGCCCGCGTGCCCGTTCTCAGTTGACCGATCGCGCAGAGTCCGTCGGCGACTGCCAGCAATCGCGCCGCATGATCGAGCGGAAGCCTGGCCTCGTCGAGCGTCGTCGCAGGCTCGCCCTTGTCCTGACCGCCTGCGTCCCTATTGCCGGTTGAAGTCATCGAGTGTGGCGCGCAGCCCGCGCTCCTTGAGCGACCGGTTCATCTCCAACACCGGCGTCGTGAAGTGAGCGATCGCGTCGATCTCGACCCCGCCCATCAGCGCCTCGCGGAAGCCCTGAACCTCCTGCGTCCGGTTGATCGCCTTCTTCTGCAGGACCAGGATCTCCTTCGGCGTCTTGGCGACCAGCTTGACATAATCATCGACAAACTGATCCAGCTCATCCGGCGCCAGAGCTCGATTGAACAGGCCAATCTCCGCCGCCTCCTTCCCGGAGATCATGCTGCCGACCGGAAAGAAGAACTCCTTCGCCCGCTTCGCCCCGACCTGCCAGGCCCAGAACGACGCCACGAATCCCGCCCCCAGCGGGAGCTGCGGCGCCCCGACCCTCGCGTCCTCGGCGACGAATGTGACATCGCAGATCGAGGCCAGCTGCGTACCGCCGGCCAGGCAATGTCCATGCACCTTGGCAATCACCGGCAGTCGCAGGTCCCAGATCCGCAGCCAATTCCGGTTCAGTTCTTCCAGCCCGTCGCGGTCGCGTGAGATCGCCGACGCCTGCTCGGCCGCAACCCCTGACCCGCCGGTCAGATCGTAACCAGCGCTAAACGCACGCCCCGCCCCCGACACCAGCGCAACATGAACGGAGTCATCGCGCTCAGCCTCAACTAGGGCATCAACCAGCTCGCCCTGAAGCTGCCGAGAAATCGCATTCAGCTTCTCCGGCCGGTTGAGCGTGATCCGAGCGACCCGCCCCTCCCGCTCAATCGCAATCGTCTCCGGCATAGATGCTCCAATCGACCTCGACTCCCAAAATCCCCACCAGACTATTCGCTCCCACCCCCACCCACCCCCACCCCTCCCGCCCTTCCGATGCCCCGTGCTCCGACACGGGGCCCAGACCACCCAACCCCGCCAGGGCAACGCCGCCCGCCTCACCTCAGAGGACCCGCACCACCGATCCCAGTCCCCGACTTGTTCGGGGACCCGCTCCCCCCCAACGTCATGGGCCCGCCCTATCCCGGCCATCGCGTGCCACACCCCCTTCCACCCTTCCGATACCCCGTGCTTGACACGGGGCCCAGACCACCCAACTCCGCCAGGGCAACACCGTCCGCCTCACCGCAGACGACGCGCACCACCGATCCCAGTCCCCGCTTCATGCGGGGACCCGCTCCCTCCCCTCCGCCAACCCCGACACACCACATCAGAACACCCTTTCGCTACAGTAACCAGAACACTCGTTCCCGCATCCGAAAGGCCCACCCCATGCACATCGCCCCCAGACAACGCCGACGCAGCGTCCGAGCCCACTACCTCCGACAGCAAGGACACTCCCTCCAACACATCGCCGACACCAGCAAGACCTCCATCGCCACCGTCCGAGCAGACCTCAAGCTGGCCGAGACCCACTGGAGCAGCATCGCCGCAGGCACAGCCGACGACCTCCTCCTCCAATCCCTCCACCTGCTCCAGCTCCGCCTGACCGCCGCCATCAAGCTCGACCGGGTCGCCAACAACGCCGACCGCCGACCCGACCAGCGACCCGACCAACCCGCTCTCTTCGACGAAGAGCCGCAAGAACTAGCAGAAACCACCCCAAAACTTTCACAAATTGAACCCCCCAATTTCATGATCTCCAGTCCAGAGCAGGAGATCGTCCCACCTGAGGCCAAAGTAGAAAAAATCTCCGAACCACCGCACCAGAATCCGGAGATCCCACTCCCCACCTACGCGGAAGCCGCTGGCTGACCCCTGGACCCCGCCCCATTGCGGTCTAAGGCTTTGCGCCTAGACTGCTCTGGGAGCAAGTGATGACAACTAGAAGATCATCGACGACCGATCGCGGCGGTGAAGCGCTGGACCTACTGCTGAATGTGGTGCTCTTTCGCGGCATGCCGCGCACGATGCTGCTCGAACTGGCATCCAAGCTGCGGCCCGTCCGCTACCGAGCGCACACCGACATCTTCCACGAGGGAGACGAAGGCGCCACGCTCTACATCGTGCTCAAGGGCGCGGTGAAGATTTTCATTCCCTCGCTCGACGGTCGCGAGGTCGTTCTGGCCGTGCATCGCAAGTACGACCTGCTCGGCGAAATGTCGCTGCTCGACGATCACCCGCGTTCCGCCTCGGCTACCACGATTGAGGACACCGAAGCGGTCAGCCTCAGCCGCCACGATTTCCTCTCCGTCCTTGATCGCCACCCGGAGGCCCAGCGGGCAATCATCGACGTGCTCGTCGCCCGGCTGCGCGCCACCAACCAGTCGATCCAGGACGCCTACCTGCTCGATGTCCCCGGCCGGCTCGCCCGGCGTCTGCTGACCATCGCCGAAGAGCATGGCGAAGAAACGGAAGAAGGAACCGACATCGGCCTTCGCGTCTCCCAGCAGGAGCTGGCCAACATGATTGGCGCCTCACGGGTCGCGGTGAACAAGCAACTGCAGCAGTGGCGCAAGCAGGACATCGTTGACGTCAACCGTCAGCGCGTCACTATTCTGAACATCAAGGCGCTGGAGCGGGAGTATCTGCTCTCCCCGTAGCAAGCTGGAGCCGCGCTCTCCCTGGCAAGCGAATCACCACAGACGAGTGAAGGATGATTGATGACTGAACCCTTGAACGATCAACAACTGGCGGACCTGCGCGCTTGGCCCTCTCCTGCGATCGCGAATGCCATTGAAACGTTCGATGTCCGCAGCCGCGCGACCGGCTTCATGACCCCCGACATCGTCTGCCGCTTCCCCGACATGGATCCGATCGTCGGTTACGCCGCGACCTGCAAGATCCGTGCCTCGATCCCGCCCGGCGACGACCCGCAGACCAAGGCCGCCCCCGACTGGTGGGCGCACATCGAGTCGATTCCCGAGCCGCGCATAATCGTCATCCAGGACCTCGACCAGCCGCCCATCGGCTCGTTCTGGGGCGAGGTCAACGGCAATATCCACAAGGCCCTCGGCGCAATCGGGCTGGTCACCGACGGCGGCGTGCGCGATCTCGACGAAGTTGAAGAACTCGGCTTCCAGTTCCTTTCGAAAGAGATCCTGGTCTCGCACGCCTACGTACACATCGTCGAGATCGGCCAGCCGGTCACCGTTGGCGGCGTCACGGTCCACCCCGGCGACTTGCTCCACGCCGACAAGCACGGCGTCTGCGAGATTCCACACGACATCGCTCCCCAGGTCGCAGCGGCGGCCCAGGCCGTCGAGGATCGCGAGCGAGTGATCATCAACTTCGCCAAGTCGGACGATTTCTCCCGCCAGGGCCTCCTCAACGTGATGCAGGGTCGCGCGCCGTACGCCGACGAGGAGTAACCCTCGACTTCAGGCAGACCGGAACCAGCTCAGCCAGGCGCCAGGCCGCAGGCGCATCTCCGCCGGCGCGAGGCGGGGATGTTCGCCCCGTTCGCCTCGCGCGACTTCCGCGTCCTCTGGCTGGCGATCTTTCTCCGCTCTGGAGCGCTCTGGCTCGACCAGGTCGCCCGGCCGGTTCTGATCGTTGAACTGACGGGTTCGGCCCTACTTCTCGGCGCAGTGCTCGCCGCCCGGATGGCGCCGAACCTCCTCCTCGGCCTCTTCGCGGGAGCAATCGTCGACCGTTATCCCAGGCGAGTGGTCCTCGTCCTGTCCCAGGCAGGCAACGTCGCCGCAACCGGCGCGCTCTTCCTGCTCCTCCTCTTCGATCTGGCTGAGGCCTGGCACGTCATCGCCCTCGCCGCCGCTGCCGGCGTCAACATCGCATTCTTCCAGCCCGCCAGACAGGCCATCCTCCCCTCGATGGTCCCCCAGTCGGCCCTGCGACCGGCCGTTGCCCTCTCCCAGACCGCCAACACCTCGATGCGCATCGGAGGCGCATTGCTCGCCGGACTCCTGCTCGAGTTCGCAGACTTCATCTGGATCTACGGGGCAATGACCGGCATCTACGTCGGCGCGGTCATCTGCACGGCTCTGATCCGCACGAAGGGCACAGCCGGTCTCAGCGCGAGCCGAACAGGTGGCTCGCTCGCCCGACAGACCTGGAGCGGCCTGCGCTGGGCCTACGAGACCCGCTGGCCTCTGGCCGTCCTCGCAATCTCGGTGGTCATGTTCATCTTCCTCGTCCCCTACCAGGGCGTCTTCGTCCCGCTCATGGTCATCGACGTCCTCGGCGAACAGAAATCCTGGGTCGGCTACCTGATCGCGATCGGCGGAGCAGGAGCCGCCGGCGGTTCGTTGGCATTGGCCGGACTGCGAGCCATCCCCGCACCGGGACGGCTGATGGCCGGATTGCTGATTGCGTCGGGCATCGCCCTGGCGGTCATGTCCGGAGCTCCGCATTTGGCGATCGTCGCCGCCTGCGTCTTCGTCGCGGCTGCGTGCTCCACCAATGTGATGTCGCTGGCCAACCTCACCTTGCTCGCCCAGGCGTCCGAGGGCATGGCCGGTCGCGCGCTGAGCCTGATGAACATCGCCAGGGGAATGATCCTCGTCGGCGCCTTGCTGACCGGCGGCCTCGCAGACCTGCTCGGCGCGCGCACCGGCCTGCTGACTATGGGGATCTGCCTCGCGGTCAGCGCTGCCCTCCTGCTGGCCAGCCCGATCGCACGCCGAGTCTCCGAGACAGAAGCCCACAAACCGCCGCGGCCCGCCGATCAATAGAATGCCATCACTCGCGCGACTCCACATAGCCCGCAATCGGCAACGCCACTCGCGCAGGCTCGTGCAAGACCCGGCCATATGAACTCAGAGCCAGCAAACGGCGAAGATGGCGGCCAGAAAGATGGCGGCCAGGGAGAAAGCGGCCCGCAGCCTCGCCGCTTCGGCGTCCTCAATCCCGAGACCTTCGCCCCCTTCCGCTACCGGGACTTCCGAGTCCTCTGGCTGATGGTCTTCGTCCGCTCGGCCGCGCTCTGGCTCGAGACCGTCGCCCGACCCGTCCTGATCGTCGAACTCACAGGCTCAGCCTTCCTCCTCGGAGCGGTCCTCGCGGCCTACATGGCCCCGACGCTCCTGCTCGCTCCGATCGCCGGGATCATCATCGACCGCTACCCCCATCGCGCCGTCCTCGTCGGCGCGCTCATGGCCAACATCATCTCTTCCGGGATCCTGTTCGTCCTCCTCCTCCTCGACCTGGCCGAGGGCTGGCAGGTCATCCTCCTGGCCGTCGTCTCGGGCTGCAGCACCGGATTCTTCCACCCCGCACGCCGAGCCATGCTGCCCAACATGGTCGAGCAATCGCACCTGCGCGCGGCGATGGCCCTCTCCCAGACCGGCCAGACCTCGATGCGCATCGGCGGCGCTCTCATGGCTGGCCTCCTGCTCCTCTTCGCCGACTTCACCTGGATCTTCGGCATCATGACCGTCCTCAACGCCTCCTCGGCGGTCATGGTCTTGCTCATCCGCACCCGCGAGGAACCGCACGACCCCGAGCCGGGCGCAGCCCGCTCCCTCTGGCGACAAACCACGGCCGGCGCAAGATGGGCCATCGAGTCCCGCTGGCCGCTCGCAGTGATCGGCATCTCCGCCGTCCTCTTCATCTTCCTCCAGCCCTACGAAGGCGTGATGGTCCCGCTGATTGTTATCGAGGAGCTGGGCCAGCACAGAGCCTGGGTCGGCTATCTCGTCGCCGTCGGAGGAGTCGGCGCGACCCTCGGTTCCGTCCTCATCGCCTCGATGACCGAGATCCGTTCGCCCAACACCCTGATGGTCGGCATCATCGTGATCGGCGGCATCGCGCTCACCGTGCTCTCCCACGCGCCTCATCTCGCCCTCGTAGCGATCTGCGTCTTCTTCGCCAGCGCCTGCGTCAACAACATGGTCTCCGTGGCCAACCTCGCCCTGCTCGCCCACGCCCCCGCCAACATGCGAGGCCAGGCGCTCACCCTGATGAACCTCGTCCTCGGCACAATCCTGATCGGAGCCCTGCTGGCCGGGACCCTGGCCGACACCCTCGGAGCGCGCCTCGGCCTGCTCACCATGGGCGTCTGCCTCCTCGCCTGCGCCCTCCTCGCGCTCTCGACCCCACGCGTTCGCTGGTGGCTCTGGCGACGGCAAACCTACGCAGCCGTCTCGAAAGAGGACTGGTTGCGCCTCTCCGACGACGACCGCTAGCCGCAGCCCAGCGTCGGCGGACTCGTTGGCCAGGCGGTGGCGACACTCTCAAGCGTCAATCGCTGGAATCGTCGCTGAACGGTGATCGTGATCTCGTCCCCCGGCGTCAGCGCCGCCATCGCCTCGACCAGCTCCGCAAACGTGTCGGTCGACTCGCCGTTGATCTGCAGGACTCGATCGCCGACCCGGATCCCCGCCTGATCGGCAGCCGAATCGCAGACCACGTCGATCACTTCCAGCGGCTCGCTTTCTCGCGACAACGAAACGCCGAGATAGCTTCGCTCCACGTCTACGCCCTTGAGCAGCGTCGGCAGCGAGCGAAGCATCGCGTCGACGCTGACCGCAAAGCCGATCCCGCTGGACACCCGATCCGGGCTCTCAATCTGAGTCGGAATCCCCACGACGCGGCCGCGCTCATCCACCAGCATCCCGCCCGAGTTGCCGGGATTCAGCGCCGCATCGGTCTGGATCATCGCGCGCAATGGCTCCCAGGTGCCGTTTCCGCTCGAACGCGTCCGGTCAAGCGCCGAAACGATCCCGACCGTCAGCGTGTTCGGCAGATTGAACGGAGCGCCAAGCGCCCCAACCGGATCGCCGACCCGCAGATCGTCGCTCGCGCCAAACACCGGCACGACCACCTCAACCTCGTCAGGCTCCACCTTCAACAGCGCCAGATCATTCCCCGCATCCCTGGCGACGACTTCAGCGTCGGCATGGTCCCCGTTCAGCGCGTAGACGCGGATCTGCCTCGCCCCGGCAACGACATGCAGATTGGTGATGACGTGCCCGCTTCTGGTCACGAAGAACCCCGACCCCGCCCCTTCCTCGGTCACGACCGAGACCAGCGACGGCACCGCCCGCGCATAGACCCCTGCCCAGTCAACCGACGATCGCGACAGCTCGGCAAACGTCACCGGCGCAGAAACGGGCGAGGTGTCCGCAGATGAGACCCGCAGTGGCTCGGCCAGCTCGACCCGAATCGCATCCTGCGGCAGTTGGCCGACCTCCGGCTCGGCCGGCCCGCTGAGCAGCAGGGCCATCGCCGTGATTGCGGCGGCGACCGCGGCGGAAGCAACCGAGGAAGCGAGGGCGGTGCGTCGGCTCATGACGTCGGCTCCATGGGCACAACGTAGGCCGAAATTCTGGCGCGAGCCAGATTACTCCGGCCCCGCGAGAACTTCGATCAGAACGCTTACACGCCCTTCAGGAAGCAGCGCCAGCCGTTGGAAAGCGGCCTCCGACAGATCGACATGGTTGTGTCCCAGCAACCCCGTGTCCTGCACGACGACATCCACAAACCGCTCATCTCTCCAGATCCGCAGACGCGTCCCGCACGGCCACGTCACCGCCGCGCCGACCGTCACGTCCTGCGGGTCGTATCGATCATGAGGCGGGCAGAACATCACCCCGCCGGCCAGCGACGGGTGGTAGTACGTGATCTCTCCCTGCACGAGCCGCGCGGCGCGATCGGGATCAATGACTCCGCTCGCAGGATTCCAGCGAGCCCCGCCGATCCGCATCCTCACCCACATCGCGTCCCCCGGATGCAGCACGGCGAACAACTGTTGCGCCGACTGTCCCGGCGTGTAGCTGATCCACTCCTGGTAGTCCGTGTTCCATCGCCTCACCTCCGCCACCGGCCCCAGCGGCTCTTCGCCGAACGCCGTCCACACGGCCTCATGCAGCCCCGACCAACCCACCAACGACCAACCGACCGGCAGCTCCGCAGGCTCAGGCAACGCTCCGCCAAAACGCGGCTGCGACCAGTTGGCGTCGGCGTTCATCATCAACAGCAGCGGTTGGCCATGGCGCAATACGCCGATCGTGTCGACCGGAGTGCCGGGCGCGTAGCTCAGCCAGCGACGTTCGCCGATGTCCCAGCCGTACGCGATCCGCAACGGCAACCCCGCCGTCGCATCCGCGATCGGCATATCGGGACCGCACCAGGCATGGGTGTTCAATCCGGCGGTCAGGGCAATCAGGTCGGTCTCCCGAGCGATGCCCCGAGTGCCGCCGCCGAGTCCCATTCCGAGCCCCGCTCCAACCGCTAGCACCGCCCCGGCCCGCAACAGGCTCCGTCGACTGAACCGCCGGCTCATTGTCGAGCTTGCCAACCGCGAAACGCATACATCGCCACCGACGTTGCCACGGCAACGTTGAGGCTGTCGATATGCCCATAGGTGGGCAACTCAAGCTGAAGCGCAGCCGCGTCGATGAACTGCTGAGGCAGCCCGTCGCCCTCGTTACCCGCGACGATCAAAGGCCGCGCCGGCCACTCCGCCTCCCAGATCGGTTGCGCGCCCGGACCCTGCTGCAGCGCCACGATCTCGAAGCCATCCTCAACGGCGCGTTCGAGACACTCGGCCGGAGTCTCGATCGTCTCGACCGGCAACCACCAGTCCGAGCCCTTGGTTGACGGCCGGTAGTAGAAGTCGCGCCCAATGATCCAGACCGCCTCCGCTCCGGCCGCTTCGGCGCTGCGCACCAGCGTCCCCAGGTTGACCCCATAGGAGAAGTTGAACGCGGCAACCGCGAACGACTGCGGCCGCGCCGGAGGAGCATCGCGGTACGGCAACCCGAACGGTCGCACGTACGACAGATTGCGATTCCCGTTCTCAGGCGGCCGAGCCGCGATCGCATCCAGCGCCCGCCGAGCCCGGTTGCGGATCGCCTCGTCCGGATCGCGGGTCATTCGCTCCAGCAACTCCGTCGCCGGAGCCCCGATCGCCGCCAGCGCCACGCACGCAGCTCGCCGAGACTTCCGTCCGCCGCTCTCCAGCACCGGATCGAGCTGCCGGCAAACCTCGTCCGGGTCCAGCCGCGGCAGCAGCGTCATCGACCGCCGCCGCATCCGCTTATTCGCAGAGAGCAGCGCCGGAAGCAGCGCCGCCACAACCTCATCCGCCGGTCCCACCTGAAGCGCAATCCGGGCCTCCCCGCGTGGAAACCCATGATTGGCATTCAGAGCCACCTCAACAGTCCGCGCAACCCACCCCGCAGAACGAGACGCCGCATCAGCCCGAACCGCAAGCCCCGCCTCATACGCGGCCTGCTCCTCCGTGTTCAGGTCGGGGACGCTATCAAGAACTGCCGGGCGCGCCTTAGGCTGTGTCACTGGAGGTCATGGTATGCCGACACGGGGCTTCTCCGTGCGTCTCTATTTTCCGGATGGCGACCCGCAGGGGCTCAAAGTAGTCGAGCGTCCAGGCTGGACCGGTCAAGGGATCGCGTTTCCGCGCCTGTTGCTGGCTAGAGCCAGAGCCCGTGAGGAACTGAGCCGCACCGGTGTGTACGTGCTGTGGGAACGTGACGATGCCGTTGACGCTCCGAGGGTCTACATCGGCCAATCTGACAATGTCATGAGTCGATTGCTCAATCACGACTCGGAGAAGGAATTTTGGACAGACGCCGCAGCGTTCACCAGCAAAGACAGCACATTCAACAGCGCACACGCACGGTTCATCGAATCGGAGCTGATCCGGATCGCCAAAGACCGTGGTAGATCGCACCTTCAGAACCGAAACGAGCCTTCGGCGCCGATCATCTCTGAGGCGGACAGTGACGATGCTTACCGTTTTCTCGATGACATGTTGACCTGCATTGAAGTGCTCGGCGTGACAGCATTTCGTTCACCGTCGGATAGCTCTCCGAGCGATGGGCTACGTGAGCAGTTGTTCTATCTCGAAGTCAGAGGGATCAAGGCGCGTGCTCGAGTGGAGAGCGCTAACGATTTCGTGGTTCTGAAAGGCTCCCAGGCACATCGGACCCCGGTCCCGTCTTTTCTGAGTCGGCCGGAATTCCGTGGTGAAGTCGCAAGGCGGCAGTCCTTGATTGATGACGGGGTCTTCGTTGACGACGGCGACCACTATGTCCTCGGCAGAGACTACGTCTTCTCGTCACCCTCCGCGGCGACCTCTGCACTGACAGGGCGCGCGCCCACTCCTTATCGCGAGTGGAAGACCAAGAGTGGCCGAACTCTCGGCAATGTCGTGCGAGGTGATGACGAATGACGCTTCGTGAAATCGAGATCGACGCCGACCCAATCGATGCCTTCGAGGCGGCCCTCGAAGTCCTCGAGCAGGCCGTAACCGAAGGTGCATTCAAGGAAGTCGTCAACGAATCCCCCCGACACTACGCGATCAACTGGTCCACAGCCCTGACCGGCGCGCGCTACGACTTCCGCTTCGAGCGCGCCGCAGGCTCCATGACCCGCGCCGAAGCGATCCTCGAGTTCTCCGGATTCCTCGGCCCGCTGCTCAGGTTGATTCGCGGCGCAGGCAACGGACCGCACCTGGAGCAGATACTCGGCGACATCAAGGGACTGGCCGAGTCCGAAGAGTTCTACGAGGACAGCGACGAAGACGGTGACGACGATCCGGACGAGGTCGAGGATCCGCCGGACGACGAGTGATCGCCTCACGTGCCCCGGTCGGAGTAAGATCAGAACACACGATTCAAGTTGAGAGAATCACTCCGATGTGTTCGTCCGCCCGCGGTCAAGACCCGACCCCTCTCCGGCACTGGTCGGCCGACGCCAACCGAGGCCTTCCATTGCCTACCAAAATCAACCACTTCCTACCACCTCGACCGCGCCAGACCCAGCAAAACACTGATGATCGTCCGTTTTTCTCGCCGCGCTGCTCAGCAGAAAATTTCAACCTAACCACCCGCTTCGCCTCGAATATCATCAATCCACACCAGCGAACGCCGAGGAGATAGCCCCATGCAGTTGAGCGGCCTGGACGGCAAAGTCGCCGTCGTCACCGGCGCAGGAAGAATGCGCAGCATCGGACGGCCCATCGCGGTCGAGCTGGCACGCCAGGGCTGCGACATCGTGCTGACCGGCACCGGCCGCGCGCCCGAGAACTACCCCGACGACGAAAAGGCCGCTGGCTGGCGAGACATCGAGTCGGTCGCCGACGAGGTCCGCGCCGAGGGCCGCCGCGCCTTGGCGCTGGTCTCGGACGTGGCCGATTACAGCGCGGTCGAAGATCTGCTCGCCTCCACCCTGGGCGAGTTCGGTCGCGCCGACTTCGTGATCAACAACGCCGGCGCAGCCCGCGGCTCTGACCGCGTGCCCGTCGTCGACATCGACCCCGAGCTCTGGCGAGTCGTCCTGGATGTCAATCTCAACGGCGCCTTCTACATGAGCCAGGTCTTCGGCCGACACCTGATCGAGCAGGCCGAGGGCGGCGCAATCATCAACATCTCCTCGATCGCCGGCAAGATGCTCGGCCCGAACACGGCCGCCTACGCCTCCTCGAAAGCCGGGCTGCAGGCCCTCACCGCCTCGATGGCCCAGGAAATTGGCCAGCACGGGGTTCGCGTCAACGCGATCTGCCCCGGCATCATCGACACGTCGCGCATGGACGACATGGGCCGCGGTGAGTTCTGGCAGCGCGCCATCGACACCCGCATCCCCATGGGCCGCGCCGGTGAGGGCGAGGACATCGCCTACATCACCGCTTTCCTCTGCTCGCAGCAGGGCGAATGGATCACAGGCCAGTCGTACAATGTCGACGGCGGGACCTGCGTCCAGCACTGACTGACCAACGACCGAGTCACACACACCTGAGGGGTTTGAGCATGGCCGATTACGAGTTCATCAAGTACGAGCAAGACGGCAACATCGTCACCATCACCATCAACCGGCCCGAGCGGATGAACTCGATTCACCCGCCGACCACCGAGGAACTGTCAGACGCCTGGAACACCTTCGCCGCCGACGATTCCGCATGGGTCGGAATCCTCACCGGCGCAGGCGAGCGCGCCTTCTCCGCCGGCAACGACCTCAAGTACACCGCCGAGATGTCCCGCGTCCCCGCCAACGAGCGCCCCACCTTCGCCCCCGTGCAGGGCGGCTTCGGCGGCATCACCGCCGACTGGGAATGCCCCAAGCCGATGATCGCCGCGGTCAACGGCTTCGCCCTCGGCGGCGGCTGCGAGATGGCCATGGCCTGCGACATCATCATCGCCGCCGACCACGCCCGCCTCGGCCTGCCCGAGCCGCGTGTCGGTCTGATGGCCGGCGCCGGCGGCGTCCACCGTCTGCCGCGTCACATCCCGCTCAAGATCGCGATGGGCTACATGCTCACGGGCAATCACATCCCCGCCGCCGTAGCCCACCAGTGGGGTCTGGTCAACGAGGTCGTGCCCGCCGCCGAGCTGATGGACACCGCAAAGCGCTGGGCCAGCGAGATCCTGCTCTGCGCCCCGATCTCCGTCCGAGCCTCCAAGGAAGCCGCCTACAAGGGCCTCGACCTGCCGCTTCCCGCCGCCCTCACCCACAGCTTCCACCAGCAGCGAATCATGGGTCAGTCCGAAGACCTGATCGAGGGCCCGCGAGCCTTCGCCGAGAAGCGCACCCCAAACTGGAAGGGCCGCTAGCAACCATCAGCCACCAATCCCCTCTCCCTCTGGGAGAGGGCTAGGGTGAGGGTCCCCGACCCGCCTTCCAGCGAGACCGCTCCGACAGCGCAGCCATCCGACGGCCGGAATCCGGAACGTCGTGGCTCAGCTTGCGACCGTACTCCTCCGCCCAATCCGGCGGCAAAATCTGCTGCACTTCGTGCCAGCGAATCGGCTGCGCGCGAGTGTTCCGAGACGCATCCGTCACATCCGCCAGCCAGATCGCCATGTCCCCGCCGTCCATATGGTTCACGACTTGGCAGGTCATCCAACCCAACACCCCGCCCAGGATCGGCAGTCCGCTCCCATGCTCCGACCACTCAAGACCCTCGAACTTGTCGACCTCAGCCTGCGAGCGAAACCCCCAGTGCTTCACCCAGCCCCACTGCTCGCGAGCCATCACATGCACAGCCAGCCGCCCCGACGCTTCTATCAGTGAATTCGTATGGTTCCGCTTCTGAATCTGCACCAGCACCCGAGGCTGCGCCGGCACGATCGACGCAGCAAACGCCCCAACCGCAATCTGACCGCCCTTCACGCCATCATGAGCGGCCGTGACCACGGTCAGCGGAGACCACATCAGTGTCAGCAACGAAGGTGCATCGGCGAGCGCCATAATCAGAGGCTAACGCTCAGACGCGGCAGGCTCTGCCCTTCGCCGCCGCCGTCGTTGCCGCCACCAGACCCAGGCCACCGGCGCCGCAAAGAACAGCGCGATCGCAATGAACGCGCCGATCAGGATCTCGCGATTGCGCTCCAGCACCGCATCGCCGAGCACCGCCGCCAGGATCAGGATCGGCGACGATGCCAGGATCGAGATCACGATGTACGAGGCGAATCGCATCTGGGTCAGACCGGCGGCGTACGACACATAGTCAACCCCTGCGACGGGAAACAGGCGCAGTACGATCAACAACCTGATCCCGAGCCGCTCGCCCAACTCATCGATCTTGTCGAGCGCTCTCTGCGACGTGAGCCTCCGCAGCGTCGGGCGGCCCAGCCGGCGCGCGATCCAGAAGCAGACCGTCGAGCCGATGGCCGTGGCCGTGATCGTGTAAACGAATCCCAGAACGGGGCCGAACACCGCGGCGGCGATCAGGGGCATCGGAGCGGTCGGCAGCGGAGCGAACAGCATCGACAGCGCAAAGACCGCGATGTAGACGACCGGCCCCCAGACGCCGAAGCCGTCGATCCACTCCTCGATCTCGGCCTGGTCCCAGGGGAACCAGCGCTCATAGGCCAGATACGCGCCGACCAGGATGGCGATGACCGCGATGCCTGCAATCAGGAGAATCGAGAAGCGTCGGCGGTCCGTCAGCCAGCTCTGCATGTCGTCACTCTAGTTTGAAGGTCCGCTTGGAACGGGATGCCTGCTGTGCGCTACTGTCGAGTGCAGAAACACGCGGGAGGCGTCCTATGAGCGGAACGACGGCGATCGATCGGGAGTTCCTGGCGACGCACGCCGAATCGGCGCGTCGGGCAGAGGAAGCGCGGACCATATTCCCGGGTGGCGTGACCCACGACGCTCGACATTTCGAGCCCTTCGGCATCGTCGTCGATCGCGCCGTCGGACCGCGCAAGTGGGACGTAGACGGCAACGAGTACATCGATTACGTGATGGGCCACGGCGCGCTGCTGTTCGGTCACAGCCACCCCTACCTGGTCGAAGCCGTAACCGAACAGGTCGCCCGAGGAACGCATATGGGTGGCTCGAGTGACCTCGAGCGTCGCTGGGCCCTGGCGATCAAGCGGCTGCTGCCTGGCGCAGAGAAGGTCCGCTTCACCTCTTCAGGCACGGAGGCCACGATGATGGCCGTCCGCCTCGCCCGCGCGGCGACTGGCCGAGATCGACTGCTGCGGCTGCGCAATCACTTTCATGGATGGAACGACAGCGTCTTCGCGGCAGGCCGGACCTCGGCCGGCAACATCGCCGCGAACGGCCAGCCCGGCGCCATGCAGGACTTGATCTCGGTCTTCGACCAGACCGACCTCTCCGGCATCGCGGCCGCCCTGGCGACCGAGGAGTACGCCGCAGTCATTCTTGAGCCGACGGGCTATTCGTGGGGAACCTGTCCGCTGGAGCCCTCGATCCCAGCCGAGTTGCGCGACCTCACCGAGCGCTATGGCACGATCCTGATTTTCGACGAAGTCGTCACCGGCTTCCGCGCCAGCGCGGGCGGAGCGCAAGAGCGGATCGGAGTCAGGCCTGATCTGACAACTCTGGCCAAGATCGCTGCGGGCGGGCTGCCCGGAGGAGCAGTCGCCGGGCGCGCCGACCTGCTTGATCAGATCAGCTTCGACGCCGGCGGCGGCCGGGTGGCGCACCCGGGCACCTTCAATGCCAACCCGCTCTCGGCGGTCGCAGGAGAGCGGGCCCTCCGAGCGGTCGCCGAAGAGGATCCAAACGCGATCGCCAACGAGCGCGCGACGCAGCTCGCCCGGGGCCTCAACCAGGCGCTGCTCGAGGCCGAAGTGGCCGGCTGCTCCTGGGCCGACGCCTCCATGGTTCACATCATCCTCGGACAGGACGTGGCCCGCCCAGACGACGGCGTGACCTGGGACTGGGAGCAACACGGCGGCGCGCAGTCAACCTTGCCGGTGACCGCCTCCGGCGTCGCCTGGCCATTCCGCCGCGCTCTGATCAATCACGGGGTCGACCTGATGGGGATGGGAGCGTTGGTCTCCTGCGTCCACACGGAGAAGGACATCGATTCCACGATCGACAGCTTCGCCGCCGCTCTTTCGGATCTACGGAGGGACGAGATCCTCTAGCCGTGTTCATCCGGCCGCGCGGCGCCGCTTGAGCCGTCAGGCTGTAACAGAGTCGCTAGCGTGGTGCGGTCGATTGTGCGAATATTCACGTATTGTCCGCACTGGTACCCTCCGCTCCATTGACTCTGACAGTCAATGCACAGGAATCGATAGATAACGACGATATGACGCCCCGCCACAGCCCAAATCGAGCCAGCCAGACCCGCTACGCGGGTCTACACGATCCAGAGAGTTTCCGCGACGCCTGCGGGACTGGATTCATCGCCCGCTTGGACGGTGTGGCAACGCACGAGTTGGTCGAACAGGCTGTCCAGGGAGTGGTCAGCCTGACTCACCGGGGTGCAGTCAACGCCGATCCAGACACGGGCGACGGCGCCGGCGTCACGATTAGCATTCCCTACGCCATTCTGCAGGACGATCTCCGTCGGCTCGGCCATGGCGGGTTGAGCGACGCCGACCTCGGCCTCTCGATGGTGTTCCTGCCCAGGGAGATCGAGGCCGCTCAACGCGCTCGCACCATCCTCGAATCCGCCGCGAAGCGGACCGGATTGAACGTGCTCGGCTGGCGAGTCGTGCCTACCGACCCCTCGGTGCTCGGCCGTTGGGCCCTACGCGAACTTCCTTGCATCGCGCAGTTGCTCATCAGCAGGCCCGCGGGCGTCGGCGAGGATGAGTTCGCGCGTCGCATGTACCTGGCGCGCCGACGAGCCGACGCCGAGTATCAGGCATTGCGCGATGCCGACTCCGACGATCAGGCCGGAGAGACCTATATCGTCTCGATGTCCACCTCGACAGTCGTCTACAAGGGCCTGATGGTCGCCCCGCAGCTCAGCCACTTTTACCCCGACCTGACCAATCCGGACACCGTCTCGGCCCTGGCCCTCTTCCACCAGCGCTACGCGACCAACACGCTTCCCAATTGGAGAATCGCCCAGCCGTTCCGCTACATCGCTCACAACGGCGAGATCAACACGCTGCTCGGCAACCGGCTCTGGATGCAGGCGCGCGGACCGGCCTTGCAATCCGACGTCTGGGGCGATGCGGTCTCAGAGTTGCATCCGGTGTTGGGGTCCGTGAGTTCCGACTCCCAGGCGTTCGACGAAGCCTTCGAGTTGCTGGTCGCGTCCGGTCGCGGACCGCTGCATGCGATGATGATGCTGATTCCCGAGGCCTGGGAAAACCTCGACGACATGGATCCCGACCTGCGCGGGTTCTACGAATACCACGCCTGTCTGACCGAGCCGTGGGACGGTCCCGCTGCGATGGCCTTTACCGACGGCAAAATCGCCGCCGCGGCGATGGATCGCAACGGCCTGCGACCCGCTCGTTACCAGGTCACGCGGGGTGGCCTGGTCGTGATGGGTTCCGAGGTGGGCCTGATTCCAATCGACCAGTCGGAGATCATCGAAACCGGCCGCCTGGGACCGGGCCAGATGGTGGCGGTCGACACTGAGCGTCACGAGATTCTGCGCAACGACGACATCAAGCATCGCGTAGCTTCGCGGTTGCCCTACGGTCGCTGGATCCGAAAGTACATGGGTCGGCTGGAGCGTGCCGCCAGCGTCGAGGCGACGAGCATTCCCCAACCCGATGAGGGCGAGCTGCTCTCTCGCCAGATCCTGCATGGCTACAGCAAGGAAGAGATCGAATACGTCCTGAAGCCGATGGCGCGCCAGGCCAAAGAACCGGTTGGCTCAATGGGCGATGACACACCGCTGTCCGTCCTCCACGACCCGCCTCGCCCGCTCTACACCTACTTCAAGCAGAAGTTCGCCCAGGTCACGAATCCGCCGATCGACTCGATCCGCGAGCGCAACGTCATGTCTCTGGACACCTGGCTGGGCAGAAAGCAGTCCCTGCTGGAAGAGGCCCCGGACGCTGCCCGCCTCGTCCACTTGAAGTCGCCCTTGTTGCTGAGTGACGAGTTGGATGGTCTGCTCACGTTCAAACAGCCCGGATTCTCCGGCACGGTGATCGAGACGTCATTCCCGGTCGAGGACGGACCATCAGGGCTGGAAGCGGCGCTCAACGCCCTCTGTGACCATGTCGACAACGCCATCGAGGACGGCCACTCATTGATCGTCCTGAGCGACGAGGAAGTCGGGCCTGACCGGGTCCCGATTCCCATGCTGCTCGCCGTCTCGACCGTTCATCACCATCTGATCGACAGTGGGCAGCGAATGTCGGCGTCGATCGTGGCGAGCTGCGGCGACGCTCGAGACGTGCATCAGATCTCCTGCCTGATTGGCTTCGGCGCCGAGGCCGTGCATCCCTACCTGGCTCTGCAAACCCTCAATTCCTTGCACGCCGAGGGTGAGTTTGAAGGCATGGACGCGGCCGATGTCATTGACCGGTACGTGCAGGCTGTTGACGCCGGCATTCTCAAGATCATGTCCAAGATGGGAATCGCCGCTCGCGCCTCATACCACGGCGCGCAGATCTTCGAGGCGCTTGGCATTGGCGAAGAAGTAGTCCAGCGCTCGTTCCCCGGAACGCTGTCGCGAATCGGCGGCGTGGGCTTCGAAGAGATTGGCGCGGACGCACTCTCGCGACACGCGCTGGCCTACCCGGCCGATGGTCTCGATGCCGGCGGGTGGTACCGCTACCGCCGTAATGCCGACTATCACGCGAACGAACCTCCCGTCTGGCGCGCGCTGCACAAGGTGGTGCAGGGCGGCGGCGCTGAGGAGTACGCCAGGTACGCCGAGCACGCCAACAGCCGGCAGCCCACCGCGCTGCGAGACCTGCTCGGCTTCAAGTCGGATCGAGAATCGATCTCGCTCGACGACGTGCAGCCCCACGATGAGATCACGCCCCGATTCAGCACCGGCGCGATGTCGCTGGGCGCGCTCAGTCCGGAGACGCATGAAGACATCGCCCGGGCAATGAACGTCTTGGGCGCGGCCTCGAACACCGGCGAGGGCGGCGAAGACCCGCGTCGATTCCTCGAGTCGGGCGACAAGTCCGACGCGAACTCGAACATCAAGCAGATCGCTTCCGGTCGATTTGGCGTGACGCCGGCATATCTCGGCAGCGCCAGCGAGATTGAGATCAAGATCGCCCAGGGCTCCAAGCCCGGCGAGGGAGGCCAGTTGCCCGGTCACAAAGTGACCCCCTACATCGCGATGCTGCGCCATTCGACTCCCGGCGTGGAGCTGATTTCGCCGCCGCCGCACCATGACATTTACTCGATTGAGGATCTGTCGCAGTTGATCTACGACCTCAAGATCGCCAACCCGCGGGCAAGGGTCTGCGTCAAGCTGGTCGCTTGCGAGGGTGTCGGCACAATCGCGACCGGCGTGGCCAAGGCCTACGCCGATGTGGTCCACATTTCCGGCGCCGACGGCGGTACGGGAGCATCTCCGCTCTCATCCGTCAAGTACGCGGGCGCGCCCTGGGAGCTGGGCGTCAAAGAGGCGCATGAAGCTCTGGTCGTCAACGGCCTGCGCGGCAGGATTCGGCTGCGCACCGACGGTGGATTCCATACCGGACGCGATGTCATCGTTGCGGCAATGCTCGGTGCCGAGGCCTATGGCTTCGGGACAGCAGCCCTGGTCGCCCTCGGCTGCAAAATGGCGCGGCAGTGCCACCTCAACACCTGTCCCGTTGGCGTCGCGACGCAGCGCGAAGACCTGCGGGCAAAGTACTTCGGCAAGCCCCAGATGCTGATCGACTTCCTCCTGCACGTTGCAGAGGAAGTGCGAGTGATCCTGGCCGAACTCGGTTATCGCTCGCTGGACGAGATCATCGGACGCACCGATCTGCTTGAGCAGATTCCCCCGCGCTCCGGTGAGCGCGCGAATCTGGTCGATCTGTCGCGGTTGCTCGCGCCGATCGAGGCGGACCCCGAGTTCCCCAGAATGCGGGTGCAGGAACGCAACGACCGCGGTAGCGACCTGAGGCTCGACGATGATCTGCTGGAGATTCTCGAACCGCACATCGCTCGCGAGGAGCACATCTCGGCCAAGTTTGACATAACGAATGAGCATCGCACCGTCGGCGCCCGCGTCTCGGGTCGAATCGCCCAGCAGTATGGCGACCTGGGCATGCAGCGAGGCACGATCGAACTGCACTTCACCGGCTCGGCCGGTCAGTCGTTCGGAGCCTTCCTGGTCCGCGGCCTGCGTCTCTACCTTCGCGGCGAAGCCAACGACTACGTCGGCAAGGGCATGGCCGGCGGAATGATCTCCGTGGCGCCCCGCGACGATGCCGGATTCCGAGGCCGGGACTCGGTCCTGGTCGGCAACACCGTGCTCTACGGCGCCACCGGCGGAACCCTCTGGGTCGCGGGACGAGCAGGCGAGCGCTTCGCCGTCCGAAACTCAGGCGCCCGCGCCGTCGTTGAAGGAGTGGGCGATCACGGTTGCGAATACATGACCGGAGGCACGGTGGTCGTGCTCGGCCCGGTCGGCCGCAATTTCGCCGCCGGCATGAGCGGCGGCATCGCCTATGTCTGGGACGAAGATGGAGATCTCGAGAGCCGGATTAATCCCGCGATGGTGGATCTTGAGCGAGTCACAGACTCGAACGAAGCCACGATGCTCGAGGAGATGATCGAGACTCACGCCGAGCGAACGGGCAGCCCGTTTGCGCTCGAGGTACTCGCCAACTGGGACGTCGTTCTGCGACAGATCGTGAAGGTCATCCCCCGCGATTACAAGCGAGTGCTGCGCGAACGAGCAGAAGAGCAGGCCAGAACGCTCGCGACCCAGGAGTAGCGCCGGCTCTCCGACACCGCTTCAGAGCTTCAGATAGTCGACGCGTCAGCCGATCCAGCGCTGCCAGATCGGCTGCTCCGGCTCTACGGGGGTCAAGGACGGGTCGATTGCCAGGGCGATGGTTCGCCGCAGTGTCGCGCTGCGCTTCGGCGGGCTGGGTGCGGGTTCCGGTACTTGTGAACTCAGATAGATGTCGCCCAGCTTGAGTGCGGCGATGACGGCGATGGTCATTGCCGCCAACGGAGCGACCACTCGGATCAACTGAGAGTCGAACGTTGGACGCGGGACTTCATACGTCCAGCCGGAGCGAACGGTCTGGTACCAGTGGTTGCGTGGAGCCTCCTCGACAGACGGCTGCGGCTCTTCGAGTAACACTTCCGGCTCGCCGCCGTTCGCGCCGTTCGGCGCGGGCTCAGCCAACACCGGTCCCCAGCCGTCCAGGGCGAGCACTGTGCTCGTCGCCTGCGTTGATGCGCCATTCGGATCGGGCGGGTGCTGGCCGTTGGACGTGGACATAGGATCTCCGGCTAATCGAGTGTCTCGACTTGAGTCGGACGCTGGTTCGCCCAGGAAGCGATCAACTGCCCCGACTCGCTCAGCTGTCGCTCAGGCGGTCCGCCGTTCTGTGCAACAGAAGCGCCTGTCACGCCGGCGGGTATGGGTCTCACTGTAGGACGTTGAGCTGGCTCGGTCGGCAAACCGGTTGGCGGTCGACCCGAAGACGGCACAGACATTCCCGGAGGGCTTCCAGGCCGTCCGCCTTCGGCTGCTCCCGGCGGTCGGTTGGCAGCCGCCATTGCTCTGGCATTGGCCATCATCTCCTCCTGGGTCTGGAACCTGACCCTGGGGAGAACCACCGCGATGGCGAGGACGATCGCCATGACAATGGCGCCGTAGAGGAAGACATCGGTAACAGGCACCGCGAGAGCCTCGCGCGCCGTTTGAATCACGGCGTCGGCCGAGCCGGGAGACTGCTGCTCAAGCTGTTCACGGAACCCCTCGAGCGCATCGGGATTCAGCAGAATCTCGGGTGTCTCTTTGAGCCGCTCCATGCCAGCGGGAAACGCCTTGGTCAACTGCGACGAGAATCCGGACACGATCATCGCACCGAACAGCGAGATGCCCATCGCGGCGCCCATCTGGCGGAAAAACTGATTTGTCGCGGTGCCTGCGCCCAGCAACCTGAACGGCAGCGAGTTCTGCATGAGCAGCGAATACAACGGCATCAACATGCCCATTGATGCGCCCATCACGAACATATAGATGCGGGCCAGATTCAGGTTGGAATCCACGTTGAGCTGAGAGAGCATGAAGAGCGCAAACGCAGCGCCGGCGCCGCCGATGATCGCGAGCGGTTTGTAGCGTCCCGTTCTGGCCAAAATCTGGCCGGTAATGATCGAGGCCGGGACGACGCCGAGGCTCATTGGCAGCGTGACGAGCCCGGAGTTGGTGGCCGAGATGCCCTGAGCGCCCTGCAGGAAGAAGGGCAGGTTGAACATCGCGCCCATCATCGCGATGCCGATCAAGAACATCACAACCGTGCAGAACAGGTAGACCCTGTTCTGGAACATCGGCAACGGCATGATGCCGTCATCGCCTTTGCGTCGTGCGGTCTTCCACCACGCGAACGCTGCGACCACGGCGATAACCAGGCAGGCCACGATCGGGGAATCGAACCAGCCAAACTGATTGCCGCCCATTGAGAAGGCAAGCAGAAGAGGCGTGGCGGCGACGATCAGTAGTCCCGCTCCAAGCCAGTCGGTCGGCTGGCGATTCGGATGTTGCGGCCGCTGCCTCGGCATGATCATCGAGATCGCGATGAGACCCAGACCGCCGACCGGGATGTTGATGTAGAAGACCCAGCGCCAGGAAAGTTCGTCTGTCAGGACGCCGCCGGCAAGCGGGCCGATGATGCTGGCCAGTGCGAACGTTCCGCCGATGATGCCGGCCCAGCGTCCTCGCTCGGCGGGGGCGAAGTAATCGCCCATCGTCGTGAAGGCGTTGGCCATGATGAACGCCGCGCCGAAGCCCTGGAGCAATCGGAACCCGATCAGCTCCCACATGCTTCCCGAGGCTCCGCAGAGGGCGGAGGAGATCAGGAAGATGACGATTCCGGCGAGCAGGTATGGCTTGCGACCGTGTACGTCGGAGAGCTTGCCGATGATCGGAACGATGACGGTCGAGCCGAGCAGGTAGGACGTCGCCGGCCAGGCAAAGAGGTCGAGGCCACCGAGATCGCCGACAGCTTTCGGAGCGGCCACGCTCCAGATGGTCTGATCAAGCGCTGCCAGAAACAGCGCCAGCATGACGCAGACCATGATCAGCACCTTGCGGCGCTGAGGAAGCAGCCATCCGGGGGGGACTTCACCCATGCCGGGCATGCCGGGCGGTGGTCCGCCCTGCGGCATTGCGGCCGGACCGGGAGGCGCGCCGGCTTGCCCGTTGGGCGATCGCGGCGGCCCCGTCGACATCACATCACCTCGGGATCAGGGGGCCAGGGCGCGAGCACGCCCTGGCGTTCTGCTTCGGAGGTTAGCAAGGTGAACGTGCGGTCGATGTCAGCCAGATCCTGCTCGGAGAAGTTTCGGAAGATCTTCCAGATCTGCGCGCGGTTGCGAGCTCTAAGCTCGTTGATCACCCGCATTCCGCGCTCCGTCAGCCAGATGCGGACGCGCCGGCGATCGAGGTCGTCGCGTTCGCGACGGACCAGTCCGTCGCGGACGAGCCGATCGACGACGCCGGTCGCGGTCGAAGGTCTGACTTTAAGCTGCGCCGCTACCGCGCCGGCGGGCGTGCCTGGGGCGCCTTGCAGCATGTAGAGCACACGCAACTGAGACAGCGTGAGTCCCAGTTCCTCCCAGACCTCCAGCCGGTTTGGGTCGAAGACCCCGGCAGCCCGACCGTAATTGTCGAGGATGCTATCAATCAAGGCGTCGATTTCGGCGTTGACCGTTGTCACGATGGGCCGCCTTTGCTGACTGGTGCCGGGAACGGGACGCCCCGTTGTTCGCCCAGCGAAATGAGTTGCTCGATCGATTCTTCGTCCAGCGGCACGCCGTGCTTGAGCCGATCCGTGCGCGCCATCTCTTCCGGGTCGCCCGGAATCACAACGCGCTCAACTCCCTCAATCGGCGCAATCTCGCGGATCGCGTCGGCCATTTCCTTCATGCTCGACTTGAACTCGTTCGGTTCGCAGAACAGGTCGATCCGCCAGGCGGCGAACCACTGTCCCTGGACCAGGTTCTGGCCCCGCGGGGAAAACAGTCCAGAGCCATCTCCCGAGAGCACACCGGACATGATGTCGACCATCAGTCCGAGCCCGTAACCCTTGTGTGAGCTCGTGGTCAAGGTCGAACCGAGCGGAAGCAGCGCCCCGTTCTTGCGCATGATGAACGGATCGTCGCTGTGTTGACCGTCCTCGTCGACGGCCCAGCCTTCCGGCAACGGCTTGTCTTGCCGACCGGCGATCTCCAGCTTCCCGCCCGCCACCGCGGTGGTTGCGATGTCAAGCCGGAAGGGCGTGCCGCCGGCGATCGGCGCGGCCATCGCGATTGGGTTGGTCCCAAAGGCGCGGCCCTTGCCGCCTGCGGCAACCGCGATCGGCGGGACGTTGCACATCGCCATGCCGATCAGGTCATGCTCCACGGCCATGTGCGCGTAGTAGCCGGCGGCGCCGAAGTGGCGTCCGTTGCGGACGGTCACCATTCCCATGCCGCTGGCCTTGGCCTTGTCGATACAAGAGGCCATCGCTTTCTGGCAGACAATCGTGCCGAATCCGCCGTCGCCGTCCCAGGCCGCGGATACGGGGGTCTCTCGCAGCACCTTGATCTCCGGCGTCGGATTGACCACACCGGACTCGAAGCCGGGCGCATAGCCGATGTGCCAGGGCAAGTGTGCGATGCCATGCGACTCGATGCCGACCAGGTCAGCGTCGATCAACACATGAGCGCCGATTTCGGCGTCGTCTCCGGGCACTCCATACGATTCCAGGACAGCAGACGTGAAACTGCGCAGGTCTGACGCGTCAAACCGCGGGCGAGTCTCGGGCCCATCGAGCCCGGTCCAGGCCATGAGCTAGTCCTGGCCGTAGCTTCGGACGGTGCGCAGGCCCTGGGCGGACGCCTGGGCCATGAACTGCCCGTCGCTGCCGGAGGGGATGTAGAGCCAGCCCTCTTCCGCGCGGCGCTTCGCCTCGACCGGGCCGGAGGTGAAGATGCCCGGCGCGACGCGGTTGTCGATCCGATGCGAGGCGGCCAGCACCTCGGCGCAGGCGGCGACATGGTCCGGGTGAGGGTTGTCGGGGCGAACCGGGATGCCCATTGACTTGGCCAGGTCGGCAGGGCCGATGCAGGTCGCGTCGATGCCCGGCACCGAGAGGATCTCGTCGATTCGCTCGACCGCCTCAATCGTCTCGATCTGAATGATGCAGGCGATTTCATTGTTCGCCTCGTCGCCATAGTCCGGGCCGCCGTAGAGGAAGCCGCGATACGCGCCGAAGCCGCGCAGTCCGTCGGGCGGATACCGGCAGGCCGAGACGGCCTGCTCCGCCTCGGCACGGTTGTTGACCCAGGGAATCACGACCCCGTAGGCACCGCCGTCGAGGATGCGCTTGATGATCACCGGGTCGTTCCACTGGGCCCGGGCCATCGGAATGGTGTCGGTGGTCGAGATGGCCTGGAACATCTGGATCATGGTTTGGAGATCGACAGGCGAGTGTTCGCCGTCAACGACGAGCCAGTCCCAACCCTGATGCGCCATGGATTCGGCGGCGAGTGGCGAGCAGGTTCCGAGCCATGCGCCAAAGGCGGGCTTGCCCTCGGCCCATAGCTGTTTCACCGTGTTCGGTCGCATTCAATACCTCCACTAGCGGAAAGGGGATCTGTCGCGTACGTTGCAAAAAGCGTACACGATGAATTGAACCGTTCTTGTATGACGACCCGTCCTGTATTGGTCTCCTGGTCTTCGGGAAAAGATTCGGCCTGGGCCCTGCATGTCCTCCGTCAACAACCCGATCGATACGACGTGAGAGGCATCTTCACCACCGTGACCCCGCACTTCGATCGCGTGTCAATTCAAGCGACGCCGCGCCGAGTGCTAGAGGTGCAGGCGCAGCGTTTGGGGTTGCCCTTGTACGAGATCCCCATCCCGTATCCGTGCCCGAACGAGGCGTACGAAGCGGCCATGCGAGGGTTCCTGGACCGGGTCCGCAAGCTGCCGGCAAACCTGACCGCCGACACGTTTGCATTCGGCGATCTGTTCTTGGAAGACATCCGCGAGTACCGCCGGGCAAACCTCGGGGGCACCGGATTCGAGGCGATCTTTCCGGTTTGGGGCATTCCGACCGACGAGCTTGCCCAGACGATGCTGGAGTCGGGTCTCCAAGCCATTGTGACCGCCGTGAGCCCGACGTCGAAACTAGACCGTAGCTTCGCCGGTCGCTGGTTCGATCAGTCGTTCCTCGACGATCTGCCGGAGGGCACCGACCCATTGGGCGAAAACGGCGAATTCCACACTTGCGTCGTCGATGGACCGATGTTCGACCGGCCAATCGCCGCCCGACCGGGCGAGATCGTGGGCCGTCCGGTGAGCCGCAATCACGACGGCACCGGCGGCACCGTCACCGCGTGGTACGCCGACGTGGAGTTGCTCAAGGACTAACGATCGGGATGCGGCGCCAGCGAGACCTTGTCCAAGACGGCCTTGTTGACCACCGAGCGCGGCAGGTAGCCCTGCAGGACATCCGCCGCCGCTTCGCCGACTCTCTGCAGCAGCAGCGGCGCCGATGCGTCCGAGTAGTAGGCGGAGTGCGGCGTAGCGATGACGTTGTCAAACTCCAGCAGCGGGTGATCCTTATGCACGGGCTCGGGGTCCCATACATCGACGCCGGCGCCGGCGATCTGGCCGTTCTTGAGCGCGTCGTACAGCGCCGACTCGCTGACGACGCCGCCGCGGCAGGTCGTGATCAGATAGGCGGTCGGCTTCATCATCGCCAGTTCGTCGGCCCCGACGATGCCGCGAGTCTCGGGACTCAACGGCGGGTGAACGGACACGTAGTCGGCCTGCATCACCTCTTCCAGCGAGGTCAGGCGCACTCCGGCGGCCTCGGCGGCAGCGGGATCCTGGTACGGGTCATAGGCGATCACGTTGAGTCCGAAGGCCTGCGCTCGGATCGCGGCCTGTTGGGCGATGTGCCCAAACGCCACCAAACCCAGCGTCTCGCCGTAGAGCGGACCGGACGGTCCGAGCGGGATACGCTCACCCGCGCGGGCGGCGTCATTGTGGGCGACCAGCTTCCGGTTCAGGGCCAGCAACAGCGACATCGCGTGGGTCGCGACCTCGTTGATGCAATAGTCCGTGATGTTGCAAACGACGATGTCGTAGTCGACGGCGGTCTGCCAGTCGATGTTGTCGAAGCCGATCCCGTAGCGAACTACAACCTTGAGGTTCGGCGCCGCGTCGAACACGTCCTTGCCGACCTGCCGGTAGCCGCAGATGATGCCGTCGGCGTCGGTGACGTGCGCCGGGATGTCCTGCTGTTGGTCGAGCGTCAGCGAGATCAACTCCGCGTCCGCTTTGGCCAACTGCTCGGCCTCGGCCGTGTGCGGTTGCCGCTCGGGGCGGGAATCGACGTGGTACACCTTGAACTTCGCCATCGAGATCTCCTCCAACGCGCCAAGCGCTTACAGCCAGGTTTGGATGCGCGATCGCGGCACCGCGGGAATCACCGTTTTGAGCCGCCGACCGTCAGCAGTGAGCGTAAACGACATCTGTTTTCCAGGCTCAAGCTCGGGATGCAAGATGCGGTTGATCAGGCGAAACGATTCGAACCTGATGAGCGACAGCCGGACTTGCTGTTGGTTGGCGGTCGGACGCGAGACGAGGACGGCGTCGACGAGTTCGTCGAACGACGCCTGTTCAACCAGTAGCAGGTGCTGGACGATGAGTTGCTCAACCACGTCCAGCTCGATCTCGATCGGCTCGGGACGCAGCCGCTGTTTCAGCGCTGCTCGGACCTTCGACAACCGAGATTTCAGGGTCACGTCAGGTGCTCAGATAGGCGGCGATGTCGGGTCCGCCCTCGGTCAAGACGACACCCGCCTCGGTTAGCGCGGCGGTCTCTGATTCGGGAATCCCCAACCATTCCTCGAGCACGGCGCAGGTGTCCTGCCCGAACTGCGGCCCATAGCCGTAGACCCGACCGGGCGTCCGCGAGAGTTTGAGCGGCGAGGCCGCCATCGTCACCTCGCCCGCGACCGGGTGCTGGACCGTCGTGATCATCTCGCGAGCCGCGATCTGTTCCTGTTGTACTGCCTGTCCAATGGTGTTCAGCGGCCCGATGGGAATTCCGTACTGGCCGAACAGGGTCACCCAGTGGTTGGTGCTCTGCTTGCGCGTCGCTTCGAATAGCACGGGCTCAAGCTCGGCGTGGTTCTCGGTCCGCTTGAAGGAGGTGTCGAAGCGCTCGTCGCCGACCAACTCCGGCAGTCCCAGTTCGGCGCAGAAGATCTCCCATTGCGTGGCGATCCCCCAGGAGAGCGCGACCACCATCCAGCCGTCGGCGGTCGGGAAGGCCTGGAAGGGCGTCGCGGAAGGATGCCGGGTTCCCAGAGGTCCGGGTTCCTGCCCGGTCGTGAAGTAGCGCGCGACCGCGTTTTCGAGGATGGCGATCTGGCAGTCGAGCATGGAGATGTCGACTGACTGGCCGAGCCCGCTCTGATCCCGTTCCCGCAGCGCGGCGAGGATGCCGATCGCCGTGTAGAGGCCGCCGCAGATGTCGCCGATCGATGTTCCCGGTCGGGCCGGCGGTTCGTCGGGGTAGCCGGTGATGCTCATCACGCCGCCCATGCCCTGCACGATGATGTCAAGCGCCGGCTTGTCGCGCCACGGACCCGTCTGTCCGAATCCCGAGGTCGAGGCGAACACCAGACGGGGATTGCGCTCTAACAAGGCGTCGGGGCCGATGCCCAGCTTGTCCATGACGCCGGGTGTGAAGTTCTCCATCACGACGTCAGCCTGGTCGACGAGACGAAGGAACAGGTCTCGGCCCTCGTCCGAGCGCAGGTCGATGGAGATGCTGCGCTTGCCTCGATTGACCGACTGGAAATACATCGACTCGTTGTTGACGAACGGCCCGGTCGTGCGCGCGACGTCGCCGTGGGGCGGTCGCTCCACCTTGACGACTTCGGCTCCGAGGTCGCAGAGGATCATCGCGGCGTAGGGTCCCGCCAGAACCCAGGTCAGATCAAGGACCCGGATGCCTGCGAGCGGGCCTCGCGTCTGGCCATCGAAGTGGCCGGGCGGTTGCGTGTTGTTGGTCATGTTCGCTCCTAGACATCGCCCTCGCTGGGGTCGGAGAGTTCGATATCGGTGACGACCCATTCAAGCGGCTCTCCGGCGGCCAGGTGGCTCAGGTTGGTGAAGAAGAAGTCGGCGGTGCGCAGATAAGAGGCGTCCACGTGGCAGGAATCGTGCGGCGTGATCTGGCAGTTGGGCAGGTCCCAGAGCGGGGAATCGGGCTGAAGCGGCTCGAGCGGCGCGACATCAAGCACCGCGCCGGCGATCGCGCCGGAGGTCAAGGCGTCGCTGAGCGCGTGGTGATCGACGACGCGGCCGCGAGCCACATTGATCAGCAACGCGTGAGACTTCATGGCGGCCAGCGCCTCCGCGTCGATCAGGTTCATGGTCTCATCGGTGAGCGGGCAGCAGAGCACGACGTAATCGCTGGCCTGAAGCAGGTCATGGAGGCGATCCGGTGAGAAGTGCTGGTCAAGGAACTCATTGCTGGGTGGTCGGCGCTTGGTGGCGATGGTCCGCATACCGAATGCCTGGCCGAGTCTGGCGCAGGCCTCGCCGATGCCGCCGTAGCCGACAATCCCCAGCGTCTGGCCCGCGAGTTCCAGTGATTCCAGGGGCGTCCATTGGCGTTCAGACTGGTTCGCCGCGTGTTGAGGCAGACGCTTCGCGTGGCTGAGGATGTAGGCGAACACGTACTCGGCGATGGTCGATCCATGCACGCCGGGCGAGTTGGTCACGATCGCGCCGGAATCCAACAGGTGGGCGAAGAGGGCGTGGTCGACGCCGGTGCTGGCCGTCTGCATCCACTTCGGCGGCGATGTTCCCAGCAGCTCGACGAACGCGCCAACCGCGTCCGGGAGGTAGTAGAGGTCTTCCGAGAAAAAGAAGGCGTCGAGTTCGGCAGGACTCTCGGACCACGAGCCGTCCGTATTGAGCAGCACCAGATCAGCATCGGGGACGATCTCGTGCAAGCGAGCGCCCGCGCGCTCGTTCAGCTCGGTCGTCACCCCAATGCGCAACGTTCTGTTCGCCATGGCGCCTCCGCTGTTAGTCCTGCGAACTCCGGCAGTCGCGGTCTAGCGGTAGGGTAGTGGCGTTGATGAGTGAGTCCCCCGACCCTCAGAGTCGACTGCTGCTCCGACGCCGCGAACGTCTGCCCGGTTTCCTGTACGCGCGACCGTTTCGCCGCGTGTTCGCCGGCTGGTGGATTGCCGCCGCGGCGTCGATGTCGTCGTTTGCCGCGGTGTCGTTCTTCAATCCGGTGCTCGGCGCGATCACGCCGGAGCTGCAGGCCGAGTATGGCTGGAGCACCGCCTCGATTGCGCTGACCATGGTGATCGGCGGGATCGGCGGAGGCGTCATCGCGACCTTTGTCGGACCGATCGCCGATCGGCATGGGCCGCGGATGTTGCTGTTCAGCTCAGTCGGCGTGGTGGCCGGGTTGCTGGTCGCTCTCGGGTTCGTTTCCGAGCTGTGGCAGTTTCTGCTGATCTGGGGCTTGGGTCGGGGGCTCACGGTCGCCGTGATCGACATCGCCGTGATCGTGGTGGTCGCCAACTGGTTCATCCGGCGTCGCGGCTCGGCGATGGGCTTGACGATGATCGGCACGCGCAGCGGGATGATGATCTTCCCGCTGGTGATCACAGCGGGGATCTGGCTCGGCGGCCTGCGCGAGGCCTTCCTGCTCATGGCGTTGCTGGTCATCGTGATCGGCGTTGCGCCCCCGCTGATCATGCGGCGACGGCCCGAGGACGTTGGACTTCGACCGGACGGCGAGCGGCTGAGGGCGTCGGTCGCAAGGTCGGAGACGCCCTCGCTTCTGGCCAGCGACCCGGATTGGACGGTCCGCGAGGCGATTCGGACGCGCGCGTTCTGGCTGCTGCTGTTTGGCACGACGATGCTGATGGCGGTCGGAGGAGCGGTCAACTTCACGTTCGTGTCGCACATGACCCAGAACGGGATCGACGCCGACACGGCGCGCAGCGCCCTAGCGTTGTGGGCCGGGATGGGGATCATCGGCGGTGTGTTGGGCGGCGAGCTGCGGCAGCGGCTGGCGGTGCGTTACTCGCTGCCCCTGGTGATCTGCGTGACGACCAGCGCGATCGTCTGGTTCGTGCTCACCGAGACGGTCTGGATGGCATTCGTCTTCGCCGTCTGGCACGGCCTCGCGTTCGGCGCCCAGCTCCCGCTCAACCGGATCTCGTTTCCCGACTACTTCGGCCGCTACTCAGTGGGGCGAATCCGATCGGTGACTGCGCCGCCCCAACTCCTGATCAACGCGTTTGGGCCGTTCATCTCCGGGCTGGTCGTGGACAGCCGAGGGTCGTACGACCTGATCTACATCGTCTTCGTCGGACTGTTACTGACTGCAGCCGTCAGCGTGCTGCTGGCTCGTCCACCGGAGGCGCCGGTCCGAAGATCTCCTCCAATGAGCAGCTGAATCCGGGCAGTACGTGGAGGCCATCCAGCTGATTCGGCTCCGTGACCGATACAACATCGGCCCCGGCCTGATACACATCAACCGATCGCGAATCCGGCAGGACAAGCCAGACAGTCTCGACTCCGTAGCTGATCCACATCACTGCTTTGTCGTGAACTTCACTCAACGAGTCCGAGGGTGATTTGACTTCCACCACGAGATTGGGGGGAACCTCGGGATAGCCGGTCGCTCTGCCGCTCGGCGAGAACCGCTCCCTAGAGAAGTACGCCAAGTCCGGGCCGCGAACAGTGTCAGGACCACGTTCCAAGACAACGCCTGCGTCGTTGCTCGTTGCCATTCCCAGCTCATGCTCTTCAACGTGCAGCAGAATCTTCGAGCCAAGACGCAGACAGATGACGCCGTGTTCGTTGCCGGGAGGAGGCATCTCGCAAAGTCTCCCTCGAATCAGCTCGCCTCGAAACTCGTCCTTGGACATCCGCTGGAGTTCTTCAGCAGTGACAAGTTTGGGAGGAGCCGATCGAGGGGGCCCTGCTATGACCATGACGCCATCCTACGCATTCGATAGGATCAGCGTTCCCGCTGAGGCGAACATTCCTCCGGGGCCGTGGGCCATGCTGACGTTGACGTTGGGCACCTGGCGGTCGCCGCATTCGCCTCGGAGCTGGCGGACGGACTCGATGATGGCGAACATGCCGTACATGCCGGTGTGGCAGTAGGAGAGACCGCCGCCGTTGGTGTTCATCGGGAAGTCGCCGCCGGGACCGGACTTGTAGATGACCTCGCCGTCGGGGCCGGTCTTGGTCTCGGCGAAGAAGGGTCCGCCCTCGCCCTTGGGCACGAAGCCGAGGTCCTCGGCCGCCATCAGCGGGGTGAAGGTGAAAGCGTCGTAGAACATGCAATGGTCGATGTCCTGCGGGCCCAGACCGGCGCTCTTGTAGGCGGCTTCACCGGCGATCCGGTAGCCGTCGGCGGTGGTGTGGTCGCGCATCTGCGAGACCATCCAGTGCGCCGCCGCTTCGCCGGCGCCGAGCACGTAGACCGGGTCCTTGGCGTAATCCTTGGCCCGCTCCTCGGAGACCAGCACCAGCGCGCCGCCACCGTCGGCGACGACGCAGCAGTCGAGCAGGTTGAAGGGGTAGCAGATCATCCGCGAGTTGAGCACGTCCTGCGGAGTGATCGGTCCGCCGCCGCGTTCCGGCGCTCGGCGGTGGCTGCCCATCATGGCCATCGGGTTGAGGTTGGCCCAGGCGCGGGTCGCCGCAGCGATGTGGGCCAGGTGCTCCTTGGTCGTGCCGTACTCGTGGAAATGGCGCAGCACCGGAATCGAGAACGTCGTCGGCGCGCCGCCGATCGCGAAAGGCGCCTCGTACTGACCGCCCGGCGAGGAGGCCGAGCCGCCGCGCGGAGCGTCGACGCCCGAGCGTCCGCTCTCGCCGTGTGTGACGAGCGCGACATCGCAGTAGCCGGCCATGATCGCGGCCACGGCGTGGCGGACGTGAATCATGAACGAGCAGCCGCCGACGGAGGTGCCGTCGATGTAACGCGGCTGGATGCCGAGGTACTCGGCGACTTCGTTGGGAATCGCGCCGGCGCAGAGCAGGCCGTCAACGTCGGACAGCGGAATACCGGCGTCGTCGAGCGCGTTCTTGGCCGACTGCGCGTGCAGCGCGAGCCGCGACATGTGCGGAAGCTGGCCCAGATCATCGGTCTCAGCAGCGCCGACAATCGCGACCTTGTGTCGAATCTGATCCATGGGTGGTCTCCCTTTCGGCAGTGAATGTCAGAAGGTTGAACGAATCGGCGCCTAGACAGGCTTGAACTTGGGCAGGGTGACGTCGTCGGTCACGTCGTCGTAGACGATCTCGACATCCATGTCGACGGTCGTCGAGTAGGGGTCGTCGATGATCAGATTGGACATCATCCGCGGGCCCTCTTCGAGTTCAATCACCGCGATCACGTAGGGCGGCGCGTTGTCCTCGGTGTGGTAGGGAGGAATCGGCTGGTGCGAGATCACGAAGGTGTGGACCTTGCCCTTGCCCGACGCCTCGGTCCACTTGATGTCCCAGCTGAAGCAATTGGGTGTTGGGCAGAAGGGACGGGGGTAGAAGTGGGGACCGCAGTCGTCGCAGGTCGGCAGCATCAGTTTGTGCTCTTTGAGGCCATCCCAGTAGGGCTGTGACTCAGGCGTCGCCACGGGCAGTCTGCCAGCGTAATCGGCCATCCTGTGCTCCTTTTCGTGTTTCGCGGTTATCCAACGCGATGCTACACGACACCCCGTTGCTCAACGCTTCGAGGTCTCTCGCTCGACCCATGATTCCAGCAGCTCGGCCTTGTGTTCGGTCCAGGGCGGCTGAACGTCTTTGCGCTGTCGAGCGATCTCGGCCAGGAGGACCGCTGCGGCCACCGAGACGTTGAGCGACTGCACGAAGCCAACCATCGGGACGATCAATGCGCCATCCGCAAGAGCGACCATCTCGGGCGAGCAGCCCGCGTGCTCGTTGCCCAACACGATTGCGGTGGGCCCGTTGAAGTCGACGCTGAGGTAGTCCTGCGCCGCGTCGGTCAGTTCGGTCGCATAGACCTTGATGCCCTCGGCGCGCAGGGTCGAGACGCACTCCTCCGCGGAGTCGTAACGGTCGATCCGGAGCCACTTCTGGACCTTGGCGGCGACACCGCCCGAGATCTCGGGAAAGACCTGGTTGGTGTAGACCAGCGCGATCCGGCCGACGCCGAACGCATCGCAACTGCGCAGGATGGCCGAGGCGTTGTGAGCGTCGTGGATGTTCTCGATCACAACGACGAGGTCGTCGTGGCGACGTTCGATCACCTGGCGCATCCGCGCGAGGCGGCGTTCGGTGATCGGGCGAGGTGCCGATCTCTCGCTCCCCCTCGCAGGGGGAGCCGTCGCGGAGCGACTGAGGGGGTCCCGCCCCATATGCGACAGACCCCTAGACGGCGCACTCGCCTTCGCCGCGTTGGAGGATGTAGATGTCCTGGCGGTCCCAGTCGATGAACATCGGCAGGGTGTCCGCGGAAAACTCCGGCGGCAGGGTCAGATCGGTGAGGGTCTCCTGGATGGGACCCAGGCCGACACGGTCGACCCAGCTGCTGAACAGCTCCTGATCGTCCTCGCGGCCGGAGTGATAGAGGTCGATCACTCGCTCGACGGCGTCGGGAACGCGCTTCGCCGGGAGGCGCACCTTCGGCACGAGGGTGCCGAGCCGCATCTCCTCGGTCCGGTAGGTGCCGCCGATGAACATGTGGTACGCGGGAATCTGGCGGTTGCCGACCTTGATCGCGGCGCCGTGGAAGCCGATGTCGGCGATGTGGTGCTGGCCGCAACTGTTGGGGCAGCCGCTCATGTGGATGCGCATCTTGCGAGTGACCGGGTCGTCGATGTCCATCGAGCGGACGCGCTCCTGAACGGCGCGGTTGAGACCCATTGAGGACGTGATACCGAGTTTGCAGCTATCGGTGCCGGGGCAGGAGACGACATCTTCGATCTCCTGCGCGTCGGGAGCGCCCATGCCAAGCTCGTCGAGTTCCTTCCAGACCGCGTAGACGGCCTCGTTGGGAATCCAGCGCAACACGACATTCTGTTGCGGAGTCGTGCGGGCGCGTTCGCGTCCGTACTTGCGCAGGATCTCGGCGAGGCCGCGGAACTGCTCGGGCGTCAGGTCTCCTTGGTCGATCGAGGCCTCGACGGCTGAGTAGCCGTCCTGCACCTGGGGCCGGACATTGGCCGAGAGGAAGCGCTCGAAGCGAGCGGCGTCGCCGTTGGGCGACGGTAACTCGACGGAGATGTCGCGGGCGTCCGACTCTTCGTCGTCGAGGTAGAGCAGTTCCTCGAGCGGCGGCGTCTCGGCCGACCAGCCCTTCTTCAGCTCTTCGTCGACCATCTCGCGGAAGGCTTGCTCGCCAACGCGGTGGACGAGGAACTTGAGGCGCGCCTTGAGGATGTTCTTGCGTAGCTCGTCGGCGGCGTTGAAGATCCGGATCACTGCCTCGGAGAGCGTGAGGAACTCCGACATCGGAACGAACTCGGTCAGGGTGACCGCTTCCTTGGGCATCGTCGAGAGACCGCCGCCGACCATAACGCGGAATCCGCGCACCTCTTCGCCGTCGATCACGCGGACCTGGGAGAAAAATGCGAGGTCGTGGATGGCGGCGATGGCGGAGTCGGCCTCGCGGCCGGTGAAGTAGACCTTGAACTTGCGAGGCAGGAGCTGGGTGATCGAACTGCGTACCCAGTAGCGGACGAATGCGCCTGCGTACGGCGTCGGGTCGAACACCTCGTCCTCGGAGATGCCGGCCCAGGGGTCGGCGGTGACGTTGCGGACGGTGTTGCCGCAGGCCTCGCGCGAGGAAAGTCCGACCTTGCCCAGGACGCGGAGCATGTCGGGCATCTGGTCGAGCGGGACGAAGTGGACCTGGATGTTCTGGCGAGTGGTGATGTGACCCTTGCCCAGGGGCGCAAAGGTCTCGCAGACTTCCGCCAGGCCGTCCAATTGATCGGAGGTGACGCCGCCCATGGGCAGCTTGATCCGGTTCATGTGGACGTCGGGCTGGCGCTGTCCGTAGACGCCCTGGCGCAAGCGGTAGAGCATGAACTCCACTTCGTCGCGCTCTTGCGCCCTGAATGCGGTCGCCTCGGTTTCGAAATCGTCGAGTTCGTCATCCCAGATCGGGATCACAACTCCCGGGGTATCGGTTCTGGTTTCGGACATACCGTAGTACTCCAACTATGTTTGTTCGGTTTTCAGTCTATCAGCGAGGGATCGATCAGAACCCTGCGCGGACCGCGTGCAACACCGGCTCTGCGGCGGATTAGCTCGAGTGTCTCCTGCCCGTGAGTGGTCCGTTGACCTGACACCATCATCGGTCGGAGCAGTGCTTCAGCGTCCGCCGATGGCGGTTCGCCGAAGCGCCCGACCAGGTCGTGGTCGTCAGCTCGCCAGACCTGTTTCCGATGTCCGATGCTGGGCTTGCCCGGTGAGCGTTTCGCGACGGGGCGGCCGTCGTACTCGACGATCTTGTAGGCGGAGTCGAGAGTCGATGCGTCGGGCGGCGCGACGATGCTGGTGCCGCAGGCGTAGACATCGATCGGAGCGTTCGCTTCGACCAACCCGGCGATCTGATACTCGTCCAGTCCTCCGCTGGCGACGATGCGGACGTCGGGCAAGCCGGTCGTATCGAGCTTGATCCTGGCTTGCCAGGCCTCGGCGCGGAGATCGCCGGAGTCGAGCCGGATGGCGCCGACCGATCCCTGGCCGTACTTCTTCGCGATCTTGATGGCGTTGTTCACGCCGGTTGCGGTGTCGAAGGTGTCGACCAGCAGGGTCGTCGCCGGATAGCGCGAGACGAACGCCTCGAAGGCGGACGCCTCGTCGTCCTCCGCGAGGATGAAGCTGTGCGCCATCGTCCCCGTTGTCGGGATGCCATAGCGACGGCCGGCCTCGACCGAGGAAGTCGCCTCGAAGCCGGCGATGTAGGTGGCGCGGGACGCCTCGATGGCTGCCTCGGAGCCGTGAGCGCGGCGTCCGCCGAACTCGATCACCGGACGTCCTGCGGCCGCGTCGACGGCGCGCGCCGCTTTGCTCGCGACGAGCGTCGGGTAGGCGATCTGGTTGATCATCGCCGTCTCGACGATCTGGGCTTCCGGCAGCGGAGCCATGACCTGGATCAGCGGTTCGCCGGGATAAACGATCGTTCCTTCGGGCGGGGCCCAGACCTCGCCGCTGAAACGGAACTCGCGGAGCTGGTCGATGAATCGTCGGTCGAACTGGGGTAGGGACTGGAGGTGGGCCAGGTCTTCATCGCTGAAGCGCAGCGTCTCGAGGAACATGAGGGCCCGTTCCAATCCGGCGGCGATCAGATAGTCCCAGTTTTTGGGCAACTCGCGGACGGTGAGCTCGAAGACGGCGTCGCCGGTCATGCCGCGGTCGTAGTAGACCTGGGCCATGGTCAGTTCGTAGAGATCGACGAAGAGGGCCGAGGGCGTGTTCACTGTGTGAACGGTATTCGATCAGCGCTCGATGACTGCGCCAGCGTCGGCCATGGCGGCGATGGCTGCGTCGCCGTCGACCGGCTGGAGATTGACGGCGGCGACGCCATTGACGGGAACGAGGACTTCGAAGCCGAGTCGGCAGGCGTCGAGGACGGTCTCCTTGACGCAGTAGTCGGTCGCGAGACCGATGACCACGCAGCGCTCGATGCCCGCTTCGAGCAGGATGTCCTCAAGATCGGTCGGATGCCGGTCCCCGCTCTGTGGGTCGCGAGTTGTGAAGCCGGAGTAGCCGTCGTTGCCGTCGACGCCCTTGCGCACGGTCGGGCCCGCGTCTGCGGTCAGGTCGGCGTGGAACTCGGCGCCCCAGGTATCGCCGACGCAGTGGACGGGCCAGATGCCGCCGTCCTGCTTGAAGTGAGGTGTGTGTTCGGGATGCCAGTCCTGGGTGTAGACGACCAGCGCGCCAGCCTCGGTTGCCCGAGCGATCGCCCTGTTGGCGTGGGTCACTACCTCGGCTGAGCCCTCGACGAACAGCGATCCGTCCGGATGGGCGAAGTCGTTCTGGACGTCAACGACGATCAGCGCGGTTTGCGGGTCGTAGGCGGGCACTGGAGTGTGTCAGGAGGAGGAGTTGGAGGCGACGACCGGATTCGAACCGGTGATAAGGGTTTTGCAGACCCCTGCCTTACCACTTGGCCACGTCGCCCTTTGCGCAGATACGGGTGCACAGGTGAGATGTTCTGGAGCGGAAGAAGGGATTCGAACCCTCGACCTTCTCCTTGGCAAGGAGACGCGCTACCGCTGCGCCACTTCCGCTCGTCCGAGCAACAAATTGTCGCTCGCTGAGGACATTGTAGCCGCCGAACGTGATTGTGGCCGATCGGCGATTGTCCGCTGTTTGGTGCCGAGGAAGAGACTCGAACTCTTACGCTCGCAATGAGCACAGCGCCCTCAACGCTGCGTGTCTACCAGTTCCACCACCTCGGCAAAGAAGGTTGGATGCTCTGGCAGGGGTGGCAGGACTCGAACCCGCGACCTACGGTTTTGGAGACCGTTGCTCTGCCAAACTGAGCTACACCCCTCCGTAAGCAACGAGCATAGCAGGTGATCGAGAACGCAGGGCGGCGCTTCACCGCGCTGTCAGGCTGGCGCATCACTGCGCCGGCGACGCGCCTATTCTGTGGCAACACCGCAAAGGAGGACTTGGATCATGCTGGACTTGCACTCCGAAATTGACGACGGCGTCCTGGTGTTGAACCCGACCGGAAGGATCGACGGCGCCACGGCCAAGGCGTACGAAGAGGCGCTGCTCGACCGGATCGCCAAGGGCCATACCAGGATCATGATGAACTGCGAGGCGGTCGAATACATCTCGTCTGCAGGGTTGCGGGTGCTGCTGATGGCGTCCCGACGCGCCGGCGACGCCGCAGGCAAGCTGGTGCTCTATGCCGTGCGCGACCACGTCAACGATGTGTTCAAGTTCTCCGGTTTCGCCGAGATCATTCCGATCCTCGGTGATCGGGATTCCGCAATGGAGTCGTTCTAGGGCGTGTTCACACTTCTGTCTCAGCGGAACGATCTACGTTGGCAAGTCGACGCGGGTCAGAACAGGCCACGCCAATCGCAATGCCGCAAAGGATCGTCGCCCCGTGCTTGACACGGGGCCCAGAGCAACCAAGCACGCGCGTAGGAAGACGTTGGCCTCACCTCGACGTATGTGCGCGGGTCTGGCCTCTCCGCGTCTGAGCCGAGGCACGCGTCGTTACTCCGCCCGAAGATCGAGGTCTGGGCCCGTGTCCCCGCATCAAGTGCGTGGCAGGCAAGCACGGGGCAACGTGGAATCCGACTTGTATGAACACGCCCTAGCCGGGCTCGGCGCTTGGGCCGATCATGGCGGAAACCGCCGCTTCGATCCGCTCGGGGTAGTCGCTCACGATGCCGGTGACGCCCAGCTCGATGCAGCGCTCGATGTCCGAAGGTTCGTTCACGGTCCAGACGAACGTCGCCATGTCGTGAGCGCGGCAGGCCGCGACCTGGTCCGGGGTCAAGCCGGATCCGTGCATCGAAACACCGTCGAGCCGATGCTCTGCGGCAATCCGCCAGATGTCCGGCGTTGGAGCGAGAACCAGATGGGCGATTCGCGTTCCGTCGGGTGCCCTATCGGATAGCGCGATGACGGCCTCGGAATCGAAGCTCCACAGCCATATCCAATGAAACGCGTCGGCTCGGCCTAACTCGCTCAGGACTGCATCAGACAGGGCCTGAACGTCGTCTCCCGGGGTCACCTTCAACTCGATGATTAGCAGCATCTGCCCGTTGACGGCCGCGAGCGCGTCCCGCAGGCTGGGGATCCGCTCGCCCTCGCCGGCGTCGATTCCAACCAGCTCGCTCAACGAGGCCTCGGCGACGCGGCCTGACCCATCGGTGGTGCGATCGAGTTGGTCATCGTGGATCAAGACCGGTACGCCATCGGCGCACAGACGGACATCGATTTCCACTCCGTCGCAACCCATCTCCATCGCCCGGCGAATGCCGAGCAACGTGTTCTCGGGCGCGTGACCCATGGTGGTTCGGTGAGCGATCACGAGCGGAGTATCGTGAGACATCGGCGATCCCGTTTGCGGTTGGGCCTGAGAGACGGCCGGGGAGACGGCTGGAATGCGCAACGAGGATATCGCCGAAGCCTTCAACCTGAGCGGCCCCGACTACGAGTCCTCCGCGACCGAGCTGATCAATCTCGCCGCATCCGAGCTGATCGAACGCCTCCAGCTCTCCGAAACCGACGACTTCATAGACCTCGGCTGCGGCCCCGGAATCCTGGTCGCCCACGCCGCGACGAAGCTCACCCAGGGCAGCGCCGTCGGCGTCGACCTCTCACGAGTCCAGCTGGAACTGGCCCGAGACCGCTTTCGCCGAGCCCCATTGCAACAACGATTCATCCAGGAAGACGCCTCGGCAACCAGCCTGCCCAACCGCTCCGCGGACGCCGTCGGACTGGGGCTCGTGTTGCCCTACGCCGAGCGACCGCAGCAAATCCTCAAAGAAGCCACCCGCCTGGCCCGCCTCGGAGGCCGAGTGGCCGCAACCGTGATCGGTTCGCCATTCCTCGGATCGCCCGGCATGAGGCTGCTCGGTCTGCTCGAACGCCGCGGCGTCGCCTGGCCCGAGGTCGAGCTGCAGTTCGACCCTCGGCACGCCGTGCAGCTGGCCCTGCTCTGCGAGATTGATGGCCGCCGCCTCGACGATGTGACAATCGAAGAGATCGAGCGAGAATTCTGGTGGGACAACTTCGACGCCTGGTGGCGCATGCTCCGATCCTTCGGTTTCCTCCCCAGCGGACGCGATCAGATGCTGGAGAACATCGCCCGCAATCTGCGCGAAGATGATCGCGTCGTCGATCCCGATGGCAAAGTCCGCTGCGCCGTCAAGATCTGGTTGCTCTCGGCGACCGTGAGTGAAGGAGACCCCTGGCTATGACATCGGCGAATCGACGAATCACGGTCAATCTGCCCTGGAACCCCGACTTCGTCGACACCTTCATCGCCCGGGCTCGGCTCGCCGACGAGATCGGCATCGACACCATCAGCGTGCTCGAAGGCTACGGACACGACGCCTTCACCGGCATGGCGCTGCTCGCCCACGAGACCTCGAACGTGCGGATCGCTTCCTCCATCGTCAACGTGTTTTCTCGGACCCCGGCAACCTTGGCGCAGAGCTTCGGCACCGTCGATCAGCTCTCCGGAGGCCGAGTCGTGATCGGACTCGGCGCCAGCGCACCCGGCGCAATCGAGCGCTTTCACGGAGTCAAGTTCGAGCGCCCCTTCGCCCGCATCCGCGAGGCGGTCGAACTCATCCGCCTCTACTGGTCGCGGGAACGCTTCAGCTACGAAGGCCCGACCATCAGCGTCGAGCGAGCCCTGGTTAGCGGCATGATCCCTGCCCAACCGACCGCGCAGATACACCTCGCTACGCTCAATCCGACCTCCGTCCGCATGACGGCCGAGATCGCCGACGGCTGGATGCCCACCTGGATCCCCAACGACCGCGTCGCCGAGTCGGTGAACCAGGTCAAGCAATGGTCAATCGAAGCCGGGCGCAGCGCCGACGCCGTCGAGGTCCGTTCACCCGGTTCGGCCACCGTCGCCCTCGACGAAGAACGCATCTCGGCACTCGATCGGGGCTTTGCCCAGGGCCTCGCGTTCTTCGCGGTCAGGAACGGCCCCGGCTACTTCCACCAGTTCGAGCGCCAGGGATTCGCTGAAGAGGTCGCCGCCATGCGAGAGGCATGGCAATCGGGCGGCGTCGGCGCGGCCACCGAGATCGCCATGGAAATCGCGCCGAGGTTCTCGAAGCGCGGCTCGTTGGAAGATTGCGCCGCTTACCTCGACGAGCAGACCGAGCTCGGCGTCGATCTGCACCAGGTTTCGGTCGATACCGAAGATGATCAACTCTGGGCCGACGCTCTATCCCGCCTCGTCAAGTAACGTTCACTGAGGAATCAGACCACTAAACCGACCGTTCGCAAGGAAAGTCGCAACGAAAGTCGAAGGAACGACCAATGGCAGATAACCCCCTGGCCGAGTCGCTGGCCAAGTTCACCGATCGAGTCCTGCGCTGGACCGTGCAGTCGATGGAAGACCTCTCCCAGGAGGAAGTCCACTTCCGCACCCACGAGGGTCAGAACTGCATCGGCTTCGAGGCCTGGCATATCGCCCGCACCGCCGACAACCTGATCCACTTCGCGTTCGAGCGCGAGAAGCCGATCTGGCTGACAAAGAACCTGCACGAGGAGTGGGGCCTGCCCAAGGTCGACCAGGGCACCGGCACCAGCTACGAAGAGGTCTCAAGCTGGGTCTTCCCCGAAGGCGCCGTGATCGCCGGTTACCTCAACGACGTCGCCGACGTCATCGTCCCCCGCATCGCCGACATGCCGCTCGACTACCTCAACTCCATCACTCGCATCGTCCCCCAGGGCGAACTGCCCAAGTGGGAGATCATCGGGCAGGTCATCATCAATCACTCCAACAACCATCTGGGCCAGATCAATGTCGGCCGCTCCATGCAGGGCAAAGAAGGCCTCGGCTTCTAGCCCGCCATCTACCAGTCCCCGATTCATTCGGGGACCCGCTCGGCTCCTCTCCCCCATTGGGGGAGCTGCCGAATCCAGAGGTTCAATTTTCTCCATTCGGGAGATGCCAAACCAATCCCACTCTCCCCCTCTGGGGGAGATGTCGCGGAGCGACAGAGGGGGCCGCCCCGCAACCTGGAGGCTCTCATGCCGGACTCTGACGCGCTTCAGCTTGTCGCGCCGCTCTCCCTCGCCGATCAGGTCGAAGCGACCCGCTCCGGCGACCTCTCGTTGCAGGACCTGATCGCTCAGACCCTCGATCGCCTGGAAGCGGTCAACCCGCTGGTCCGCGCGATCCTGCCGGATGTGCGTCTGCGCGAGCGCCTGTCCTCCGAAGCGGCCGACATCATCGAGCGCTGGCCCATCCCCTCGGCGCGACCTCCGCTATTTGGCGCGATGGTCGCCGTCAAGGACATCTTCAATGTCAGCCGCATGCCGACCCGAGCCGGCTCCGCCGTGCCGCCGGAGTCCTTCAGCGGCCGCGAGGCGGATGTCGTCGCACGGCTCAAGGAAGCAGGCGCGCTCGTCCTGGGCAAAGCCGTGACCACCGAGTTCGCCTACTTCGCCTCCGGCGCGACCGCCAATCCACATAACAGGGAGCACACGCCCGGCGGTTCGAGCAGTGGCTCGGCCGCGGCCGTGGCCGCCGGAATCGCGCCGCTCGCGCTCGGCTCGCAGACCGTTGGCTCGGTCATCCGTCCGGCCTCATTCTGCGGCGTCGTCGGTTTCAAGCCCTCCTACGACCGAATCCCGACCGGCGGCACGCTCTACTACTCACCCTCTGTCGACACGATCGGCTACTTCGTCAACTCGATCGCCGACGCCGCATTGGTCGCGCCATCGCTCTTGCTCGGCTGGCGGGCAGGCGAGGATGCCGAAGCGTCGCCGCCTAGGATCGGCATCCCGACCGGCGCCTTCATCGATCAGGCGTCGGATCACATGCGCGGCGCGCTCGATGCTGCCGCTCAGCGGTTGCGGGCAGCGGGAATCAGCGTTGAGTCCGCGCCGACCCTGCATAACATCGCCGACATCAGCGCGCGTCACCGAAACCTGACGACCTACGAGTTTGCCGAGGTTCACCAGGAGCGTTACGAGAAGTACGGGGCCATGTTCCGTCCGCAGAGCGCGCAGCTCTACGAAGCGGGTCGGCAGATCTCGGCGGCGGACGCAGAGGCCGGCAGAGCCAGTCGATTTGAGCTGCGCCAGCGATTGCACGAGCGGATGGACCGGGCCGGAATCGACGCCTGGCTGGCCCCCTCGGCGGTCGGATCAGCCCCGCACGGTCTCGGATCAACCGGAGACCCGGCGATGAATCTGCCCTGGACCCACGCCGGCATGCCCGTCGTCAACCTGCCGTTCGGAGACGTCGACGGCCTCCCGCTGGGCCTCTCACTGGTCGGCCGCTTCGGCCACGACGAAACCCTCCTGGGCCAGGCCGCCATGGTCGAATCAGCCCTGACCACCCCGTGACCCGTTGCCCCGTGCTTGCCTGCCCCTGGCTTGACCAGGGGACACCGGGCCCAGACCTCGATCTTCGACGGGAGCGCAGACGAAATCCTCGCCTCAATCATCGAGAAGCAAAGCCCCACCCACAACGCCAACCTGAGCTCGACGTCTGGTCGAATTGCTCTGTACGTACAATCGACGTACAGTGACCGCATGGCTACCGAGGCGAAGTCCGAACGTTGGTCGATTCGCGTCTCCCCGACCGAGGACGCCATCGTGCGTCGTGCGCTCGCCCAACAGGGCGTGTCGCTCAATGAGTATGTCGTCAACCACGCGGTCTCCGCGGCGATTGACGATCTCGCCGATCGACGCCTGTTCCTGCTGTCCGGCGACGAGTGGGTCGCCCTTCAGGAAATCCTCGATCGCCCGCTGACGGCCAAGCCCCGGCTCGAGTCGTTGTTGTCGCAGCCTTCGGTCCTGGAAACCGAGTGATCGCTTATCAGGGGCCAGAACTTCTGACCGCGAGCCACCGCACCGACCGTTTCGATTGCGCCGATGTCGCGCTCGACGAATGGTTGCAACGGCGGGCGCTGCGCAATCAAGGCGATGGCTCCAGTCGGACCTGGGTTGTGACCGACGGCGCGACCGTCGTGGCCTACTACGCCTCGAGCACCGCCGCGCTCGCTCGCCAGGAGGCGCCTGGACGTATCAGGCGCAATCAGCCCCATCCGCTGCCGGCCATGCTGCTAGGACGGCTGGCTGTCGACCGCGATCACCAGGGCCAGGGACTGGCGGCGGCCTTGCTCAAACACTTCCTGCTGAAAGCCCTGGAGGTGTCGCAACTCACCGGCTTGCGATTGGTCCTGGTCCACGCCAAGGACAACCAGGCCGCAAGCTTCTACCGACACTTCGGGTTCGAGGCCTCCCCGTTCGATGACCTCACGCTCATGCTCCTGATCCAGGACATCCCGGGCCCAGCCCCGACTACCCCGTGATCCCGTGCCCCGTGCTTGCCTGCCCCTGGCTTGACCAGGGGACACGGGGCCCAGACCTCGATCTTCGACCGGAGCGCCGAAGCAATCCTCATCTCAACCATCGGGAAGCAAGACGCCCCCATAACGCCAACCTGAGCTCGATGCCCGCTTCAGCCGCGACGAATCCCCCTTCACCCAAGCCACCAAGGTCGAATCCGGGCTAGCCGCCCAGCCCTCACTCTCCGATTCCGATGCCCCGTGCTTGCCTGCCCCTGGCTTGACCAGGGGACACGGGGCCCAGACCTCGATCTTCGACCGGAGCGCCGAAGCAATCCTCATCTCAATCGCCGAGAAGCAAAGCCCCACCCACAACACCAACCCAAGGACAACGTTTTTCAACTGCCAGCGCGGTTCCCCGAGGCTCGGCCTCCGGGCACAGCTCAGGGACAGGCAAGCACAGGCCCCGCACCAAGCAGTTCGGCCAACAACGCGAACATCCTCGACTCAGCCTCCGCAACCTCCAACACACTCGATCGCTGAACTCCCGTTCATATCGTACTAACGTTCCTGTATGAACAGGAGCGCAACCATGAACATCTCACCCCGTCGACGCCGACGTATCTTCCAGGAGCACGCCCTCCGTCAGGCTGGCCGCACGCTCGAACAGATCGCCGACCAGACCAACGTCTCCATCGCCACCGTCCACGCCGATCTCCGCCTGCTCGAGGAACACTGGGTCCTGCTCACCCAGGACATCCACGACGACATCCTGCTCCAGCAGGTCGCCCGCCTCGACCAGCGCCTCGAGCGCCTGACCGGCGCCGATCCCATCGAGCAAGCCCGCCGCGCCCTCGGACCCGACGCCCAGCTCACCTTTGAGCAGCTCACCCAGATCGAGGAGCGCCACGCCCGTCGCCTGGCCCAGGTCGAGCGTGAACTGCGGATGCTGCTCAAGCAACTCAACATCCCGCACATCTACAGCAGCATGCGCTCACCCGACCACCCCGACGACGAGTTCGCCGACCACGAAACCGACCGAAAAAACCTGAAAGAACCTGAAACGATTCCGACCCCGATCCCCAGCAAAACACTGGAGATCGTCGCTCCGCACCCCTCAGAAAAAAATTCCACCAAGAAGCTGAACGGAGCTATGCCCGGAGACACCGGACGCAACAAACCATGTCCCTGCGGAAGCGGCCAAAAGCGAAAACACTGCCACCCCCAAGGCTCAAAATCTCCCCCTTTGGGGGAAGCCCGCCCCGCACTTGATGCGGGGATGTCACGGCAACCTCCCAAATCTCCCCCTTTGGGGGAAGCCCGCCCCGCACTTGATGCGGGGATGTCACGGAGTGACAGAGGGGGCCTCCCGCCCAGCGCTGGCGACAGAGAGATCCTCCCCACCGACTTTCCCGACAAACCCCTCCCACCCGGCGCCGAGGCAGAAGCACTCCGCCTCACCGACCAACTTCAAGCCGCAAAAGCCAGGGGGGACTCCCTCGCACAAGTCAACGCCCTCGAAAAAATCGTCGCCCTCTACAACCCATAACCCCGCAACCCATAACCCCACAAGGTGGTCCCCCCGGGAGGATTCGAACCTCCGCGCGCGGTTTAGGAAACCGGTGCTCTATCCCCTGAGCTACGGGGGGTATCGCTGAGTCTATTCCCGCCCAGTTCTCTCGCGCCCAGTTCGATTGATCCTCGTGCCCCGTTCCGTATTCTGCAGGCAGACGATGACCAACACAGCGGAGCGCCATTCATGCCGATGTACGAGTATTACTGCCGACCCTGCAACGAGAAGTTCACCAAGCTGCGGCCGATGAGCGCCGCCTCGGAGCCGTTCGAGCACGATTGCGGCCAGGTGGCGCAGAAGGTGTTGACCGCCGCCGTGGTCACGGTCGCCGGCGAGTTCTCCGACATCGAAGCCGCCGAGGCAATGCCCACCGGCGGCGGCTGCGCCTGCGGCCGAGGTTCCTGCGGATGCGGCGGAGGCGGCATGGGCGCGCTCAACTAGCGCCCAACTGGCGCCCAGCTAGCGCCCAACGAACACTCGGTGTCGATCCGCCCGAGACATCAAATCTTCGCCAACACCCCAGCGTTTGGATAAACGATGACTCACCCCGTCCGCACTCTGACCGCTGGCGCATTGTTCATCGCGATCGTCGCTGCCGCAGTCGTGTTCAGCGGCCTCGTCCGATTCGACTTCGCCGTCTCGGACAACGACAGCGACGGCGATGTTGACGTCCGAGTCCAGGCCCGACAGACCGACACGGGTGGCTTCGAGGTACGAGCGCAGTCTCGCGCGGCCGACGGTGAATGGCTAACACACACGCCCGACGCCCGGTTCCTCCCGCCCGGACCTGAGCCCGGCCAATGGTATTCGAGCAGTTCAGTGGCGGTCAGCGTTCCCGCTGCGACGCCGGACGTCTCAGATGAAGCTGCCTACACAAAGTCCTTCGTCGAACAGGCCATCGACTACTACGAGCACCACGGCCTTGATGCGACGCTGGCCTACTACAACTCGCCGGAGAGCATCGACGGCCAGTGGTACATGTTCATCTTCGATGAGAACGACGTACTGATCGCCAATCGCAACCCGGACCTGGTCGGCAACACGGCCGCCGAGGCCAGTGGCCCCGATGGATACCCCGTCGGGCATATGGTGGTCGCCGTTGCCAGCGCGGACGGCGCCTGGGTCGACTACCAGTTCAACAATCCCGCCCTGGGTCGTGTCCAGGTCAAACACTCCTGGGTGGTGCGGCACGACGGTCTGATCTTCGGCTCGGGCTGGTACGAGGATGGTCCCTCCAGGGTCCACGCCCCAGGCGCATTCACCCAGTCCTACGTGGATCGGGCCCTGGAGCTGTACCGGGCCTTGGGCCGCGAAGCGACCTTCGAGTACTACAACTCCCAGCAGAGCATCGACGGCCAGTGGTACCTCTTCGTGCATCACGTGGACGGCACCCGCCTGGTCAATGGCGCACGAGCCGACCGGCCTGGTTGGCTGGGCAGCAACCTGCATGGCACCGGCGTCGACGTGACGGGCTACGACTACACCGCCGACACGCTGGCAATCGACCCCAGCGGCTGGATCTCCTACGTCTTTCCGAATCCCGACGCCGAACTGCAGTACCAGCGCAAACACAGCTGGCTCGTGCGGCAGGGAGACTTGCTCTTTGGCTCGGGCTGGTACGACCGCAACTACGACCTCGCCGAGCAGGACCCGGCCAGTTACGCCAGGGCGTTGGTGCAAGACGCAATCGATCGCTACGACGCAGATGGCCGCGAAGCAGTCATTGAGCACCACAACTCTCCAGAGAGTGTGGATGGCGAGTGGTACGTAAGCATCTACGAGCTCGACGGCACTCGTCTCGCGCACCCCTACCTGCCGTTAGGAGAGAATCTGCTCGACGGCGGGCCTGATGTGACCGGGCGCCACTTCCGAGAGGAGTTCATTGCGATTGAAGATCGCGGTTGGGTCAGCTACGTGTTCCTCAATCCCGATAGCGGCGAGCAGGAGCAGAAGCACACGTGGGTCGTGCGGCACAATGGCTTGCTGTTCACCGCCGGCTGGTATGAAGCAGGCGCTTACGTCGCCCCGGACTCCTGACCTGACCGCGTCAGCCTCCGTCGCTGCCGCCACTCGTAGAGGCCGGCCAGCAACGCAGGTGTGACGACGAAGACGAGCGTCACGCCGCCGATCAGCATCGTCGTGTCGAAGAAGAACCGCTGCGGAAACAACTGGATCAGTCCGTCCCGAGAACTCAGTTGCCACAGATCGTTGGTGAAGAACAGCAGGTGAAAGTTGCGGAAGGCCGAGTCGAAGCCGGCGATCCCAATGACTCCCAGCACGACGACCAGCAGCGCCACAACGCCGCAGGCCGACAGGGTTGACCGCGCCAGCGCCGACACCGCCTCAGCGCGGCGTCGCCAGACGGTCGCTGCGATGAAGGCGATGATGAATCCGAGTGCGGCCCAGCTGGCGTCGAAGGTGCGAGCCATCAGCCGCTTCACGTCGATCATGTGCAGGATCTCCCGCTCCGTGTAGAACGGCGATCCTGCGACCTCCACATCGAGCCGCTCTTCGTCGTTGGTCAGATAGTCGCGCGTCTCCTGCGCAACTCTGAGCACTTCATCCTGAGGCAGACCGGTCCGCCCGGTCGCGTCGTAGCGCTCGAACCCACGCTCCCACCAGGAAGCAGAGGTCGTCGCATACCGAACCGAGAGCGCGACCGGCAGAGTGAACAGCGAGACGGCCAACGCGAGCGCGGCCAGGGTGCGGCCGAGCCGATTGAGGAGGACCTGAGCGGTAGGATTCATATGTCGAGTCAGCCTATCGAGCCGCGGAGTCCCCGATGTTGCAAACCCTCCCCAGGATCATCGAACTTGCGGGACTCGAAGACGAAGCCACCCTCACAATCGCCCGAGCCTCGGCCGAACCACCCGTCACGACAGGCACGATGCTGGTCCTCGTCGACGACAACGCCAACCTCCCCAACGCGCTACGCCACTACCCGTCCGATCATGGACTGCGAGCCATGGATCAGACCGCCAGGGTTCGCCGATCAACAGTCGCGGACCTGCTCAACGGAGAGTGCCAGGGAGCAACCGCACTCATCCTCGATCCAATCGAACTCTCCGATATCCGCGACGCTCCGGACGGCGTGCGCGGAGTCATGGACCGCCTCCGCGACCCCGTCGACGGCTGCCCCTGGGACAACGCCCAAACCCACGAGTCACTCCGACCCCACCTGCTCGAAGAGACCTACGAAGTGCTCGAAGCCATCGCGTCCGGCGACCCGGCCGAACTCTGCGAGGAACTCGGCGACCTCATGATGCAGGTCGTCCTCCACGCCAAGCTGGCCGAACAGGCTGGCGACTTCACCCTCGACGACGTCTCCGAGAGCATCCGAGCCAAGCTGGTCCGTCGTCACCCGCACGTCTTCGGCGACGCTACCGCCAACACGCCGAAGCTGGTTGAGGGCGCCTGGGAACGGCTCAAGGCGCGAGAGCGCCCGAACCGGGAATCAGTCCTCGACGGCGTCCCCAACACCCTGCCCGCCCTCGCCCGCGCCCAGTCAATCCTCGGTCGCGCCGAGCGGAACGGCTTCGCACGCGAGGCGCAGGGCTCAAGCGAACTGGGCCAACGCCTCCTCGACCTCGTGCAAGAGGCGAGGGACGCCGACACATCGGCCGAAGACGCCCTCCGAGACGCGCTCGCAGCATTCGAGCGTGGAGTCCGCCAACAGGAAGCCCAACAGCGCGCCGAGGCCTAGAGCCTGTTCACACACTCGTTGCCCCACCCCCGGACCTCCGATGCCCCGCGCCCCGACGCGGGGCCCAGACCTCGATCATCGAGCGGAGTGATGACGTGCTCCTCACCTCAGTCGTGGAGAGCGCAGACCCACGCACACGCATCGAGCTAGGGCGTGTTCACACTCCTGTTTCGGCAGGATGATCCATGTTGGCGCAAGTCGACTCTGGCCAGAACAACCCGCGCTAATCGCACTGCCGCAAGCGATCGTCGCCCCGTGCTAGCGTGAACAGGCCCTAAGCCCGCGTCAGATTCGCCATCGAGGCGAGCAGCCGCTTCACACCCGTGTCCGCAAAGCGAACAGTGACCTCGGCGTCGCGCCCAATCGCGCGAAGCGAAAGCACGACGCCGTGTCCGAAGATCTCGTGAGAGACCTCGTCGCCTTCCTTGAGACCGACCATGGGCGCCTCGACCGGCTCGGGCTCGAACGAGTCGAACTCGTCCCAGCGCACGGTTCGATTGCGCGCCGGACGCACATCCGCCCCGACCTGCGCCTGTTGGCGTTGGAAGCGCTGCAGCAGGTCGTCCGGGATGTCGGCCAGGAATCTCGACGGCGGATTGTGGCCGGTTCTTCCCTGGAATGCGCGGCGGAACGCATGCAGCAGATGAAGCTCCCGCATCGCGCGAGTCATGCCCACGTAGCAGAGCCGTCGTTCCTCCTGTAACTGGGCGGGATCGTCCATCGACAACTGGTGCGGCAGCAGGTACTCCTCCATGCCGACCATGAACACGACCGGGAACTCCAGGCCCTTGGCCTGGTGCAGCGTGATCAGGGTCACCGCGTCGGGCGGACCGTCCGGCAGATCGTCGACGTCCGCGACCAGCGCGACATCTTCGAGAAAGGCGTCCAGCGCCGCGCCCGGCGCAATCTCCGAGTAGTTCTCAGTGACCGTGATCAGCTCCTGCACGTTCTCCCAACGGCTCTCGGCTTCGGTCTCGCTGTCCGCCTGGCGAACCAGCCATTCCCGGTAGCGGGTCTTGACCAGGATCGCTCGCAGCGCGTCGGAGAGCGGCTCTTTCGCAGCTTGAAGTTGCGCGTCCTCAATCAACGACACGAACTCCCGCAGCGACCCAGCCGCACGCTTCGAGATCGCTGGCGGAGTCAGATAGCCGCCGAGCGCATCGTTGTCGAGACCGGCCGCTGCCGCGGCCGCCTGGAAGGGCGAGCGTGCATGGGTCGCCGCCCACTCGGTCAGCGTTTCGATCGTCTTCGCGCCGACCCCGCGGGTGGGCACGTTGGCTACCCGGGCGAATGCGACAGCGTCGGCAGGGTTACGTACCAATCTCAGGTAGGCCAGCAGATCGCGGACTTCGCGACGGTCATAGAAGCGTGTCGCGCCGACGAGGCGGTAAGGGATCCCGTGCTGGACGAGCGACTCTTCAATCGCTCGCGACTGGGCGTTGGTGCGGTAGAGCACGGCCGCCTCGCCGTAGCGCAGCGAACCGTCTCTCAATCCCTGTTCGATGTGGCCGGTGATGTACTCGGCCTCGTCCGACTCGCTGTAGGCCTCATGCAGGCGAGGCAGCGGTCCATCGTTGTTGTCGGTCACCAGCCGGCGTTTGATTCGGTCGGCAGCGCGATCGATGACGGCGTTGGCGGCGTCGAGAATCTGTTGCGTGGAGCGGTAGTTGTTGTTGAGCTGCACCTCGGCGGCATCGTGGTGGTCGTTGGCGAAGTACTTGAGGTTGCGGATGTCGGCTGAGCGCCACGAGTAGATCGATTGATCGGGGTCGCCGACGACGGTCAGGTTGCCGCTGCCGGCCGACCAGGCGCGGGCAAGCTGGTACTGGATCGTCGACGTGTCCTGGAACTCGTCGACCAGCACATGATCGAAACGTTCCTCGTAGATGCCGCGAACGTGGTCCAGCTCGAACATCTCCAGCGTCTTGAGCAGCAGGTCATCGAAGTCGAGCGCCGACGCCTGCTTGAACGCGGCCGCATAGCGCTCCCAGACCCGCGCGGCGATCTCGTCGAAGTATGAGCCGGTCGACGAGGCGAAGTCGTCCAGCGAGTCGCCTTCAGATTTGGCTCTCGAGATTCGGCTGAGCAGGGCTCGAGGGGCGTACTGCTTGGGGTCGACTTGCAGTTCCTTGAGCGCGCCGCGCACAACCTGCATCTGGTCGTCGCTGTCGAAGATGACGAAGTTGCGCGGGACGCCGATCTCCTGACCATGCGATCGAAGCATGCGGACGCAAATCCGGTGGAAGGTTCCCAGCCAGACCTTGTCGCTGTCTTCTGCGCCGATCAGCGCCTCAAGTCGCGAGCGCATCTCACGGGCAGCGCGGTTCGTAAACGTCACGGCGAGGATCCGCCAGGGCGGGATGCCCTGCTCGATCAACCACGCGATCCGGTGCGTGATCACCCGGGTCTTGCCCGACCCGGGGCCGGCAATCACCAACAGCGGTCCGTGAGGATGTGTGACGGCGTCGCGCTGTGCGTCGTTGAGATGCTCGAGGTCCAACGCTGCGTATTGACTCGCGGTGTCCGTGGGAGCGAACTCAGTCATCCCTGTGAGCATATCGGCGGGATCGACCTATAGTGACGAAAGCGGGGTGTAGCAGAGGCGTTTCATGCTCGACGGAGTCGGCATCTCATGGCCCGGTGGATCTCCTGAGAACACCGGACTGATCCTCGCGCTCATCGTTGGCGCCTACTTCGTGGTCCTCTGGCTCTCGGCCGTCGTCTGGACCGCCCGAGACATCCACCAGCGCACGCCCGAGCCGATGGCCCAGCTCGTGTTCACGCTGATCGTCCTGATCTTCAACTTCCCTGGACTGGTCATCTACCGAGTCCTTCGCCCACCCCTGACACTGCAAGAGGCGGAAGAACACCGGCTCGAGTCCAGCGCCCTCTTGCGCGAGTTGGAGTCCGCGCCACCATGTCCAAGATGCGGTCACGAGATCGCTCCCGACTACTTGGCCTGCCCGCGTTGTGCGCTGACCCTGAGGTCATCTTGCTCATCCTGCGAGCGAGTGCTCGACCCAGGCTGGCTGCTCTGTCCCTGGTGTAAAACGACAGTCGAAACAGGTGAATCCCCGAATGCGGATCCGCCGAGTAACCCTCCCGCGGCATCAGCACCGCGCAATACGCTGACCGAGGCACGAAGCCAACAGGCTTCATCAGCCCAGTCAGGATCGCAACATGTCTCCTCTCCGAGAGTCCCGTCTTTCGATTAACGGGGTCGCAGGGATCGTCACCACCGCCGGCGAAAGCGACAGCGAAGAAGCCGTCGTTTGCCTGCACAGCGTCCCCGGCTCCGGGCGAGACTTCCAGTGGCTGCTGCCCGAGACCGAGAAGATCGTCCGCTCAGTCGCCTTCGACCTGCCCGGCTTCGGCCGAGCCGACAAGCCGCGCGACTTCCCCTACTCGATCGAGGGCTACCAGACCTGGCTGGCCCCGGCGATTGACCAACTTGGAATCAAGCGCGCCCACCTCGTGATGCACAGCTTTCACAGTCAGACCGGCCTCATGTGGGCCGCCATGAACCCCGACAAGTGCGCATCCGTCACCCTGTTGGCCGGCGGCGTGCTGGAAGACTATCCCGGCAACTGGATCGCCAACCTCTGGAAGACCCCGATCGCCGGCGAGATTCTCCAGGCGACCACCACGCGGCCAGTGTTCAAACTGGTCATGCAACGAGGAAACTGGCGTGCCCTGCCCGGAAAATGGCTCGACGATCTGATCACCGAGGACGACCGCGCCACCCGCTGGGTCACCCTGCAGCTCTACCGGGCCACCAGCTTCGATGACGGTCACATCCTCCGAGAAGCGCTCGCCGCGCGCAATCTGCCGGCCCTCGTCGTCTGGGGCCGCAAGGACCCGTTCATCGGCTGGAAGTACGCCGAGCGCCAGCGAGAAACCTTCGCCGACGCCGAGGTCCACGTCTGGGACGACTGCGGCCACCTCCCCCACGTCCAGCACCCAGGCCGGACGGCAGAGACGGTGGCCGCGTTCCTCAAGCAGACGGTGTCGCAAGCCGGCTAGTCGAGGGCTCCCAACTCGACGGCGAGGTTGGCCGTCTTCTTCATCTCTTCAAAGCGGGCCGCCTGTTCGCGAGCGCGCTCCTCGGCGCCTTCGTGGTGGTAGTCGGACTCGCTCTGGGTCTCGCTGGCGACGACGTCGAATCCGTAGGGTCCGTAGACCGGGATGTCATCGTCCGAGAGTTCGGCCATCATCTCGTTGCGCTCGGCCTTTCGCTTGAACGCTTCCTCGATGTACGGCGCAAGCTCTTCGTCCTTGCGGGCGACGCGCTCGGCCTCGAACTCCTTGAACTCGGGCATCACGTCGTTGGCGAAGATCTCCAGCGACTCGCAGATGTGTTCGTGGCGGTTGTTGCCGGCCTGCTGGATGAAGACCGACTGGTCGACGCCGCACTCGGCGAAGATGCGCAGGTGTTCGCGCAGCTCGTCGGGCGTGCCGATCCCTCCCTCGCCGCCCTGCGGCGGCCAGGTGTCGCGGACCTGCTCCCAGGCTTTCCAGATGTTGGTCCGGCCCGGCTTGTGCATGCCGGCGGCGTAGTGGTGTCCGAGGGCGAACTGGAAGAATCGGAAGCCGTCGCCGCCGCGTGCCTCGGCCTCAGCGGCGTCGGGGTGGACGGAGAACGAGGAAACCATGGCGATGTTGGCGTTGACCGAATGACCAATCGGCACGCATTCGGTCTTGATCGTCTCGTAGTAGTCGTTAACCCAGTGCTCCGCCTCGGCGGGGTCGATGAACGCGAAGGTCAGGGCGCCGATACCAAGCTTGGCGGCGAGGTGGATGGTGTCGCGGTTGGAGCAGGCGACCCAGAGCGGCGGGTGCGGCTTCTGGACCGGCTTGGGCACGACGTTGCGCGTGGGCATGGAGAAGTACTTGCCCTCGTAGCCCGGATACGGGTTCATGGCGAGCATGTTGGCGACCTGCTCGACGGTCTCGAGCCACATCGAACGGCGCTCTTCCGGGTTGATCCGGTAGCCCTCGAGTTCGGCGCGGGACGCGGACTCGCCGGTGCCGAAGTCAACGCGTCCGTTGGAGACGAGGTCGAGCGTCGCAATTCGCTCGGCGACTCGAGCCGGATGGTTGTAGCCCGGCGGCATCAACACGATGCCGTGGCCGAGCCGGATGTTCTTCGTGCGCTGCGAAGCGGCGGCCAGGAAGACCTCGGGCGCGGACGAATGCGAGTACTCCTCGAGGAAGTGATGCTCCACCTCCCAGGCGTGGTCGATGCCGAGATTGTCGGCGAGTTCGACCTGCTCGAGGGCGTCCTGGAATAGCTGCTGTTCCTGACCCTCGCCCCATGGCTTGGGGAGTTGGTGCTCGTAGAAGACTCCGAATTTCATCAGCGGCTCCGTTCGTGTCGGGTTGGCTTGAGTCTAGGAGACGACAACAGTTTCCCGGCCCTGGAGGATGACCGTGGCCGCCCCGTCGATCAGTGGCGGGAAGGGATCGCCGGGCTCGTTGGAGGCGGGAAGGCCCTTGCGAGCCGCTTCGGAGTCGGTGTACCAGAGTTCGGCGACTCCATCCCAGCGTCCGTCTCCGTCTCCCTGGTTGGCGTGCGAGGTCGTGTAGCGGAGACAGCGGCCGTCGGCGCGGGCGATCGTGTTGGCGACTCGCGGAGAGTGGCTGTCGCTCCAGGCGGCGAACAACTGGTCGCGGGTCACGCCCTCGCCCTTCTTGACGAAGGCGACCCACTTGCACGCGTCAGCAGACGGCTCTGCGTCGACGATGACGTGCTCCGTGGTGAACATCCCATCGCTGGTTGGCTCGATCAGGTCGCCGAACCCGTCGATCCCGCGAAGCGCGCCGCGCTGTTCGCCAAACGCCTCGTTGAAGTGCTCGAAGTCGCGGAACCAGAGCTCGGCGACGCCATCGTAGGGCATCTCGTCGGTCGCCGGTGGTCCACCGAGGGATCCGGGGCCGTCAAACAGGGTGACGCTGTAGCGCAGCGGTTTGGCCAGATTGGCCACATGAGGCGCGTGGATACAGCGCCAGAATTCATGGAAGGTGTCTCGGTCAACGCCTTCCCGCTTCGTGACGGGAACGATCCATTTCAACATGTCGCCCTCGCTTCCAGTAAGGCCGTGGTCTTCAACTCTGCGGGGATTCTAGGCGTTCTGAGACTTCTCGGGCCCGCTGAGCCTGCGCTCGCGCAATCTCGCCGCAGGCGCCCGTGTAAGTCGCCGGGTCCAACAGATCGTCAAGCTCCGCCGCCGACAGATGACGCCGGACTTCCTCGTCGCCGACCAACAGCTCTCTGAACGAGACGGATTGCACCGCAGAGTCCTGCGCGTGCTCATAGACGATGTCGTGTGCGCGCTGACGGCCCAGCTTCTCACCGAGGGCGAGCATGATCCGTTCGCTCATGATCAGGCCGCCGGAAAGGTCGAGGTTCTGCCGCATCCGCTCGGGCTTCACGTCGATGCCCTCGAACAAGATGATCAGCCTAGCCAGGATGTCGCCGACCAACTCGATCGATCCCTGGATCACCCGCTCGACCATGACGCTGGTCGATCCGTCCGCCTCGTGTTCCGTGCGCATGGCGTCGAGCGCCAACGGGAAGAGCGCGGTGACCTGCGCGGCGGCGGCTCGGATGTCCTGCGAAAGCTTGGGGTTGCGCTTCTGCGGCATCGTGCTGCTGCCAACCGTGCCGGGCGGGACCGGCTCCTCGATCTCTCCGAACTCAGGCTTCATCAGCGTGTAGGTCTCGTCGGCGATCTTGCGGCAGGTCGCGGCCAGCATCGCGAGGATGGCGGCGTACTCGGCGTGGTGGTCGTGGCTGGTGCGCCCCGGCACCGGCATCGGCAGCAAATCGAGGTGCCTGGCCATGCCCTCCTGGACGTCGAGGCCGGGCGCGCCGAACGAGGCCAGAGTGCCGGCCGCGCCGCCCAGCATGGCGACGAAGACGCGCGACTCGCCGTCTTCCAGCCGCTCGACGTGCCGGCAGAGCTCATCGATCCACGCGCCGACCTTGTAGCCGAACGTGGCCGGCACCGCGTGCTGGCCGTGGGTGCGTCCGGCGCAGGGGTCGTCGGCGTGCCGTTCCGCCAATGGCGCGAGGCGAGAGAGGACCTGGCCAATCTGCGAAAGGATGATCTCGTGCGCTTCGCGAAGCTGGAGGATGTCGCCTGTCTGGGTGATGTTCTGGGTGGTCGCACCCCAATGGACATAACCGCCAATCTCGCCGCCGAGGATGCGGTCCAGCTCCCAGATCAGCGGGACGAGCGGATGCGCGGTGACGGCCAGGCCGGCCTCGATGTTGTCGACGTCGAGCAGGTCGAGGCGGCAGTGATTGGCGATCTCAACGGCAGCGTCGGCGGGGATCATGCCGAGTTCTGCCTCCGCTCTCGCGAGGGCGGCTTCCACGTCCAGCCACGCCTGCCAGCGGGCTTCGCGCGTGAACAAGGCACGGATGCCCGGGTCGGGGACTCGGGCGGCGGTGGGTCGATGCTGCATCGTCGGCTCCTTCACGCTCGACAGGTAGGATCGGACTGCAAGCTAGCGAAGGAAGTGACTATGGTTGCGCCGCTCGAGGGAATTCGTGTGGTCGAAGTGGCGAACTGGCTCGCCGCGCCGTCGGCGGCGGCGTTGATGGCCGATCTGGGCGCGGATGTCGTGAAGATCGAGAATCCGCTCGGCGACGCCTGGCGGACCACGCTGATGCGCGGCCGAAAGCCTGACTTCGACCCGGAGACCGATGTCGATGCGCCCTACGAACTCGACAATCGCGGCAAGCGAGGCGTCGCCCTCTCCCTGGAAGCGCCGGGCGCCAGCGACGTTGTCAAGCGGATGGTGTCCGAAGCCGACATTTTCATCACCAACCTGACAGCCCCGCGGATTGCCCGCTACGACCTGACCTGGGACTCACTGAGGCAGATCAATCCGCGGCTGATCTACGTGGTCTTGACCGGTTACGGCACTCGGGGTCCCGACAACGCGATGACCGCCTTCGACTACTCGGCGTTCTGGTCGCGCTCGGGGATTATGAGCTTGATCGGCGATCCGGACGGTCCGCCGATGCCCTGCCGGCCAGGTCAGGGCGACCACGCCACATCGCTCAATCTGCTCTCGGGGACGCTCGCTGCGCTGCGCCTGCGGGACATGACCGACGAGGGTCAGTTCGTCGAGGTCACGCTGCAGCGGACCGGCGCCTGGACGATCGGAGCCGATGTGTCGGCCTCACTGATCATGGAAGATCAGCCTCAGCGGATTAATCGGGTGCTGCCCGGCAATCCACTGTTCAATTCGTATGAGACCGCCGACGGTCGCTGGCTGATGCTGGTCATGCCGACGGGCGATCGCTATTGGCTCCCGACCTGCCGAGCGTTGGGTCGGACGGACTGGATGGAGGACGAGCGCTACTCCACGCTGATGGGCCGGATGGAACACACGGCGGAGCTGACCGGCGCGATGCGAGATGTGTTCCACTCAAAGTCGCTCGAAGAGTGGCGGCCGCTGCTCAATGCGGAGTCACTGACCTGGGCGCCGGTTGCCGAGATTCCGGAGGTCATCAGCGATCCGCAGATGGAAGCGATGAATGCCTGGAGTGAGATCGATGGGCCAGAGGGGACGTTCCGGACTCTCAATACCCCGTTCGATATCGCCGGCGCGGATGTCGGACCTCGGGGACCGGCCCCGAAGACGGGTCAGCACACGCACGAGGTGCTGCAGGAGCTGGGCCTCACCGACGAGGAGTTGGCCGAACTCGCGGCATCGGGCGCGCTCGGTTGATCGATAATGGACGAGGTCCGGACGGTGGATTGTGAGTGAAGAGCTCGACCTCATCGTGCAAGCGGTCAGGCGCTTCGTGCGGAAGGAGATCTGGCTGCAAGAGAATCGGGTTGAGCGGAACGCTCCGCGACTGCCCGTCGAGATCAATGAACAGTTGCTTTCCCGAGCGGGTGAACTCGGCATCGACCACTTGATGGCGCCGCCATCGGCTGGTGTGGGTCCGAGGGATGAGCTTGCCGACGCGGATCGGCTTCGGATTGCGGAGGAGCTGTCGCAGCATCGCGCCGGCGTTCTGAATCCGGCATACGGATTGTTCGATCCCGACCCGCCGCCACAGCTTTACGCCGCCACGGCAGAGCAGCGGGAGCGGTTCCTGGATCCGCTGGTCCGGCGTATCGCGACGTGCTTTCGCGGGCTGGAGGATCCGGACCTGGCGCCGCTTCCCTTGGATGCAGTCCGGATCCGGGCGCAGAAGCACCGGATGGGATGGATGCTGGACGGCACCCGTTTGTTCGTGGCGGACGCGTCGGACGCAGACTTCGGGATCGTCTACGCCAACACGGAGGAGGAGCCCGGCGAACGGATCGGCGTGTCAGCGATCGTGGTCGAGACCGACCGCGTGGGATTTCAACACTGGCGACCATGGCCAACGATCGCCGCCGGCCGCGACACGATGGAACTCAACCTCTCGGCAGTCAAGGTGCCCGAGTCCAACCTGCTCGGCGAGTCGGGGGACGGTCCGGCCTTCGCCAACGACCTGGTCCTGCGTCGACGTCTGTTCACGGCGGCGCATCTGACCGGAGTTGCGTCGGCGGCGCAGGATATGTGCCGAGGAGCTGTGTGGTCGCGGCGCGAGCACGGCGCTCCCATCGCACAGCGAGAGCGAGCGCGTCTGGCGCTTGCAGACAATGAGATCGCGGTGTCGGCTGTTCGGGCGCTCTACCTTTCCGCGTCCGATCGGGTTGAAGAGCTGGCCCTTGCGGCGACAGCCTTTGCCAATGAAGCGGCCGAGGGAGTGGTTGATCGAGCGATGGATCTGCATGGGCCTGCCGGCGGCTCGGGAGATCTGCCGCTGGAGCGCTGGGCCCGCGAACTGCGCTGGCAGCGCCTGAGTTCAGGCGGTGTCGATCAGAGCCGGTTGGCGATCGCTCAGCGGTTGACGACGACGTTCAAGAAGTGATCTCAGGCAGGGGATCGAGCGCCGCCGAAGCGATCACTTCCAGTCCGCGCGGCGTGATCGGCGGGTTGTGCAAGGGCCCGCGAACGTCACGGTAGTAGCGCTCGAGCGGTTGTGATCGATGCAGCGAGATCCCGCCGACCAGCCTCATGCAGCGATCGACGATGTCGACGGCGGTGTCTCCGGCGTGCAACTTGGCCGCCGCGACACGTGGACCGAGCTTCGGCCTGGTTTCCGAATCGAGCTTGTCCCAGGCGGACGCCGTTTCGTGCAGCAGCGCTCTCGCTGACATGATTCTCAAGTCGATCTCGCCGATCTGGGCGCGAACCGTTGGCAGACTTCCGATCACACCGGGTGCGCCGCCGGGTCGGCGGTTTCGGGCGAACTCAACCGTGTAGTCGCGGGCGGCCTCGGCAACTCCCATGGAGGCGGCTGAGACCAATAGGGAGAACCAGGCGAAATCTCCGTGCCGTTGACCGGCGCGAGCCGGATCCTGACGGACGAGGAACTCGTCGTCGGAGATGGCGACGTTCTGGTACCAGACATCGTGCGAGCCGGTTGATCTCAGCCCGACGACGTCCCAGGTTTCCTCGATCCGCAGGCCCGGCGAATCGCGATGGACGGCGACGCGGGCGAGCATTCCCGATCCGTCCTCCAGCGCGCAGTAGGTGAGAAACCAGGTGAGCGCAGGGGCGAGCGTGGTGAAGGACTTGCGTCCGTTGATCCGCCAGCAACCCGGACCGTCAGGGGTCAGTGCCGTTTGCGGACGGCCTCCGCCCTGCGGGGAACCCATGTCAGGCTCGGTCGCGACCTGGTTACAGAGTGCGCCTTCGTCGACGACCGAGCGGAAGATGCGTTCGCGCAGTTGCTCGGGCCAGTTGTGATTCGAGCGCTCGGAGCCGACCGACATCAGGTGCATGCCGCAGGCAAAGGCCAGCGCCATGTCGACCTTGGCCAGAGCCGTCTGCGCGGCCACGAGGTCGGAGAGCGACCGCTCCTCGCCTCCGTACTCCCGTGGAATCGGAGCAGAGATCCAGCCGATTTCACGCAGCAGGTCGAACGACGCGAACGGGAAACTGGCGTCGCGGTCGTGGACGTTCGCGTGATCGGCGAGTGTCGCGAGATGTGGATCGAGGCGCTCGATGAGTTCTCGCCCGGCGTCGGAGGTTGGCGGGACGGGCGGCATCGGCGGCTCGAGGGATTGAAGCTAGAGGACGTCACGCAGGCGCTTAAGCGCTCGCACCCGTACCTTACCCCGGTCCAGCGCGGGACGCGCGGCGATCGTGATCGTCTCGCCGGTCGCCGGGTTGCGACCTTCACGCTCGGGGCGAGCGGTCTGTGCGACGACATCGACCTTGATCAGGCCGGCAACGGTGACGGAGCCGGGACCGCCGACGGCAAGATCTTCCAGGACGGTTTCCGCGAGCGCGTCCAACACCTCATTGACATCCTGACTGCGGATGCCCGTCTTCGTCTCGATCGCCTTCGCCATCTGGGCCTTGGTCTTCGGCTTTGCGTCCGTCATCGTCATCCTCTTTTCTCGTGGCTAGTCAACGATGTCTGAATCCGATTGCTTACGTAGTGTTATCGGCAGACATCCATGGGGCAATACTGTCCTACGCGAATCCGTAGGAGAACTCAGGTTCAGCCATGAACTCTATTCGAACCCTGCCTATCGATGAAGCATTGGCGACATACATCGAGGAGACCGCGACTCGCGAGGGCGAGGTCTGGCGCCGGCTGCGGGCCGAAACGTCGGCTCTTCCTGCCGGAGGCATGCAGATCGGCGCCGACCAGGCTCGCTTGCTGGGCTGGCTGGTCAAACTGATCGGGGCGCGGCGGACACTGGAAATCGGGACGTTCACCGGGGCTTCGGCGTTGGCTGTCGCGGAGGCGCTGCCTGAGGATGGTCGAGTGGTCGCCTGCGATGTGAGCGAGGAATGGACCTCGATTGCCAGGCGGTATTGGTCCGAGGCGGGAGTGAGGCACAAGATCGACCTGCGGCTGGGGCCGGCGTTGGACACGCTGGCGGGTCTGGCCCGGGAAGGTGACGGGCTGTTCGACTTCGCCTTCATCGACGCAGACAAGGAGCCGATCTGGGCGTACTTCGAAAGCGCGCTCGGTCTGCTCAGGGTTGGCGGTGTGATCGCGATGGACAACACGCTCTGGGGCGGGAGTGTCGCCGACCAGAGCGTGAACGATCCGGATACCCGCGAGATCAGGTCCTTCAACCGCCGGATTACCGACGATCCACGCGTGGATACGGTCCAGCTGACGGTTGGAGATGGGGTGACGTTGCTGCGCAAGCTCTAGCGAGCGCGGCTGGTCAGGCGAGGGCGTCGGCCGGCAGGTTGTCCGCGACGAGCGCGATTGCGGTCCCGAGCTTTCGCTCGCCGACGAATGCAGATGTTCCGTAGAGCGGACCGATTGCCTCAACGACCTCGAGCGTGGACAGGGACGTCGTGATCAACGCGAATGACTCACGTTCGGCGCGTTGGGCGACGTAGGGAAGCGTCGGCTCGCCGCCGGCGAGGATCAGGCAGAGCGGTTCGTAGTCCAGGGCTCCGAGGGCGATGTCGATCCGGTCGCGCCGGGTGATCAGTGTTTTGTCCGGGTACTTGCGGAAGTAATCCATGCCCTCGTGCGCGCTGACGGGGCCGATGACGAGGTCGCGGGACGCCTCGTCGAAGAGTTCCTCGTCGCCCGAGAGTTCGCCGTCGAGCGCAGGGGCCAGGTCTCGAACCGTCGGAGAGGCCAGGTGTCGGTCCTGGGGCAGAGCCGCGACGGCGTTACCGCCGAGGCCGGCGATTCGTTCCAGGGCCGCCTGCCCGCCATGCTCAGGGACCCCGTTGACAACTATTGCGTCCGGTTGCAGCTCCGACAAAGCGTGGGTCACGGTGTCGTCATCGGCTTCGCCGTGCCGCACAACCAGGATCGTTCGGTCGGCATCAAGACCGGCGGCTGCCCCTGCTTCGATCACGGTGTGGTCGGTGTCCGACGGAACGTCGGAAGCCGGCAGCGGCTCTGAGCTTGCGCGGACTCCGTTGACCCTGGCGAACTGCTGCGCATCCGCCTCCGCGGAGTCGCCATCGTTGATTCGGACCAGCCGGACAGTTGAACCGGTCGCGCGCAGCGAGGAAGCGATCCCGGCGGCGACGACCGACTTGCCGTCTCCGGCGAGCGTGGAAGTGACGAGAATGCGGGTCACATGGAGCTCCGGTTCCTGCGATGCTGCTCATGCAAAGAGTAGACGCAGGACTACCTAGGCGCAGTCGTGGGAGGCCGGGCGCTCGTGCTGGCTAGACTGAGGTCGCCCGATCGGCTTCCCGCCAGCGGAGGATGTGAGATGGCCGAGGATCGTCCTTCAGGCCGTAATGCCTGGCCGCCTCCGGCGCCTGACTCGCCGCATGCGCGTCGGCGCCCGCCGCCCGAGCGTCACGCGCGCTGGATCGACCACGAGGATCGAGCCAACGAACCGCGGGAGGACGCGCCCCGCCTGCTCTGGTGGATCCTGGCCGGGCTGCTGATCTTCGGCGTGTTCTCCGTGCTGATCCGGATGTTCCTCGTCACCTAGTTCGCCAAGCGAACGCCTTCGGTATCTTGACTGGCACTCCCTGTGATCCATGCGGGAGAGTTTGGCATGCGGCTTGTAGTTGCCAGATCGGAGCGGCGAAATGACGAGTGAGGCGTCGGACACACTGCTGGGCGGAATCAGAGTCATCGACTTGGCGACCTCGCGAGCCGAAATGGCGGGCCGGGTCCTCTCGGACATGGGCGCCGAAGTGATCAAGGTCGAGCCGCCCTGGGGCACACCGTCCCGCAGCCTCCCGCCGTTCAGCGAGCAGGAGCCGGACCGGTCGCTCTATTGGGCCGCGATGGGGCTGGGCAAGCGAAGCGTCGTGATTGATCTCGACACGGCAGATGGACGCGAGGACTTTCGCGCGTTGCTGGCGACAGCCGACGTGCTGATCGAATCGTTCGATCCGGGAACCATGGCTGACTGGGGGTTGAGCTTCGACCAGATCAAGGATGAGCATCCCGAATTGATCTACGTATCGGTCACGCCGTATGGGCAGGACGGTCCCTGGGCCAATCGTCCCGCCACCGAGCTCACGATCGAGTCGGCCGGAGGTCTGGTCGGCCTCCAGGGCGACGGCGACCGCCCGCCCGTGCCCGTCGGCTACCCGCAGGCGGCCATTCACGCCGGCGTGCAGGCGGCGGCAGACACCTCGATTGCGCTGCGCGAGCGCGAGCTGTCCGGTCTGGGTCAGCATCTCGATGTCTCGATGCAGGCGGCCATCGTCTGGACGCTCATGCACGCGACGGGCTTCCCTCCGAACACCGGAGGCGATCCACCAGGAACGTGCGCAGAGCGCGCGGTTGCCGAGCCAGCCGGCCCCGCCGTGTTTCCCATCCATCCCTGTGCGGATGGCTATATCACCTTCAACATCGTGCCCGGTGGCCTGGGTCTGCGTCACTCCACCAAAGTGATGAAGTGGATCGCCGAGGCAGGAGAACTGTCCGGGGAGTTGGAAGGGGCCGACATCGACGAGTGGGCGGCGGCCCTCGGCCGGGCGGCGATGGAGAATCCTGCCGAAGCCGCCCGCATGATGGGTGTGGCGAACGAGCATCTGCACCGCTTCGTCGCCAAGCGAACGATGGCTGAGTGTTACGAACGAGCCGTCCAGGACGGCTTCATGCTCGCCCCCCTCTACACCGTCGAGGACATCGCCAACGACAAGCATCTGGAAGCTCGCGGCTACTGGGTGGAGATCGACGGCAAGCGCTATCCAGGCGCATTCGCGAAGCTCTCTGAGACGCCATTGCAGATCGAACGCCCGGCCCCGACGCTGGGTCAGGACCAGCATCTGATTGCCGAGGCCGGACGCGCGCCGGCGCGCGCCGATCGAACGCGGCTCTCTCACAACGGCGTTCGAGGTGAGGACGGCGGCGCATTCGCCGGCATCAAGATTGCCGACTTCGCCTGGGTCGGCGTCGGTCCGCTGATCTCCAAATCGATGGCCGACCATGGCGCGACCGTCGTCCATATTGAATCCGCGACGCGTCCCGACGTTCTCCGCCTGGCGCCGCCGTTCAAGGACAATCAGCCGGGCCTCGACCGTGCCCAGTTCATGGCCAACTTCAACTCCTCAAAGCTGGGAGTTGCGCTGCGTCTCGATACCGAGGAAGGCCTCTCCTACGCCCGACAGCTGGTCGACTGGGCCGATGTGGTGGTCGAGTCCTTCACGCCCGGCACGCTCAAGCGGTTCGGTCTGGACTACGCCACCCTGAGCAAGGAACGCCCCGAAATCATCATGCTCAGCACCTGCCTGAGAGGCCAGTTTGGTCCAGAGTCGAGCTACGCCGGATTCGGACTGCAGGGCGCCTGTTTGTCGGGATTGCACCGAATCACCGGTTGGCCCGACCGACAGCCCGCGGGCACCTGGGGCGCGTACACCGACTTCATCAATCCCCGCTTTGGCTCCGGAGTCCTGGCGGCGGCGATTCGCCATCGCGACCTGACCGGCAACGGCCAATACATCGATCTCGCGCAGACAGAGGCGGGCATCCATTTCAATGCCCCGCTGGTGCTCGACTACCTGGAAAACGATCGGGTCGCCGAGGCTCCGGGTCACGGCTCGCTGTACGCCGCACCGAACGCCGTCTTCAGGGTCGGAGATGCCGAGCGCTACGTCGCCATTGCGACCGAAACGACCGAGCAGTGGCATGCCCTGCGCGAGACGGCCGGACTGACGAACTGGTCGGGAGCCGAATTCGATGAGCTTGCCGCTCGCATCGCCGCCAAAGCCGATATCGAGGTGGCGGTCGCGGAGTGGTGCGCACCCCAGAGCGTCGACGCGGTTGTGGACTGCCTGACCGACGCAGGCGTTCCGGCCGCCATGGTCGAATGGCCATCGGACCTGTACGAGGATCCGCAACTCGGCCATCGAGACTTCTTCGTCACATTGAATCACTCAGTGATGGGGCCGACGCCGTACGACGGCCTGGTGACGAAGTTCTCGGGCGGGACCGCGCGTTTGCGGCGGGCGGCGCCTGCGATCGGCGAGCATACGCACCAGGTGCTCTCGGAGATTCTGTCGGTGTCGGACGAGGAGATCTACGAGGCGCTCGCGGCGGGAGCACTCGAATAGGGCGTCCGGGTCCAGACCGATCATCGAGTAAACTGCTTCGCATGGTCCAGTAATGGCCCCGTAGCGAAACGGTCTGGCACTGACAGCAGGGACAGCAGGTTGGCGTGGGACGACTCTCGCGCCGCCGGGAAGGAACTGACAGATGGGTAAGCGCACGATGCGCGGCGAGACGGCGATTATCGGCGTCGGCGAGACGACGTACTACAAGCGTGGACGCTCGCCTGATGCGGAGTTCAAGCTGGTCATCGAGGCGATCCTCAAGGCCAGCGCGGACGCCGGGATCGACCCGCGCGAGATCGACGGCTTCGCGTCGTACTCCAACGACCGCAACGACCCGTCGCGAATCGCGGCGGCGCTCGACATCAAGGACCTGCGCTTTTCCAATATGGAGTGGGGCGGCGGCGGGGGCGGCGGCTCGGCCGCCTGCGCCCACGCTGCCTCGGCCGTGGCGACCGGTCTGGCGGACACGGTCGTCGTCTTCCGCGGTCTGGCCCAGGGTCAGTTCGGCCGGTTCGGTCAAGGCGCGCAGGTGTCGCACGTGCGCGGCGATCCCGCCTACACGGCTCCGTACGGGTTGATGTCGCCGGCCCAGTCCTTTGCGATGCGGGTACACCGGCTGTTCGACGACCACGGGATCACGCAGGACGCGCTCAAGGCCTGTTCGCTTGCCTCGTATCACCACGCGCAGAACAATCCGCGTGCCGTGATGTACGGGCGACCGTTGACCCCGGAGGACTACGACCAGTCGCGCTGGATCGTTGAGCCCTTCCACCTGTTCGACTGCTGCCAGGAGAACGACGGGGCGGCCGCGATGATCTTTGTCTCGGCCGACCGGGCCAAGGACTACGCCAAGACGCCGGTCTACTTCCTCGGCGGTGCGGTCGGTTCGGGCAACCGCGCCGGCTCCGGCTCGCATAACGCGACCGACTACGCCACATCGAACTTCAAGACGGTTGCGCCTCGGATGTACGACATGGCTGAGGTCAAGCCGGAAGAGGTCGATGTCGCGCAGGTCTACGAGAACTTCACGGGCGGCGTGGTGATGAGCATCATCGAGCACGGCCTGACGACATACGAAGAGGCGAACGAGTTCATCACCTTCGACAACCTGGTGGCGCCGAGCGGCAAGATGCCGATCAACACCAGCGGCGGCAACCTGGCCGAGTGTTACATGCACGGTCTGGAACTGAACATCGAAGCAGTGCGCCAGGTGCGCGGGGAGTCGTGCAACCAGGTCGATGACGTGAATGTGTCGCTGGTTGCGTCGGGTCCGATGGTGACCCCGGTTTCCGACATGATCGTCGGCTCAGAGGCGGTGCTCTAATGGCGAATCCAGGCGCTTACTACCTGGGCGAGGGCATGCCTGCTCCCGCCCCGGCGATTGACGGTCTCGACACCGAGTACTGGGAAGGTGTCAAGCGGCACGAGCTGCTGGTGCAAAATTGCAACACCTGCGACCGGCCGCAGTTCGGTCCCGAGTGGGTCTGCCATCGTTGCCACTCGTTCGATCTTGGCTGGAAGCCGGTCGAGGGGAATGGCCGGATCTACTCATGGGAGCGCGTCTGGCATCCGGTGCATCCGGCGTTGCAGGACTCCTGCCCGTATCTTGTCGTGCTGGTCGAGCTGCCGAACCACGAAAACGTGCGCATGGTCGGCAACCTGGTCGGGGACCCGATGCAGACGGTGGAGATCGGCGCGGAAGTCCGCCCCTACTTCGAGGACCATAAAGGCGACGACCCGTTCACCCTCGTCCACTGGGAAGTGGTCGACTAGTCCAACCGGCTAGCCAGTATTGCGCAGGCCTGCGGCGACTCCGTTGACGCTGCGGAGGATGGCTTCGAGGGTGTCGGCGTACTCAGGATCGCCCTCTGACTGATCTCTGATGCGGCTGAGCAACTCCACCTGGAGGAAGCTCAGGGCGTCGACGTAGGGGTTACGCAACGCGATTGACCGCTGCAGGACGGGCGTGCCATCGAGCAGATGTTCTTGGTCGGAGAGCCGGTTGACCACGTCGACGGTGCGCTGAAACTCGCCGTGCAGCCGGTTGAAAGTGCGCAGATCGCCGTCGCCGTCGCCCAGGGTTCGGGCGTAGTGCTCGGCGACATCGAAGTCGGCCTTGGCCAAGACCATTTCAACGTTTGAGAGCAGCGTGGTGAAGAACGGCCAGCGAGCGCGCATGTCGCGCAGCAGCGCTTCGCCTGCCTCGCCGTGACGCTGGATGAATTCTTCCAGGGCGGTGCCGACTCCCATCCAGCCGGTGATCACGTGGCGGGTCTGCATCCAGGCGAAGACCCAGGGGATCGCGCGAAGAGACGTAAGTGAGGCATCCGAGCCCGGCCTGAAGGTCGGTCGCGAGCCGATAGCCAGGTTGCCCAGCATGCCGATTGGCGTGACCCGCTGGAAATAGGAATGCAGGTCGGCGTCGTCGACGACCTGCGCGCGGTAGGCTCGTTCGGCCGTCTCGGCCAGTTCGTCCATCGCCGCGTGGTAGCGGTCGCGCTCGGCGTCGGGCGCGTCGCTGTGGTCGTGGTCGAAGCGCTTGACCACTGCGGCGGCGAGCGTCTGCTCGAGATTCCACTTCGCCAGACCGGGCATGCCGTAGGTGAACTGGATCATCTCGCCCTGCTCGGTGAGTTTGATTCCACCCTCGGTCGTGTGCGGCGGCAAGGCGAGGATGGCGTCGTGCGAGGGACCCCCGCCCCGGCTGACGGTGCCTCCGCGTCCATGGAAGAACATCAACCGGATGCCGGCCTCGCGAGCGACTTCGTGCATCAGGTCCTGGGCTCGGTAAAGGCCCCAGAGGGAGGGCAGCACGCCGGCGTCCTTGGCCGAGTCGGAGTAGCCGACCATCACTTCCTGGAGGTCGTCGTGTGCCTTGAGATGTCGTCGATACGCGCCATGGCCGAACAGTGAGCGCAGGACGGCTGGAGCGCGATCCAGGTCTGCGACCCGCTCGAACAGCGGCGCGATCCGGATTCGCCCGCCCGGTGCGCGCAGATTGATGTCGTTGAGGCCCGCCTGACGGGCGACGAGCACCGGCGCCAGTACATCGGCGGCGTGCTCGGACATCGAGACGATGCAAGTCTGAACGGCTTCCTCGCCGCAGATCCGTTGGATTCGTCGGGCGGTTCGGAAGCGGCGCAGCGTGTCGTCGTCGTGCGTGGACATCGCGTGACCGACCGGGAAGTAGTCACGATCCAGTTCACCGGCCAGGAAGTCTTCCTGTTGGTCGCGGCTCAATTCCAGATAGCTGCCTCCCGGCGGCTGAATGTCCAGACCCTGCAGTACGGCGTCGGCTGCTGAGTGAAAGCGATCCGCATGATCGCGAATATCAAGGGTCGCTAGGTGAAAGCCGAACGCGCGGGCGCGGTCGATCAAGGGCTGGACGACGGTATCGGCGCCGGCATTTGCGCCGTGGAAGCGCAGACTCCCGGCGATCGCTTCGAGGTCGTCGACGAAGTCCTGGGCTCTGTCGTAGGGCACGCCGTCTGGCTCGTTCGAGGTCAGGCGGGCGTCGTGAATGTTCACGGCTCGCGTATCGAGCAGGGCATAGTCGGCTTCGAGGGTCGCCTGGAGTCGGGCGGCCATGTAGCGAATCTTGTGCCGGTAGCGCTCGGCGGCATTACGCCGCTCAAGGCGCTCGGTGACGCGGGGCATCCGCCGCGCATCGCGTTGCAGCGAAGCCTCGAGCTGTTGCGATGCAGCAACACGGCGAACGGAGTGCGGCAGCATTCCGTCCATCGCCCTGATCGACTGTAGGTGCATTCTCAGCACCTGGGCCCGCATGGTCAGGGCGGTCTGCCAGGTCAGGTCCGGCGTCACGTTCGGGTTGCCGTCAGCGTCGCCGCCCATCCACGAACCGAGGACGATCGGCGAGGGCGATTCCTCGGGGCTCACGCCGGTGGCGCTGCGGAAACGGCCGGTGACGGCGGGGACTGCGTCCCAGAGGGTGGTCTCGAAGGTGCGCAGCAGCAGGCGCGATTCTTCCAGCACCGTCGGTCGGCGGTAACGCAGGTGATCGGCTTGCCAGAGTCCCTCAATGTGAGTGCGCAAGGCAGAGTCGATGTCATCCAGCTCGGAGGGGATGGCCTGCTCGCGCTCCAGCAGCAGCCGGTGGACGTCCTGCAGCGTGCCGAGCATGGTCAGGCGCTGCGACTCGGTCGGGTGCGCCGTGAAGACGGGCTGCAGGTGTATGCCAGCTGACTGAGCGCGGATCGTGTCTTCATCGATGCCTTGGGAGAGCAGTTGCTCTACGACAGCGGGAATCGAGCGGGGTGCGATGTGGGAGTCCGTCGAGCGGACTCGTCGCCGCCGGATGCGGTGAGTCTCCTCCGCGGTGTTGGTCAAGAGGAAGTAGGTGAGAAAGGCGTTGCCCACCTCGGCCGCGAGCCAGAGCGGCCAGCTCTGGACGAGCTGCACGATCTCCGCGGTGAGTTGCGGTTCGGGTTCCTGCCGCACGCCGCGCCGACGCTGAGCCAGCCCGCGCAACTGCTCAACCGCATCGAAGACCTCGTCGCCGTCAACCATGCGGATCGTGTTGCCCAGCAAGCTGCTGAGCAGTCGCACGTCGGCGGCCAGCGGCGCGTCGACCAGGCGGCGGTCGTGGTTGGCGTGTTCGGCGGCTTCGATCGTCGTTCGGGAGTCCGGCGGTCTTGGTGAGGCCACGTTTCGTTCCTCTCGCAGGTTGTCCGCGCGAGCTGATCTCGGATCCTCGCCTACGATGATTGCAGGTTTACGGAGAGTTGGGGCAACGATGAGTGAACATTCGGGCAATCCAGAGATCGCGCCTTATGGCGGATGGCATTCGCCGATCGCGACCGAGATGCTGACCGCCGGCGCACTCCGATTTGACGAGCTCGACGTTGACGGCGACGACCTGTACTGGGTCGAGTCGCGGCCGGACGAGCAGGGTCGCTACGCGGCGATGCGCTATTCCTCGGATGGCGAGCTGAGTGAAGTCACGACTTCCGAGTTCAGCGCGCGAACGCTGGTCCATGAGTATGGCGGCGGATCGTTCGCCGTGTCCAACGGGATTGGTTACTTCTCCAACTTCGCCGACCAGCGTCTCTACCGCCGCCCAGTTGACCGTTCGGAAGAGCCGATGCCGCTGACGCCCGAGATTCCCGTTCGCTACGCCGACGCGACGGTTGACGATGAGCGCGGACGACTGATCTGCGTGGCGGAAGATCACCGCCGCGAGGGTCTGGAAGCGGAGAACTACCTCGCCTCAATCCCCACCGACGGCAGTGGGGCGGAAGCCCAAGACATCACGCGGCTGCATGAAGGGTTCGATTTCTGCTCCTCGCCACGGCTGAGTCCGGACGGACGGCGGCTGGCCTGGATCTGTTGGAATCATCCAAACATGCCCTGGGACGCCACCGAGCTCTGGCTCGCCGAAGTGGCGGCCAACGGTTCATTGCTTTCGCCGAGGCGTATCGCCGGCGACGCCAAGGGCACGGTCTCGATCACCGAGCCGCAATGGGGTCCGGACGGAACGCTCTACTGCGTCTCCGACGCCTCCGGCTGGTGGAACATCCATCGCTGGGACGGCGATCAACTCGTCCCGGTCCTGTCCATGGACGCTGAGTTTGGGCAGCCCCAATGGGAGTTTTCGATGTCCACCTACGCAGTCATGGACGAGTGTTGCCTGGTCGCGCAGTACGGCAACGCCGACGGCCGCAAGCTGGCGGTGATCGACGTCGAGGCGAACGAACTCCGACCGCTGGATACACCCTTCAACACCTTCGGCTTTTTCACCGCCGCCTGCGGTCCCCGCGCAATCTGCGCAGCCGCCGGACCTGAGGTCGGTGCGGCGATCGCCGCTATCGATGTGGACACGGGCGAGATCGAGACGATTCGGGCGTCCAGCAGCCCTGACGTTGATCCCTCGTTCTTCTCCGAGGCCGAAGCGATCTCGTACCCGACGACTGGCGGGCGCACCTCGCACGCCTACTACTACGCGCCGAGAAATCCCGACTTCCAAGCGCCTGACGGCGAGTTGCCGCCGCTGGTGACCTTCATTCACGGCGGCCCGACCAGCGCGACCAATCCGGGCTTTAACCTCGCGATCCAGTACTGGACGACTCGCGGTTTCGCAGTCGTGGACGTCAACTACGGCGGCTCCACCGGCTACGGCACGGCGTATCGCCGTGACCTGAACGGCAACTGGGGCATCGTCGACCGCGAGGATTGCGAGGCGGCGGCGAACTACCTGGTCGAGCGCGGTGACGTTGATCCGGTGCGACTGGCCATCCGGGGCGGCTCGGCCGGCGGCTATACCACCCTCTGCGCGCTGACCTTCGGCAACGTCTTCACCGCAGGCGCGTCGTACTACGGCGTCTCCGATGCCGCAGCGCTGGCCGAGGATACGCACAAGTTCGAGTCGCGCTACCTCGACTCCCTGATCGGCCCCTATCCCGAGCGAGCGGAACTCTACGAACAGCGCTCGCCGATCCACGCCATTGACCGCCTCTCCTGCCCGATCATTTTTCTGCAGGGGCTGGAAGACAAGATCGTGCCGCCTAACCAGGCCGAGCGCATGGTCGACGCTCTGCGGCAGAAAGGCTTGCCGGTTGCCTACATCGCCTTCGAAGGCGAGCAGCACGGTTTTCGCCAGGCCGCGAACATCCAGCGCGCGACCGAGGCGGAGCTCGACTTCTACGGCCGGATCTTCGGTTTCACACCGGCTGGCGAGATTGAGCCGGTTGAGATCGAGAATCTGTAGATGGCCGAGATCTACGAACTCTCGGCGGGAGATCTCCGAGCGGCGTACGAGGCTCGGATACTGTCGCCGGTTGAGGTCATAGAGGCGATCTTCGAGCGAATCGACTCGCTCGAGCCGTCACTCCACGCCTTCATCACCGAGACTCGCGAACTGGCGACGACTCAGGCGCGGAGAGCCGAAGCGGGCTGGAGACGCGGCGACGGCGGCGACGCTCCGCCGTTGCTAGGCGTTCCGGTCACGCTGAAAGATCTCGTCGACCTCGAGGGTGTACCGACAACGATGGGCTCGCTGGTCGCTTCGAGAGCACCTGCGGCCCGAGACGAGCTGTTCGTCGAGCGCCTGCGCGCGGCAGGCGCCGTGTTCCTGGGCAAGACCAATACGTCTGAGTTCGGACTAGCTGCGCAGACGATGAATCGGCTGGGACCGTCGACGGCGAATCCGTGGAATCTGGAGCGGACCGCCGGCGGCTCCAGCGGCGGCGCGGCTGCGGCCTGCGCGGCAGGCTACGGCCCGCTGCATCACGGGACAGACGGCGGCGGATCGGTGCGCGTGCCTGCAGCCTATTGCGGCGTTGTGGGTCTGAAGCCAACGGGCAGATTTATCCCTCGCCGGGTGCGCGGCGCAGGCATGTCGCAGATATCCAGCGACGGTGTACTGGCGCGCAGCGTGGCCGATGCCGCTTCGATGCTCGATGTCATTGCGGGGCCGCATCCGGACGATCCCGGGTCGTTCAAGGGGCCGAGGACGGACCTGCTCACCTCCACCCGTCCCGCGCGCCTCGATGGCGTTCGCGTCGGCTATACGACTGAGCTGGGTTGGTCGACGCCGTGCGAGCCATGGATCGTCAAGCGTGTCGAGGCGGCGGCTGCGATGTTGCGCGATGCCGGCGCTGCGGTCTCGGCCAGGTCGCCGCGCATCTCCGATCCGAATGAGATTTTCCCAACGCTGTCGGCCGTCGGGGCTGCAGCGAACTATGGGTCGTTGTGCGTGGATCGTGAAGACGAGCTGGCCGACTACACCGGCGCCAGCCTTAAACGTGGACACGAGTTGAGCGGCGTGCGGGTTGCGCAGGCCTACGCCGAGCTCGACCGAATTCGGCGGCAGATGGATGACTGGTTCACGGAGTTCGATGTGCTGCTGACGCCGACCAGCGCAATCGCCGCGCATCCACACGGCGCGGGCATCGACGAGATTGCGGGCCGGTCGGTCAGTCCCTGGACGATCTCCATCCTCTACACACCGCTGGCCAACCTTGTTCAGGCGCCGGCGATTGCGATGCCGGCCGGACTCGACCCTGAAGGACTACCGATCTCGGTCCAGCTCATGGCTCGTGAGGGCAACGACGCCGCCGTCATCCGCTGTGCGGCCCTATTGGAAGACGCAGGCTTGAACGACGCTAGTCCTCTAGCACCAGTGTGACGGGCGCGTGATCGGAGGGCTTGTCTCCGTCGCCCTCCATCTGGCGTTCTTCTGTATCAATCTCGACAGCCACAGCGCGCTCGACCAGCGGCGCGGTGATCAGATGATGGTCAATCCGCAATCCTTTGTCCTGCTGGACGCCGCCGGTTCGGTAGTCCCACCATGTGTAGACACCGGCCGATTCGTCGAAGAGTCGCAGGGCGTCGGTGAGACCCCAGTCGATCAAGGCATTGAGCCGCTCTCGCTCCGGCGTCGAGCAGAGGTTGCGCTCGTGCCAGAACTCCGGATCGTTCACATCCCGGTCGTCGAAGGTGATGTTGTAATCGCCGGTCAGCACCAACTCTCCTGCCGCGTCTTGTCCGTCCAACCATGAACGCAGCCGGTCGAACCACTCCAGCTTGTATCGATACATCTCGTGGCCGACCTCCCGGCCGTTCGGGCAGTAGAGGCTAACCACCCGTATTCCGTTGACCTCTGCGGCGATCCCGCGCGAGTGGTCATCTTGGGGCCAGGGAACGGCTTCTTCAACCCAATCGGGATAGTCGAGCGAGACGATCGCGACGCCGTTGTAGGATTTCTGACCGTGCAAGACGACGCTGTAGCCGAGCGCATCGAAGCCGTCGAAGGGGAACTGTTCCTCGGTGCACTTGAGTTCCTGCAGGCAAAGCACGTCGGGTTGATGCTGGTCGAGCCAGTTGAGTACTCGATCTTCGCGTGCGCGGATCGAGTTCACGTTCCAGGTGGTGATCTTCACTTCGCGCTCCTCTCGCGACCGGTCTCGTACGCATGATGAAGGATGATGCCCGCGGCGACATTGACGTTCAACGAGTCGACGGCGTCAGCGATAGGCACGGCTACGCGCGCGTCGATCCGCGGATCGAGTTCCTTGCTGATGCCGACGCCCTCGTTGCCAAAGAGCCAGACGATCCTGGTAGGAATGTGCTGCAGGTGGAGAGGATCGCCAGCCTGGTCGGCGGCGAACACGGTGGCGCCTGCGTCCCGCAACGTTGCGATGTCGTCGGCCAGATTGGCGGAACGTGCGATCTTCACCTGGAACCACGCCCCGGTTGCGGCCCGGGTCACTCGCGGATGGGTGGGATCGGCGCAACCGGATCCGACCAAAACTGAGTCCACGCCGAAGGCCGCGGCCGAGCGGATGATCCCGCCGACATTACCGGCATCCTGAATGGCGTCCAGGGCCGCGACATGCCAGTGATCGCCAGCAGGCGGCTCGACCTCGCTGAGCTCGTCTCGGATAAGCGCGAAGTGACCCTGGGGCGTCCTGGTGTCGGACAGGCGCTCGGCGTCGGCGCGACTCAGCGCGGTCAACGGTGCTGGGACGCCGGGCCAATCCTCAGGGGAAGTAGACAGCAACTCGACGATCGGCGCGCCCGCGCCAATTGCGTCGCGGACGAGTTTCTCGCCGTCGATCAGGAAGAGTCCCTGCTTGCGACGCTCGCGAGCGGTCTTGAGCTTCTGTAGCTGACGCAAGCGGGCGCGCGTGAGCCGTTCGACCTCAATGCCGTCGCTCACGACGCCCGCCGCAAGATCATCGAGCCTAGCCGCCGTTGAACTCGGCCCTGACCTCGGCGTAGCGGTCGAGCAGCGGGATCACGGTGCTCGCGTCTGCCGCCGGCAGACCAAAGATCAACCGGTCGAAGCCGATGTCGATCAGGTTTTGGACCTGCTCGTTATTCGGGCCGACGCCGAAGACTGTGCAGTTAATCGTGTCCATGTCGCGCTCGGCGCGGTCGGCGGCCGCCTTGAGTTGTTCCATGTCGGCTCGCATGTCGCCGCGCAACGCGATCGGCATCCAGCCGTCGCAGTAGTCGACGACCCGGTCGAACGACCACTTCGACTGCGCGCCGAGCAGGATCGGCACGTCCCCGTCGACGGGCTTGGGATAGCTCCAGACCGGGTCGAAGTCGATGAACTCGCCGTGGAACTCGGGCTCGTCTTTCGACCAGAGCTCACGCCACGCGAGTACGATCTCGCGGGTCACCTTCCAGCGATCCTTGAAGTTCCAGCCGTGATTCTCCAGCTCCTCCGCGTTCCAGCCGGCGCCGATGCCGAGGATTAGGCGGCCGCCGGAGATCATGTCCAGCGAGGCGGCCGACTTGGCGGCGACGAGCACGTCATGTTCAGGCACGAGCAGGATGCCCGTGCCGACCTTGATCGTCTCGGTGGCGGCTGCCGCGGCCATCAATGAGACGAACGGGTCGTGCGTGTGCCAATACTCCTGGGGCAGGTCGCCGCCGCCGGGCCAAGGCGAGATTCGCGAGGTTGGAATATGGGTGTGCTCAGGGAACCAGAGCGACTCGAAGCCTCGCGCTTCGACCTCTCGAGCCAGCTCGGGCGGTTGAATCGCGTAGTCGGTCGGGAACATCGATACGCCGAAGTCGGTCATCCTGTGTCCTGTCTGTATGCGTCGATCCGTTCGCGACTGAGGATATCGCGTGGTGTTTCGGGCGCTATCTTCGCTGCGATCAGACACGATCCTGGAAGGGACCTGGAATGGCTAGCCACTTCGAGAAGTACCCCGCACCGAGCCATGACGAGATCATGGGCAACTTCAAGGAACGCAGGAACTGGGGTCGCTGGGGCGACGACGACTCGGTCGGAGCGGTCAATCTGATCACGGTTGAGAAGCGGATGGCCGCGCTCGCGTCGGTGCGGAACGGGCGAACGGTCTCGCTGTCACGACCGTATCCCAAGGATCCGTCGGCGCTCAATCCGACGCCGGCGCAACACTTCATGCGCACGTTCGATCGCGGCGACCAGGGAGACGGCGCGGTCGTCGATTACTACGGCTTCATCTATCACGGCCACACGTTTACACACGTCGATGCGCTCTGCCATATCTGGGACTCGGACGGGATCTGGCAGGGACGTGATCCGGACGAGGCCATCGATTCGGCGACTGGCGCCACATTCGCGGACGTGACCGCCTGGAACCAGGGCATCTTCACCAAGGCCGTGCTGCTTGATGTTCCCAAGTTCCGCGGCGAGCCGTACGTCACGCTCCACCAGCCGGTGATGGGAGACGAGTTGCAGGACATCGCAGACTCGCAGAGTGTCACCGTCGAGCCGGGCGACGCGTTGCTCGTCTACTCAGGCCGCGAGGCGTACCAGGCGGCGAACCCGGACGACTTCTTCGGCAGCCCGCCGTCGCCTGGATTGCATGCATCCTGCAGCATCTTCATCCGCGACAAGGATGTGTCGATGCTGGGCTGGGACATGATGGATCATCGGCCCAGCGAGTACGGGCTGGCTTGGCCGGTTCACGGCGTGATCTTCAGCTTCGGCGTGGTGCTGCTCGACAACGCTCTGCTGCAGCCTCTGGCGGAAGCCTGCGCCGAGGAAGGGCGCTACGAGATGCTGCTCTGCGTCCTGCCATTGAACATCCAGGGTGGAACGGGATCTCCGGTCAATCCGATCGCAGTGTTCTGACAGGCCAGGGCGTCAGATCGTCAATCCGCCGAGCCCAAGTAATCCGCGAGCGTGCTCGACCTCTCCTACGTGTCGGTAGCCGTGGTAGAGCAGCATGCCGGTCAGAGCTTGCCAAATCGACATCGGCGGGGTTGGCCTGATCACGATCTCTTCGGGCAGGTCATCGTCGGTGAGGGTCGAGACCCAATCCCGCGTCACTACCCAGACCCCTTGCTGATAGGTGAGCCAGGCGTCGACATCGGTCAGTTGGACGGCATCAGCCTCTTCTTTGGTCATGCCCGTGCCCTGTGAGGTGCGGTGCAGGCCGAAGTGCTCGTCCCAGCCGCCATCGATCCAGACCGTCGGTCGGCGGTGGACGACCCAGTTGACGATGTTGTCCTCCGTGCGGACGTAGTGCCAGAGGGAGAAGAAGGCGCTGACCCCTTGTCCAGCGGGCCGCGCGTTCCACTGGTCGGCGGTCATGTCCGGGACAGCGCGATCGAGCATCGCGTGCATGCCGTCCAGGCCATCTTGAATAACTTCAATCTGTGAGAGAGCCATGATTCGCCTTGCGTTCATCGCCTGTCGGCGAGCTCGATGTCTGGTGAGGGCTGCCTGATCATATCCTGAGTTGGATAGCGAGGAGTCCAGCATGGCGAAGCAGGTCGGGGCCGACGAGTATCGGGAGTTGCTGCGGCACGGGACGATGTCGGTGGGGCTGTACACGCCGCAAGAGGTGGACAAGCAGAGTCCGCATGACCAGGACGAGGTGTACATCGTCGCGTCGGGCAGCGGGGTGTTCGCGTTGGGCGAAGAGCGGATGGAATGCGGACCCGGGGACACGTTCTTCGTCGGCGCAGGCGTCCGTCACCGGTTCGAGGACTTCAGCGACGACCTCGTGGTCTGGGTTGTGTTCTACGGACCGGAAGGCGGCGAGCACGCCAGCGGTGCTGGCTGATGGCGGAAGCGGACGGAAAGCGTCTGGCCTTTGACGTCGCGCTGTGGCGGCTGCAAGAGCAGGTCGAGCGTTCCAGGACGCTAGACAGCCGTCTCGGCGGGGCCTTCGCGCTGAGCGCCGCGATGGTCGCCGTGTTGCGATCTGCGTTTCTGTTCGCTGAGCCACAGTTGGCGGGTGGCGCACGTGCTGCCCTGTACGCGGCTTCGGTGTTCTTTCTGCTGAACGTGCTTGCCTCGGCAGCGGCGTTTATCAGTGACCGGCTGGGCCTGGCCCCTCCGGTGACAGAGTTGATTGCTCTGAGTGAGTCACTCGATGGCGAGCAGCTGACGTTGTGGGCGCTCACACCACTCGAACAGGCGCTCGTTGAGAACGATCACTTCCTCGAACGGAAGCGATGGTTGGTTAGTCTCGCCATAGCAGCGACAGTGGCCACAGAGATCTGCGTCGTCGCTGCCGGAATTCTTCAGGTGTCACTGTGAAGAAGCTACGCGGTTTCCAGAATGGCGGGAAGCCGCCCGTATAGATGATGTCGATCTTGCCCTGCGGTAACTCACGCTGCTCGGACCCATTGTCACTGTCGACCAGCGGAGCCTTGGCGGAGGCCTCCATCTCGGCCATAGTTGATTCCTGTCCCGTTGCCGTCATGGTAGCCGGGTTCAGTACACGCCGCCGAGTTTGTTGTGGTCCCAGCTATAGACGCGGGTTGGGTTGATTCGGACGACGGCTCGCTTGGAGGCTTGGCGGACCCTCTGCTCGTCGTCCATCGGTGTTGAGGAGCGGCCCTGGGCGTTGGGGTTTCGCTTCTCTCCGGTGGCGTCCTGGACGGCCATCACGAGCTGGGGGTCGTTCTCGATCACGTCGGCTTCGCCCTCAATGACCAGGCCCTTGATCTTCGAGTACTCGACGCCGGACTCAAGCATGACGGTGATCCGAGGGTCGCGCTTGAGGTTGAGCACCTTCTGCGCCTTGGCGTAGGTGGTGAAATGGATCTTGCCGTCGATGACGCCGTACCACATGGCGACGAGGTGGGGGAATCCATTGTTGCCGTTCGAGGCGACCTGGAGAGTCCAGCCGGTCTCGATGAACTCCTTGGCTTCCTCATCAGTCATGGCGATCATGTTGCGTCGGCTGGGCATAGGTTCTCCGATTCCTGATTCGCGATGTCGGCAGTCTAGGGGCGGGTCATCTCTTCTGGCTTGACCCATTCCGCGAACTGCTCTTCGGTCAGCAGGCCGAGTTCGAGGCCGGCGGAGAGCAGGGTGCCGTTGTCGGCGTGGGCCTTCTTGGCGATGGCGGCGGCGTTGTCGTAGCCGATGTGCGGGTTGAGCGCGGTGACGAGCATGAGCGAGGAGCGCATCAGCTCATCGATGCGGCCGTAGTTGGGCTCGATCCCGACGACGCAGTTGTCGGTGAAGGAGACGGCGGCGTCGCCGAGCAGCTTGATGCTCTGGAGGTTGTTGAAGGCCATGACGGGCTTGAAGACGTTGAGCTCGAAGTGGCCGTTGGAACCGCCAACCGAGACCGCAACGGCGTTGCCCATGACCTGCGCGCAGACCATGGTGAGGGCCTCGGACTGGGTCGGGTTGACCTTGCCGGGCATGATTGAGGAACCGGGCTCGTTTGCCGGGAGCACGAGTTCTCCGAGACCGGCGCGGGGTCCGGAGCCGAGCATGCGGACGTCGTTGGCGATCTTCATCAGCGAGACGGCGATGGTGTTGAGGACACCGGCGAGCTCGACCTGGGCATCGTGGGCGGCGAGAGCTTCGAACTTGTTCGGTGCGGTGACGAAGGGCAGGCCGGTGAAGTCGGCGATTTCTTCGGCGACCTTGACGGCGTAGTCGGGGTGGGAGTTGATCCCTGTGCCGACAGCGGTGCCGCCCAATGCCAGCTCGTAGAGGCGCGGGAGGGTCTGTTCGGCGCGCTGGATTCCGTAGGCGACCTGCTGGACGTATCCGCTGAATTCCTGTCCCAGCGTGAGGGGGACGGCGTCCATGACGTGCGTGCGGCCGATCTTGACGATGCTGGTCCACTCCTCGGCCTTGGCCTGCAGCGCGCCGTGCAGGTGCCGGAGGCTGGGGATCAGGTGATGGACGGTCTGTTCGGCGGTGGCGATGGCCATGGCGCCGGGGAAAACATCGTTGGACGACTGCGACATGTTGACGTGGTCGTTGGGGTGGACCGGCGACTTGGAGCCGATCTCGCCACCGAGGAGTTCGATGGCGCGGTTGGAGATGACCTCGTTCGCGTTCATGTTGGACTGGGTGCCGGAGCCGGTCTGCCAGACGACGAGAGGGAAGTGATCGTCGAGTTCGCCGTCGATCACCTGTTCGCCGGCCGAGCGGATGGCGTCGGCGAGTTGGGCGTCGAGGCGGCCGAGCTTCTGATTGGCGGAGGCGGAAGCGTGCTTGACGATGCCCATGGCGCGGAGGATCGAGCGGGGCATGCGCTCGCCGCCGATCTTGAAGTTCTCCAGTGAGCGCTGGGTCTGCGCGCCCCAATAGCGGTCGGCGGGAACCTCGATGGTTCCCATCGTGTCGGATTCGACTCGGATCTGGCTCATGTTCAGTCCTCAGCGGGGTTTGGGCGCGGTTGCTGGACGGCTTTGTTCGATTTTGTTCGGATTTGCGCGGGATGTGGCGGTTCTGGTGCGGAGTTATCCGCCGTTGTTCTGGCTGAGGCGGGCCATGTCGTCGACGAGGCCCTGGACGGCGTCGGCGGAGTGCTTGAGCTGCGCCTGCTCTTCGTCGGTGAGGCTGATCTCTAGGATCTGCTCGATTCCGTTTGCGCCGAGGATGACGGGGACGCCGATGAAGAGGCCGTTGACTCCGTACTCGCCGTTGAGCAGGGCGGCGCAGGGGAGGATGCGGCGCTTGTCCAGGGCGATCGAGTCGACCATCTGGGCGACGGCGGCGGAGGGGGCGTAGAAGGCGGAGCCGGTCTTGAGCAGGTTGACGATTTCCGCGCCGCCGTCACGGGTGCGCTGGATGATGGTGTCGAGCTGGTCCTGGGGCAGCAGCTTCGTGATCGGGATGCCGGCGGCGGTGGTGTAAGAGGCGAGCGGGACCATGGTGTCGCCGTGGCCGCCGAGGACGAAGGCGTTGATGTCTTCGACCGAGATGTTGGTCGCTTCGGCGAGGAAGGAGCGGTAGCGGGCGGTGTCGAGGATTCCGGCCATGCCGACGACGCGGGAGCTGGGAATGCCTGCCTCGGCAGCAACGTCGAAGGCGACGTGGCACATGGCGTCGAGCGGGTTGGAGACGACGACGATGGTCGCGTCGGAGGATTCGGCGATGGCGGCTCGGGTGACGGAGTCGACGATGCCCATGTTGATCTGGAGCAGGTCGTCGCGGGACATGCCCGGCTTGCGGGCGACGCCGGAGGTGATCACGACGATGTCGGAGCCGGCGGTGGGGCCGTAGTCGGTCGCGCCCGTGATGCAGGAGTCGACGCCAATGACGGGCGAGGCTTCGTACATGTCGAGCGCCTTGCCCTGGGGCAGTCCGTCGACGATGTCGACCAGGACGACGTCGGCGTAGCCGCGCTCGGCGAGTCGCTGAGCGGTGGTCGCGCCGACGTTGCCGGCTCCAATGACGGTCACCTTCGTTCTCATGATCACGGACCTTTCTGAGCGTGGGCAGCCATACCCACGGCGAGATTTGCGAGGCTGTGACCATTGTTATCCGATGGCGGGCTTTGAGTCTGCCATGTGCAAGGCGTAGGGAGGGCGTAGGCAGGGCTGAGGCAGGGCGGAGATGAGGCAGGGGCGGGCACGGCGGGGCCACGGGACTGCTGGGGAGGGGTTGCGCCCGGCGAAAAAAAAGAAAGGGGTTGGTCTCGATCACCAGAGGTATTAGGGCGGGTCTTCTTCTTCGGCGGGCGGTTCTTCCTCCTGCTGGATAGCGGGGTCTTCGGGTTGGGCGACGATCTGCGGGTCTTCGCGGTCGTAGAGGTCGCGGAGCTTGTGGCGGGCGTACTCGTACGGTTCGGCTTCCTGGAGCATTCGCCGTATCTCATTGATGCGGGGGTTTGCGGGTGAGAGTTGCCTGGCGAGTTCGGCTGCGGCCCTGACCTGAACGAGGGGCGGGTAGGGCGCGTCGGCGAGCCGGGCGAGGGTCTCGATGGCGCGTCGGAAGTGGAAGGCAGCTTGCATGGTTGAGTCCTGTCGTTTTGGGTTGATAGTATCAGGACCTATGTTCTTTGGGGATGGTGGCGAGAGGGACGATGTCGCCCTCGCGGGGTTGGTTGCGATGGGCGCCGCTTCAAGCGCGGGGCATCGGAGGTAAGAGGTCAGGGCTACTGGGAGGCGGCGATCTTGTTCAGGGCGCTTCCGGCTTTGAACCAGGTGACTTGCTCGTCGGTGTAGGTGTGGTTGACGGGAACCTCCTGGCTGGAGCCGTCCTCGTGGTCGATCTTGAGGGTTAGCGGTTGACCGGGGGCGAAGTCGGCGATGCCGAGGATGCTGAGGCGGTCGCGTTCTCCGATGAGGTCGTAGTGGGCGGGATCGCTGAAGGTGAGGGCGAGGATGCCCTGTTTCTTCAGGTTGGTTTCGGCGATGCGGGCGAAGGAGCGGGCGATGACGACGTAGCCGCCGCTCCAGCGGATTTCCATCGAGGCGTGCTCGCGGCTGGAGCCTTCGCCGTAGTTTTCGTCGCCCACGGCGACCCAGCGCAGTCCGGCGTCCTTGTAAGCGCGGGCGACCTCGTTGACGGGCATGTTCTGCTGTCCGCTGACCTGGTTGAGCGTGGTGCCGGTCTCGCCGGTGAAGGCGTTGACGCCGCCGCTGAAGAGGTTGCCGGAGATGTTCTCGAGGTGTCCGCGGAAACGGAGCCAGGATCCGGCCGGGGAGATGTGGTCGGTTGTGGTCTTGCCCTGTGTCTTGAGCAGCAGCGACATGAAGGTGTAGTCGTTGCCGTCCCACGCGTTGAAGGGCGTGAGGCGCTGCAGGCGGTCGCTTTCGGGGCTGACGATCACGTCGACGTCCGCGCCATCGTCCGGGGGCGCGATGTAGCCCTCGTCGCCCGAGTCGAAGCCGTCGGCGGGGAGTTCGTCGCCCGACGGCGATGCGAAGCGGAACTCACCGTCATCAGTCGTGATGGCGTCGCTGCGCGGGTCAAAGCCGATCTCGCCGGCAAAGGCGGTGGCGACGACCAGTTCGGGGGAACCGATGAACGCGAGGGTGTTGCGGTTGGCGTCGTTGCGTCCGGGGAAGTTGCGGTTGAATGATGTGACGATGGTGTTCTGCTCGTCGCCCTCGAGGTCTTCGCGCTTCCACTGACCGATGCAGGGCCCGCAGGCGTTGGCGAGAACAGTTGCGCCTGCGGATTCGAAGGCCTCGATCTGTCCGTCGCGCTCGGTCGTGGCGCGGATCTGCTCGGAGCCCGGCGTGACCAGCAACGGGGCGCGCAGTTCCAGACCAGCCTCGGCGGCCTGACGGGCAATGTTGGCGGCTCGGCTCATGTCCTCGTAGGAAGAATTGGTGCAGGAACCGATCAGGGCGTTCTTGACGCTGAGCGGGTACTCCTGGTCCTCCATGAAGCTGCGAATCTCGGCGACGGTGTTGCGCAGGTCGGGGGTGTGCGGTCCGACCCAGGCAGGTTCGAGTTCGCTGAGGTTGATCTCTATCACGCGGTCGAAGATCTCGTTGCGAGCCTCGGCGACGCCGTCATCGGGGCGCAGGTGCTCGGCGTTGGCTTCGGCCAGTTCCGCGATGTCGGCTCGACCCGTGCTGCGCAGATAGTCGGCGGTGCGGGAGTCGAAGGGGAAGAGCGAGGTGGTCGCGCCGATCTCGGCGCCCATGTTGGTGACGGTACCTCGGCCGGTGGCGCTCATCGAATCGAGGCCGGGGCCGAAGTACTCGACGATCGCGCCGGTGCCGCCCTTGACGGTGAGTTCGTCGGCGACGCGCAGGATGACATCCTTGGGCGCGGTCCAGCCGTCGAGTTCGCCGGTCAGGTGGACGCCGATCAGGCGAGGCATGGTAACGCCCCAGCCGAGTCCGGCCATCACGTCGACGGCGTCCGCGCCGCCGACGCCGATCGCGATCATGCCCATGCCGCCAGCGTTAGGGGTGTGCGAGTCGGTGCCGATCATCGTGCCGCCGGGGAAGGCGTAGTTCTCAAAGACGACCTGGTGGATGATGCCCGAGCCGGGCTTCCAGAAGCCCGCGCCGTAGCGAGCGGCGGCGCTGCGCAAGAACTCGTAGACCTCTTCGTTCTCAGTGACTGCGACCTGGAGATCGGTTTCCGCGCCAACTCGGGCCTGGATCAGGTGGTCGCAGTGGACGGTCGTGGGGACGACGACTCGCTGCAGACCGGCGAGCTCGAACTGGAGCAGCGCCATCTGCGCGGTCGCGTCCTGGAGGGCGACGCGGTCGGGCTGGAGGGCGGCGTGGTCGACGCCTCGCTCGATCGGTTGGTTGGCGGGATCAGTGAAGTGTCCGAAGAGGATCTTCTCGGCGAGCGTGAGGGGACGGTCGATGCGTCGTCGGGCGACGTCGATGCCGTCGCGCAGTTTTGCGTAAGCGGCGTCGATGCGCTGCAGGGCGTCGGGTTCGAATGCCATGGCGAGGTCCAGTTCGGTGCTGACGATCGGGCGTGTGAGCCGGAGGAGCTGTGCTCAGAGGGGGATGTTTCCGTGTTTCTTCGGCGGCGATGTGTCGACTTTGTCGGCCAGCATGTCGAGCGCGCGGAAGATGGCGCTGCGGGTGTCGCGAGGGTGGATGATGTCGTCGATGAAGCCCAGCTCGGCTGCCTGGTAAGGCCGGTAGAACTCAGCCTCGTACTCGGCAATGGCCAGGGCGCGTTCGGCGTCCGGGTCGTCGGCGGCAGCGATGCGGCGGCGGTGAATGATGTTGACTGCGCCGTCGGAGCCGGTGACGGCGATCTGCGCCGTGGGCCAGGCGAGGTTGACGTCGGAGCGCAGATGCTTGCTGCTCATCACGACGTAGGCGCCGCCGATTGACTTGCGCAGCGTGACCGCGACCTTGGGCACGGTGGCCTCGGCGTAGGCGTAGAGCAGCTTCGCTCCGTGGGCGATGATCCCGCCGTACTCCTGCTGGGTGCCGGGCAGGAAACCGGGCACGTCGACGAGAGTGACGATGGGGATGTTGAAGCAGTCGCAGAAGCGAACGAAACGAGCGGCCTTGCGCGAGGCGTCGATGTCGAGCACGCCGGCCATGGTGTCGGGGTCGTTGGCGACGATACCGACGCCGTAGCCGCCCAGGTGCGCGAATCCGACGGATACGTTGCGCGCCCATTGCGCCTGGATCTCCATGAACTCGCCGTTGTCGACGATCTCGCGGATCACGCGGCGGATGTCGTAAGGACGGGTGGAGTCGGCCGGGACGATGTCGACGAGGTTGTCGATCTTGCGGTCGGGGGAGTCGCCGGTGTCGGTCCAGCGAGGGTCCTCCATGTTGTTCTGGGGCAGGAAGGTCAGGAGTTGGCGGACGCTGTTAAGGGTCGCTTCCTCGCCTGGGATGCAGAAGTGGGCGACGCCGGTCTTGGTGGCGTGGGTCATTGCGCCGCCGAGTTCTTCGTGGGTGACTTCCTCGCCGGAGACGGCGCGGATCACGTCGGGGCCGGTGATGTACATCTGGCCCGTGCCCTGGACCATGAAGATGAAATCCATGATCGCGGGCGAGTAGACGCCGCCGCCTGCGGCGGGTCCGGCGCAGACGGCGATCTGGGGAATGAGACCGGAGGAGAGCGTGTTGCGCAGGAAGATCTCGCCGTAGCCGCGCAGCGAGGTGACGCCTTCCTGGATACGCGCGCCGCCCCCGTCGTTGATTGCGACGATCGGCGCGCCGACCTTCATCGAGAGATCCTGGATTTTGGCGATCTTCTCAGCTGCCGCTTCGGAGACCGAGCCTCCGTAGAGGGTGAAGTCCTGGGCGTAGGCGAAGACGGTGCGTCCGTCCACCGTTCCGTGTCCGACGACGACGGCGTCGCCCTCGGGTCGGTTGTTTTCGAGCCCGAAGCCGGTGCCCCGGTGCTTGACGAAGGGATCGATCTCGGTGAACGAGCCGGCGTCGAAGAGGATGTCCAGGCGCTCTCTGGCGCTGAGCTTGCCTCTCCCGTGCTGCCGCTCCATGGCGGCGGTTCGCGCCTCGTTGGCGTTGCCATTGAGGCGTCTTTGGGCGACTTCTTCAAGGAGGAAATCGATGCCGCGCTGCGTGGAGTTTTGGGCGGGTTCAGAGACCATAGTTCACCTGACGCTGGGTGCGCATTGACACGATGAATCGCCGCTTCGCAGGAATCGAGGCTACTACAGGGCCTTCCCGCCCACAATCAAACGCGAACGGACGGCACGCGCGAATGGGCCGCCTGCCGTCCCGATCAGCCGGGAGGCTCTGACGGGCCTGTTTGCTCGGCCTCTTCCTGCTGCTCGGCGGGCGGCGGCGGGATGATCAGGGCCTGGCCGATCTGGAGGGTGGTGGCCTGGGCCTCGGTCAGACCGTTGTAGTTCATCAGGTCGACCCAGGTGTAGCCATAGGCGGCCGCAATGTTGGCGAGCGTGTCGCCCTCCTGGACGATGTAGATCTCGCCCGGCGGACGCTGCGGTCCTTCCGGTTCCTGGGTTTCGCTCGACTCCGGCGCCGCAGCTCCGCAGCCGCCTTCGCGAATCGGGATGCGCAATTCCTGGCCGATGGAAAGGGAATCGATGTCGACGATGTTGTTCAGTCGCTGAACCTCTTCGACCGTGATGCAGAATTGGTTGGCGATCGTGGCCAGTGTGTCTCCGGGTTGGACGACATAAATGGTCTCCGTGATCGGTGCTCGCTCTTCGGTGACCTCGTCGACGAACAGATATGGGGCGGGCAGCGGGTCGGGGAGGGCTTCGACCGGGATGTCCTGATTGATCGCGGTTGGATCGGCGGTTGCGACCTCTTCGGGGACCTCTGCGACGGTTGCGTGGCCGCCGTTGCAGCCGACTGCAAACGCTGCCGCCGTGACGGCCAGGATGCCGAGCAGCGCGACAGGGATCCGCACGAGCTTCACGTCTCTAGTGTCGCACGTGATCTGTCACAGGGTTAATCGGCGCCACAGGAGAGTGTCGGCGAGATCGGGCTTCCGGCGCGCTCGAGCAGGCAAGTGAGAATGCCGTGATTCAGCTCGGAGATGTCGGCGAACAGGTCGAGATCGACGTTGTCGAGATTATCGAGCGGGGTGTGCAGAACGGCGCCCGGCGGAAAGACGAAGACCACGGGTATGCCCATCTGAGCGAAGCTGGCGTGATCGGAGCCGATCTGCATGGGCAGACTGCCAAGTCCGGCGTTGATCTGTAGCTCGGCCGGGACTGACGCGGAGATCTCTTGTAGCTGGAAGGAGGAGATGATTCGGTAGGGCGCGCGACCATCGCCGATGGCGTCGAGGTTGAGCATCGCCGTCACTTCAGACAGTCTGTCGGAGTTTCGCAGTTGTCTGACAAATGCGGCTGAGCCGTGGAGTCCAAGCTCCTCTGCGCCGAAGCCGATGAAGCACACGTCTTGAGCGGCGGGATGAGCGGACCAGACTTCGGCGAGGGCCATCGTCAGAGCCGTGCCGGATGCGTTGTCGTTGGCTCCGTCGACTTCGGGCACGGTGTCGTAGTGTCCACCGACCACGACGCGGCAGGCCCCACCGGGCATGCTGGCGATCACATTCTGGGAGGTTCCGCTGTCCGGCGACGACACGAGGATGGAGACGCTGGTTCCGACTCTGGCCCGAAGCTCATCGCCCGCGTCCTTGCTGACCTGGAGCACGGGGATCTTGCTGGTATCGGCGCCGAAGGTGCCGCCGAGCGACTCGCTGCGGGTTCGATTGGCGACAATCAAGGCGCGCGCTCCCGCTGCCTCGGCGTTGGCCGCCTTGACGCGGAACTCGATCACGCCGCGGTCGACGATGGCGATTTTGCCTGCGACGTCCACCGATGCGAAGTCGTTCGGTTCGCCGAATCCCGGGACGTCAACGGTCTCTCCACTGACGGCGTCGTCCGAGGAACCGGGGAAGCGAAAGGCGAAGGTGCTGTAACCGTCTTCGGCGTCGATGCGACCTGCGCCTGCCTGTGCGACGAATGTGAATTCCTGGATCTCTACGTCGTAGCCCAGGCTGCGGAATGTCTCGGCCAGGTAATCCGCGGCGGCGCGTTCCTGGTCGGTGCCCGAAGCCCGTGGTCCCAGTTGTCCTGCGAGGTGTTCGAGGTAGCCGATCGCGGCGGCGACGTTGAACTCGGGCTCGGGTGGGCCGCCGGGTCGCGGCGGCGCGGGCGATGGCTCAGCCTGTTGGGCGTCTTCGCTCGCTGGTTGGATGGTTGCCTGCTCGTCCTGCTGTTGCTCCCGGGCCTGCGCGCCCTCGGGTGGCTGCGATTGTTCGGAAGGGGAGGCAGTTTCGGCGGTCTCTGGTTGGCCTTGCGGCTGCTGGTGGTCGTCCTGGGCTGTCGGTTGGTTGGCGGCGGGGGGCGTGGCTTCGTCGCCGCTGCAAGCGACGAGGATTGCTGCGAGAAGGGAGCAGACAAGGAGCAGGCGGGGCAGCACGACGGCGCCGGGTCGACTTAGCGATTGCGGCGAAAGAGGCGTCGGATTGGGTTCTGTGTTTGCTGGTCGTAGCTGATGTAGCGGTCTCGCCAATAGCCTCCGCGGGGCTGATTGGCCTGCGGGTTGCCTCCTCGTGAGGTCCAGAACAGTCCGATTACGAAAATCACGATGCCGGCGACGGCGAGCCACAAACCCCCGCCTCGCAGGACCAGGCCGACGATCAGCATTAGCGCGCCGAGTAGCAGGAGGTGATTGGGAGTGAGAGCCGTGACCCGGGAGACGACGGCCGAACCGAAGCGCTGCGCCGCGATTCGGATCGGTCCGGGGCGGCGCGACTGGCGGCGCCGCCAGTCGAAATCTTCGATGTTCGAGAGTACCTCTTCAACGTCGCGTTCGAGTCGGTCTGAGCCGTCCGACATGGTCGCTCCTCCGCTGCCCGTTGACCTCAGTTTAGCGTCCACTCCTAGCGAGAGGGTGGTTCGCCCCACCCGCCGCCGCCGGGAGTTTCGACGCGAACGATGTCTCCCGGCTCGACGTTGATTGTGACCTTACCGGGCAATCTGCGTCGTACTGGTCGTCCGCTGGGGCCCGTCGTCTCCAGGCTGTTCCGGCCGGTTTTGCCCGGTCCGCCGCCCTGCGAGCCCCAGGGCTGCTGGGTTCGCCGCTCGGTGATCAGGGTGAGTTGCGCCGGTCCGAGGAACTGGGTGCGCCGGATCAGGCCGTGGCCGCCGCGGTGACGGCCTGCGCCGGCCGAGCGAGGTCTGATGCTGTTCTCGATCACCCGCAGCGGATAGGCCAGTTCCAGCGCTTCGGCGGGCGTGTTGAGCGTGTTCGTCATGTGCGAATGAGCCGCGTCGAGGCCGGGACCCTCTGGCCCGCCGCCCAGTCCGCCGCCGGAGGTCTCGTAGTAGGCCCAGGGCTGTCCGCTGCGAGGATCGATTCCGCCCGCGGTCAGATTATTCATCGTGCCAGACGACGCAGCCGGCATGCGCTCGGGCAGGAGCTGATTGAACGCGCCCCAGACAGTGTCGACGATTCGCTGCGATGTCTCGACGTTGCCCGCGGCGACGGCGACCGGCGATTGAGCGGCTACGACCGATCGCTCGGGCAACGTGAAGGTGATCGGTCGGAAGAGGCCGGAGTTCATAGGCGTATCGGGGGGCAGCAGGCAGCGAATCACGTAGTAACAGGCCGACCTGGTGACCGGCGCGACGGCGTTAATCGAGGCTGCTCGCTGGGGCGCGCTGCCGGAGAAATCGAAGTGCGCACGGTCCTCGTCGAGCGTCAACTCCAGTTGGATCGGCACGGGATCCGGGCTGTGGCCGTCGTCGTCCAGCGAGTCGCTGAACTGCCAGGTTCCGTGCGGCAGGTCCGCCAGTGCGGCGCGAGTGAGCCGCTCGCCGTAGCCCAACAGTGCATCGGTGGTCTGCAGATAGGCATCCTCGCCGTACTCCTCGTGTAGATCCGCGATCCGCCGTTCGCCCAGACGTTGCGCGGCGATCTGAGCATTGAAATCGCCGCGCCGCTCGTCCGGCGTGCGCACGTTTCGCAGGATCAGATCCATCGCCTCCTCGACAAGCTGGCCCGCTCGATAGAGGCGGATCGGCGGGATGACGATGCCCTCCTGGATCAACTCGCGCGCAACCGGCATCGAACCGGGCGCCATACCGCCGATGTCGGCCTGGTGCGCACGGCTGGCGACGTAGCCGATCGGTTGGTCCCCGGCCATCGCCCCATGAGCGAACACGGGAGAAACCATCGTCACGTCCGGCAGGTGAGTCCCCCCGAGGAACGGGTCGTTGAGAATCGCGAGATCGCCCGGCTGCCAGGGAGCAAGGCGCTCGACCGCTCGGACTGACTCGGGCATCGCCCCAAGATGGACAGGAATGTGCGCGGCCTGGGCGAGCAGTTGTCCGACGTGATCGAAGACGGCGCAGGAAAAGTCGGCGCGTTCCTTGATGTTGGGTGAGAGCGAGGTGTGGCGGAGCGTGGCGCCCATTTCCTCGGCGATCGAGCCGACGAGCGAGTCGAAGATCGCGAGGCGAGCGGGGTCGATGTTCACCGTTGACATAACACTGGTCATTGGGACTCTCGCCTGAGCAACAAGCTGCCTGTTGGCAGAGGAGTCGCGGTCCAGCCCGGCGGAACGGTCACGGTCGTATCGATCTGAGTGACAATCGCGGGGCCCGACACCGGCTCGGTCACCGAGCTGCGCCCAATGATGTCTGTGTCGCGGAGACCGTCCCAGGTCACTGATGCCCTCATGGCTCCACTCTCACCTCCGGGGCCGGGCGATGCCGCAATCTCCCCGCGGAATCCGTCGTGCCGCGCTTTGGCGCGGGCCGTGACGACCTCGACAGGCGTGTCGAGCGAGGCAAATCCGAACCGCTCCTGGTGCGCCAGATGGAACGCCTCGCGGACCGCGTCGGCGTGGTGACCATCCGGGAGCGAAACGGTCAGCTCGTGCGACTGTCCCTGATAACGCAGATCGGCGCCGCGCTCGATTCCGACGCCGTCGGTGTAACCGTCCTCCGAGATATCCGCTCTGGCCTGTCGGGCGATGTCGGCGAACACGTCGTCGAGCGTCTCAATCTCGCCGCTGGCATCGGGCTCGATGACCAGGTGCATGCCCTGTTCGGCATCGCGAGTGATGTCGGAGATCAACATGCCCGCCGCCGAGAGGACGCCCGGGGCTGCCGGAATCAAAGCCTGCGGGATGCCGACGGCGTCGGCAAGGTCGCAGGCGTGGAGCGGTCCCGCGCCGCCGAACGCGACTAGGGTGAAGTTGGCGGGATCGTATCCGCGCTCGACCGAGATCACGCGCAGTGCGCGAGCCATGTTCGCGTTGACGACGTCGATGACTGCCTGGGCAGCGGCCTCGACAGAACCGAACGGCTCCGAGATCGCGGCGATCGCCCGACGTGCTCGATCTACATTCAGCGGGACAGTACCTCCGAGCTTTTGCTCCGGCCGGAGTCTGCCAAGCACCGTGTGGGCGTCTGTCACGGTCGGCAAGGTGCCGCGACCGTAGGCGGCCGGTCCGGGATCTGCGCCGGCCGACTGCGGCCCCACTCTGAGCGCGCCGCCGGGATCGAACCAGGCAATCGAGCCTCCGCCCGCACCGACGGTGTGCAGATCGACGGCTGGAGTGCGAATCGGCATGTCATCGACGACGAGGTCGGTGCGTTCGAGGAGTCGTCCCGGACAGAGCGCGACGTCGGCCGAGGTTCCACCCATGTCGAAGGTGATCGCCTGCGGGAATCCGTCGGCCTCGGCGGCGGCAAACGCGCCGGCGACGCCGCCGGCCGGGCCTGACAGCACGGTCCGAACGGCATTGCGGCCGGCGGAACCAGCCGAGAGCGAGCCGCCGTTGGACTGCATGATGCGCAGTCGGACACTGCTGGCGCCGTCGCTGCTCAGGCGAGTCTCCAATGCGCTGAGATAGCTGGTCATGACCGGCGAGAGGTAGGCATTGGCGGTCGTGGTGCTCATGCGCTCGAACTCGCGATGCTGCGGCAGGATCTCGTACGAGGCTGAGACGCTGAGGCCTCGAGCGCGGGCGCGTTCCGCCGCAATCGCCTCGTGCTCCGGGTTGATGAAGCTGAACAGAAAACAGATCGCGACGCTACTGACCCCGGCCCGTTCGATACGGTCGAGCGCGGCCTCCAACTGTTCGAGGTCGATCGGGGTCACGACCTCCCCGTCGGCGGCGATTCGTTCGTCAACCTCGAAGCGCCAGCGTTGTGGCACGAGCGGGTCGTGACGCTGCGGATGCAACGCATAGAGATCCGGCCGCGCCTGGCGCCCGATCACCAGCGTGTCGCGGAAGCCCCGGGTCGTGATCAGCGCCGTCGCAGCGCCGGTGCGCGTGAGCAGGGTGTTGGTCGCAACGGTCGAGCCGTGGACGACTTCCTCCGGCGACCAACCAAACTCCGTCAGGCCACTGATGATCGCGCGGCCGGGGTCGTCGGGCGTCGAGGGTCGCTTGGCGACAGTGATCTCCCCTTCGCTCAGAAAGACGAAATCGGTGAACGTTCCGCCGACGTCCACACCGAGCAGTTGGTCCTGCGGCGTTGCGGCGCCAGCGGGGCTAAAGGCAGGGTGATTGGCAGGCATGGTCGTGCCAGTCTACGAGGCGTATGCGATTTGCTTGACTGCCTCTGCGAGCGCTCATAGCGTCAGTTGATAAGCTCCCTGCTGACCCGCGATTACTGCCTGAGATGGATGGATGCCGATGTCTGACGCCGCTGAACTGGTGCTGCAAGCGAAGAGTCGGGCCGTGCTGGGTAAGAGAGTCAAGCAACTGCGTCGGTCCGGTCTGGTTCCCGGCAACGTCTACGGACGCGGTCAGGAATCGCGCGCGATCCAGGCCGATCTGACCGAGATCCAGCGCGTGTTCGGTGAGGTCGACCGCAACGCTGTCGTATCGATGTCGATCGACGGCGCCAGCGAGACAGTTCCGGTCGTACTGCGCGAGGTGCAGCGGCATCCGGTCACTCGACGGCTGCTGCACCTGGACTTTTACCAGGTTGATCTGACCCGGGCGATTCACTCGGAGTGCCGGCTGGTGCTGACCGGTGAATCCGAGGCGGTTTCAATGGGCGGCACCGTCGTGCAATCGCTCGAGGCGCTGATGCTCGAAGCCCTGCCGGCCACGATGCCGTCCGTCATCGAGGTCGACATTTCGGTGCTCGAGGACTTCGGGCATTCCGTCCTGGTGCGCGACCTCGAGCTGCCGGAAGGCGTCACTGTCCTGACCGACGGCGCCGTCGCGGTCGCCACGGCGCTCGCGCCGCGCGTGACCGAAGAGGAAGAGGAAGCCGAAGAGCTGGCGGCGGAAGAAGCGCTGGCCGAGGCCGCCGAAGGCGAAGAAGAGGGCGGAGAAGAAGAGGAAGAGTAGTCCTCTACTTCTTGCTCCGAATCCGGTCGCCTCGCAACTGGCCGCAGGCGGCCGAGATGTCCCGGCCCTGTTCCACCCGGATGGTGGTCGGCACGCCGCTCTCCTGCAGTGTCTGCTGGAAGCCGAGCGTGGCCCGGCGCGACGGACGCTCGCCAACGACCCCGGGCGATGGATTCAGCGGAATCAGATTGACGTGAGCCCGCAGGCCGCGGATGCGGTTGGCGAGCCGTCGTGCGTGGCCACGGCTGTCGTTGACGCCTCGGAGCAGCACGTATTCGAAGGTGACCCGGCCGCTCGTCTGTCGGCTGTGGTCGCGTACGGCATCGAGAATCTCATCGACCGACGCTCCCGCGACCGGAACCAGTTCCCGGCGAAGCGCCGGATCGGGCGCATGCAAGGAAACCGCGAGATTTACGTGAGGATGATCATTCGCCAATCGGCGAACGTTCTGTGGGATTCCGACGGTCGATACCGTGATTCGCCTGGGCGACATCGCGAATCCGTCCGGGTCGGTCAGGCGCGCGATCGCCTCGCTGACGTTGGCGTAGTTGGCCAACGGCTCGCCCATGCCCATGAAGACGACGTGGGTCAGCTCACGCCCTTCATCGCGCGACCACGAACGGGCCAGGATCGCCTGGCGCATGATCTCACCCGCGGTGAGCTGGCGTCTGAGACCTTGCAGCCCGGTCGCGCAAAATACGCAGCCCATCGCGCAGCCGGCCTGCGAGGAGAGGCAGACGGTGTCCCGAGGCTTCGAGCGGATCAGCACGGTCTCGATCAGCTCGCCGTCGCTGAGCCGCAGGAGCGCCTTGCTGGTCGAGCCGTCGGCCGAGGTCTGCACCTCGACGGGGTCAGTCGGGGTTGAGCCGGCGTCAGCCAGGTTGCCGCGTAGCTCCGCCGGGAGATCGGTCATCGCACTGGGATCGATGACGCCTCGCTGGTACATCTGTCGCCAGATCTGTTTGCCGCGGTAACTCGGCTGACCCAGCGATTCGACGAACTCGAGCAGCGCCGGACGGTCCAGGTCGAGCAGATCAGGCATGATCCGCGCCGAACCGTTGGCCGACGAGGTCGCGCGTGCCCCGGCTGAATTCCTCTGCGCTCAGTTCGCGCTTCCCCGCGCGTTGCAGTCGCTTGATGTTGAGCGTGCCGGAGCCCGTCGCAACGGCGATGGTCTCTCCAACGCTGTCGATCGTGCCGGCCGGGTCGGTTGAGTCTCTCGGCCCACTCTCGGCCTCGGTGATTCGGATCGAAGCCTTGCCCAGCACTGTCGTGGCGGCCGGCCAGGGCGTGTAGGCCCTCACGTGTCGCGCGATCTGCTCGGCGCTGTCTGACCAATCGATGCGGCCTTGCTGTTTCTTGATCCGTCGTGCCCGCGTCGCCTGCGACGAGTCCTGGGCGACTGGCGTGATCGAGCCGTTCAGCCAGGCGGGGATCGCCTCGATCAGGAGTTGAGCGCCCATCGCGGCGAGCCGGTCGCTCAGCGCACCGGCATGCTCGGTCGCGCCGATTGGCGTCGCTCGCTGGCACAGGATGTCGCCCGTGTCCTCGGTTTCGTCGACCAGCATGATGGTGACGCCGGTCTCGGCGTCGCCGTGAGCGATGGCGGCGGAGATCGGAGCAGCGCCTCTCCAGCGCGGCAACAGCGAGGCGTGAACGTTCAGCGTGCCGTGCTGAGGTAGCTCAAGAATCTCGGCGGGGATGATCTGTCCGTATGCCGCGACAATCTGCAGCTCGGGCTTGAGGCTCGCGATCTGGGCGATGGCGGCCTGGTCTCGCAGTCGCGGCGGCTGTAGAGCGGGGATACCGTGCTCGGCTGCGGATTCCTTGACCGGAGGCTGCCGCAGCGATTTGCCGCGTCCGGCTCGCGCGTCCGGTTGAGTGACGACCGCGATTGGCCGGTAAGTGCTGTTGATCAGCGCCTCCAGCGTGGGCACGGCGAATTCGGGCGATCCGTAGAACAGGACTCGCGGCGCGTCGGACATGGTCAGGCCGGATATTGAACGGGCGGAGTCAGACCTGGGTTGCGGCGATGCTCAGGCCGACGAAAACCAGCATCAGGACGATCGTGCCGCGAAACAGAGATCGCTCGAGCCCGCGGCGGGTGCGGTAGGACTCGGCGCCGGCGCCGCCGAAGATGTTGCCCAGACCCGCTCCCTTGGCCTGCAGGATCACCGCCCCGATGACGGTGAGCGCTACCAGGATCTGAATGATGTTGAGGATTTGCGAAATGCTCACGCTGCTGCTCTACCTCGGTTGGCTGGATCGGGGTTGTTCCGGAATCGTCACGCGCTGTTGACGACGAGGCCGCACGCCCGCTTCCCGACCCTCATGGTACGCGGTCATGATCGCATCGGCGAGCTTGGCGCTGTCGTGCCGGTAACGGTTGCCGATATCGACAATATCGGCCTCGATGATTCGCAGCGTACTCGCGACATCGGATTCGTCCTGTCCACGCTCGACGCGGACCGGTTCCGACTTCCAGCCGCGCGGCAATCTTGCCTTGCTGTTGCTGTTGGCAACGACCGCGTCGAAGGGCAGGCCGCCGATGTGGTCCGCGATCACGCGAACGTGGTCTTGCACCGTGAAGTGGTCCGTTTCACCGTGCTGCGTGGCCACGTTGGAGACGTAGAGTTTCATCGCCGCGGACTCCTGGAATGCCAACCGCAGATCGGGCACGAGCAGATTGGGCAGGACCGAGGTGAACAGCGATCCTGGCCCGACGATGATCAGGTCGGCGTTGCGAATCGCGTTGAGCGTCTCGGGATAGGCCGGCGGATGCTGCGGCTCCAGGTTGAGATGTGCAATCCGCTGACCTGCCTCGGTGATCGATGATTCGCCGCGGATTCGTTCACCGTCGTCCGTGACGGCGGCCAGACGGATGTTCTCCAGTGTCGACGGCAGGATTTTCCCGCGAACCGCTAGCACCCTGCCCGTCTCGTGAATGGCTTCCTCCATCGATCCCGCGACATCCGACATCGCTACGATGAACAGGTTGCCGAACGAGTGCCCCTCCAGACCGTTGCCGGACCCCTCTGGGAATCGATACTGAAACAGGCGGGTCATCAGCGGTTCCGCGTCCGCCAGGGCGGCAATGCAGTTGCGCAGGTCTCCGGGCGGAATGATCCCGAGATCGCGTCGCAGGCGGCCGGATGAGCCGCCGTCATCGCCGACGCTGACCACTGCTGAGAGGTTGTCCGTGTAGGTTTTCAGCCCCCTGAGCAGCACCGAGAGTCCGGTGCCGCCGCCCATGCAGACGATGCGAATCCCGCGACCGGCGAATCGTTGGCGGTGCAGCAACTCGACCAGTGGCTCCTCGCCGCCCGTTCGGCTGTCGGACGACCGAGCCGCGACGACCAGTCCGGAAGTGAACTTGCCGATGCCTAATCCCACGCACAGGATCGCCAGGCCAATCAGGATGGCCCCGCGGATGGCGTAGGGAAGGAACTGGAGGGTGATGTAGTAGAAGGCACCGGGCAACGTGACCGTGAGATACAGCTCACGCGCGAGAAAGGAAACGCCAAGCCCCAGCAGCGCCATGCCGAACAGCAGCAGAACGAACCAGCGCTTGATCCCGATGCCCGGGACAAGCCACCTGCGCAGGTGCCACTCGGTTCGCGTGCCGTTGCCGCTGGAGGCGCCCGTCCCGGGTCCATTTCCTCGGCTCAGGCGGAACATAACGACACTATAGTGCCGCCCGCGAGGAAAGCGGTAGCTTAGTCGCTGCAGATCGACTCCACATCACATCTGGCCTCTGGCCAACTAGACAGGGACTCTGCAATGGAACAGCGACGATTCGGAAACAGCGACCTGGTCGCCTCGGCGGTCGGTTTCGGCACCTGGGAGATGAGCGGCAACATGTACGGCCACATCGACCGTACCGAGGCTGCCCGCGCCGTGAACATGGCCATCGATCGAGGCATCACCCTGTTCGACACCGCCGAGGTCTACGGACCGAACCACTCGGAGGAACTGCTCGCCGAGGGGTTGGGCAACCGACGTAACGAGGTCGTGCTCGTCACCAAGGTCGGTTTCGACTACAACGACGTGCCCCAGGTGATCGGTCTGAACTCGAAGAAAGACCACATCATCGAGCACACCGAGGGCTGCCTGCGCCGGCTCAACACCGATCACGTCGACCTGATGTTGATCCACTGGCCCGACCACGACACTCCCTTCGAGGAGACGATGGAAGGCCTCGAGGAGCTCAAGCAGAGCGGCAAGATCCGCCACTACGGCGTCTCCAACTTCAACATCGACATGATGGAGGAGTGTCAGCGCCACGGCACGATCGTCGCCAACCAGGTCGGCTACCACATGTTCGACCGGCGCATGGAATCGCGCGTGCTGCCCTGGTGCATGGCCAACGGCGTCGGCTTCATGTCCTACGGATCACTCGCGTTCGGTCTCCTGACCGCCGCCTTCAAGCCCGACCACCAGTTTGACGAGAGCGACTGGCGCAACAACGGCGTCGCCTTCAACCTGCCGCTCTTCGAGTCCGAGCGCTTCAAACAGGAAGTTGAAATCGCCAACCGACTGGCCGAACTCGCCGACGGCTACGGCAAGACCTGCGCCCAGCTCGGCATCGCCTGGGTCCTCGACCATCCCGGCGTCTCCTGTGCCCTCGTCGGGATGCGCAACGAGCGAGAGCTCGAAGAGAACGTCGCCGCGACCGACTGGAAACTGACCGAGGAGATCCGCTCCGCCGTCAACCAGATCTTCGACGACGTCGGAGTCCCGACCTACCAGAACCTCGAGCAGGTCGTCCACGTCGCCCGAGCCACCGGCGCCCGCCGCAACCTCCGCGACTGAAGCCTGCTTCCCGCGCAGCTTGCCGCCTCCCTCCGATCCCCTCTCCCTCTGGGAGAGGGTTAGGGTGAGGGCCAGGAAGCCGCTGAAGCACAGCCACCACTACACCAGTGAAAGCGGCCAACAGTGGAACAACGACAATTCGGCAACACCGACCTCGTAGCCTCCGCAGTCGGCTTCGGCACCTGGGAGATGAGCACCACGATGTACGGCCACATCGATGTCGATGAGGCCGCCCGCGCCGTCAACATGGCCATCGATCGCGGCATCACCCTCTTCGATACCGCCGAGGTCTACGGCCCCTACCACTCCGAGGAACTGCTGGCCAAAGCGCTGGGCAATCGCCGCAACGACATCGTCCTCGTGACCAAGGTCGGCTTCGACTACGACGACACACCCAGGGTGATCGGCCGCAACTCGAAGAAGTCGCACATCATCCAGCACACCGAGGATTGTCTGCGCCGGCTCAACACCGACTTTGTCGATCTGATGCTGATCCACTGGCCCGATCACGACACGCCGATCGAAGAGACGATGGAAGGCCTCGAAGAACTCAAACAGAGCGGCAAGATCCGCCACTACGGCGTCTCCAACTTCAATATCGACATGATGGAGGAGTGCGAGAAATACGGACACATCGCCGCCAACCAGGTCGGCTACAACATGTACGACCGGCGCATGGAGTCGCGAGTGCTGCCCTGGTGCCTCGCCAACGGCGTCGGCTACATGGCCTACGGCTCGCTCGGCTTCGGCCTGCTCACCGGCGCCTTCACCCCCGACACCACCTTCGAGGAAGGCGACTGGCGGCGCAGCGGCATGGCTTTCAACCTGCCCCTCTTCCAGGAGGATCACTTCCGCAAGGAGGTCGAAGTCACCAACCGCCTCGCCGAGCTCGCCGACGGCTACAACAAGACCGTCGCCCAACTCGCCCTCGCCTGGGTCCTCGACCATCCCGCCGTCTCCTGCGCCCTCGTCGGCATGAGAAACGAGCGGGAGCTGGAGGAAAACGTCGCCGCCACCGACTGGAAACTCACCGAAGAGATCCGAACCAACATCAACCAAATCTTCGAAGAGGTCGGAGTCCCCACCTACCAGAACCACCCCCAGGCAGTCTGACATGTGGCTGCAACATTCCTGCTGAGGCGACCTTTCGCCACTTACAGAAGAGACTCCTGACATTCGCCTGGATCCGTTGGTGGCGATCGCCGCAGGTCAGGTGTACGATGTTCTGGAAGGGTTCCCGCTCACATAACGATGTGCGCTGAAAGAGGCTGGCACTTTGAAGCGGATAGATGATGGGCGCTTGGCGGAGATGGAGCAAATGTGGGATCTGGCAAACGCTGGCTGGATCATGGGGTCCATACAGCTCAGCAACGACGACGGCAGATTCTCTCCTCGAACGGGAGGACTGACCCGCGCTCAGCTTTATGACCCTCACAAATTTCGGATTACGCGGGAGGACGAGCGTTTGGAAGGCTGGATTCGTCTAACTCGAGGTCAGGACGAGGACGCCGAACTTTTGATTTTCGATTTCTTCTTTCCGTCGCAGTGGAATTGGACAGACGATGCGGACTTGAGAGGTGTCGATTTAGACGATCCTGTCGCGATATTTCGAGTGATCGCCGCCGGGCTAGGAACGCGAGGCGAAGGAGTGACCCCTGCGTTACGTAAGAGGTGTGTTGGCCCAATGCCATGGCCGAGCGGCAATTCGACGCTTATGGACGCGGCCCTGGAATTCTGTAGCTGGTGCGCTGTTGTGCTCAAGAAGAGCGGAAGTGGGCGTCTCACCTTGGCGAATGCGCTCGGTCGCTGACCTAGATGGTTCTTCCGTCCAGGGTCGTCAACCTTCAGCACTGCGTTTCTGATTGAGCTTCAGAAGCCGCTCAAGAATCTCGTCATCCGACAATTCCGTCGGCCACCCATAAGCGGCGAACACTGCGTCGTCTATCGCTTCGTGGGCGTCGTTCAATAAGTCAGTGCGGCGGTTGTACAGGTCAGTCATCGTCCGATCTTGCAGGATCGAAGGACTGAGATTCGTCGGATTGAGTCGGTCTTCGCGGCGTCGATTCAGTTCGGCCGCGGCTTTCGAGATTGCCGCGTGATGTTGTTGCTGCTCGCGGCTGAGAACTGACTCCGGGATGTTCAGAGGCCAGGGGAACGGGAACGTGTTGAAGCACTGCGTGTGCGTGTACCGAGGATCGTTGCCAACCCCAAGACGCGGTGCCTGTGCTAATGCCCAGACCTCGTGAATACGAGAGTGCAGCACGCCGAAGGCGTAGTCGTCGTCTCGGGCTATAGCCACAACGGTGGCATCTGGCAAGACGTTGGAGTCTAGCCAAACAAAGAAGCGGTGTTTCGATGTGAGAGGCGTGGCGATAAAGCGATCTAGAGGCTTGATGGCCTCTCGCAATCCAGGACGCCAACGCTGGTGAATCCACCACCGGGAAGCAAGACGTTCTCCTTCGAGAGATTCGCGGTGCGGGCGGATGTGCTGTCTCGCATACTCCCACGGCTCCTCGTACAGGGCCGCGTCGCGCCGATCGATGTCCTGACCAAAGTCGATGATGTAGTTTCCGCGCGGGCGTTGTGCGAGGTCATGCGCGTTGACCACAGGGAAGACGACATCGGCGTTCGGACGGCTATTGACGTTGAGTGGTTCTGCGAGCATTTGCAGCCCCACCTCGGGCGATAGCTCGAAGGGACCGTTGTACTGCACGCCGGTAAAGGCCAACCCAGCGTTCTCCTCCAGCTCAATCGCTGATGCCACGTAAATGGCGCCCGCTGTGAGGTCTGGATTGATCTGTAATGTCGGTTCCCCATTCAGGAAGCGGTTTGATTCGTTGCCGTCGTCCTGACCGACGATGGAGATGCGAACAGCCGCTCCGTCGTTTATCCATTCTTCATCTGAGTACGCGAAGAAGATCGAGCCGGACTCAGCAACCCGCTCCAACACCGGCCGGCTAAACGATCCGCGAATGTTCTGCGTCGCAAGCAAGCCCGCGCGTTGCGCCGCGCCTTGCGCAATCTGCCGACGCGCCAGTTCATGCCAGTACACGCACAGATCGACTCGTCCGTCCAGATCATCCGCATACGCGGCGCGCAGCCGGTCCACATAGCGCTCTGACAGCTCTTGCCGCATCCGCTTCATACCCAGAAACGGCGGATTGCCAATCACGAATTCCGCACCGGGCCACTCCGCCCGCTTCCCGTCTTTGCTGAGGATTGCGTCGCGGCACTCAATCTGCTCAAGCTGACCGAGGATCGGTTCCGGCATCCGTTGCAGGCTTTGTTGCAGCGTCCACTGGATGTCACCGATCCAGAGCGACAGACGCGTCAGATCGACGGCGTACTGGTCAACGTCGATGCCGAGCATGTTGCCAGGGCCGACGCGGCGCTTCATCCCGTGGATATTGAACGTCTGGTTGGCGTAACTGATCAGATCCTGTTCCAGTTGCTTGAGCTCGCGCATGGCGACGTAGAGGAAGTTGCCGGATCCGCAGGCAGGGTCGAGCACACGCACATTGGCGAGCCGATCGTGGAACTTGCGGATACGCCCCTCCGCGGAGTCGGGATCCGGTTCGTCAAGGCTGAGCTTGCCGTTCCCTCCGTAGGGCGGCGGCGAACCCTCAGAAACTCCAGACTCTGCGTCAAGAGCCTCCCGCAGCTCCGCGAACTCGCGCCTCAGTGGACGCAGGACCACCGGTTCAACGACGCGCATGATGTTGTCCGGGTCCGTGTAATGCGCGCCAAGCTGGGAACGGCGGTTCGGGTCCAGGCCGCGTTCGAACAGCGTCCCGAAGATCGCCGGTTCGATCCGCGACCAGTCGAGTTCCGCAGTCTCCAGCAAGATGTTGACCAGGTCCGCTGTCAACGTGAAGGTCTCCTTGGCGGCCGAGCTGTCGAACAGGCCGCCGTTGAACCAGGGCGTCGGATACGGTCCGAAATCGGGAATGTCCGGCCGCGACATGGCCTCAAACACTGCGCTGAGTTGCTTGCGCGAGCGTGACGGATCGCTGCGCAAGAACGTCAGGGTCAGGGTGATTGGTTCGTGCGAGGTTCGGTCGTCGCTGCGGAACAGTCTGATGCTCTCGGCGAAGAAGCAGAAAATCAGACGATTGAGAAACCTGGCGACCATGTTGGGGTCGTGATCGAGATCGCGCAATGCCTGCGCCACCTCCCCGAATTTCGCGGCGGCTGTCTCAGTGATGTAGCGAGGATCCCGGTTTGGATGCAGCGCTTCTGGATTGAGAAACACGTCCCGAAGCAGGTTCACGTAGTGAGTCGGGTTGTCGCCCATGTCCTTGAGCGTGAACGAGATGACCCGCGGTTCGGTGTTGGTGAAGTTTGTGTGGATCTCCAAGCGGTTCATGTCGCTGACTACGAGCAGCGGCGGATTGTCCAACCCCTCGCGGTATCCCAGCAACTGCTCATAGGCGGCTGTGAGGTCCTTGTTCTTCCCCTTGTACTCCCAGCCGAAGCAGCCCTGCTTGCGCACATCAGCTTGCCCCATGGAGCCGTCGGGTCTCTTGACGCCCTTCTCAAACGCGTACGAAACACCTTCAGGATCGGCCTCGATTGGGTTCTCGACGCCAAGAACAGCGCACAGGTCGATGAAGTGCGATTGCGCGGCTTGCGTTTCCCCGGCGCTGACGTTGCGCCACTTCGCGACAAACTCGTCCACCGTCATCGTCGGCTCAGACGGCATCCCGCATCACTCCGTCAACGCCGACACCAGCATCTCCGACGCCTGCGCCGGATTCGCCTGACCCCGCGAGTGCCGCATGACCTGACCCACCAGGTACTTCAGCGCCGCCTCTTTGCCCGACCGGTAATCGTTAACCGCGTCGGGATTGTCGCCAATCACCTGCTCGATGATCGGACTCAGCGCGTCCTCCCCGCTGATTTGCGTCAGACCCTTCGCCTCCACGATCTCTGCTGGCGCGTCGCCGCTCTCGTACATCGACTCAAACACGGTTCGCGCCTGGCTCCGCGAGATGTCCCCACCGACGATCAGCCCAACCAACTCGGCAATGTGCCCGGGACGAATCGGCTGGTCTTCAAGATCGGGGTGCGATGGATCTTTGTTGATCTGGGCGAACAAGTCGCCGGTGATCCAGTTCGCCGCTTCCTTCGCCTTCGACGCATCCCCTAGCGCCGAGACCGTCTGGTCGAAGTAGTCCGCGCGCGACGGCTCTTCGGTCAGCAGGTTCGCTTCGAAATCGCCCAGTCCGTACTCCGACTGGAATCGGGCGCGCCGATCCTCAGGCAGTTCCGGAAGCTGGCTGCGCAATACTTCGACCTCTTCGCTGGTGATCGAGAGCGGCGGCAGGTCCGGCTCGGGGAAGTAGCGGTAATCGTGCGCTTCTTCCTTCGAGCGCTGCGATAGCGTGACCTGCCGGTCCTCGTCCCACCCCCGCGTCTCCTGGTCGATCTTGCCGCCGCCGCGCAGCACCTCCGCCTGCCGCTTGACCTCATGCTCAAGCGCGCTGTGGACGCCGCGGAACGAGTTCATGTTCTTGATCTCGACTTTGGCTCCGAGTTCGGTCGAGCCGACCGGCCGCAAAGACACGTTGGCGTCGCAGCGGAACGAGCCCTTCTCCATGTCGGCAGTCGAAACGCCCAGGTAGCGCAGAATCTGCCGAAGCTGCACCAGGTAGGTGCGCGCCTCGTCCGGCGAGCGCATGTCGGGCTCCGAGACGATCTCCATCAGCGGCACGCCCGAGCGGTTCACGTCGACCAGCGAGAATCGCTCACCCGCCTCGTTCTCGCGGTGCAACAGACGCGCGGTGTCCTCCTCCAGGTGCACCCGCGTGATCCCGATCCGCCGCTTGCCCAGGTCCTCGGTCTCCACGTCCATCCAGCCGCCCTCGGAGAGCGGCATGTCGTATTGCGAGATCTGGTAGCCCTTCATCAGGTCGGGATACGGGTAGTTCTTCCGGTCGAACTTGGACAGTTCCGGAATGGTCATGTTCAGCGCGAGCGCCGTGCGGATCGTCCACTCGACCGCAGTCCTGTTGATTACCGGCAAGGTTCCGGGCATCCCCAGGCAGAGCGGGCAGACGTACGTGTTCGGCTCGGCTGAGGCGTATTGAGCGGGGCAGCGGCAGAACATCTTGCTCTGCGTGCGTAGCTGGCAATGGACTTCAAGCCCGATCACGGTCTCGAACTCGGTAGCGGTGTCGGTGGTCATGGGTGTCAGTTTAGCCTCGGCCTGCTGCTAGTCTGCCAAAAGCATTGCGCCGTGCGGGAGCGGCGTCGAGGATGTGTGCACTGCATGAGTACTGACCTTTACCCACCGCGGGCGGGCCTCTCGGACGCCAACACGGAGATTCGCCCGCTGCGGATGCTGCACACCTCCGACGTGCATCTCGGCGCATACACCTCGCAACCCTGGAAGACCGAACCGGACGGCTCAGAGACGCTAGAGCCGGCCCTCAACGCGTTCAAGCACGTGCTCGAGCTCGGCGTCGAGGCAGAGGTTGACGTCGTCGCCATCGCGGGCGACTTCTTCGACCACGTCCGCGTCAAGCAGCCCTACGTCGAAGTCACCGGCGAGCTCATGGAAGCCGTCGGCCGACCCGTCGTCGTCCTGCCCGGCAACCACGACCCGCACATGCCCGAGGGCATCTACCAGAAGTTCGCCGACGCCTTCCCGTCCAACGTCTACATCATCGCCTCCGCCGAGGGCGAGTTGATCCTGCTTGAGGAGCACGGCGTCCAGTTCTGGGGCCAGGCCCACGAGAGCTACAACGACTTCTCCCCCGCCTCAGCCATGCCCGCCTGGGCCAACAGCTCGGACCAGTACATCTGGCGGGTCGCCATGGCCCACGGCTACTACGTCGGCACCGGCGAGTCGCGCTACTCCTACCAGATTCACTCCTCGGAGATTCAGTCCCTCGACGCAGACTACGTCGCACTCGGTCACATCGACGTCCACGAGGGCGTCGGCGACGGCGCCGTGCCCGCCTACTACCCCGGCGCGCCCCGCCACTCCGGCGGCGCCACGATCGTCGATTTCAGCGCCGAGGGCGTCGTCGTCCGGCACGAGCTCCACGACGGCGCCGAATCGGATCCCCAGACGGCCAATCCAATGCTGGCCGCCCGCCTGCACTAACCTCCCCTCTCCCTCTGGGAGAGGGTTAGGGTGAGGGCTTCCCCTCTCGGTGAGGTCTAACGCTTCCCACGCCATGAAACAGGAGACGCTGTGAGCTATCGAGCGTTCGTAGTCAACAAGGATGAAGACGATTTCACCGCCTCCGTCCAGACGCTGGACGAGTCGGCCCTGCCGGACGGAGACGTCACGGTCGCCGTCGAGTGGTCCGATCTGAACTACAAGGACGGCCTCGCCTGCACGCCCAACGGCCGCGTGGTCACGAAGTACCCGATGACCCTTGGCATCGACTTCGCCGGGACGGTCGTCGAATCCTCAGATTCTCGCTACTCGGCCGGCGACGCAGTCGTGGCGACCGGCTACGACCTCGGCACCGGACATCCCGGCGGATACGCCGAGCGCGCGCGCCTCTCGGCCGACTGGCTCGCGCCCATGCCCGACGGCATGTCGGCCGAAGAGTCGATGGTGCTCGGTACTGCTGGAATCACGGCGGCGATGTCGATTGACGTGATCGAAAAGGCCGGCATCGGCCCCGAGGCCGGCCCCGTCATCGTCTCCGGCGCAACCGGCGGCGTCGGTTCGACCGCAGTCGCGATGCTGGCAGCGCGCGGTTACGACGTACATGCGAGTACCGGCAAGTCGTCCGAGCACGACTTCCTGCGCGACCTCGGCGCATCGGAAATTCTCGACCGCGAAGAACTGGCCGCCGAATCGCGTCGGCCGATTGAACGAGAACGCTGGGCCGCGGCCGTCGACCCGGTCGGAGGTTCGACCACAGCGTCAATCCTGCGCCAGACCAGATACGGTGGCGTCGTCGCCCTGTCCGGCTTGACCGGCGGCGTCGGCGTCGAAACCAACGTGATGCCGTTCATCCTGCGCGGCGTGTCCCTTGTTGGGATCGAGTCCGTCTACTGGCCCGGCGAAGATCGACCTCGGCTCTGGGCGCGAATGGCTCAGGACTTCAGCAGCCGCAACCTGCTCGACCTCGTCGAAGCTCGTGTCGGCCTCGAAGAAGTCCCCGACGCCGCATCGAAGATCCTCGCCGGTGGCGTCCGTGGACGCATTCTCGTTCGCCCCTCGTAACTGTTCCAACCTTGGAGGCATGACATGCAGATCGGAATCTTCATCGGTGGAGCCGGTCCTGCGCCGAGCGTGCAGAGCATCGTCGAGCAGGCCCAGGCAGCCGAAGCAGCCGGCTTCTCGACCTTCGGCATGGCCAACATCTTCTCCCACGACGCCATGGGCGCATTGACCCTCGCCGGTGCGCAGACAGAGCGCATCGAGCTGATGACCGCCGTCGTCCCGACCTACCCGCGCCACCCCCACGCCATGGCCCAACAGGCGCTGACCGTGCAGGCGGCCTCCGGCGGTTCACGCTTCGTCATGGGCATCGGCCTCTCGCACAAGGTCGTGATCGAGAACATGTTCGGCTACTCGTTCGACCGCCCCGCGCGCCACATGAAGGAATATCTCGACGTTCTGCTCCCGCTGCTCAACGGCGAACCCGTCCAGACCGATGGTGAACATTACCGCGGCCAGGTCAGCCTGGACATCCCCGACGCCGAGAAACCCGTCTCATGCATGCTGGCCGCAATGGGCCCGGCGATGCTCCGCCTGGCCGGCGCGCGCACCGATGGCACCATCCTCTGGATGACTGCCGCCAACGTGGTCGAGTCCTATATCGCGCCAACGATGAACGCCGCCGCCGACGAAGCCGGTCGCCCGCACCCACGCATCGTGGTCGGTCTGCCGGTCATGCTGAGTTCCGATGTCGACGCCGCAAGGGCGACCGCGGCCGAGCAGTTCGCCAACTACGAGCGCCTGCCCTCATACCGTTCGATGCTCGACAAGCAGGGCGCAGCCCACCCGGAGGACGTGGCCGTCCTCGGCACCGAGGAGCAGATCGAGACCCAGTTGCGACAGCTGCAGGATGCCGGAACAACTGACTTCGTCGGGGTGGTTTTCGGCTCCAAGGCCGAACGCTCCCGAACCGAAGAGTTCCTTGGTTCGCTAGCCCCGACCCTGTAGTCAGTCGGTTGGGTTCAGCCGGATCACCTCGATGGTGCGCGGCTGCGCTCGCTCTGCGTACTGAATGTAAGGCGGCCAGACTTCGGCACCCGCCGCCCAGAGGCGCTCGCGCTCATCGCCCTCGAGGAACTCAGCCTCGACCGGGTGACGCCGGCGATCAACAAAGACCCAGGTGTGCGGATTCGCCCTCAGATTGTGAACCCAGGACGGGTGCTTCGGCGCGCCGCCTACTGAACCGATGATCACCCAGCTATCGCCGTCGGGAACGTAGAAGAGCACCGCGTCGCGCAGGTCGCCCGATTTCGCGCCGACCGAGCGAAGCATGAGCGATTCGACGTATGGAACGCCTTCGTTCCAGGTGATCATCCGACCCATGATCGAGTAGCCGATCAGCCGAACCGCCGCCTGTTCAAGCGGTCGCAGCACCCCGTCACGCCGAAAGAGGTTCGTGATCTCTCGCCACATAGTGGAACCAGCGGAAGCGGACGCTGCCGACTACTCGATGTAGTCGCGCAGGCGTGTCGCGCGGGTCGGGTGGCGGAGTTGCCGCAGGGCCTTGGCCTCGATCTGGCGAATCCGCTCGCGGGTCACGTCGAAGTCGCGGCCGACCTCTTCCAGTGTTCGCGCGCGGCCGTCGCCGAGACCGAAGCGCAGCTCGAGCACCTGGCGCTCACGCGGTGAGAGCGAACTGAGCACGGCGCCGACCGTCTCCTTGAGCAGTTGCTGGCCCGCGGCCGCGTCGGGGGCGACCATCTTCTCGTCCTCAACGAAGTCGCCCAGGTGGCTGTCGTCTTCCTCGCCGATCGGCGTCTCGAGCGAGACCGGCTCCTGCGAGACCTTGATGATCTCGCGCACGCGCTGCGCGTCGACGCCCATACCCTGGCCAATCTCTTCATAGGTCGGCTCTCGGCCGAGTTCCTGGACGAGGCGGCGGGAGACGCGGACCTGCTTGTTGATCGTCTCAACCATGTGCACCGGGATTCGAATCGTGCGGGCCTGGTCGGCGATGGCACGAGTGATGGCCTGGCGAATCCACCAGGTGGCATAGGTTGAGAACTTGTAGCCCTTGCGGTAGTCGAACTTCTCGACAGCGCGCACCAGGCCGATGTTGCCTTCCTGGATCAGGTCCAGCATCGACATGCCGCGCCCGATGTACTTCTTCGCAACCGAGACGACGAGTCGCAGGTTGGCCTCGGTCAGCCGCTTCTCAGACAGATAGGCGTCCTCCTTGAGCACGCCGATGTGCCGCTCGCAGCGCAACGAGATCGGCTCCAGCTTGTCGTCTAGATCCGGGGGGCAGGGCATCAACTGTTCGAGTCCACCAGTGGCGCGGAGCAGGTGACGGACGTGGCGGTTATCGAAGATGTGAGTGACGACGGAAACCTGTACGAGCCGCTCTTCGGCGCGGGCCTCGTCGTACTCTTCGTCCTCAGGCTGGAAGCGGGCGATAAGAGCCTCGCGGAGCTCCGGGTCCATTTCCTGGTCGACTCGCTCGCGGAAGTCGCTGTCCTTGGTCAGGTCGAAGAGCGGAAGATGGGACTTGCCAATCTCCTCGGCAATGACGGCGATTTCCGGCAGCAGCGACTCAAGTTGCAGGAGCAGGAAGATCGTGACCTCGAGTGCGTTCGGATTGCGGCCGTTCAGGATGCGCCACTCCTCCTCGAAGTCGCGGATCCAGTTGCCCTCTTCCATTTGCCTGGACAGGTAGCGCTCATCCTCGGCCGTGAGGAGATTGACGCGACCAATCTCGCGGAGGTACATACGCACGGGATCGTCGATGCCCTCGGCCTCTTCGTGGACGCTCTGGCGTCCCTCCTTACGCATTTCAATAATCCGCCGCGAGCTGACCTCCTTGCTCCGTCCATAGAGGTCAACTGAAGGGGTTGGCGGGGTCGCCGGTTCGTTCTTGCCTTTGCCTCGGCCGCGGCCTCGGGACTTGGCACGGCCCTTGCCACGCCGGCTGGTTGTCTTGGGCTTCGGCTCCGGTCGTGCCTGCAGCGGCCGGTCCAGCACGCCGAGGAGCTTGCCCAGGGAATCGACCGCCTCAGGCTCCTCTTCGCCGGTCAGCTTGAAGCTGGCGACCGAAGCGTGAGAGATCTGCCGCTCTTCATGCATCTTGGCCTGGTTGCGTCGTTCGGCGGCCTTCTTCGGAGTGGGCGCGGCCTTAGTCGACTTCTTGGTCGTGCGCTTGGGTTGCTCAGCGAGGTTGATCGTGCGGCGGCCGGCCGGCATTGAGAACTCGTCCACCGGTGCGGTCAGCGCGCGGACGCGGGCTTCCTCTTCGGACTTGGCGATCGCGCGCGGCTTGCGCTGTCCGGGCGCCTCTGCTGTCACACGCCGATCGCCAAGCTGGTCGCGGACCAGTTGGCGCAAGTTGCCGACGATGTGATGCGCCACGTCGGCAGTGCGGGCTCGCTCGGCGAGCACCGACGGCGTCGGGGCGGTAGATGTCGCCGTCCGAGACGGCGCCGATTGGCCGTTGGTGCTGGGACCAGGCCCCACGCCATTGGAGGCCGGCGACGCTGACGGCGCCGGCTCTGTGCTCTGCTGACTCTCGGCCGCGGATACGGCCGTCTCCGGCGGGGCTTCGGCGGCTGTGTCTCGAGCGATCACCATAGTCGTGGTCCCTTCTCTCAGCGTGGTCCCCCAGCGTGGGCCGCAGTGTGGCTCAGACGGTCAAGCCGTCCCGGACGATGGCAGGCGATGCAGACTGCGGGCTGCATCACGCGCTTGCACGACGGAGCTTGCGGCCTCAACCAGGTCGGGGTCGCAATGGTCAGAGTTATCAAGTTGGGCGGCGGCGCGGGCGAGCTCGTCTACGCCGAGTTCGCGCTCGCGCTCTCCGATTTCGAGATTCTTCAGGCGAAGGCCCTCTTTGCTGCGCTTGCGCTGGATCCGACCGATGACATCGAGCACTGCCTCGGTCGCCTCCGCGTCACTGTAGGGCGGAAGTTGCTTCGCGTCACGTACTAACTGCTCGATCCGATCACCCGAGTCGCCCAGAGCGTCTACCCAGGAGTCGTCCGAGGAGTTGATTCGAGCAGTGAGGATCGTGCGATCCTCGGAATCCTCGATCAGTTCGATGTCTTCGAATCGCAGCGCGTTGCGGACGGATTCGTAGCTAAGCGCGAGTTGGACGATGAATGACTGCTGACGATCCGCGCGCCGGCGCCTCGACTGCCCCGGCCTTGCGCCTTGTTGGGCCGAACGGGCCGCAGGCGGCGAGTAGCGGGTCAGCAAAGACTCAGGATTGACGCGCGCCCAGGCAGCGACCCTTCTGACGTACTCCTCGCGCACCACGGCGTGTCCGATGCTGCGCACCGTGGGAATGAGCTCATCGACAAACTCGGCCCGGCCTCTGGGAGTGTCGAGATCGTGTCGAGTGCGCGCGTGATTGAGCAGCCAGTCGAGGAATGTCGGGGCACTCTCGACCAGGGTTCGCCAGAGCTCCGGCTCGGAACGGATCAAGTCGTCCGGATCTCGACCCTCGGGCAACGGAATGATGCGGATGTCACTCGACAGTTGATTCTGCAGCGCACCGACGCGTTGGAAGTCGGTTGCGACGCGTTGCTCGGCTCCGATCGCTTCGCGCGCAGTGTCGATGCCGCGGCGTGCGGCGGCCTGTCCGGCGGCGTCGGGATCGAGTGCCAGCCGGACATCGCCGGCCAGCGGCTTGATCAGACCGATCTGCGTCTCCGTGAGCGCCGTCCCCATCGAGGCGACGGTGTTCGGACTGCCGAACTCGTGGGCGCTGATCACGTCGGTGTAGCCCTCGACGATGATCACAGAGCCGGACTCGCGAATCGATGATCGGGCAAGGTCGAACCCGTAGAGCAGGTCCCGCTTACGGAACAGATCGGACTCTGGTGTGTTGATGTACTTGGCCGGTTCGTCGATCAACGTTCGTCCGCCGAAGCCGACCGTCTCGCCGCGGGCGTTGCGAATAGGAAAAATGAGGCGGTCTCGGAAACGATCGCGCGGACCGTTTTCCGTCTGCAGCACCAGACCGGCCGCCGCGGCATCGTCGAGATGAACTCCGCGGGCGGACAGGTGATGTACCAGCGCATCAGGATCGGATCCGGCGAGGCCGAGGTTGAAGCGTTGAGCCGACTCGGAAGAAATGCCTCGTTCGCTGAGATACGCTTGCGCGCTGCGTCCGCTTCCGGCGTCCTGCAACTGATCGCGCCAATAGTGGAGCGCGGAGTCGTTCGCCCTGAGCAGTCGCTGGCGTTGCTCGTCTTTGCGAACCTGTGCGTCGGTTCGAGGTCGCAACTGGACGCCGGCGCGTTGAGCAAGGCGCTGTAAGGCCTCGCGGAAATCGACGTTGTTGCGCTTCATCTCCCAGCTGAAGATGTCGCCGCCTTCGGAGCAGGCGCCGAAACAATGCCAGGTTTGGCGATCGGGATTAACGATGAACGACGGGGTCTTCTCGGCATGAAAGGGGCAGGGGGCCTTGTACGTAGCGCCGCTTCGCTTGAGCGGGACCTCGGCAGCGATCAGATCGACGATGTCGACCTTCGCCTTGATTTCCTCGGCTACTGACATGCGCAGAGACCGGGCTGGCTAGTCGGGGGTTCGGGCGCGGGCATACGCCAAATTTACGTTGATGCGGAATATTTTTCAATGACGGCATAGACGAATCGGGAGAATCGACGGTCTATTCGGGTATTTCGAGCGTCATTGTGTTGTTCGCGAGGTTGCTCTCCGTGGGATCTCCGCCAACGACGACCGTGATGGTGACGATGCCCGAGTGCGGCTGCAGGCTGGTGAGGATCTCCGTGCCGCCTGCGGGAAGTGGGCGGGACTCGGCGGCTCGTCGGGCGATGAGTTCTTGCTGTTGCCCGGATTCGTCGGCGATCACGATGAAGAACGTCTCGGCAGCTCCCTCGCCGTTGTTGATGACTGTCAACAGAACATAGCCGTCGTTCGTTGCTTGTGCGTCAAGGAAGCTCAGGTCCGGACTGGGGCCTGATGGCTCAGGTTGCGTCGCCGGCGTCTCCTGTTCAGATCCCTCCTGGTTCTCCTCCCCCTGGGCATCCTGCGCGGCTTGCTCCTGCTCCTCGCGCTCTCCGCCGGGTTCGGGCGCCAGCAATGAAACACGGAACGTGTTGTTGTTCGCGTTCGTGTCGATCGATGCCTCAAGCACAACCAAGACGTCGATGTCTTCTCCGGGCGTCAGCTTCAGATCGAGCGGGATGGTGCGCAAGTCATCTGCCTCGATGCCGAGCGTGACGGCCGCGCTCGCCAGTTCCGCGCCTGTGGCCGCATCAGCCACGCTGATCACGACATCGGTCCGCTCGATGTCCACGGTGCTGGCATTAGTGATGGAGACGTTCAGCCGATTTCGATCGTCGTCTGCCTGGCGCGCCGTCACGACTGCCAGGTCGATGTCGTCGCTGGTTGACGGCTGTTCTTCCCGAGCATCCTGCTGCTGGCCGTCGGACTCCTGATCGGCAACTGCGACAACATGGATCACGATGCGATGGTCGTAGCGATCATCTTCGGGGGTGAATATGACGAGCTGTAGCTCGTACGAGCCGGAACTCGTGATGAAGCGTTCGACGTTGCGAATCAGTTCCCGGAAATCTCCAGGCTGATGGCCTTCGGAAGAGTGAATCAAAACGGAGGTTCCCAGGGTGTTATCCGGCGCGATTGGGGTCAGGTAGAGCAACGCACTCTCGACAGTTCCCACGTTGGTCGCTTGCAGCTCGACATCAAGGCTGAAGTCGGAGTCGTATGCGAACCGCTCGCCGTCTGACGGCGATCCGATCCTCGCCACGCCGATCTCGGCATCCGACTCGACTTCGGTCGGGGTTTGCGTCTCCGTCTCTGTCTCCTCAGCCTGCACTTCAGAGTCGGAGCATCTCTGCAATCCGTCCTGCGGGACCAGGACGACGGGAATGGTCTGCGATTCGGTGCGACCCGCTTCGTCGACTGCGACGATCGTGACATCGACCTCGCAGGTTTCGCCGGGAGTCCACTCGATGTTTGCGTTGTAGCGGCCGGTCGATTCATCGAGCCTCGGGGTGATGGCGATCACGAAATTTTCGTTGACCAGCATCTCGAAGCGCTCCACCGGCTGGCTGCCTGTGGCCGAGATCGCCAGCAAGATGGTGGTTCCCGCGGGAAACTGCTGGAGTGGGGAAATGCCCAGGATGGTCACCCTGAGCGCTGCCGCGACCCGCGCCTGGTCGTCGGTGACTTCTACGCGAATCTGACGGATCGATTCAAGGCCATCGGAGTCGAGCGCGACGATCTGGACGTTGGCGAAACCAAGTCGCTCCGGGGTCCAGACGAAGGACCCGATCCAGGCGCCGCGGTCCTCTGAATATTGCGGGATGACATCGGCGATCTTGCCGTCGTCGACGAGGAGTTCGAGGGTGGCGATCGGGCTGCCGGAGGAGATCGTGACGGTGATGCTCTGCGGCTCTCCAAGCAAGACGAGCTCGCCCTCGTCGAGCGAGACAACCATCACCGGAGCATCGGGTTCTCCGGTGTTCAGCAGGTCCAGCCGGTTGATGACGACCACAACCGCGGCGACGATCCCGGCGATGACGAGAAGTATCGCGATCGAGCCGATTCGGCTGCCCATAGGTCTCCACCGAGTTGCACCGACCGACGAAGGTGCAGACTAATCTTCGCGGCGAGCAGATCAGCCGTCACTCTATATCGCGCTGGAGCTGGGAGGGTTAGCGCTGCCGCTGTGCCTCGGCGTTGGCGACCAGGTGACGCGTCTGTTCGATCACGTCAGGCGTGACGGAGATCGAAGTGATCCCCCAGTCAACTAGACGTTGCGCCAGGTCCGGATGTTCCGAGGGGCCCTGCCCGCAGACGGACACGGTGATCCCGCGTCGTTTGGCGGTCGTAATGACATGCTCGATCGCCTTCAATACCGCCGGATTGCGCTCGTCGAACGTGTCGGCGAAGCGCTCAGAGTCGCGGTCGATGCCGAGCGTGAGCTGAGTCAGGTCGTTAGAACCGATCGAGACGCCGTCGATGCCGCAATCGATGAACTCGTCGAGCAGCAGCACGTTGGATGGCACTTCGACCATCATCCAGAGCTGGAAGCCGCCGCGCTGACTCGCGTTGCGTTCCAGCCCGTAGTCGTCGACCTGCTGCACGACCTGGGCCATCTCGTCAGGCGTGCGGACGAAGGGGATCATCAGGTGCAGGTTCGGGTGATCCTCTCGGACTCGCTCGAGCGCGCGGAGTTCGAGTTCAAAGAGGTCAGGCTCACGGATGTATCGTGCGGCGCCGCGATACCCGATCATGGGATTCTCTTCGTCGGGCTCGTAGATGTTGCCGCCGGTCAGGTTTGCATACTCGTTGGTCTTGAAATCGGTTGCGCGATAGACCACCGGGCGAGGGTCGAAGGCCGATGCGATCTTGCGCATCCCCTCGGAGAGGCGTCGCACATATTCGTCCTGGCGGCCGGTGTTGATGAAATTGCGAGGATGTTCGCCCAACCTGGCGATGATGAACTCTGCGCGCAGCAACCCGACCCCATCGACGTCACGTTCCGCCACGCGATCGGCGATTTCCGGCTCGGCCAGGTTGACGTAGAGCTTGGTCTCGGTCGCGACTGGTGCGTAGAGTTCCACTTCTCGGTCGTGCCACCAGTTGAGCAACTCGGTCTGCACTCCGTCGTAAACCAGCCCGTTGGCTCCGTCGACCGTGACCTGCCGGCCATCAGCCAGCTTCGCTGCTCCAGAAGCTCCGACGACGCAAGGAACCCCTAGCTCGCGAGAAATGATGGCGGCATGGCACGTCCGGCCTCCGCGCTCCGTGATGATTGCGGACGCGCGCTTCATGGCCGGCACGAAATCCGGTGTGGTCATTTCGGCCACGAGGACATCGCCTTCGCCGATGCTTGAGGTCTCGCGTGCGTTGAGGATCACGCGAATCCGTCCCGATGCGACCCCGGGCGACGCCGGTGATCCATCGAGGATGGGTTCCTCAGACGGGGTTGGCGCGGGATTTTGGCCGTTCGTGCTGGTCTGCGGTGCCACAGTCGTGATCGGCCGCGTCTGTAGCAGATAGAACTGATCGTCGGCCCAGCCCCACTCGATGTCTTGCGGGGACCCGTAGTGTGACTCGATCCGTTCGCCGACGGCGCTCAGTTCTAGAACTTGCTGATCGCTGAGCTTCGGTGTGGACCCTTCCGATTCGGAAAGCTGTTGCCAGACATTCGAGCCGTGCTCTGGATCGACCGCACCGTCAGGGGAGCGAACCAGCCGGCGATCCTGGGTGAAAATCTGGCGTTCAAGTATCCGCCCGGCAGCCTTGTCGACTTCGAAGTGGTCGGGTGACACGAGCCCGCCGACGACTGCTTCTCCGAGTCCGAACGCAGCCTCGATCACGACTTTGTTCGAGTCGTTGGTGATGGGATCGACGGTGAACATGACACCGGACGACTCGGACTGCACCATCCGCTGCACGGGGACCGCGAGATCAACGTCCAGGTGTCCCCAACCAGCCTGCTCGCGGTAGAAGATCGCACGGGCCTCAAACAACGACGCCCAGCAGCGTTGGACCGCTTCGACGACGTTGACGCCGCCTTCGATGTTGAGGAACGTGGCTTGCTGTCCGGCGAACGAGGCTTCGGCGAGATCTTCAGCGGTCGCGGAGCTGCGCACCGCGACAGGGCCTTCGCCGAGCTGCACATATGCGGCGGTGATTTCCTGTTGCATCACGGCCGGCATCTCCGCCTGTTCAATGGCGTGCTGCACAGCCGCGGCTGTGGAGTTGAGCTGGTCGTCGTTGTTGACGTCGAGCCCGTCGAGCAGGCGGCGAAGAATGTGGTCGAGGCCGCTGTGATTGATGAATTCGCGATAGGCGTGAGTGGTCACCACGAAGCCAGGCGGAACCGGGATCCCCGCCTGGGTGAGTTCACCCAGATTGGCGCCCTTGCCGCCAACGAGCGATACGGCGTCTCGTCCGACTTGACCGAACCAGACGATGTGTTGGGAGTCAGAGGTCATAGGGGAAGTCCGCGAGTACTGGCTGGGACGTTCACGGTTCGCGGACGCAGGATATCACCGGGTTAACGAATCACGACTATCGCGCAGTATGACCACGCCGGTTGAGCGAAGACTGGCAACAATTCAGGGTGCTACTCGACGGTCACCGTCTTGGCCAGGTTGCGCGGCTGATCGATGTCGAGGCCCCGAGTCAGCGCAATCTGATAGGCGAGCAGCTGGATGACCGGGGTCAGCGAAAAGGGCGTCAACGGCGCCGGTGCAGGGGGCACGCCGATGAAGTGGTCAACCAGATCGCTCAATTCCTCGTCGCCCTCATCTCCAATCGCGATGACCGGCGCACGCCGGGCGCTGACCTGTTGAATGGCAGAGGTCATCTTGTCGAATAGGGGGCCCCGAGGAGCCAGCGCGATGACCGGGAAACCCTGATCAAGTAACGCGATCGGACCGTGTTTCATCTCTCCAGCGGCGTAGCCCTCGGCGTGGACGTAGGAGATTTCCTTGCACTTGAGTGCGGCCTCCATCGCCAGCGCATATTCGATCCCGCGACCGAGCACCAGGAAATTGGACGACTCGCTGAAACGCTGCGCTACCTCGGAGCAACGCTCCGCCCGAGCGATTCCCCGTTCAACCAAGGATGGCGCTGTCAGCAGTTGTTCGAGTTGCACGGTCAGGTCGTCATCGGTCAGCCGCCCCTGAGCGTGTCCGATCCGGCAGGCAAGCAGGTAGAGCGAGGCCAACGAGGCAACGAAAGTCTTGGTCGAGGCAACGCCCACCTCGGGGCCGCATCGCATGATGATCGCCGCGTCGGCCTGCCGAGTTGCCTCAGAACCGTCGACATTGGTGATCACGACCTGCGGAGCGCCCCAGCGCTCTCGAACCTGGTTCATGGCGCCGAGCGTGTCGATCGTCTCGCCTGACTGGGTGACTGCCACGACAAGCGTTGACGGCCCCAGCAACGGCGCGCGGAAACGGAATTCGGAGGCATTGTCGAAGTCAGCCGGGATGCCGGCGATCTGCTCGATCCACCAGCGCCCGATCATCGCAGCATGCAGTGACGTCCCCATGCCGATGACCAGCACGCGCTCGATCCCCCGCAACGTTGACTCAGGGAGGTCGAAGTCGTCGGCGAGGGCACTGGGGGGGTCGAGACGCGCGCGGCCGCGAATCGTATCTGAGAGCGCGCGCGGCTGCTCGTGGATCTCCTTGAGCATGAAGTGCCGATACGGTCCCCTGGCGATGGCGACGGGATCGAGATCGATCTGGACGGGGGTCGGTTCGTACGGCTCCCGATCCGCCCGACGGATGGTCAGGGACTCCGAGTCGACGACCGCGAGGTCTCCGTCTTCGAGGTGGTACACGGTCGTGGTGTGCGGCAGCAGTGCCGGCAGATCGCTGGCGAGGAACATTTCGCCATCGCCGTAGCCGATCACGATCCCGCCTGCTGAACCGGTCCGCGCTGCATAGATTCTGTCCGGCTGACTGCGATGAACCACGGCGATGGCGTTGGCACCGCGGAGGCGGCCGATTGCGTACCCCAACGCGGACTCGATCGATCGTCCGGCAGCCAGTTCCCGTGAGATCAGCTCGGGGATGACCTCGGTATCCGTCTCCGATTGCCAGGAGCGGCCTTCAGCATCGAGTTGTTGTTGCAACTCTGCCCGAAGCTCGCGGTAGTTCTCGACGATGCCGTTCTGGACCACGATCACGTCGCCCGATGAAGACGCGTGTGGATGGGCATTGCGGTCCGACGGTTGGCCGTGGGTCGCCCAGCGCGTGTGTCCAATGCCTGTCCCGCCGGAAGGCATTTCGGAGATTGCGGCCTGCAACGTGCGCAGTTTGCCCTCTCGCTTCATCACCGCGATCGCGCCGTCGCGATCAACCACCGCGATGCCCGAGGAGTCGTATCCGCGGTACTCGAGCCGTTGTAGTCCTTCGAGCAAGATTGGGCCGGCCGATTGAAGGCCGACGTAACCGACGATGCCACACATGTCGTTCCCTGCGTCTACCCCGCCACAGGCGTCGTCCAACTGCGTCCATTGGAACGCTGATTCGGCCTGGGCTGCCTGCTGCCCGCATCGCCGTGGTCGGCGCCCGTTGCAATTGACTCTAAGAGCTCAGAGAGCGTGTAGACGAATTTGACTGGACGACCGAGTCTGGATTCCAATGCCTCGGGTGTCAGGTCGTCGAGAAATTTGGCTCCGAAGTAGTCCAACGAGGCTCGCGGCAGGAAGACGTGCTCGGGCAGATCGATCGCCGAGAGGGCCGTTGCGAAATCTCCTCCCGGAATCAAACCGCTGACGTTCACGCGAGCGCCGAACAAGGTGTTGTCCACTGGGACGATGTCGAAGTTGACGCCGGTTAACGCCGAAGCTTCGGCGCACAGGTCTCGAAGGGTGGGGGCAATGAGGGTCCCGCATGCGATGATCGCAGATGCACGTGGAAGCGCGAGGTTGCCCTGCCGAATTCTACGGCGAGTCTTGCGCCAGTCATCGACGAGCGTGCGCGTCATTCCAATGCCGTTTTCCCATTGAGGGAAGCCGTCGTAGCGCCGCGCCGACGGGATCTGCGCGCCAGCGGTGAGATAGAACTCGTCGCTGGGGAACACGACCGAGCGTCCCCGCTCCGATCGGGCCTGCCGCTGCCAGTGCCGCAACTGCTTCACCACTACCCTGGCTTCGGCCTGGCTGTGAGCCCGCATGCCCGGATCGGCGATTCGCTCCTCGCCTTCTAGCGAGGAACCGACCGGCACGACGCCGATTGAAGTGACATTCTCCTGTGCGAGCAGGTCGCTCACGGTTTGGTCGAGCGCATCGCCGTCGTTCACTCCCGGACAGAGCACGACCTGTGTGTGCGCTTCGATCCGCATTTTCGCCAGGCGGTGCAACTGCTCGATGATGTCGGGCGCGTTGCGATTGCCCAGTAGCTGACGTCTCAGATTGAGATCGGTGGCGTGGACGCTGACGTGCAGCGGGCTGAGCCGCTGTTCCTCGAGCCGCACCCAGTCGTCGGCGGAAAGGTTCGTCAGTGTGACGAAATTGCCGTGGAGGAAGGACAAGCGATAGTCGTCATCCTTGACGTAAAGCGGGCGTCGGAGACCTTTCGGCAGTCCTTTGAGGAAACAAAAGAAACACTTGTTGTTGCAGATTCGCGTTCCGTCGAACGCGTCGTCGTCGAACTCGATGCCGAGCGGTTCGTCGATTGGCTTCTCGAACTCGACGAGCCCAAGCACGCCATCGTGAACGACCTCAAGCTCAACGAGATCCTCGGTGGTCTGAAAGCGGTAGTCGACGGGGTCGCGGATCGGTTGACCATTGACGGCCAAAACCTGATCGCCCGGCTGGAGACCAGCTTCGTCGGCAAGGGAGTCCGGCTCGATGGCGCTGATGGCGCCGGCGGGAACGGCGGAAGGTCGCGGTCGAGGCATTCGCTGTCGCGGTGAACCTTCTGGAACTGAGGCTAGAAGCTGGCCGACAGAGCGGCGTCGATTTCTTCGATCCGCTCGACAACGGCGTCGATCGAGAAGTCAGGGGTCGATGCGCCGGCGGTGACGCCGATGTCCTCGTGGCCGTCAAACCATTCGAGCTGGAGTTCGCTCGCCGTTTCGACGTGGTAGGTCTCGATGCCGTTCGCCTTGGACAGCTCAGCGAGGTGCCTGGTGTTGGCCGAATTGTGACCGCCGACAACGATCATCAAGTCGACATCTGCGGTCAGGTCGCGGGTCGCAGCCTGTTGAGAGGTCGTGGCGTTGCAGAGCACATTGACGACGCGAATCTCGGTGATCTGGTCGATTCGCGCGCGCATCAAATTGGCCACGAAAACGGCGAAGCGTTCGGGCGTGTGGGTCGTCTGCGAAATCACGCCGATCTTCGCCGGCAGGTACTCGGGCAGCTCTTCAAGCGACTCGTTCTTGACCACGATGCCGCGTCCGCGGCACCAGCCGAGCACACCCTTGACCTCGGGATGGGTCGGGTCGCCGAAGATGATTACCGTGAAGCCGCGCTCGGCCAGGTTACGCGCCGCGCGCTGCGATCGCGAGACAAACTGACAGGTCGTGTCGATCACTTTCAGTCCGCGAGCCTCGATATCTCGGACGACCGTCTCGCCGACGCCGTGCGCGGTGATTGCCACCGTGTCGGTCTCGACGCCGCTGGCGGAACGGTCCTCCTTGACTTTGATCCCGGTGTCTTCGAGTTCTGCGACAACCTGCGGGTTGTGGACGACTTGGCCGAGTGTGGTAACCCTGGTGCCGTTTGCGGCGGCTTCCTTCATCATGTCGACGGCGCGTCGGACGCCGAAGCAGAAGCCCATGTCGCTGGCGCGGTGAATTTTCATGCTGCTGCTCCAGGTCTGTCAGTGCGGGACAGGTCTCCCTCGTCCGCCCGGTCGCCATCGACCAAGTGTGCATACACGCCACGATACGCTGGGGGTAGCTGTTCGGCAATGGCACGCATGATAGTGATGTGCGCGGCGTCGATGTCTTCCCGGGTGACGCGCCTGCCCTTCGGCGCGACGACGAAGGGCTGAGAGGCTGTCATTCGCACCGTGGTGCGTGCAAACAGGGCTCGCCAACCTGCCCGCATACGCTCAGAGCCGGTGATACCGACCGCTACGACCGGCGCACGCGTGCGCAGCGCAAGCAGGGCGGTTCCCGAGTGCGCGTGCATCATCGCGCCTGTGTCGGAGCGGTGGCCTTCAGGAAACATGCCAACGACCGCTCCGTTCTCCAGCAGCCGTTCGGCCTCGCGAATGGCCAGCCGATCACCCGCTCCGCGCCGGACGGGGAACGCGCCGGAGAGTGCGAAGAGATAGCCGATGATTGGTTCCTTTTGAAACAGCTCCACCTTGGCCATGTAGCGCGGCGAACGGGGATAGATGGCTGACGCCATCATCGCCGGATCCGCGGACGAGACGTGGTTGGAGGCGATGATTACGCCACCCTTGGGGATCCGGTCGAAATGGACCCATTCGCAACGGACGATCCGGAGGAACGCGAGCCTGGCGAAGAACCCGGCGACCAGGAACCAGACTCTCGACGCCTTGGGCATGCCGGTCATGCCGATATCGGCCAGCGCCTTGTACTCGCCGAAGATGAGGCGAGTCAGTTGCCTAGTAGACCAGCGGTAGAGACGTCGTCGCATCGGTCAACTCTGTCCGGCGGGCTGGCCCGCTCCAGCCTGAGCGGGAGTTGGAATCCGTTCGCGGATGATCACTTCGGCCGCGTCAACGGCCTCACGTAGTGTCAGCTCCGAGGTGTCCAGATGGACCGCATCCGGGGCTGCCGTGAGCGGTGAGGTGGATCGTCCGCGATCGCGCCGATCGCGCCGCTGCGTGGCTTTGAGCACGGTCAGCTCATCGGCGCCGCCACTTTGCTCCGCCGCCCGCCGCCGGGCGCGAACCTCCTCGCTCGCGTCTAGATAGATCTTGACGGGCGCATCTGGCAGGACCACCGTGCCGATGTCGCGGCCAACCACGATCATGCAGCCTTGGGAGGCCTGATCCTGTTGAATGGCCACCATCGAAACGCGTACACCCGCGATGGCTGCGACGGTCGGCACTCCCGACTCCACTTCGGGTTTGCGCAAGTGAGGCGTGGCGTTGTCTCCATCAACGAAGACATCCATTTCCACGGACTCGGCGTCGGTTCTCGGCGACAGATGAAAGTCCGACGCTCGGATCAGTTCGGTGACGCTGTCCTCTTCGTCCAGATGAACACTGTTGCGCTGGGCCTGCCACGTCGCGGCGCGATACATGATGCCGGTGTCGAACAGTCTCCAGCCGAGCCTTCTCGCCAATTCCCGTCCGACTGCAGTCTTTCCTGAAGCCACAGGTCCATCGATCGCTACCACCTGGTGTTTGCAATCGGCAATCAAGGGTGTAGTCACAGTCCAATAGTAGTGGCGGGTGGGTTACGACTCAGCATCGGCGGAGTCATCGGTGAGGCCGGCGGCGCGATGAAGCAGCCGTACCTCTCGACGGCTCAATGGTCGGAGGGAGCCTTCGGGCAGATCACGCAACAGCAACGGTCCGAAGCGAACTCGCCTGAGCGCGACGACCGGATGCCCAACCGCTTCGCACAGGCGCCGCACTTCGCGCTTCCGACCTGTGTGCAGCGTGAGGGTCAGCCAAGAGGTGGATCGCCGATTGGCCAGTTGCCGGCCTGGGCGTCGCGATCTGGATGGCTTGGCGCGCAGCAACTCACCGCTGTCAAGAACGCCTTCGTGGATGCGATCGAGCTGTGCGTCGGTCGGGCTTCCAATGACTTCAGCCAGGTAGACGCGCTGAACCTCTCGTGACGGATGAAGCAGAGCGCCCACCAGTGGGCCGTCGTTGGTCAGCAGGATTAGTCCTTCGCTGTCCAGATCGAGGCGCCCGACGGGGACGCATCGGGGCGCGTTGGCAGGCAAGAAATCGACAACGGTTCGTCGTCCTCGATCATCGCGCGCCGTGGATAGAACTCCGCGCGGTTTGTTGAGCGCGTAGTAGCGCATCGCCTCGCGCCCGGGCAAGAGGCGTCCGTCAACGGTGATCTCCTGCGTGGTCGGATCGACGCGCTGCGATAGATCCGTCGTGACGCGTCCATCCACCGTGACTCGCCGCTGCCGAACGACTTCCTCGGCTGCGCGGCGTGAGCCCAGGCCGCTGCGTGCGATGGCGACGGAAATGCGGACGCGGTCAGACTCGATCATTCTTCGACCGCTTCTTCAGTTCGTTCCAAGTCTTCCGTCGCCGATTGGGTCTTGGCGGGACCGGAGTAGACGGCCGGCTCGGGTCTCAAATCTGATGGTTCCTCGTCCGGGCGCCAGCGACGGACGACCAGCGTGAGAATCACTCCAATCAAGGCGAAACTGACAATCATCCAGGCGTTTGCGCCCCCATCTTCCACCGGCGGCACCAGCGGCAGGCGTTCGTCGTCGGTGGTTAGCGGTCTGACAGAGGCCGCCCGGAGCGCGTCGTCCAGCAAGGGCGTCACGTCTGCGGAGCCGGGTGTCGGTTGAGCGGCGACGACCCAGCGCTCGGGTTCGAGGGCGATGGACAGCCCCTGGTCAGGCGTGGGCAGCCCGGCGTCGCCGTAGCGAATCTGATCGATCTGGGCTCCGTCGGGAGCGAACAGCGTGATCGTGTCCTCGTCGTTGTTGAGCCCATTGCCGATCCTGGCGACGACGATTCCCGCGATGCCGGGTTCCAACTGCTGGGTTGAGATCACGAAGCGCGAGTGCGGAGGGACCGTGCCGGAGAGTTCGGTCTGGCGCTCCGAGTCTCCGACTGTCCAACCGGTGAGATCGATCGGTTGATTGCCCAGATTCTGAATCTCCAGCCATTCAGGCTGACCAGGCAACGGGGCCGGGAGGATCTCCGTGATCCTCAGGGTTGGTCCCGTGCTGAGCGGGGCTGATGCTTCCTGCGCGTCGCTGGAACTCGCTGGGCCATCCGTCTGCTCGTTGAGGGTCAACGTGTCTGCCGAGGCGGGCTGACTGGGGCGACCAGACGCATCAGTTGGCCCCTGGGGTGCAGACACTGTTCCTGGGGAGGGAGGAGCAAGGAGAGGTGGGTTATCAGGAGAGCCGCGTTGGACTGACTCATCCGGCTTGGGCGCCTGTACGGAATCGAAGGTTCGGTCATTGCCCCAGCTCATCGCGCTTGCGATCTCGCCGTCGGGAGTGATCAGGCGGAGTTGATCACCGGCGTTGGCGAGGCCGTTGCCGATTCGGCCGTCGGCGACCAGATGCAAGCGCGAGCTGCCTGGGTTGGAGTCGGTTGAAGCGCCCACGATGATCGAGGTGTGCGGAGGGATCGTGACGCCGAGTAGGTCGTCGGATGAAGTGTTGTCAGCGATTGACCATCCGTGGAGAGCGATCGGGGCATGGGTGGAGTTGGTGAGTTCGAACCACTCGAATGCCGCGTCGTTGCGACCCTGGCCGGCATTCGGATAGACCTCGCTGATCCAGACCGCGGGCAATTCAGAATCCTGCCGAACGTTCTCAGATGGTTGTTCGCGGCTGAGGCGCAGCGAGATGTTGGACGCAGTCCTATCTCCATTCTCAGTTGTGCTGCTGACGAGGACGCCGCGGTCGATTGAGTCAAACCAGGGAACCCTCGGGTGGAGACGAGTCTGAGGTGTGAAGTAAAGCTCCGCTCCCGGCTCGGGCCGAGGCAGAACGTGGAAGGTTTGGTCCTCGCCCCAACTCGCTGTCGCTAGCCAGTTGCCACTGGGGTCGCGTAAGACAAGGTGGCCGCCCCGCGCCGCCAGGCCGCTGCCGATTTTGCCATCGGCCTCTGTGATGGTGTAGGTCGAGCCGGGCATGATCCGCACCGAGGGCAGGCGCAGGAGAGAGCTTCCGACTGTGAGGGTCCAGTTCACGGTCAACAGTGGCTCCCTGGAGATGTTCCTGACGGTGACCGACTCCGGTTGGCCGTCGAGCGGGTCGATGACGGCCATGACGATCCGAATCATGGTGTCCGGTCTGGGATGTCGATATCGCTCAGGTCTTGCGCTGATGGCCTCCCCCACGGTCCACGGCGTCAAGCGGTCGGTCACGGTTTGGCCATTGGACAGCGTCCTGATGATCGACTGCCGCGGATTGGGAGGGTAGCTATATCGAGGTGATCGTACGTCTCCCCAGCTAACCGCGTCGTGGCGGACGCCGTATGGATTGACGAGCGCGACGCGATCACCCGCGTTGCGTAGACCGCTGCCGATCCTGGGGGACTCGAGGATGACGAGCGTGGCGTTGGCCGGTACGACGAGGTCGGCAGAGTTGCCGACGACCACGACCGTTCCTCGAGCCGGGACTTCGATGGCCGGCAGCGGAGCGATCGCCTGGGCGTCCTCGACCGTCCAGCCGCCCAGGTTCACCGGGTAGCGTTCCAGGTTGTGGATTTCGATCCATTCATGGGCCTCGAGCGAGGAGGCGTTGACGACTGCGTTGGCGTAGACCTCGCTGATCACGAGGCTGGGGTTGTGCGATGCCGATGCGGAACTGGGGCCGTTGGCGGTAGCGAACATCAAGATGGTGAGGGCGAGCGCGGCTACAGAACTAGGAGACAACCGTAACGCGACGGCGAACAGTGGTTTGTTCCTCGACCAGGATGGTCTGCTTGTGCTGCGGCGCAGGCGCGACGATCTGGCGAGCCTTGTCGATCATCGCTGGTGCAGCATAGCGAGCAGCGAATTCAGCGACGGCGGCGGCGGCGATCAACTGCGCGGCGCTGCGGAGGACCGGCAGGAGCGGGGCCAGGTCCTGGCGAATCGCCGGCAAGAGTTCAGGGGCGTGAGGTTCGACGATGACTGGTGTCAGGACCGGTGGGTCGGGCTCACTCATATCGTGATCCTAGGGTTATCGGCCTAAGCGTGTATACAGTTTACCAACAGCGTCCGCACTCAACATAACGAGGGAAGGTCATCACTCCAGCTTCCGCATCTCGGTCTCGACCGCCTGGGTGATGTCCGAGCCTACCCCGGAGTCGGTTGAGCCTGGCACGAGTGTGGACAGGATGTGGGGTTGCGTGGCGGTGGCCTGCAGGGATTGCAGGATGAAGGTTGGTTCCCGGCTCGCGCCGGCTTCGCGAATGGCCTGAAACAGTGGGGTTTCTGAGCTGGCGTCGTGACCGTACTGCTCCCAGAGCGGATCGAAGTGTTCGCCGCGAATCGGGTACTTGGCCCAGGTGACGGTGGGTCCTCGATCGAGTTCCGTGGTGACTCGCTGGAGGACCATGCCGGATCGGCGTGCCTGCTGGGCTATCAACTGGTGGATGACCTCTTGCCAGGTTCCGATCGGACCGTCGGGGAGCGCCGGGTGGAGATTAAGGCAGGGCAGTTGGTCGCAGATGACGTCGGAAATCACGAGCATGTAGCCGGCAAGCATGCCCAGATCTGGAGTGTGCTCGACGATTCGTTCGTACAGATGGCGGTCGAAGTCTCGGCGCCAGGACGCCAGTTCACGGCCGGGGTCGGAGATTTCACCACCGACTCGTCGACGCCATTCGAGTGAGCTGGCCGCGACCAGCGGGATTTTGGCGCGGTCGACATCGTCGAGGAAGAGGTCGGTGTTGGCTGATTGACCCCTGACTCGATTGCAGACCACGCAGACGATCTCGGCGTCGAGCCGGCCCTGGTCGATGGCCTCGACGGCGGCGCTGAGAAGCTTGCGGGAACTGGTGCCGCGGGCGGTGGCGAACCAGGCGATTCGAAGGGTCATCGGGTCTGATTCGAGCATTGAGGTGGACTGGGCGAAAAAAAAGTGTGTGATTCGTGGCGACTTGCTGCTGTGGGCTGGGAACAGTTGCGTGAAGTGGCCGATTTTGGCCGGTTTTGTCCGACTTTGTCCGGGTTACTCCGGGTTTGTACAGGCTTGTTCCGAGTCAGTGCCGGACTTTCCTGATGTGTCCGGATGGTCATGGTGGTCATCTCAGGTTCCGATTCCCCCCGGGTTTGAAGTCGAGCCTCGACCATTGTATACGTACGGACGTTCGGTATCGGTGGTCGTGGTGCGTGTGGGGTGCCGGTTGGGGGACCCTCACCCTAACCCTCTCCCAGAGGGAGAGGAGATCGGAGGGGTAGATGGCCAGGTCCCTATGCTCAGGGTTCGCTGCGGAGGGTGTCGATGCGGAGCTCGGCGTCGGCGAGGAGTTGCTGGGCCTGTTGGCTGAGCTTGACGCCTCGCTCGTAGGCGTCGAGGGCTCGATCGAGGGGCAGGCCACCGTCCTCGAGCTGGGTGAGGACGGTCTCGAGGTCTTCGACGACTTCCTCGTAAGCGCGCTCAGGTTCATCGGTCATGCTGGTCATCCCTGTTCTTCGTGGTCGCCGCTACTCGGCCGTCGGCGAACTGGATCGTGACGTCCCGGTCAGGGTTCAAGGCCGCGGCGGAGGCGACGACCTGTCCGTCTGCGTCGGAGACGATGGCGTAGCCGCGCTGAAGGGTGGCTCGGGGGTTGAGCGCGTTCAGACGGGACGACGCTGCGGATTGGGCGGCGCGCAGGAGGGTGAGTTGTCGCTCGATGGCCTGATCAAGCTCCCGGCTGCGGCGGTTCAGTTCGACTCGCATTGTGGGCGGATGGGGCGCTGATCGTTCAAGACGCTCGCGGTTGAGCAGGCCGCGTTGGGCGAGTTCCAGGATGCGATTGTTGATCTGCTGATCGGCGGCCTGGCGCAATCCGGCCACGCGGGCGGCTTCTTCGGCTCGGTCGGGGACGGCGATCTCAGCGGCGGCGGATGGCGTGGGCGCGCGGCGGTCGGCGACGTGGTCGGCGATGCTGACGTCGGTTTCGTGTCCGACAGCGGAGATGACGGGGATCTCGCTGGCGAAGATGGCTCGGGCGACCGGCTCTTCGTTGTAGGCCCAGAGGTCTTCGGGTGAGCCTCCGCCTCGGGCGACGATGATCACGTTGGGTTCGTCGACTGTGAGGAGGTTGAGTCGCTGGATGGCTTCGGCGATGGACTCGGCGGCGCCGGCTCCCTGTGTGAGGCAGGGCGAGAGGAGTAGTGAGGTCAGAGGCCAGCGGCGGGTCAGGACTTGCTGGATGTCGTGCCAGACCGCTCCGCTGGGTGAGGTCACGACTCCGATGCGGCGGGGGTAGGTCGGCAGCGGTCGCTTGCGCTCGGGATTGAAGAGACCTTCCTCGCCGAGGTTGCGGAAGAGGCGCTCGAACTCGGCCTGGAGGACGCCTTCGCCGATGGGGCGGAGGTCGTCGACGATGATTTGCAGCGAGCCGCGAGGCAGGTAGACGTCGGCGCTGCCGTGGACGAGCACCTGATCGCCCTGCTGGACGGCCATGCCGCGGTTGTCGCGGCGGAAGAAGGCGCAGGAGAGGGCGGCGTCGGACTTCCCGTCCTCCTGGGAATCGGCAAGGTCGAAGTAGTAGTGACCCGCGCCGGAGCGGTTGAAGCTGCGGACCTCACCTTCGATCCAGACGTCGTTGAGCTGGGGGTCGGCCTTGAGTTGAGCGCGGATGTGTCGTGCGACTTCGCCGACGGGTCGGGACTGGGGGGTTGGCGCGGGCTGTTCAGACGCCTGGGGCGGTGGGTTGTCCCAGTCGATGCGCTGTTGTTGGGCTCGTCGGGCGTGGAAGCCGGTTGGCGGTCGTTTGGGCATGAGGTGTCAGGTCTGGCTCAGTCGAACTGGATCACTGAGGGTCGGGAGTGACCCCCTCTGGGCCCGATCAAGTCGGGGGCAGGCTTCGGCATCTCCCCCTGCAAGGGGGAGAGGGGACACGGGGGAATGAGGGTGGTTGGTGGTCTCCTCAGGCGCGTTCGAGGTATTGGCCGGAACGGGTGTCGACTTTGACGGTGTCTCCGGGGCTGATGAAGAGGGGGACGTTGACGGTCAGGCCGGTTTCGAGGGTGGCGGGCTTGGTTGCTCCGGTGGCGGTGTCGCCCTTCACGCCGGGATCGGATTCAGCGACGACGAGGGGGACGGCAGCGGGGAGTTCGACGGCAACGGGGTTCTCGCCGACGATCAAGACCTCGGCCTCGGCGTTTTCGGCGAGGTAGTTGACGGCGTCGCCGACGACGTCGAGGGAGAGCGGTTCCTGCTCGTAGGTGTCGGTGTTCATGAAGTAGAGCAGATCGCCGTCGCGGTAGAGGTACTGCATCGTCTGATGCTCGGTGCGAATGCGGCGGAACTTGGTGCCCGCCTGGAAGGTCCGTTCAATCGTGTGACCGCCGCGAATATCGCGCAGCTTGAGGCGAGCCTGGGCCGAGCCGCGGCCGACCTTGATGTGTTCCCAGTCGACGATCTGGTACTCGTTGCCGTCGAGTTCGATCACGAATCCGCGCTTGAGGTCGCCGGTGGAGATCATCTGTCGCCTGTCAGTTGCGTTCGGTGTTGTTCGGCTGCGTTCGAATGTGGAGTGCGTTGACTCGCAGGTTAGGTGAGCATGCGCAGCTTGGGCGTGCCGGTGAAGGAGTGGAAGCCGTCGTCGCCGAGCAGGCCCATGTCTTCGATCCGCACTCCGCCCCACTCGGGCAGGTAGATGCCGGGTTCGATGGTGATCACCATGCCGGCTTCCAGCGTGTCTTTCGAGGTCAGGCCGAGGTAGGGCTTCTCGTGGATCTGCAGGCCGACTCCGTGCCCGAGGCCGTGGCCGAATTGTTCGCCGTAGCCGGCGTCGGTGATGACCTGACGGGCGAGCTGGTCGGCGTCTTTGCCGGACATGCCGGGCTCGACCATCTGCGCCGCGGTCTCGTGGGCGGCGAGGACGATGTCGTAGATGCGGGGGAAGATCTCGTCGTGGTCGCCGAGGACAATCGTGCGGGTCATGTCGGCGCAGTAGCCCTGGTGACGTGCGCCCATGTCGATCACGATTGGCTGGCCTTCACAGATCGCTTCGTCGCGTGGCCGGGCGTGAGGACGAGCACCCCATGTTCCGGCGGCGACGATTGACTCAAAGGCCATGCCGTCGGCTCCGCTGGAGCGGGCGTGCTGCTCGATTTCCCAGGCGACCTGCTGCTCGGTCCAGCCGGGGCGCATGGCGCGCTCGGCGTGGGCGAAGGAGTCGTCGGTCAGGCGCACAGCCTGGCGGAGCAGGGAGAGTTCGGATCCATCCTTGAGCGCTCGGACCTGTTCGATGATCTGATCGGTCTGGACCAACGCGGGCCGCTGGGCGGGGGGGAGCTTGGCGTTGATGTCTCGCAGCCGCTTGTGAGCGGCCACGGTCATGTCGTGGGACTCGAAGCCGAGTCGGCAGCGCCCCAGCGGCTTCGAGAGCTCGCCCCACCACTTGTCCATCTCGCCTTTCATGTTGACGATCTCGAACTCGGCCGACTCCTGGGCGGCCTGTTCGAGATAGCGGAAATCTGTGCCGAGGCGAGGGGGCATCGAGTCGTCGGCGGGAATCAGGAGCCAGCCGTTGGAGCCAGTGAAGCCTGACGCATAGCGGCGGTTGTAGGGATTGGTGACGAGCAGCGCGTCGACGTTGGCCTGAGTCAGGCGTTCGCGGATTCGGTCGAGCCGAGACGTCGATTCGGTCATGATTCCGAGGGTGAATCGGCGGGAGTTGCATCGGCTCGCCCGTGCCGCTCCTGGAGCATCGGCACGAGCGCGTCGAGGGCGGCCAGATAGCCGCGCCAGCCCAGGCCGGCGACGACGCCGTCCATGATCGGCGCAGTGACGAGGTTGTGGCGAAATTCCTCGCGGGCGTGGACGTTAGAGAGATGGACTTCCATCTTGCCGCCGGGGAAGGACTCGAGTGCGTCGCGGAGGGAGTAGCCGTAGTGCGAGAGCGCGCCGGGGTTGATGATCAGGCCTTCGGCCGAGCGCTCTTGCTGGATGAAGTCGATGATCGCGCCCTCGTGGTTGGACTGGTAAGGGCGGATCGTGACGCCCCACTCCTTGGCTCGCTTGCCGACCAGGTCTTCGATGTCGGCCAGCGTCTGGGTGCCGTAAATCTCGGGCTGGCGTTGGCCGAGGATGTTGAGGTTGGGGCCCGAAATGAGCAGGACTTTCATTGCTCGTCGTCTTCGTCCCGGCTGCGTCGTTCGCGGAGGATGTCGGCGATGCCGTCGAGCGCGTGTTCGACGGTGTCGCGTCGGGCGGCGTCGGTGACGTGGGTGTAAATCTGGGTCGTGGACACGGAAGCGTGGCCAAGCAACTCCTGGACCACCCGGACATCGGCGCCTCCATCGAGCATATGAGTGGCGAAAGAGTGTCGCAACAGATGGGGATGCACGTCGTCGGGTAGACCGGCGCGTTGCGCGTAGCGCTGCACGCTCAACTGGACGGCCCGGGTGGAGAGCGGTCCGCCGAATCGATTGAGCCACAGCCAGCGCTTCGACTTCTCCGACAGGAGAGCCGGACGCCCGTCGCGGAGGTATCGCTGCAGCCAATGTCGCGCCGATTCGCCGATCAGGGCCACGCGTTGCTTGTCGCCCTTGCCCAGCACGCGGATCGCGTTGTAGTCGGCGTCATGGTCGGTGGTGCGCATCCCGACGAGTTCGGAGACGCGGAGTCCTGCGCCGTAGAGGATTTCCAGCATTGCCCGGTCGCGCAGTCCCGCCGGAGAGGAGGCGTCGGTTGCAGAGAGCAGGGCATCGACATCGGCCTTGCTCAGCACCGTAGGTAGGTAGGAAGTGGCCTTCGGTGTCGCCGCGAGGACGAGAGGATCGCGCTCCAGGTGGTTGGTTCGGTTCAGGTGTCGGGTGAAGGAGCGAATGGTCGATGCGCGGCGGCGGACGGAGCCCTCGGCGACGCCGTCGTTCTGGAGGTCGGCGAGGTACTGTCGGTAGTCGGCTCGGCTGAGGTGGGCGAGCTGATGGTCGTGCTGCTCCAACCAGGCGAGGAAGTGGGAGATGTCGGAGCGGTAGTTGCGGATGGTGTGGGGGGAGAGTCCTCGGCCGTGCTGGAGTAGGGAGAGGTATCGGTCGAGCGCGTCCTGGTGGTTGTCCGTGAGCGCGGCGGAAGGCATGTACTCACTGTATGGGGTTCGGCGTGTTGGGCGTTCCGGGGAGTCCCCCCTCTGCCTTCGGCATCTCCCCCCGCTTTGCGGGGGGAGATGGGAATGAAGCGGTTGTGCGCGGCTAGCGTCTCCTGCTGCCTCGGCGACCTCCGCGTCGTCCGCCCGTACGACCTCTACCACGATGCTGCGCTTTCGGCTCGGCCAATAGGGTGAGGGCCCGGTCGAGGTCGATGGCCTCCAGGTCGTCTTCGTCCTTGAGGTTTCGCCGCTCGTCGCCGCTCTGGACGTACGGTCCCCAGCGGCCGGGGCGGACAGTGACCTCTTTGCCGGTGTCGGGGTGTTCGCCGAGGGTCTTGGGCCACTGCAGCCAGTCGATGGCGTGCTCGAGGTTGACGTCGGGCAGTTCGATGTCCTTGGGCACCGAGGCGCGTCGGGGCTTGGGCTGACCGCGTTTCGGTCGTCCGACCGTTTCGCCGACCTGAACGAAGGGGCCGAATCGGCCGTTGAGGAGCCAGACATCGTCGTCGTAGTCGGGATGGCGGCCGAGTTTGCGGGGCAACTGCAAGGTCGTTTCGAGCAGGTCGTCGGCCTGGGCCAGAGTCAAGTCGGCTGGCGCGAGGTCGGGGGGGAGCGGCGCGGTTCGCATGCTGTCGCCGACGCCTCGGCGAAGGAAGGATGAACCGCCGCGGATGCGGACCTGGATGTCATCGGGACCGACGTGGTCGTCGCCGTCGAGGTCGAGGCTGAGGCCGTCGTCGTCGAGATTGAGGGCCCAGAACGGGATCGTGTCGATTTTCTCCGCGACTCGGCTCTTGAGTCCGCTGTCACCACCGTCGTCGCCGAAGTAGAAGTCGTGCAGATGAGCCTCGGCGCGAGCCTCGCCTCGGGCGATCCGGTCGAGCGTGTCTTCCATATCGGCGGTGAACTCGGCGTTGACGAGGTCGGAGAAGTGCTGGGTGAGCAGATCGGTCACACCGAAGCCGAGGAACGTGGGGATCAGGGTGCGTCCGCTGCGGGTGGCGTAGTTGCGATCGGTGAGGGTCTTGATGATGGCGGCGTAGGTGCTGGGCCGGCCAAGGCCGTCGTCCTCGAGCTTCTTGACCAGGGTGGCTTCGGTGTAGCGCGGTGGGGGCTGGGAATCGCTGCGCTTCGGCCCGAAGTTGATGAGCTGGGCCGCTTCGCCTTCGCGGACATCGGGTAGGAGTTGCTGGCCGTCGCCTCGCGGCGGCAGGACTTCGTACCAGCCGGGGAAGAGGACGACCTGTCCGTTGGCGATCATCAGTGCCGGGTCGTCGTCGGGTCGGTCGGACAGGGTTGCTTGCAGTTCGATTCGAGTTCGCTCGACCCGCGCGTCGGCCATCTGGCAGGCGACTGATCGGCGCCAGATGAGGTCGTAGAGGGCGAAGTCGTCGCCGTCGAGGACGCCGCGCAGCGACTCGGGAGTGCGGGCGATGTCGGTCGGGCGGATCGCTTCGTGGGCTTCCTGTGCGTTGCGCGAGCGAGTCTTGTAGGTGCGGAACTGGTGGTAGTCGTCGCCGTAGGTGGTCTGGATGTAGCTGGCGGCCTGGGCCAGGGCCTGATCGGAGAGGGTGACCGAGTCGGTGCGCATGTAGGTGATCAGCCCAACGCGCTCCGCTCCGAGGTCGATGCCCTGGTAGAGCCGTTGGGCGGCCGCCATCGCTCGGGCCGCGCCCATGCCGAGTCGGTTGGACGCGGCCTGCTGCATTGTCGAGGTGGTGAAGGGTGGCGCGGGCCGCATCCGGGCCTGTGTCTTGTTGATCATTGAGACCGCCCAATCGGCGCTCGTCAGCGCCGGTCGGAGGTCTTCAAGCGTCTCTTCGGTCTCCCAGCGCTTGTCTGAGGCTGCGAGCTGCCCAGTGGCCGGATCGAAGTCCGAGGTCTGGCTGGCCAGCTCGACGCCGCCCAGGGAGAGCAGGCGCGCGTTGAGTTGGCTGTCGCCGATGGCGAAATCGGCGTTGGCGCCCCAATACTCGGCGCTGACGAAGGCCATGCGTTCGCGTTCGCGATCGACGAGGAAACGGAGGGCGACGCTCTGGACGCGGCCGGCCGACGTGCCCTGTCCCAGCTTGCGCCAGAGCACCGGACTGAGCGAATAGCCGTACAGCCGATCGAGGATGCGTCTCGATTCCTGCGCCTCGACGAGGTGTTGGTCGATGTCCCGCGGGGACTCCAGCGCCTGTTCGATCGCCGTCGGCGTGATTTCGTGGAAGACGATGCGCTCGTAGGGGACCTTGGGTTTGAGTACTTCGAGTAGATGCCAGCCGATCGATTCGCCTTCGCGGTCCTCGTCAGTGGCGAGCAGCACGCGGTCGGCCTGCCGCAGCTCTTTGCGCAGTCGCGTGACGTGTTTCTTCGATTCGCTGGGGACGATGTAGTAGGGCTGGAAGCCGTGATCGACGTCGACGGCGAAGTCGGCCCAGGGCTGACCCTTGATCTTGGCCGGGCGCTCGGCGGCTCGGCGCGGCAGGTCGCGGACGTGACCGAAGCAGGCGCTGACGACGTAGTCATCATCGAGGAACCTGGAGATCGTGTCGGCCTTGGCGCCGGACTCGACGATGACCAGGGTCTTCCCGGTGCTTGAGCCGGCGTCGCTAGCGTCGGGCATATGTCATTGGTCCTACCTGGTGAATCAGGCCTTTGAGTTCAAGGGTGGCCATGGCTGCGGCCGTTTCATGTACGGAATGCTGAATCAGGCGCGACACTTCGTCGACGTGGATCGGTTCACTGCCGAGATGTTCGAGGAGCAGCGCTTCCATCGGATCCTCCGGCAACTGTTCGACCAGTTCCGCCTGACGCTCGATCGGTCCCAGGTTGAGCTCTTCAAGCACGTCCTGGGCGCAAGTGACGAGCTTACCCAACCCCCGCTTGATGATGTTGTTCGCTCCGCTCGATTGGTCCGAGGTGATCGGACCCGGTACGGAAAAGACCTCGCGACCCTGGTCGAGCGCTGAGGTCACGGTATGCCAGGTGCCCGATTTTTCGCTGGCCTCGGTCACGAGTGTTCCCAAGGTGACACCGGCGATGATGCGGTTGCGACGCGGAAAATATCTCGCGTCGGGACGTTTGCCTAACGGATACTCGCTGAGCATCGCGCCGCCGCTGTCCAGAATTCTCGCGGCCAGACCCTTGTGTTCCGGCGGATACACACGATCCAGTCCGCTGGCGACCACGGCGATCGTCCGGCCGTTGTGATCCAATGCGGTTTCGTGAGCGATGCCGTCTACGCCCCGGGCCAGACCGGAGACCACGGTCAATCCGGCAGCGGCCAGTTCGGTGGTCAATGTGCGCGTCACCTGAATTCCGTATGGCGTCGGCCGCCGAGTGCCGACAATGGCCAGGGACCACTCGTCCCGATCGAGCAGTTCCCCGCGCACGTACAAGAGCGGTGGCGGATCGGGGATTTCCCGAAGGCGTCGGGGATACGACGCACTGGACGGCGTCAGGGCCTCGACGCCCGCTTCGAGCATCTTTGAGTAGGCCTCGTGGGGATCGAGCGTGGCCCGGGTGGTTTCGAGCACTTCGACGGTGCGTTGGTCGAGGCCGGCGTCGCGCAACTGGCTTCGGTCGGCCTGCCACGCTTCCTCGAGGCCGTCGAAGAATCGTTCCAGCGCCGCCATACGGGCGGGACCGATCCCGGTGACGTGAGAGAACGCCACCCGAAACTGCACGTCGTCGGCAGGCAGATTGGCATGAGGATCGTTGAATTGAGACACGAGCGCTCACATTAGCGCGAGATGGCGCTGCTGTCAGCAGCGGTGGACTCGTCGGCCTGTGCTCGCATCTGGACCACCCGGCGGCCGTTCATGCGTTCAACCACAACGGAGAGCGCGCCCAGACGGACCTCGTCTCCGACTTCAGGAATCCGCCCGAGCTTGTCGAACACCAATCCGGCGACCGTGTTGTAGTCCGCCGTTTCGATGTGTCCGCCGATCTGTTCGAGCGCCGCCAGCGGGGCACGCCCATCGAGAATCAGGGCGCCATCAACCAGGTGAGCGCCTTCGTCCTCTGCGCCGGCGGGATCGTATTCGTCGGCGATTTCGCCGACGATCTCCTCAAGGACATCTTCAAGAGTGATCAGTCCTGCGGTGCCGCCGTACTCGTCGAGCACGATTGCCATATGGACTCGGGAGCCGCGCAGTTCGTGCAACAGATCGTCGATCAGTTTCGATTCCGGGACGAGGATCGGTTCGCGGCCGATTTCAGCGATCGGACGCTCGCCCTCTTTGAGAATCTCGGCCATGAGGTCCTTGGCGTAGACGATGCCCGTGATGTTGTCGATCGAGTCCTCGTAGATCGGAACCCGCGAGTAACCGTGTTCGAGCAGGAAGTTCGCCGCGCTGGTTAAGTCGGTATCCGATTCGAGCGCGGCAATATCCGGCCGCGGCGTCATCGCTTCGCGTACGATGCGGTCTCCGATCATCATGATCCCGCGAATCATCTCGCGCTCGTCGTCGGCAATGGTTTCGTTCTCCTGCTCGATCAGCACTTCGATGTCTGTTGATTGAGGCGCGACCTCTGTGTGCCGGCGTCCAAGTCCAGTGACCATTCGAGCGGGCGCCTCGAGGATCGCGGCTGGGATCAGGAAGACTGCGTCGAGCAGGTCGATCGCAGGCACAAAACTCATCGCGAACCCTTCCGGCCAGGTGGCCGCCAGTCTGCGGGGAACGGAGTGGATCAGCGCAGCGACGATCGCGGAGACGAGACCGGTGATCACCATCGTCTCCCACTGGAATCCGGTCTCGCGGATCACGATGTAGAAGATGGCGGTGAAGCCGCTGGCGATCGCGACAGTGCGGCCAACGGCGAACGAACCAAGCGCTCGCTCGCGGTCGGCGGTGATCCTGGTCAGCCGGTTGGCGCGCCGACTGTCGGGTCGTCGGCTAGCGAGCAAGCGTGCCCGCGAGCGGGAGAGCGAGATCACGCCGGCCTCGGCGATCGCCTCCAGCGTTAGCAGGATGACTGCCAGGATCAGGATGACCAGGGCGATGATGGCGCTATCGCTCATGCGCGCCCTCCTCGTCCTGTCGCGAGTGCCGAGATGGCGTGAGCCGGGCCGGATGGCCGACAGCGTTGCCGTCGTCTGGCACATCTTTGGTGACGACCGCGCCTGCTCCCGTTCGCGCCCGACTGCCGATCCGGATCGGAGCGATCAGCATAGTGTCGGAACCGATGAATGCGTCCTCTCCGATAGTCGTTCGCAGCTTCGACCGACCGTCGAAATTGCAGGTGACCGCGCCGGCGCCGATGTTTGCTCGATCACCCACCTCCGCGTCGCCGATGTAGCTGAAGTGTCCGATCTGGACGCCCGCTCCAATGCGCGAATCCTTCAGCTCGGCGTGGGTACCGATGTGGACATGCGACTCAATCTCGCAGCCGGGGCGGATGGTCGAGTAGGGGCCGACTTCGACATCGTCCTGCAGGGTCGAACCCCGGATCGTGCAGGATTCAACCACGCATCCCTGACCGATGTGTGCGTCCTCCAGAATGGCGTTCGGACCGATTCGCGAGCCGGCCTGGATCTTGGTGCAACCTCGCAAGTGGCAGCCCGGCTCGATGATCGCGCCGGCCTCGACCGTGACGCCGGCATCGATCCACGTCGCGATCCGATCGCGGATCATGACGCCTGACGCCAGCATTCGATCGATGATGCGTCGGCTCATCACGGCCTCCGCGTCGGCAGCGTCCGAGGAAGTCTCGACGTTCAGACGGCCATCGGGTGCCTCCAACTTGACGGCGACGGCTGATCCACTCCGTACCGCTTCAGGCACCGCGTCGGTGGCGTATGCCTCTCCCGAGCTGGTGGAGTCGGCGACGATCCGTTGGAGGGTTGGCCAGAGAAACTCGGCATCGAACAGGTAGAAGCCGAGATTGACTTCTCGAACTTCGCGCTGCACCGGTGATGCGTCACGCCACTCGACGATGCTGCTGAGGCGGCCCTGCCGATCGCGAATGATTCGTCCCATCTGCGCCGGATCCTCGACGACCGTGGTTGCGATGACGGCGTGCGCGTCGTCATGGGGCAGCAGAGGCCGCACCTGCTGCGGTGTGATCAGCGGGAGGTCTCCGTTGACGACGAAGACATGAGATGTCTGGACTTCCGGCCGAGCGGCCAGGACTGCATGGGCGGTTCCCCTCGGTTCGTGCTGAACAGCGAATCGAAGAGAGACACAGGCGGAATCCCGGGCGAGCTCGTTGCGGATCTGTTCGCCTCGCCCGCCGGGGGGAATCACGACCACGGCTCGGTAGATCCCAGCCTCGGCCAGGGCATGCAGCACGTGCGAGGCCATCGCCCGCCCGCAGATCGGGAAGAGTGGTTTAGGCAGCTCGGAGCGCAGGCGTTGACCGCGTCCCGCGGCAAGCACGACGGCCGTGATATGCGGGGACGAATCGGATTCTGGTGGATCGTCGTCGGAACTCAAGTGGGGCTCCGATACAGGCGGGCCGGTGCAGTAACGCTACGCAGCGGATTCGCGGACTGTCAACTGCCGAGGGGACTCGTGGCAGGTCGGCAGAGGATTGGCGGGGGATCGACCCTGCCGCTGCGTATACTCGGAAATTGCAGCCCGCGCTCAGTGCGGTCCTGTTTCCGCGTGCGCAATTCAACCCTCGAGGCGGCTTCAGAGCTATGGACGCACAGACGATTCGTCAAACATTCACGGATTTTTTTGTCGATCGCGACCACCTCGCCGTTGCGTCGGCGCCGTTGACGGCGCCCGGCGATCCCACCCTGCTCTTCACCAGCGCGGGCATGGTGCCATTCAAGCCGTACTTCCTCGGCGAGGCGCAGCCGCCGCATCATCGGCTGACTTCAATCCAGAAGTGCTTCCGCACCACCGACATCGACGAGGTTGGTGACGCTTCTCATCTCACTATGTTTGAGATGCTGGGCAACTTCTCGCTCGGGGACTACTTCAAGACCGAGGCCCAGGCATGGGCCTGGGAACTCGTGACGGACGTGATCGGCATTGCGCCGGAGCGGCTCGTCGCCACGGTGTTCACGGACGACGATTTCGCCTACGACCAGTGGAAGAAGATCGGCCTGCCCGACTCGAAGATCTATCGCTACGGCGAAGACCAGGGCAATTTCTGGGCGGCCGGTCCAACCGGGCCGTGCGGTCCCTGCTCGGAGCTGCATTACGACATGCGGCCCGGATATCGCGACGACGCGGGCCCGGCAGAGGCGGACGAGAAGTGGCTCGAGATCTGGAACCTCGTCTTCATGCAGTGGACGCGGTTCGACGACGGCACCAGAGCCGACCTGCCTGCGCAAAGCATCGATACGGGCGCCGGTCTCGAGCGCTGGGCGATGATGCTCCAGGACCAGGACAACCTCTACGACACCGACCTGTTTGCGCCGCTGCTGAGCTACATCGGCGGGCGGTGCGAGCTCGATTACCACACAGCTAGCGAGTCTCAGCGGCGCGCCATGCGCGTGGTCGCCGAGCATGGTCGAGCGATGACCTTCCTGATCGCCGACGGCGCGATTCCCGGCAATGAGGGCCGTGGATACGTGCTGCGACGCCTGATCCGCCGTGCCCTGTACATGGCGGACTCACTCGGCATCAAGGACGATCTGCTCTCCGACCTCGCCGTTGAGGTTCGCGGCGGCATGGGCGCCTGGTACCCGGAACTGATCGAGCACGCCGCGCTGGTCGCCAACGTGCTCGACCAGGAAGAGCACCGCTTCCGTCGCACATTGTCGACCGGTCGATCGCTGCTCGAGGGCCGGATCGCCGAGTTGGAATCCGGCACCATCTCCGGACAGGACGCATTCGAGCTGTACGACACCTACGGCCTTCCATTTGAAGTCACGGCCGAAGTGGCGCGTGAGAACGACGCCCTGTCCGATGAAGCGGCTGTCCGCTCTGAGTTTGAGACGGCGTTGGAGGAGCAACGCGAACGTTCGCGACAGCAGGCCACGTTCGCCTACGACGAAGAGGCCGCCAGTTACGCAGAACTGGAGACGGCAACCGAGTTCGCCGGCTACGAGACGATCGAAACAGAGGCTGTCGTTGTCGCCATCGTGGCCGAGGGCGAGCTGGTTGCGCGTGCATCTGTCGGCGATGACGTCAGCGTGGTGCTCGACCGCACGCCGTTCTATCCCGAGGGCGGCGGTCAGGTCGGCGATGCAGGTTCGCTGCGCGGCGATGATCGACAGGTGGACATCGAGGACACGCGGGCATTTGGCGACGTGATCGCCCACGTCGGCAGGGTTGCGTCCGGCGGCATTGCGGTCGGTGATCGGGTGACGGCGACCGTGAGTCGCGGCCGACGCGCAGATGCTGCGAGAAATCACACGGCCACGCATCTACTTCACGCCGCGCTGCGACACGTGCTCGGAGAGCACGTGCGTCAGGCCGGATCGTTGGTCGCGCCGGATCACTTGCGCTTCGACTACACGCAGCCTGAAGCGCCCGCTGCCGGTGATCTCCGTGCCGTCCAGCAACTGGTGCAGGAACGCATCCGCGAGAACATTCCCGTTTCTACGACCGAGATGTCCTACGACGACGCGCTCAAGACCGGCGCGATGGCGATCTTCGGCGAGAAGTACGAGACCGACGTTCGCGTTGTGGAGATCTGCGATCCCGCGCCGCACGTCCATGACTGTTTTTCCAAGGAACTCTGCGGCGGCACGCACGCTCCGGCGACCGGGTTCGTCGGGGCCTTCCAGATCATCTCCGAAGGCAGCGTCGGCGCCGGTGTGCGGCGGATCGAAGCGCTGACCGGTTCGGCTGCCTCTGCCTGGACGGATGAACGCCTTGACGCGCTCGCGGAAATCGCAACGGCGGTCCGAGCGACGCCCGACACCGCCGGCGACCGGATCACGCAACTGCAGTCCGAGGCTGCCGAGCTGAGGCGTCGATTGCAGGCCGTCGAGGCGAAGACCGGCGCAACCGTGGCCGAGCAACTCGCGGAAGACGCCGCCGACGTCAACGGCATCGCTGTTGCGGTCGGACGCGTAGCGGTCGAATCAGCGGACGCGCTTCGGCGGACAGGTGATGAAGTCAGGCGTCGGATGACCGAGAACGACCGCGAAGGGGTGATCGTGCTGGGCGCCGTGGCGAATGATCGTCCGCTGTTCGTCGCGATGGCGACCGAAGGGGCTGTGTCAGCCGGGGTGAACGCCGGGAAGCTGATTGGCGGTATTGCCCGGATTGCCGGCGGAGGCGGAGGCGGCAGCCCGGAGATGGCGCAGGCGGGCGGCCGAAATGCGGACAAGTTGGACGAAGCCCTCGGAACTGCGATCGACGCGGTTCGGGAGCAGCTTGGCTAGGGCCAGCTCTATGGTTGGCGGCTGCGTCGTGGGCATCGATCCGGGCGAACGATGGATCGGCGTTGCGCGAGCCGCAAGTGGATCATCCCTTGCGCTCCCGGTTGGCACGCTGGATCGACGCGAAGGTGACCGCGCCGTCTTGGACGCCCTGAAGGCGCTTCTGAATCACGAAGACGTCTCGGAGCTGATCGTCGGGGTGCCGCTCAGACCTGATGGCAGGGAGGACGAACAGGCCACCTTATTCAGGCAGTTCGGCGAAGCGCTGGCATCCTCGCTCGGCGCTGTTTGCATCGCCCAGGACGAGCGCTTTTCCAGCGAACTGGCCACTGCGGTCGAGCCGTCTCGTGGATCGGCAGGGCGCCGAAAGTCGCGAGCGAGCGGCCGCAAGAGTGTCCAGCGCCAACGTCGGGAACGTGAACGTTCGCACGCCAGCGCCGCGGCGCGGATCCTTCAGCGCTGGCTTGATACTCGGGACGGCGAGCGAGCGCGAGACCTCGTCGATCGCGGGGCTTGATGACGGCCCTGTCCCGGCGCGCGGTGGTCACGCTGGTGCTGGCGATCGTTGCTGTGGTTGGCGCTGCTTCAGCGACCGTTGCCGTCTCTCGAACTCCCGAGGCTACGGTTGGCGAGCGCAGCGAGTCCTCGGCCACCCGCAGCGTCTACGGTCCCTCGACGGTGTCCATCGTTCCAGGTGATTCGGCGGCGGTGATCGGTCGGCGACTGCTCTCAAGCGAAGCGGTTGGGTCGCAGAGCCGGTTCGAACTGCTAGCGCTGCTGCTGGGCTGGGAGGGGCGACTCGAGCCCGGCACATACTCGTTTGAGGCTGGGTTGACGACGTTTGAGATCCTGCGACGCATACACTTTGGAGAGATATCGCCGCTGCGAGTGGTGATTCCCGAGGGGCTGAGAGTCGAGCAGGTGACGGAACGTCTCGCACAGGCCGGCGTGATCGACGCTGCCGATTTCGCGGCGGCGCTGGAAGCGGCCGTCGATTCGACCGTGGCCGGCACCCTGGCGGCGAAACGGCCGGGCGGCGTATCGCTTGAGGGCTATCTGTTTCCCAGTGCGTACTCGTTCCCGCTGGGCGCGACGGCCGAAGATGCCCTGCGGCTGATGCTCCTCCGGTTCGACGACTCGCTGACACCGGAGCTGCGGCAGCAGATCAGCGACTCTGGCCGATCGTTGCACGAGATTCTGACGATCGCTTCGATCATCGAGCGGGAGGTCGTTGAGAATGCAGAGCGCGTAACCGTCTCCGCCGTGATCTGGAATCGGCTTGCCGCCGGGATGCCGTTGCAGATGGATTCGACGGTGCAGTACGCCGTCGGGAACGCAGGCGACTGGTGGACCCCAGAACTGAGCGCCGAGGATCTGGCGGTCGAGTCGGCCTACAACACGTACTACGTCGGCGGCCTGCCGCCTTCCCCGATTGCGTCGCCGGGACTGGCTTCGATTGAGGCTGCTGCCAATCCGGCTCGAGTGCCATATCTCTTCTTTTTCGCCCGCGGCGATGGCACCCACGCGTTCGCGGTCACGTTCGAAGAGCACCAGGCCAACGTCGAACGCTACCGGGGAGAGTCGGAATGACGCTGCGAGTCGGCCTGATTGGTCATCCGGTGGCGCACAGCATCTCGCCGCGCTTTCAGCAGGCGGGTTTCGACGCCGCCGGACTCGATGCGCGCTATGACGCGTGGGATCTGCAACCGGCGGAGCTCGAAGGCTTCATCGGCGATCTCAGGCAAAGTGACGCGCTGGGCGCGAACATCACGATCCCGTACAAGGAGGCCGCGCTGCGGCACATGGATGGCTTGCACCAGACTGCTCGATTCGTCGGCGCGATCAACACGATCGTGAACAACGATGGACATCTGCAGGGATACAACACCGACGTCACCGGCTTCCAACGTTCCCTGTCCGAGGCGGATTTCGATCCTTCCGGGAAGCATGCGGTGCTGTGGGGCGCGGGTGGAGCCGCCAGAGCCGTTGCCTGGGCGCTGATCTGGCGCGGAGTGAATGCGCTGACGATCATCAACCGCACGGCGGTACGAGGCGGACGTCTACGGCACGATCTCGCCTCCGCGTCAGCCGGCGCGAAGCTCAAGTCGCTGGGGGCGGACGAGGAGGGTGTTCCGGCTGCGCTCGGGTCGGCGGACCTGGTCGTGCAATGCACATCGATCGGACTGAGAGGCAGCGAGACGGAGGGACAGTTGCCGTTTGATCTGTCGTCTCTGCGGCCTGAGGCCTTTGTCGCAGACCTGATCGCCAACCCGATTGAGACTCCACTCGTCGAGGCGGCGCTCAAGTCGGGTCGCCGGGCGATTGGCGGCTTGCCGATGTTGGTGTACCAGGGGGTCGCGGCATTCGAGCTGTGGACGGAGCGCGAAGCGCCGGTCGAGGTCATGCTGGCCGAAGCGAGCGCGGCGATGTCGGAGACGGATTCATGAACGAAGGCGTCACGGTTGCGTTCCTTGTGATTGCGGTGATCTTTGGCGGCATCGGCCTGGTGTTGTTCAAGGAAGCGCGGACGCATCGGTTCTGGCGGCAACTGGTCGCGCAGAACGACATGGAGGCGATCCAGGGGATTCTCGACCAGGAGATCGAGCACTGGCGAACGCAGCGGCCGCCGAAGGATGTCAGCGCCGCCGTCTGGGCCGGTGTACAGGGGCTCGACCTGGTCAGCGCTTCGGCCCGGCACGTGCGCGTGAGCACGTCGGCGGACCCCGAGTTTGGCAACGTCGACGGGAAACGAGAGCAGGTGGCGTCGTCGCTGGACACCGCGTATGCGACTGCGTTGCGGCTGGTTGAGATGATCTTCTACGACATTCCCAACTTTCGCCCGAACGATGTGCGTGTCGATGTCTACACCACCTTCCGCAATGCCGAAGGTGTAGCGGAAGCGTTGCCGATTCTCTGCGTGGAAGCGGAGCGCGCGGCGGCGATGACGCTTGACTGGAATCTGCCGCCTGCCGTTCTGGCGCAGGAGTTCGAGACCACCGCCAATCGCGTTCCGAACGGAGAGCCGCGTCCGATTGTGCTGCCCGAGGATCGCTTCGCCGATATAGTCGATTCAGCCGCGACGGCTGACTCCAATCCGCAAAGGACCGAATGATGGGCAGACTGCGCTGGTTGACCGCTGGCGAGTCTCATGGACCGGGCCTGACGGCGATCATCGACGGCGTGCCCTCGGGGCTGCCGTTGTCCGAGGCGCAGATCCGCGAACAGTTGGCTCGGCGTCAACGAGGGTACGGCCGCGGCGGGCGGATGAAGATCGAGACCGACTACGCGGAGATTCGCGGAGGGGTTCGCCAGGGGCGCACGATTGGCAGCCCGGTCGCACTGTGGATCGAGAATCGGGACTTCGACAAGGGCCTGGGTCCGGACAAGCGGGCCTGGCGCGAAACGATGTCGCTTGATGAGGTCCAGCCGCCGCCGACGCAGGTCACACGCGTCCGACCCGGCCATGCAGACCTCAGCGCGTCCCTGAAGTACGGATATGAGGATGTTCGCGATTCGCTCGAACGGGCCTCCGCTCGTGAGAGCGCGGCGCGCGTCGGCGCCGGAGCGGTGGCTCGGCGGTTGTGCGAGGAACTTGGCTGCGAGTTTCATAGCCATGTCGTGCAGATCGGCACCGTTGCGATCGAGCCTGAGCTGGCGATCGATTGGGGCGAGGTTGAGCAGTCCGTCGTGCGCTGCGCCGATCCAACGGTTGGTCAAGCGATGGTCGAGGAGATCGACGCGGCCAAGCAGGACGGCGACACCCTTGGCGGGGTGCTGGAGGCGCGGGTCTCGGGCGTGCCGTTCGGGTTGGGCTCGCATGTCCAGTGGGATCGAAAGCTGAGCAGCCGGATTGGCCAGGCGATCCTGTCGATGAACGCCTTCAAGGGTGTCGAAATCGGCGACGGATTCAGCGGCGTCGGCCTGACCGGTCGGGGCTATCACGATGTCGTGCTGCCGCAAGACGCCTGGGCCGGGCGACCCTGGCGTAGACGCAGCAATCACGCCGGTGGTGTCGAGGGCGGGATCTCGAACGGTGAGGATCTCGTCGTTCGCGTGTCCGTCAAGCCGATCGCCACGCTGGCGCATCCGCTGCCGTCCGCTGACCTCACGACCGGAGAGCGTGTTGAGGCTCACTTTGAACGGTCGGACGTTTGCGTTGTGCCGGCGGCGGGTGTGATCGTTGAGGCGATGCTAGCGCTGGTACTGGCAGACGCGATGTTGGAGAAGTTCGGGGGCGACACGCTCTCGGAGACCCGCCGAAACATGGAGACCTTTCTCGAGACCACCGTTCCCAGGGGAGAGTGGAAGTGACCTTGCCACACGCGCTCAAGCGCATTGTGTTGATCGGCTTCAGCGCGACCGGAAAGTCGGTACTGGCTCCATTCGTGGCCGACCGGCTCGGTTGGGAATCGATCGATTTGGACGATGAGATCGAGCGTTCCGCCGGACGTTCGATCGCCCAGATCTTTGAGACGGACGGCGAACGCGGGTTCCGCGAGTTGGAGCGACGGGCGGTTGAGCAGGCTGCGGCTCGCGAGCACGTAGTCATTGCGACCGGCGGCGGCGTGTGGCTGCACGCCGAGAACCGGGCCTTGCTGGCCGACGGCGGATTCGTCGTCACCCTGGAAGCTCGTTCGGCGACGATCGTGGCTCGTTACGCGGCGGCCGAGGAGGGCAGCACCGAGGTCAGACCGATGCTGGCCCAGGGCGATCGGCGCCGCCGCGTCGAAACGTTGAAGGCCGCGCGGCAACCGTTCTACGCCCTGTCGGATCACACGGTTCATACCGACGACCAGGTCGAAGACGCGATCACGCACATCATTGACGCCGCGAGCCGGCGAGCTTCCGCGGTGCTGGCGTCGGAGAGCCGTCTGCGCGATATGCGGAACGGGCCTGGCGTCGACCCGCCGCCGATTCACAACTACGGTCCCGATGTGGGCTGCATCGTTGAGGCTGAGTCGGCCAGGTATCCGGTCTACTGCGGCTGGGGACTGCTGGAGCGATCGGGTGATGTGCTCGACCGACTGGAACTGCACGGCCGCGTCTTCCTGATTGTCGATCAGGCCGTGGCCGACTCTCACGGGGCCACCGCCGAGCGCTCGTTGGAACAGGCGGGACGCAGCGTTTGCTCGTATTCGGTGCCCTCGGGCGAGGCGAGCAAGACGCTGGCCTCCCTGACGCGGCTCTATGAGTGGCTGTCTTCGCACCGGGCTGAGCGCGGAGACGTGATCTTTGCGTTGGGCGGGGGGATGATCACCGACCTTGGCGGCATGGCGGCTGCGACCTACCTGCGGGGCATGCCGCTGGTACACGCGCCGACCACCGTGCTGGGCATGGTCGATGCCGCGATCGGCGGCAAGGTTGCGGTTGACCTGCCATCGGGAAAGAACCTGGTGGGTGCCTTCTATCAGCCTCGCGCGGTCGTCGCCGACACGGCGACGCTGGCGACATTGCCATCGCGCGAGCTGCGGTCGGGCTTCGCCGAAGTGATCAAGCACGGGTTCATTCGAGACGAACCGATGCTCGATCTGCTGGAAGAGTCTGCCGACGTCCTGCTCAATCCGGCGGCCAGTGTGAGCGATCACTCCTGCCGGCAACTGCTGGTCGACGTGATCACGCGCAACCAATCGATCAAGGCAGCCGTGGTTTCGGACGACGAGCGCGAGTCCGACGTTCGGATGGTGCTGAACTACGGTCACACGCTGGGTCACGCGATCGAAGCGGTGACCGGCTACAGTCCGGTGCTGCATGGCGAGGCCGTAGCGATGGGGATGGTCGCCGTCGCTGAGATGGGTTGTTCGCTGGGCATGATCGATGAGGCGCTCGTGAGCAGGCATCGCCGGCTGATCGAACGATTTGATCTGCCGACGCAGAGCCCGCCCGGCCTGGGTCGCGCCGAGATTGTCGAGGCGATGTCGCGAGACAAGAAGGTGGTCGGCGGCAAGCAACGCTGGGTCCTGTTGGATGGCGTCGGCAACCCGATCGTTCGTGACGATGTGCCGGCGGAAGTCGTCAGCGAGGCAATCGAGGCGGTCGTCGGGCCTGCCTGACGCGGCGGCCCCACTCCGCCCCTCCGGGGCACCCCCCCCAGAGGGGGAGGTCTTGGGTCGCTTAACCGGCGGCTTCGGCGTAGATCTGGGTTGAGGTGTCCTTGTCCTGGGCTTCTGGGGAGGTGATCTGGTCGAGGAAGTGGAGGATTTGCTCGGGGGATTGGCCCTCGAGCTGGGGGAAGTGCTGGACGGCCTCGGCGATCAGGGCGTCCAGATCGGGTTCTGCGGCGATTTTTTCTTCTTCGGCCTCAGATCGGACGATCTCCAGCTCTGGACTGGAGATCGTGGAATCTGGGGGTTCAATTTGTGAAAGTTTTGGTGTGGTTTCTGCTGGTTCTTGCGGTTCCTCTTCAAAGAGGCCGGGTTGGTCGGGACGCTGTTCGGCTCGGCGGTGGACATCCTGGACGGTTCGGCGGATTTCTCGGGCGAGGCTGTTGAGCTGGGTTTCCTGGGCGTCTCGAGCGCGGAGGTACTCGACCGGGGTGAGGCGCTTGGCGTTGTCGGCAACGAAGTCG